>JAZNLH010000014.1:0-158087 GCA_045578985.1 Acutalibacteraceae bacterium | reverse complement strand
ATGTGTGGATGTTCGGCTATTGGAAATATGATTGGGCGGATGCTTCAACTCCCATAGGAAATTTTGATAAAGATACTCGTGAGCTTACTCCCAGGTTTGTTAGTCTTTACGGAACAAAAACTGATGCACCGTACTATTTTTTCAACGTTCTTGAAGAACTTTCTGCGCCCGGAGAATGGTATCTCGACAGAGAAAAGGGACTCCTTTGTATGTGGGAACCTGAAAACAAGGATAATGCAGAAATTATTCTTTCACTCTCACTCAATCCCGTAATAAATTCCGAGGCTGATTACATCACCTTTGACGGATTAACCGTAAAAGGAACACGAAGCGACGGCGTAGTTATAACAGGCGATAACAATACCGTTCAGAATTGTCTTATAAAAAATGTTGCAGGCAATGCTCTCATTATGAACGGAAGCGACAACCTTGCATTTAACAACGAAATTACCCGTACCGGAAAGGGCGGAATTATTATTTCCGGTGGCGATACAGAAACTCTTACTCCCGGCAACAGCAAGGCTGACAACAATTACATCCACGATTGGTCGGAAATTTACCAGACCTATCAGCCTGCCGTTACTCTTGAGGGCGTGGGAAATATTTGTTCTCACAATGAAATGGCGAACTCTCCTCACGAGGCAATTACTTACAAAGGTAACAATCATATTATTGAATATAATCTTATCCACGATGTATGCCTTCTTTCGGATGATGCAGGTGCAATTTATTCGGGAAGAAGCTGGGTATGGTACGGAAACGTTGTAAGATACAACTGTATTTATAACGTCGGTTCGGAAAGTCACAGACCCGATGGTATTTATCTTGATGATGCGGTTTCAGGTCATCAGATTTACGGTAATCTTCTTATCAATATTCCCAGCAATTCAATTCACGTCGGCGGCGGCAGAGATAACGTCATAACCAATAACATCATTGTTAACCCCGGCAACAATGCTCTGAGGTTTGATGACAGAGCAAGAGAAGGTGCTCTTGAAAACGGTTGGTTTACTCACGCTCACGTCGGCAGTGGTGATATGTGGGAAGCACTCTATAATTCACCTTGGCAAAGTGAAGCTTGGCAAAATGCATTCCCCGAATACAAGAACTGCACAGACGATATTTCAAAATCAGATTCACCTGATTATATCCCCAATCCTACAAGTACCTTCAAAAATAATATTATTATTAATAAAAATATGGATTATGGCGAAGTTTACAGCTCTGTCTGGAGGTTCAGCGATATAAGCGAAAATGCAATATATAATGTAGGTAAATGCGATGAAATCTTTGTCGATCCCGATAACGGAGACTATAATATCAAAGATATTGATGAAATCAGAAAAGATGCTCCTGATTTTAAAGAAATCCCTCTTGATATGATAGGTAGGGTAAACTGACAAATTCCAATTTGTCGAGTTGAATGTACTATGTTTCTAAAATAAGACGTACTGCCAAAAAAATTCCAAGTCCGAAGACTTGGAATTTTTTTATCCATTGCGAAAGCAATGGCATATCATCAACAATGGCAAATTTGCCATTGTTGTATCTCATCAGTCCGTAGGTCTGTATATCATCACGCTTTAGCGCGCATCAAAAAGCTTTCGCAATGATGATTTTACTTATGTTTTAAATCATGAATGATAATTGACTGTGAATCACATTAATCGACAAATATATTGTTATTTTGGTTTTGGCTTTATAAACTTGCTTTTGGGTAATTAATTATTCGTTAAACCTTGCACTTAATTTTACCTTGTGTTATAATAACCAAAGTTTTTTGTTAGGAGTATGTTATGGAAAATATGTTTTTGGATTATATCCAAGGTATAATTGCTGAGCCTATTGGTTCTATTTTTGTTTTTCTTGGTATGGGTGCAATTATTGCTTCGTACTTGTTGAAGGGTAAAAGTATGAAGGTTATACTTATCCTTGCCTTCCTCAGTAATGCTTTTGTTGCTATTGGTTATCTTTTACAAGGGCAGGGTATTAATGGCGCTGCTTCGTGCCTTACGGGTGCCGTTTTCTCAATTGTCAATTTCCTGTTTGACAGTAAAAATAAGCCTGTTCCGCGCCCAATGGTGGTGTTTTACGGCTTAGCCTTTGTCGGTATCAATGTCGCTGTTAACTTCAAAAATATGGTCATTTTTGAGGGTGGTTTTAAGCTAATACCGATTCAGATTGTTCTTTGTGCACTTGCAATTTTAGGCTGTCTTGCCTTTGTTATGTGTATCGGGCAGAAAAACGGTGCTAAGTATCGTTTTTGGAATATTATGAATATGCTTATGTGGTGTACATATGACGTTGTTTCAATGAACTATGTTGTCCTTATAACGCACCTTATTCAGATGGGTTTTGCCGTTGTGGGTATGATTATTCACGACAGAAAAAAGAAAGAATAAAATTGATTTTACATAAAAAACAGTAGCACAGAATTTTGTGCTACTGTTTTTTGGTTATGTCAGATAATCAAAAATTAACATTCCTATACCCATTATTAAAAGCCCGAAACCTAACGCTCTGTTCATAACCTTAGGTGTGGTTTTGTTGGCAAATTTTGCGGTTATACGCGCTGCTGTAAGTGTGAAAATAATGCAGAGAATAAGTATTGAATAATCCGTAATACCACCACCGATAGCGAAGTGAGAAACTGCGCCTGTCAAAGCGGTGAATGTCATAATAAATACGCTTGTACCTACTGCGGTTTTTAATTCATAGCCGAGAACGGTAGAAAGTATGATTAGCATCATCATACCGCCGCCTGCGCCTACAAAACCGCATATAAGACCTATGGGTATACCGCAAATAAGAGATTGTATTATTGCTTGCTTTTTGGTTCGTTTAATATTACTTTCTTTAGCCGCCATAACGGGTTTGGCTATGAACTTTATCCCCATCAAAAGCATTGAGATTTTTGAAAAGTTGCCCATAGTAGTTTGTGGCAAATAAGATGCCGCCAAACTACCTATAACCGTAAATGCCATAACAGTTACAAGCATCACTATACCATTTTTAACATCAATATTCCCATGCTTTTTATAGGTGTAGGCTGATGCAGCCGAAGCTAAAACGTCTGAAGCGAGTGCAATGCCGATTGCTTCATAAGGCTCTACATTTAAAAATGTTATCAACATTGGCGCAATAACCGCAGCTGCCGAAAGTCCCGCAATACCTGTGCCGAAACCCGCACCTGCTCCGGCTATTAAACAAATTAGTATTTTTAACATTATTTACTCCAAATTAATATGTATCGTAATATTCTTTTAATTTGTTTATTTCATCTTCGCCAAAAGCACCACTGAAGATAAACAAATCATCAATATTGAAAATTTGCTCAATTTCATTGTTGTATGTTCCCAAACCGTCGTTACCGACAGTAAAGGGGAGATTGTCAAGTTCAACAAGGTATTGAGGTTCTAGTTCGGTTTCGTGACAAAGATTAAAGTTATAGTATGTCTGAACTTTGCGGTTTTCTTTGTCAACTACAAAAAGTCCGTGAACCCAACCTGTTGAAATTTCCGGTGGGAATGGTGTTACGAAGTCAAAGTCATCATCACCGCAACCTATGTTTAAAGCGGTGTTGGAGCATCTAAGTGCAAGAAGCACACCTCTTGTGCAACGTCTTCCGCTCCAGTTTTTATTTGCGAGTATTGCCGGCTCATCAATTAACTTGCGGTCAATTTTTATCCATACAGCTATTGTGAAACTCTCTGAGCCGAGTTTAACACTATCATAGATAAGGTGTCCGTTGTTTCCTAACTCGCCTCTGGCACCGCGTATGCCCTCAGAATAGAATTTAACTGTTCCGTGTTGAACGGGTGAGTGCTTACCTGTAATGTCATTAAAGTCATTATCAAAGAAAAGAGCGAGTTTAGTTTTTTCTTCGGGGATAAAAGAACTCAGACCCTTTTCGGAACGATATTCGGGAGTTGGTTTGGTTTCAGGATTATAGGGTTTACCCTCAATTTTAATGTATTCACCCTTGTATTCGGGGAAAATACCAAGCGGTACCTGTGAACAGAATCCTTTTAAATTATATTCAGGTATGTCGATACCAAAGGCATAAAGAACAATTGAATAAAGGTCAACTGTTCTCATATTTTGCACTTGAGATTTTTGTATACCTTTTCCTCTGGCACCGAAGAAAATATATTTTTCGGTATCTGAATATCCGCCATGACTTCTTTCATATCCGCCGTGGTCGGAAATAACGATAAATAAAGTGTCATCAAGTATACCTGTATCTTCGTATGCTTTAAAAATTCTGCCCGTTTGCTCATCTTCGTATGCAATGGTTTCAAGGTGTTCTTTACTGCCGTAGCCGTATCTGTGGCCTGCACCGTCACCTTCATCAAAGTGAACAAATAAAAACGTGGGTTTGTCCTTTACGCATTCAATAACTTTATCTGTAAGTTCTTTATCGTTTTCGTTTGTGTATTTGTCAACGTCTAAATCTTTTTCAATTAATCCGAGGTTAATTGGCGTCCAGTTGCAATATGAAGCAAATGTAGCATTGGGAATTGCAGTTTTTATTCTTTTGAATAATGATGGGAGTAATTCGCTGTTGTGATCGTGGTTTCTTAATGAATTGTTAGTAAGTCCGTGAACAATGGGTTCGGCACCAAGAAGCATTGCACCCCAGTTTTCTGCACTGATAGTCGGGTCCATCGAAAGACCATAGTTGGTTACAGCGCCATTTTCAAAGATTCTGTCAAAGTTTGGTGTGTGCGTTTTTGTGTTAAAATTGCCGATGCCATCAATACCTATAACTGCAACGTGTTTATATATTATTCGTTTACTCATACGTTTTCCTCCAGATAGTTCTTGATTTCATGTATTTTGGATGTTGTATCTTTAACACCTAAATCGTAGATGCTTTGAAGAACTCGTCTGTCTTTTTCTGTAATTTTAACATTAATTAATTCGGAAGGTCGAATAACTATTATTCTTTCGCTTTTTTCAAGTTCATCAACTAAATCGCATTGTTTACTGTAGTCTGAATTTCTGTTTTTTAAAGTTTTTGCAAACTTCGGATATTGTTTGTAAAAAATATCGGTTCCATGTATTTGACCGGTTTTTCTGACCCCTGAAGGCCTTGTTAAAACCACAATAATTTTATCGTAACCTTCGTCAATATAATGTTTTACCGGGATGCTGTCGGAAACACCGCCGTCAAGGTACGGAATATCGTTTATGACAACAGGTTTTGAAACAAAGGGGAGAGAACCGGAAGCTCTTAAATACTCCATACACTCTTTGTTATCAAGGTCGTAAATTGATTTGTACTCAGGAAGTCCGGTATTAAGGTTCGTTACAACTGCATAAAATTGTGTTTTACAGTTTCTGTATGTTTCAGTGTCCATCACGTCTAATTTGAAGGGTAAATCATAAAAATAAAATTGTTTACTCATTAAGTTTCCTGTTTTTAAAAATGATTTAATACCTAAATTTTCGCTGACTCCTGCATATTTTAAGTTGTATCTTAAAACGCGACCGATTTGTTTTGATTTATAATTTATTCCGAAAAGTGCACCTGCGGAAACACCCACGGCAACATCGGTTTCAATGTTATGTTCCATTAAAACGTCAAGCACGCCTGCGGTATATAACCCACGCATTCCGCCTCCTTCAAGGATTAAAGCTGATTTCATTTGTTTGAATCCCTCGATTTAATAAGTTTTAGAGTTGTTTCGTTTGCCATGAAGAGCAGAGTTATAAAGATTAAAAGTACATATGGTGTGATTTTGAAGGTTGTAGCTGTTGCGATGTAGCCGAATGCTAATTGAACTGCAAAACCTATTGCATATGCACCACCCATATGAAATCCTGTAATATCTGCAGAAAATTCTTTTCCGAATCTGTCAGGTACACTGTGAAGTATGCTTGGGAAAATGGGTCCAAAACCGATACCGATAAGCAATAAACCAAAATAAGAAGCTGTTCCAAGCGGTAAAAGTAGGATGACAATTCCCATAAATGCGGTGCAAATTCCACCGCGTATAAGTGTTTTGTCATCTGCTTTTAATGATATAAAGCCTGATATCAGTCTACCCAACATTATACCACCATAGTATAAAGAAACCCATCTTGCAGCAACGTCGGGAGTAGCCGAGTGTGCATTAACAAGGAACGAAGCACCCCAAGTACCTATAAGAAATTCCATACTGCAATAAAGACCTTGAGAAAGGATACTTGTGATTACACCTTTAATTTTGAAAATATTACCTGTTTTTTTAGTACCTTCATTTTCGTTTTCAGATGTGTTTTCTGCGGTTTTATCGTGATTTTTCCATTTTTTCAAAGAAAAAACTACTATTAACGCTATGCAGAATTGAATTATAGCTATGGTTCTGTATCCACCACGCCAATTACCTGCATTTCCGTCAAGGAATTGTGCCATAATCAGTGGACTAATGGTTACACCAACACCCCAAAAACAGTGGAGCCAACTCATATGCCTTGCTTCATAATGCAGGGATATATAGTTGTTAAGAGCTGTATCGATTGCACCTGCACCATATCCCATAATAACGGTGAAAATCATCATAACCCAAATATTAGGGGCGAAGCTTATACCTAAAAGTCCACAAGCGGTCAGAAGAATTGAAACAAAAGTAACGTTAGGTGTTCCGAATTTTCTGATTAGTTTTCCCGCAATAAGACTTATACCGCCTGTACAGACACCTGTTACAATACTGTAAACAGAGGCAAAACTTTCGGGTACAAGAAAATCTTTGTGAACTACGGGCCAGGCAACGCCGAAAAGTGAATCGGGCAGTCCAAGAGAGATAAAGACAACGTAAATTACAACTAGTATAGAAAACATGTTTGCTCCTTTTTGTTAATCCTGGGGATATACAATTCCCAGAATTTTTCTTATTTCATCCATCTGTTCAGCAATGAAAATTGATTGTTCAAATGTATTGACCGGACTCTCTGTTAATCCTTTATCTACACATTCACACATATGAATTATTTGTTCTTCAAAGCCGTTTCCGAGATAGGGGACAGAGATTTTTTTATTTGTACCGTCAAGCAGATGAATTTCAAGTTCTTGCGGTGCATAGAACCGATTGAAATGAACGTAACCTTTTGTACCGTATATATATCCTTCGTTAGGTTTTCTTAAAAGAACTGCGCTTGAAAGGTCGGCAATAGCACCGTTTATATACTTCAAAATTACACAAGTGTGACTATCAACACCGTTATATGTATCGCATTGTGCGTTTATCGCTTCAATATCTTTGCCTAGATACCAACTTGCGAAACTCAAACCATAGCAACCAACATCAAGAAGTGAGCCGCCGCCGTGTTCACTTTTTAAAACGTGGTGCTCCATTTCGTCTTCGTCCATTGTGTAGCAGAATTTGCCTTCAATACCACGAATTTCGCCCAATAAGCCGTTTTCGATAAGTTCTAACATTTTTATGGTACCGGGCACTAAACGTGCCCACATGGCTTCCATAAGAAAAACGTTATTGCTTTTTGCTGTTTCAATCATTTTTTCAACTTCTTTAGCGTTAACTGCTAAAGGCTTTTCACATATAACATGTTTGCCGTTTTCCATCATAAGGATTGAGCACTCTGCATGTCCGGAGTGCGGAACAGCTATATATGCGGCATCTATAACATCGGATTTTGCCATTGCTTTGTAACTGCTGAATCTGACAGGAATATTAAATTCGTTTGCAAATTTATCTGCGGTTTCTTTTGTTCTTGATGCGACTGCAACGAGTTCTGCCTGAGGTACATTTTTTATTGCTTCTGCAAATCTGTGAGCAATATTTCCTGTGCCTACAATACCGAATCTTAGTTTATTCATTTAATCACTCCTACTCGATGTCGTAAGTATATCACATAAAAAAATCTTCTACAATATATAAATATTTAAAAAAGTATGTTATAATTATTTTAAGTAGAAATATTTGATTTTTTATAAAAACAATTTTCTTGAGGTGGTTTTATGGATTTTGTTAAAGCTATGAAAGAGCGGAACTCCGTCAGAAGATATACAGATGAACCTTTAAACGCTGAACATATTAAAAGTTTAAATGCTGCGATTGAAGATGTGAACCGTGAAAGTGGTTTGAAATTCATTCTTATAACCAATGAACCTGAGGCTTTTTCCGGGAAAATGGCTTCCTATGGCCATTTCAGCGGATGTACTGATTATATAGTTGCAGTTGGTAAAAAGGGTAAAGATGAAGAGATAGGCTATTATGGTGAAAAGTTGGTTCTTATTGCTCAAAGTTTAGGAGTAAATTCATGTTGGGTTGCATTGACTTATAGCAAGAATAAAGTCGATATAAAAATAGATAAAGGTGAAAAACTTTATATTGTTATTTCTCTCGGTTACGGTATTCATCAAGGCAAACCTCATAAAAATAAACCCTTGAACGAACTTTGTAGTTGCAATGGTGAGATGCCGGAATGGTTTAAAAATGCTATGGATGCAGTTCTGACTGCGCCGACTGCTATGAATCAACAAAAATTTCATTTTTCGCTAAAGGGAGAAAACGTAAAAGCGAAAGCGCTTTTCGGTCCATATTCAAAAATGGATCTGGGTATTGCTAAATATCATTTTGAACTAGGTGCAAACGGATATAAATTTAATTGGGTATGAAGATGGATAAAATCAGAATAATGTTTGTCTGTCACGGAAATATTTGCAGAAGTCCTATGGCAGAATTTATATTTAAAGATATACTTATTAAAAAAGGTCTGCAAAACAAGTTTATCGTTTCTTCCAGCGCAACAAGTACAGAAGAAATTTGGAATGGCATCGGTAATCCTGTATATCCACCGGCAAAAAGAATATTAGCTCAACACGGCATTTCCTGTGAAGGTAAACGAGCTGTTCAGTTAAAATACGATGACTATGATAATTATGATTATTTTATAGGGATGGATAGGGCAAATATCCGTAATATGCATATCATATTAGGGGCAGACCGCCGAGAAAAAATCTATAAATTAATGGATTTTACGGATAGTCCCGGTGATGTTGCAGACCCTTGGTATAGCGGGAATTTTGAAGTTACGTTTAAGGATGTAACCGAGGGTTGCGAAGCATTACTCGATTTTTTATTAAATAAATAACTCGGAGGGAAATATGCGACTTGTGTTACTTACCGCTTTGGGAGTCGGCGGTGCAACAATGATTGGATCTATAATAGGATTTATATTTAAAAAGATTTCCCATAAATTCAGCGATATAGTTTTATCTTTTGCAGCCGGTGTTATGTTAGCCGCAGCGGTGTTAGGGCTTATTATACCATCTGTTGAGTATGGCGGAAAATACGGTGTAATAATTACAGTTATCGGCATTTTTGTTGGTGCACTTTGCCTTAACCTTATTGATAAGCTTGTTCCTCATATGCATAAGTTGGTGGGTGTTGATAGCGAAGAACATACTGGTAATGATAAACTAAATAAAGTTTTGCTTTTTGTTATGGCTATTGCCATTCATAATCTCCCTGAGGGTATAGCTGCGGGTGTCGGTTTCGGTGCAGGTGATACAGGTGAAGCGTTGCTTATTGCAGGCGGTATTGCATTACAGAATATTCCTGAAGGTATGGTTATTATCGGACCTATGATAGCGGCTGGCGTTTCACCCAAAAAGACTTTTATTTGTGCTATGGCAACAGGTCTTGTTGAAGTAATCGGTACATTATTGGGTTACTTTGCGGTCAGTGTTGCATCGTTTATATTGCCTTTCGCTTTAGCTTTTGCAGGCGGAACAATGCTTTACGTTACAAGTGATGAAATTATACCCGAAACACACGCCCATGGTAATGAACGCGGTGCTACCTATGCACTTCTTGTGGGCTTTTGCTTAATGTTAGTTTGTGATGTTCTTTTAAACTGATTAAATGTCAGGAGGAAGTATTATTAAATACCAAAAGGTTAAAGAGGGCGTTTTTATTGAACGCCCTAATAGATTTATTGCAACAGTTTTCGTGGACGGAAAAGAAGAATTTGTTCACGTGAAAAATACAGGTCGATGTAAGGAATTATTAATTAAAGGTGCGAAAGTATACCTTAGTGTTTCCGATAACCCTGACAGAAAAACCAAATATGACTTGATAGCTGTTGAAAAAATCACTAAAAACAAAACTATACTGATAAATATGGATTCGCAGATTCCAAACGATGTTACGGAAGAATGGCTAAAAGCAAACAATATACTATTTTCTTCTAAAGCGGTTATTCGTAGGGAGGTTAAGTACAAGAATTCGAGATTCGATTTTTATATAGAAGACGGAGATAGAAAAGTTTTTCTTGAGGTGAAAGGTGTTACTCTTGAAAAGGGTGGTGTAGCAATGTTTCCTGATGCACCTACTGAACGAGGCATTAAACACATTAACGAGCTGATGTCTTGCCTGAATGATGGTTACGAAGCATTTATACTGTTTGTTATACAGATGAAAGGTGTAAATGAGTTCGCTCCCAATGATATTACTCACTATGCTTTTGGTGAAGCTTTAAGAAACGCAGCAAAAAAAGGTGTAAAAATACTTGCTGTGGACTCTGTTGTAACAAAAGAAACCATATTCATTGATGAATATATTAAAGTCAATCTATAATTATTTTAGTTTTTGCGATTGAATTAAAAGATAAATTTCGATGTGATAAAATGTTGTTTATTTCTCATTGATTTTCCCAAAATATCCGAGTATAATATTTTTAAATTATCTGTTTGGGAGGTTTTTGTATGTCAAAAAGAACAGATATTCATAAAATTTTAATTATTGGTTCAGGTCCTATTATAATCGGACAGGCATGTGAGTTTGATTATTCAGGTACTCAGGCGTGTAAAGCTCTTCGTAACCTCGGCTACGAAATTGTACTTGTAAACTCTAACCCTGCAACTATAATGACTGACCCGGAAATTGCAGATGTAACTTACATCGAGCCGTTGAATGTTAATCGTCTTGAACAAATTATTATCAAAGAACGCCCTGATGCATTGTTACCAAATTTAGGTGGACAATCCGGTCTGAATCTTTGCGCAGAACTTTATAAAGCAGGTATACTAGATAAATATAATGTAGAAGTAATTGGTGTCCAGGTTGATGCTATTGAACGCGGTGAAGACCGAGTTGAATTCAAAAAGACTATGGATGCGCTTGGTATTGAAATGGCACGCAGCGAAGTTGCGTATTCTGTTGAGGATGCTCTCAGAATTGCCGATACTTTAGGTTATCCCGTTGTATTACGTCCTGCTTATACTATGGGGGGTGTAGGCGGTGGCCTTGTTTATAACAAGGACGAACTTAAAACTGTTTGTGCCCGAGGTCTTCAAGCGAGTCTTGTGGGACAAGTTCTTGTAGAAGAGTCTATTCTCGGTTGGGAAGAGCTTGAGGTTGAAGTTGTCCGCGATAAAGACAATAATATGATAGCTGTTTGCTTTATCGAAAATATTGACCCGCTGGGTGTTCATACAGGTGACTCTTTCTGTTCTGCTCCAATGCTTACCATATCTGAAGAATGTCAGCAACGTTTAAAAGAACAGGCTTTTAAAATTGTCGAATCCGTTCAGGTTATCGGCGGTACCAATGTTCAGTTTGCACATGATCCTGTAAGCGACAGAATTATTGTTATTGAAATCAATCCCAGAACATCACGTTCTTCCGCATTGGCTTCCAAGGCTACAGGTTTTCCAATTGCTCTTGTATCAGCAATGCTTGCAACAGGACTTACATTGAAAGATATTCCTTGCGGTAAGTATGGCACACTTGATAAATATGTTCCTGATGGTGATTATATTGTAATTAAATTTGCACGTTGGGCATTTGAAAAGTTTAAAGCAGTTGAAGATAAACTCGGTACACAGATGCGCGCAGTAGGCGAGGTTATGAGTATCGGTAAAACATATAAAGAAGCTTTCCAAAAGGCTATCAGGAGTCTTGAAACCGGACGTTACGGATTGGGTTATGCTAAAAACTTCAATGAACTTTCAAAGGAAAAGCTTCTTAAACTTTTAATCACACCTTCAAGCGAACGCCACTTTATTATGTACGAAGCACTTCGCAAAGGTGCGACTGTTGAAGAAATACATGAAATAACAAAAGTTAAACATTATTTTATTAAGCAGATGAAAGAACTCGTTGAAGAGGAAGAAGAAATTCTTAAGCACAAAGGTTCTTTACCTTCTGATGAACTTCTTATTACTGCCAAAAAAGATGGTTTTTCTGATAAATATATCAGCAAACTCCTGGAAGTAAGCGAGGATGTTGTTCGTAATCGCAGAATTGAACTTGGCGTTGTTGAAGAGTGGGAAGGTGTGCACGTAAGCGGTACGGAGAATAATGCATATTATTATTCCACCTACAATGGTGAGGATAAAAACCCTGTTTCTGAGGAAAAACCTAAAATCATGATTCTTGGCGGTGGTCCCAACAGAATCGGACAGGGTATTGAATTCGACTATTGTTGCGTTCACGCTTCTCTTGCACTTAAGAAACTCGGTTTTGAAACTATTATAGTTAACTGTAATCCCGAAACAGTTTCAACTGACTATGATACTTCGGATAAGCTCTATTTTGAACCCCTTACACTTGAAGATGTACTCAGCATTTACAACAAGGAAAAACCGGTTGGTGTTATTGCTCAATTTGGTGGACAGACACCGCTCAACCTGGCTGCAGATCTTGAGAAAAACGGAGTTAAGATTCTTGGTACTCCGCCATCGGTTATAGATCTTGCAGAAGATAGAGATTTATTCCGCGAAATGATGGAAAAACTCGAAATTCCTATGCCTGAATCAGGAATGGCAGTTAATGTAGAAGAAGCACTTGAAATTGCCGCAAAGATTGGTTATCCCGTTATGGTTCGTCCGTCATATGTTCTCGGTGGCAGAGGCATGGAAGTAGTTTATGACGACGAGAGTATGGTTGGCTATATGAATGCCGCAGTCGGAGTTACTCCCGATAGACCTATTCTTATAGACCGTTTTCTTAACCATGCTTTAGAGTGTGAAGCTGATGCTATCAGTGATGGTACACACGCCTTTGTTCCTGCAGTTATGGAACATATTGAACTTGCCGGTGTTCACTCGGGTGACTCTGCTTGCATTATTCCATCTAAGCATATCAGCGAAGAAAACGTTGCCACAATTAAGGAGTATACACGCAGAATTGCGGAAGAAATGCATGTTAAGGGTCTTATGAATATGCAGTATGCTATTGAGAATGGCAAAGTGTATGTTCTCGAGGCTAACCCAAGAGCTTCAAGAACCGTTCCGCTTGTTTCAAAAGTGTGCAACATAAGAATGGTTCCTCTTGCAACTGAAATCATTACTTCTGAACTTACCGGAAAACCTTCGCCTGTTCCTGAACTTAAAGAGAAAGTTATTCCTTATTACGGCGTAAAAGAGGCAGTTTTCCCATTTAATATGTTCCAGGAAGTAGACCCGATTCTTGGTCCCGAAATGCGTTCAACAGGTGAAGTTCTTGGTTTGTCGCGTTCATTCGGTGAAGCTTTTTACAAAGCGCAGGAGGCAGCACAGTCCACTCTACCGGTTTGTGGTAATGTTCTTATTTCGGTTAATGCCAGAGATAGGGAAGAAGCAGTTGAAATTGCGAGATCTTTCAGTAATACTGACTTTAACATACTTGCAACCGGAAGTACCTATGACAGTATTATTGCTGCGAATATACCTGCAAAAAAAGTTAAAAAACTTCAAGAAGGCAGACCAAATATTCTTGACCTTATTACTAACGGCGAAATTCAACTTATCGTTAATTCACCAATAGGTAAGGATAGCGCTATTGACGACAGTTATCTTCGCAAAGCTGCTATTAAAGCTAAAATCCCTTATATTACTACAATGGCAGGTGCTAAGGCATCGGTACAAGGTATTTTTGATGTGAAAACAGGGATTGTGGCAGAAATAAAATCCTTGCAAGAACTTCATAATGAAATTCATGATGCATAATTTATTATTTTAATTACACCAAGGCTTTTTGCCTTGGTGTTTTGGTGGGGAAATATGTTTTTTGCTGTAACTGTATGCGCAATTACCGCGATTTTGGTGTTAATTTGCGTATTATTCAAGCCCGATATTAAAATAGGGAAAGTAAAATTTGCTACATATTGGGTGGTTTCTTTAATCGGTGCACTTGTTTTGCTTTTGAGTGGTTGTATACCTGTGAGCGAACTTTTAGCCGGATTGACTGCTGATTCTTCGGTTAATCCGATAAAAATATTAATTCTGTTTTTCAGTATGACATCTCTTTCGGTTTTTCTTGATGTCTTGGGTTTTTTCAGATATCTTGCAAATATTGTGTTATCAAAGGCGAACGGAAGTCAAAAAACTCTGTTTACGTTGTTATATATAACCGTTTCGGTGTTAACTGTTTTTACATCTAACGACATAGTTATTCTGACTTTCACGCCTTTTATTTGTTTTTTCTCCAAAAAAGCAAAAATCAATCCCATGCCTTATCTGATTGCAGAATTCGTTGCTGCAAATACGTGGAGTATGGCGTTGATTATAGGAAATCCGACAAATATATATTTAGCATCTTTTGCTGACATAGATTTTATAAATTATTTTAAATATATGGCTATTCCTACTTTAATGGCAGGGTTAACTTCATATTTTGTGTTATATTTTCTTTTCAGAAAACAATTGTCCCAAGATGTTCAAGTCAGTTGTGGTAATGATAAGATACGGGATAAAAAATTAGTTGTTGTGGGACTTGTGCATTTAGTTTTATGTACAATCTTTTTAACAATAAGCTCCTATATAGGGCTTCCTATGTGGCTGATTTCATTCGGTTTTGCATTGTCGCTTTTCCTGTGCGTTATTTTGGTCTACATAAAACGTCGTAAAAACCCAAAAGTTTTATATAGAACTTTTGTAAGGTTACCTTTTGAGTTGGTGCCTTTTGTTCTTTCTATGTTCACTTTGGTTTTGACTTTGGACTATATAGGTGCAACCAAAATTATAGCGGGTTTTCTTGTTCCTTTTAACTCTGTTTTTACATTTGGTTTTTTGTCTGTCTTTGTTGCAAATATTATCAATAATATACCTATGAGTGTGTTTTTTAGCTCTGTGTTAAATAATACCGGTCTTATGGGTGCTGACTACCTTAGAGCTGTATTTGCCTCCGTTGCGGGTTCCAATATCGGTGCATATTTAACTCCCGTTGGTGCATTAGCCGGAATAATGTGGTCATCAATTTTGAAAATTTACGGTATAAAACTTTCCTTTAAAGATTTTGTGAAAAACGGATTAATCATAGCGATACCAACACTTTTGATGACTCTTATTGGAATTGAGATAGTTTTATAGTAAAATGGGCTGTAAAAAACGTTCGTTTTTTTACAGCCCATTATCTTTTATTTAATAACAAATGTAGTTATTGAATTTTCTTTTAATTCTGCAGTAAATTTACTATCGTCCAGTATAAAATCAATTGTTTTAGACCAGTTTTCACCATTTTCAAAATTACCACTGGTTCTTATTGCTTTAACTTCAGTACTCTTTTTATTGAATTCTGAAAAGTCAAATTTAACAGTGATTCTTTCTGCTTTATCATTAACACAAACAATTTTTATTTCGTTATTTACACAATTGAATGCGGCAAGAACATAATCATTACAATGGATTATTGTATCTCCGGGACGTATGAATTTGCTGAATTGCCCCATAGCGTAATATTTTTTTGTTAATACAATTTTTTCTTCATCGTGATCCGCAAAGGCAAGACCCCAATAACCATTTTCCGTTGAGGGGAAACCGGAATCGCTATTTCCTGCATAACCGTTTTTGCTTTTATGATGGTCAATTGTGAGCCATATTACCCAAGCAGATGGCGAAAGATTATTTATATCAAAAATTATCTTCTTTGCGAGCCATAATGCAGCTCCCATTTCACCTGCGTTTTCGCCTGCGGTGTCGCTCCAATCGGTTTCACTCATCCAGATGTTTCTGTTTTCTTTTCTCATAAGTTTGCCGAGTTCGGCAATTCTTTCTGTTCCGTAGGTGTGGGTGCTTATTCTGTCAAGAACCGCTTTAACATCCTCTGTATAACTTAAGTATTCCTCAAACTGTTTATCTGTTGAAGTTTCGTCGCTGGCAACTATTTGAATATGGTTTAAACCTTTACTTTTTATCGCTTTAGCTGTTTCTAAAATGATTCTGTTCTGGCTTTCCCCACAATCATAGTGACAACCCTCTTGTTTTTCGCTGAAATATTTCCAATAATCTGTGTTTGGCTCGTTCATAGGTGAAACGGAAGAAACTTTGATCTTCAGTTTATTGTTGATGTATTCTGTTACGTGTGCAATATATTCGGCAAAATCTGCGTAACAATCGTCTTTAAGATTGTTTTCATCAGCGTTAAAATTACCTGAGGAACATCCGCTTTTTGTCATAAAATACGGTGGCGAATTAGAAAAAACCTCAACAAAAGCAGTTTTGCCGGCTTTATCGTAAGCTGCTTTTAAAACATTCAGTTGGTTGCGGTCTGCAGTGTAATCATAAACATACTCATTTTTTTCAACATCATATTTCAACCAGCCGGGAACTGCAGAGTCGGTTCTTTTTATGTGCGAGTGGGTAGGGGCGTCACCGCCACCAATGTTATAGCGCATAATATTAAGGTTCAAACCTGTTTCACCAAAAAATAATTCTGCAGCTTTTTGGGTTAATGTATCAGAATATCCGATTCTGTGCGCCCACCAGCAAAGGCTTGTACCCCAACCCTCAAATTTTCCATTATTAGTCTTGGAAGCGTTTTTTAATGAAATATTTATTGTATTAATCATTTGTTCCACATCCTGTTTAATTATCAGTTATTATAATACATCTAACGTATGCAAGAAATCAATACTTTCAATTATCTTCTATTGAAAAGGCGGATTATATGTATTAAAATATTTTTGAAAACTTTACTTAATCTTTACTTTTTCCTTGATTTGTTTTGGTTATTGTGTGTTTTAATTTATTTAAGGTGAATTTCCTGTTTTACGGAGGCTAAAAATGTACCGTGTACTTGTTTGTGACGATGATGTTGCTATTCTCGAATCGATTAAGATTTATTTAGAGAACGAAGGCTATGAAGTTCTTACAGCCACTGATGGTATTGAAGCACTGAAAGTTGTTTCAGAAAATGAAATTCATTGTATGGTGCTTGATATCATGATGCCACGTCTTGACGGTTTAAGAACAACACTGAAAATAAGAGAAAAGTATAATTTTCCGATTATTTTACTTTCAGCCAAGAGCGAGGATACCGATAAAATTACCGGACTTGGTTTCGGTGGTGATGATTACGTTACCAAACCATTCAACCCTCTTGAACTGATAGCAAGAGTTCGTTCTCAGATAAGACGATATGTGTCTTTGGGTAGCCTTAAAAAGACCGACAGTATGATTATGACAGGTGGTTTGACCCTCAACACCGAAACAAAGGAAGTGATGGTTGATGGGGAGCCTGTTAAACTTACTGCACGAGAATACAATATTCTGGAGTACCTTATGACCAATATAGGCAAAGTCCTTTCAAGTACACAGATTTATGAGGCAGTATGGAATGAGCCGGCTTTTCATACTGAAAAAACCGTTACGGTACATATCAGAAACATCCGTGAAAAAATAGAAATTAATCCTAAAGAACCAAAATATTTAAAGGTGGTGTGGGGACTTGGGTACAAAGTTGAGAAAATTTAAGTATTCATTTTTCACAAAGTTTTTATGCTGGTTAACTGCGGTAGCACTATTTTGTTTAACGTTTGTTATTGCGATTAAAATTTTAGTCGGCGGATATTTTTTAGGCTTTGAAAAAGTCTTTGAGGGTAAAGATGTTCCGTTTTTTGAAACATATCCTGTGGTAAGTCAGGTTAACACTGACTTTTACAGAGCTTTTGAACTAGCCAGACAAAATACAGTAGGGTATACAAAAGCATTTAATACCAATAAAACTAAGGTTGTTAATAAAATTGCCGATAGGTTTCTTGACGATAAAGCCGGAATGATAAAAAGTGAGCTTGAATACGCAGTCAAAAACTTTGATTCGGACTATTACGAATATGACGATACTATTGATTTAACTTTACCTGAAGAATATACAACATCTGTTTACGTACCTGAAGCTTATCCGGAAAATGTCAAACTTGCTATGCAGATTCTTGCCAATGCAGAAGGTCGCGAGTTTTTGAAATACGATGCCTTAGTCCGTGCAGATGCATTTGCAGATGGACCGAATTATTATGAAAGTTTTTCTTTAGATAACTCTGATAATGGCGCAATTTTTGAATTCAGCTTAAATGTTGCTTACGGATACACCGAAGAAAATGTTAAAAAGTATATAGCTATGTGCTATGACGAACAGGCAGAGGCATTTTTAAGAGAGTATAGAGCAGATCCTTTTTCGGCAGAGGAGCTCAGTAGAAGGGTTAATTTTAAATATTATATAGAAAACTATGATGGCGAAGTTTATAGCAACATACCTTCTATACCGATAAATTTAAGTAATTATAATAACTACATATTAAATACAGGAAGAAATATTAAAGTATCCGGATTTGAAAATTACGAATTTGATGCAACTTTAAAAGAGAATCCTTGTAAAAAGCTCTGTATCTATATTGACGAAAGCTTTAGTGGCGATGATATATACGGTAGGTTATACAGAGCTTATAACACTAATTTGTCAAAGAATTATGATAATATTATTGTCTGGTTTACTATTTGTCTGATATTATCAATAATTATGCTTGTTGTTTGGCTATGCCTTTGCGGTCATAAGGCAGATTCAGAAAAACCGGTTATCGCAATGATTGATAAAATGCCTAATGATTTGCACTTCATTTTGAGCTTTGGTGTTATTGGATCTATTGTTTTCTTGGTAGTCTACGGTTACTTTGATAACCTTCCCAATATATTGTTGAGTAAACCCTTTATATATTTACTTTATGTTTGTGTGGCTGTTTGTGTAACGCTTTTCACAGAATGGCTGGCTTCGGTTGTGCGCATTAAAAAAGCGGGAGAATCATATTTTAAAAATACGCTTATTGCTCGTTTGATTTGCTTGATTATAAAACCTTTCAAAAAAATGAAAGCGGCTTTCTCTTATAAGCCGAAGAAAATGAAAATACAGACTGTTTTATGTTTTATCGGATATATAATTGTTAATGCGGCTTCACTGATTATCGGAATAGAATTGATAGTTAGTACATATGCTGAGATTTTTGGTCTGCTTTTATTAATATGGAACGTGTTCTTTAATGTTTTTGTTATCTACACATTTACAAGGTTTATTAATCAACTTGATAAAATTATTGAAGCCTCCTCAGGAACAGAAGGTGTGGATTTTGGTGGCGAAAAGGTGCCGGAAGCTCTTTCGGTTTTAGCGGATAATATAAGTGATAACAACGAGAAGTTAAATATAGCTATTGCGGAAGCTGTTAAAAAGGAACATATGAAAACACAGCTTATAACAAATGTTTCCCATGACTTGAAAACACCCTTAACTTCGTTGATTTCTTATTCTGATTTGCTTTCAAAATGTGATATTGATGATGAAGATGCGAATAAATATATTGAGGTTATAAATCAACAATCAATTAAATTAAAACGACTTGTTGAGGATTTGATTGAAGCTTCAAAGGTGTCTACCGGTAATGTTACATTAAATAAAACAAAAATTAATCTTTATGAATTGGCAGTTCAGGCAATTGTTGAGTTCACCCCTGATTTTGAAAAGAACGGAAATGAAGTTAAGTTAACCGAACCCGAAAAACCGCCAATTGTATTCGCGGACGGAACTAAAACTTACAGAATTTTCTCAAATCTTCTCAGTAATTGCAAAAAATATTCTGCGCCTGACACCAGGATTTATGCAACTGTTTATAATGAGGGCGATTATGGTTGTTTTGAAATTAAAAATATTTCTAAAGAACCGCTTAACATTTCTGCAGATGAGTTAACTGAACGCTTTGTAAGGGGTGATGAATCACGAACAAATGATGGGAATGGTCTTGGCCTTTCCATAGCGAAAGATTTATGTAATCTTCAAAATGGTGTTCTTGAAATTGTTATTGATGGCGATTTATTTAAAGCTGTAGTTAAATTACCAATTAAAGAATAAAAAATCAGCCCCCTGTTATTGAAAACAGGGGGTTAAGTTATAGTGATTCAATTGATTTTTTGAATTCAGTAAAGAAATCTTCAAGCACTTCTTTATCTTTATCGTTACCGCGTAAACACATTGATGCTTTTAAGACGCCGTTAATGCTTAGCGCCGTCATAACGGCACAGGGTTTATTTTTTGCCGCACCGGCAACAAAAGCAGAAAAAGGAGGGTTGTCAGCCAGCGAGAATGCTTTTGTGTCAATAGCACCTACATTGCTGACAGAAAGGGTAGGGTTTCTGTAAAACATCTTTACAACCGCCTCTGCCTGTAAGTAGACCATAGTTTTGTATGCAATGTTTAAAAGCGGTAAACCGTGCAAACCCATAAACTCATCTTGCTTTAATTCATTGGTTTTTTTTGAAACATTAATAAGAGTTTCTTTAATATCTCTACCTTTTTCTTCGAGTGCACAATGAATGAATGATACGTGGTTTGTATATCCGATGGATGAGGGGGCTTTAATATATCTTCTTAAATCAGTGGCACAAGAAATGCTTATGCTTTCATCATCTTTCATTCCCGAAACTTTACCTAATGCATCTATATATGCAGCAACAAGAATATCGTTAACGGTTGCACCGACAGATTTAGCATATTTAATCGCTTTTGAAAAATGTTCTGCATCGATTTCCCTTGAAACTATAATAACATTGTCTGTTTTTTGGAGTGTTTCAAACGGCATTATGTGATTATCACGAGGGGAAATATTTGCAAACTGTTTTTTTGCTTTTTTGGCAGTGGTTTTACCTAAATCTTTATAAACCTGTGTATATTTTCTTGAACCTATTGAAAAATCTAAGGGTGATTTACCTTTCAGTACATAATCGGTATAATTCCTGCAAAAGTCACTCCAGAATGATTTATATCCGCCACCGTCAAAACACATATGATTCCAAATAAAACAGACGTATGTTTTATTTTCACAATAGAAAAGACCTATGTTCATCTGAACGTTGCTTGAAAGGGGAATCTCGCGAGAAAAAAATTCTTTTTTCGCCTTTTCTATGTCATCAACGTGTTTTGCAAAAACCATATCGTTTATATTATAATCGCAGACTTTCCAATATGGTGTAATAGGACTTTTAATAACCTGTGAATGCATAAAGGGTGCACATTCAAGGCAACATATTGCAACATTTTTAAAAGCCTTTTCATCGATGTAAAAATCGTAGTCAACCTCAAAACGCGCCATTCTGTCCATATACTTTCTGCACATAAGATTAACTTTATCATACATTTCGCAGGGGAGTCGCTTTTTTAAAAGATGAGGATTATTCTTTTTGTGTTCGATGAGGTCTTTTATTACCTTTTCATCGGTTAAACCTTTGTTTCTTAAAGAAATAATTTCTTTTTCGGTATCAAATTTAGTTGGCATAAAATCACCTTATTCAACGTGTGAGAAGAAGAAATCTTTTTTGTCATCGTTATCAATAACTTTAATTGGTTTAACTTGGTTGAGGTTTGCGCCTCTTTGTCTTAAAACTTCGCGGTAATCATCATAAGTGCCGTGTCTTAAGAATTTAACTTCGCAATGTCCCAAAGCACCGCTTTTAATAAGTGGTTCAACGCTTACGTTACCATTGCAAAGCATTCTTTCAAACGCTTCGTTATAACGCGCTTTTTTATCGTCGCTTACAGGTTCTGCGGTTTCTAATAATAATACATAATGACCAGGTGAAGTGCTGCGGTCGGGATAAATGCTGTAACCGATATATAAATCGTCCATGTATTCCGAAAGGTTTGCAACAATCTCATCAAATGCAAGAGAACTCACTTTTTCACCGCTTATATTCGCTATCTGGTTAAGTCTGTAACAGAAGGTGATTTTTGGTGATTGATTATAAAAGCCTGTAACTTTAATTACATCCTCAATGCGATAACGATAAAAACCACTCATATTGGTGAGTATTATTTCGTATTCCTTACCAACTTCCAGGTCTTTTATTGTAAGAAGATTATCATAACTGTCGCAGTCGATAGGTCTGAATTCATAAAAGCCGTTGTTGGGGAGTAAAACGTATTCGTATGAATTTAATTCAATCGGCACAGCCATAAAAGCCTCGGTTGCGGTGTAGCCCAAATAGTGGATAGGCATATCTTCGCCTATGTAACGTCTTAACTTTTTTGCATAAAATGCAAGTGCGCCTGTACCCATACCGTACATCCACTCAACCTTAGGCCAGATTCTCGGGATAATGGGAGAACTATCAAAACCTTTTCTGAATTCTCTGCGGAGTTCTTTTGCTCGTTCAGGCATTGGCTTGAGTTTTTTGTTGTACTTTTTACGAAGTTCTTCGGGCATTTTAATGCTCTCGTTTATAATACCTTTTTCAATATCATCACAAAGCATTTCCCAGTTTTCTTCCATATAAAAGAACATCGATTCAAGGGTTGTAATGAATACAGTTCCTAAATAACTTGTCTTTTTATTTATAAGGGCAAAACGAAGTTTTAAATAGTGCATATCCATATCACAATCGGCTGCAGGGAAAAGCACTTCTTTAGGCGATGTAGTAAAAAACGGAACAAGGGGGCGGAGATTTAAAAGGGGAATGGATGAAAGACAACTTATAGTACCGCCCTTTACTTTTCGTCTGCCTGTTTCTGCAGTTAAAAGACCCTTTTGCGGTGGTAAACGTCTGCCTTGTTTTTTAAACCATTTAACAGCACAGCCCACAGGCGCACTAAAACTGAAGCACTGACAAACCCACTCTGCCCAATAGGAGAGGGGAACGAGTTTTTGTTTACCTGTACTGCCTGAACTTTCAGTAAAACGCCTTACAAACATATTTGTAATAAGACCCTTTTCACCATTAGCCATTCGCCACACATATTCATCATAATCAGCGTATGTAGATAAGGGAACAATTCGCTGATAATCTTCAATAGATTTAACATCTTTGAAATTGTTAAGTTTGCCGTAAACGGTAGATTTATTTTTACGCATAAGGCGTTTAACGCAAGTTTCCTGCATTTTTATTGCTCTGCGTGAGTAAATATTAAGTTTAATATGCTCACAATTACCTAAAAAACCACCAAACTCCGCAAGAATATGACCTTTAATATCTATCATCCGATTCACTCCGTATCCATATTCGTTCCATAACAATGCAAGTATAACATAAGGTGAAAATATAATCAAGGAATTAACAAGTTCTTAATAAAAAACAGACGGCTTGTGACTGAAACACATCACAAATTTGTATTTGCTGTGTTTGCTTTTTGAAACATGGGTGTTCTAAGATTGGGTAAATCTCGGCTAAAAACCGCCATGATTAGTTTTAATTGTTTCAATCATTGAATTTACGTTTATATTATTTCAGTACGCGCTAATACATTAGTCAACAATGTAAAAAACACCGCAGTAGAAAACACTACTGCGGTGAAAGTTTTAAAATTATTTCATCAATCCGTTTGCAACGCACCAATCATGGAATGATTTAAGTGAGCGAAGTCTAGCGCCTGAAAGATCGTGTGAGCCTCTTGTGTACCAGTTGAATGTATCAACACCCTGAAGTCTGATAAGCTCTTTAGCACTTGCACAGAAGCCACTATCAATAGCATTGTCAAGAAGTATAATTTCATTGTAGCGTTGTTCAGCAAGAGCCATATCGCCTGCAACAAAAGCCTCGTGGAAACGCTGGAAGAAAGCACCGCCACAAGAAGTAGGTGTAGCCATAACACCGCGAGCACCTGCAACATAAGCATCCCAAAGATAAGGCATATTGGCCTGGATAATTGTTGAATCACCTTTGTTGTCGATTTTTGACTGAATGCCTTCCATTGTACAGGTTGTATCTTTAATACCCCAGATAAGACCGTCTTTAGTAAGTTCACCGTATGCCTTACCACTCATTAAGTGGGGCTGGAAACCGGGGAACTCATAAAGGAAAACGGGGAGTGTAGTGCTTGAAGCAAGTTCGCGGATGTATGAAACTAATTTATCGTCATCATCGCCGAAACCTTTTGTTGTAAGAACGATACCGTCAACACCGGTTTGTTCCATTTTCTTGATTTCTTCAAGGTTTTCTTCTTTGGTTGCTTCAATGTTAGCGGTTGCAACAACAGTTGTGTTACCTTTATGTTTAACAGTAAGAGTTGCAAGTTTGAGTCTTTCTTCTAAGGAAAGCAAGGTCATTTCTGAACTACCGCAAACAGCAAAAAGGTGGTCAACACCTTGTTCAACCTGCCAATCAGCATATTTTTCGTATGTATCATAGTCAATGCTTCTGTCCTCATTAAAGGGTGTGAGCATAAGTGAATAAATACCGTCTTTATTTTCTCTTGTCAACTTAGACATACAAAATTACTTCTTTCTGAAATGTATTTTTTACTAAAGATTTTAAGGGCTACGCAAAAGCGCAACCCTTTATAATAATTTTACTGAACGTTCTTTTTAAGTGTTTCAAGTTCTGCACTGAGTACGGGAGGAATCTTATCGCCGAATTTAGCGTAGAATTCTTCAATACCCTTTGCATCTTCCTGCCAAAGCTCTTTTTCAACTTCGAGGATGCTCTTAAGAGAATCAAGTGTAACTTCACCTTCAAGGCCTTCGATGTTGATATCTTCAGCATAGGGGATATAACCGATTTCTGTTTCTTTAGCATCAACTTTGCCTTCGCAACGGTCGATAATCCAATCAAGAACACGAAGGTTATCACCGAAACCGGGCCACATGAAGTTGCCTTCGTCATCTTTGCGGAACCAGTTAACGTTGAAAATCTTGGGAGCCTTATCGGGATCAAGTGTAGCACCGATATCGATCCAATGCTGCCAGTAATCAGCCATATTGTAACCGCAGAAGGGAAGCATAGCCATGGGGTCACGACGAACAACACCTACTGCACCGGCTGCTGCTGCAGTTGTTTCGGAAGCCATAATAGAACCAACGAATACACCGTGGTTCCAGTCACGTGACTGATATACGAGGGGAGCAAGTTTTGCACGTCTGCCGCCGAATACGATAGCTGAAATCGGAACACCGTTGGGGTTCTCAAATTCGGGACTGAGGCAGGGGCAATTAACTGCGGGAGCTGTGAAACGGCTGTTGGGATGTGCGCCTTTTTCTTCGCTTTCCTGACCGTTCCAAGGATTACCTTTCCATTCAACAGCATTTGCAGGAGGATTCTTGTCGAGACCTTCCCACCAAACTGTGTTTGTATCTTTATTATGAGCAACGTTTGTGAAAATAGTGCCGCTCTTTGTTGTAGCAAGAGCATTGGGGTTGGATTTTTCATTTGTACCGGGAGCAACACCAAAGAATCCATTTTCGGGGTTGATAGCGTAAAGTCTGCCATCAGGACCTTTACGGATCCAAGAAATATCGTCACCTACGCACCAGACTTTATAGCCTTTTTCCTTATAGATTTCGGGGGGAATAAGCATAGCAAGGTTTGTTTTACCGCAAGCAGAGGGGAAAGCAGCACAGATGTACTTAACTTCGCCCTGAGGATTCTCAATACCGAGAATGAGCATATGCTCAGCCTGCCAACCTTCTTTCCAACCCTGGTAAGAAGCAATACGAAGTGCAAAGCATTTTTTACCGAGAAGAACGTTTCCGCCGTAACCGGAGTTAACTGAAATAATTGTGTTGTCCTGAGGGAACTGGCAGATGTATCTCTTTTCTTCGTCGATGTCGCAACGGCAATGAAGACCACGAACCCAATCATTGCTATCGCCGAGAACTTTTAAAACTTCTGTTCCGACTCTTGTCATGATAACCATGTTAAGAACAACATAGATAGAGTCAGTAAGCTCGATACCTACTTTTGCGAAAGGTGAGCCAATGGGACCCATTGAATAGGGGATAACATACATTGTTCTGCCCTTGTAGCTGTCACGAGCAATATCGTAGAGCATTTCATAAGCTTCTGCAGGATCCATCCAGTTGTTTGTGGGGCCTGCTTCTTCCTTAGTGGAAGCGCAGATGAAAGTTCTGCCTTCAACACGAGCAACGTCGTTAACAGCTGTTCTGTGAAGGTAGCAATCGGGAAGAAGTTCCTGATTGAGCTTTATAAGTTCGCCTGTTGAACAAGCGGTAGCTCTGAGTTCCTCGATCTGTTCTTTTGAACCGTCAATCCAAACGATCTTGTCGGGCTTTACAAGCTCAACTTTTTCGTCGATCCAGGAAAGTACGCTTTTGTTGGTTGTTAATGCTGACATTATACAATGACCTCCTGTAATAAAATATCCAAAAATTACCGATTATGTAATCGTAAATATAATACAACATATTACGATTAAATTCAAGCAATTTTTCAAATATTATATATTTTAATAAAAACAGCGATTCCTTATAATTTTATATCGTGTAATTGCTATTTATAATATGAAGAAACGCTCCGAATATTCGGAGCGTTCAAAAAATTTTGTTTTATTTAACGTATTTATCAATGAATTCAAAGGTTTTCGGCCAATAAATTTCAGGGTGATAAAGATGTGAGTTTGCATGTTCAGCATCGGGAATTGAAAGCTTCTCTTTTTTACAAGCCGCTGCATTGTAATTGAGATCCATCATTCTGTACGGAACAAAAAGGTCCTTTTCACCATGAATAAATAATGTTGGTGTTTTGGATTTTTTTAGCTGGTTAACACAAGAAGCTTCTCTGAAACCGAAACCATGGAAAACTTTGCTGACTACCGTGCTGGGAATAAGTACAGGAAGTGGCGGTAAATGATAAGACTCCTTGATTTCATTGTAAAACTCATCCCAGACCGAACTGAAACCGCAATCTGCAACGCAACATTTAACGTTTTCAGGTAAATCTTCACCTGTGGTCATCATAACTGTTGCGGCACCCATAGATACACCGTGAAGAACTATACTGATATCACCATATATTTTTATCAGGTGGTCAATCCAATCTACAATATCAAGTCTGTCGAGCCATCCCATGGAGATATGGTTTTGTTCACTTACGTTATGTCCTCTTAAAGCAGGTAAAAGAATATTGTAACCTTTTTCGTGATAGTGCAAAGCGTAACTACCCATTCTTTTTGGTTCGCTTGTGTAACCGTGAACACAAATCAACCATTTGTTGGTGGGTTCTTTAGCTTTAACTACATAGGCGTGAAGCGGTTGATTCTTTTTGTTTTTTATTACAATATGGTCGTAATCTTGCGCGTCTAACCAAGCGTCGCCCTGTGCTTCAAGAATCGCAACATCAGCAGGAGTATATTTGGGGTTCTTTTCTTGTTCAATTTCATTCATTTTGTCGCTCAATTTTTTTGAAATTCTTGTGAGGACACAAGTGTTCATAGCAACACCGATTCCCGTAAATGCACACGCTGCACCTAGTAAAACTTTAGCTGACTTTTTCATATTGCCACAACCTTTCGACAACTTTTTATATATTATACAATATCTGTAATCAAAAATAAACAGAAAATAAAAATTTTTTTGTTGTTTTATATATCTTCATCTGTTATAATGTTGTGGAATATAGTGTTAGTATGCCCAAATGCGACTAAACGGAGGTTTAACTATGGCAAAGGATGTAGTTTTTAAAACTAAAGCTTTTGGTGGTTTTGATAAGCAAGAGGTTATGGATTTCATTAATGGAATCCTTGCTGAAAAAAGTGAACTTGAAAGAAAACTTGAATCTGTATCGGAAAGATGTGCACTATTAGAGGCAGAAATCAGCGATTGCAAGATAGAGATTGAAGAAATGGGCGCTTTGAGAAGTGAAGTTGCTGCAGCTACATCACTTAGTGCAGAACTTCAGTCACAGATTGATTGTAAAGAAACTGAAATAAGTAATCTTTTATCCTTAATTGCTGAAAAAGATGCAAAAATTGCCGAACTTGAAGAAAGTTCTCAAGAGAATGATATTAGCGAAGAAGTAAAAACAGAACTTGATTTCTTGCGCGCTGAAGTGCAAAGACTTAAAGCAGAATGTGAAAAGAAAAAAGATTTGGAGCGCCAGGTTGGTGCTGCAATGCTGGATGCAAGAGTTCATTCTGAAGAGTTGGTTGAAGCTGCTAAGGAAAGGGCTAACCTTGTTACTAAATCAGTTTATGCTGCTATTGGCGAAACTGCTTTGAAAATTGATGATCTTTCAGCAGGTATCGGCGAAATAGCTCGTAGTTTTACAAGATCTGTTGAAGAAGTTGAATTAAGAATTAAAGCACTTACCGGTGATATGAGCAAAACTGCTCAACTTCTTATTTCTGAAACAGGTATGATAGCTGATTCTTCTTCCGATGATTCAACAACGGCAGTGGAGTATGATTTTTCTAAAGATACCAAAAAGAATGATGAGCAATGAGCGAATATAATTTAAATACAAAAAATATAAATGAATGGGTGCTTACTTTAAAAATCGGTGACAGGGTTAATCTTTCCGGTGTTATTTATACTGCACGTGATGCTGCCCATAAACGTATTACAGAACTTATAAATGAAGGTTTGGATTTGCCTTTTGATATAGAAAACTCTGTTGTTTATTATGCAGGACCAACACCTGCAAAAAACGGTCTTGCTATAGGTAGCATCGGACCCACAACGTCTTCGAGAATGGATGTTTTTTCACCATATTTGATATCATTAGGTCAAAAAGCCATGATTGGTAAAGGTAACAGAAGCATAGAGGTTATAGATTCAATGAAGCAATTCGGAGCTGTTTATTTTGCAGCAGTAGGCGGTGCAGGTGCATTATATTCAGAACACATCAAAAAATGCGATGTAATTGCTTTTGAGGATTTGGGATGTGAATCTGTAAAACGTTTGGAAATAGTTGATTTTCCTCTTGTTGTTGCAATTGATTCAAAAGGTAATTCACTCTATAACAAATAATTTGAGGTGTGCTTGAAAAAGTCTTATGATTATTTCAAGACGTTTAAAGATATGTCTCGCTGTATAAGTATCGTTTTTTCTTATGCTGTGAATGACAAAGATTTTAAAAAAGAGGTTATTAAATTTTCAGGCTTGAAAACGGAATTGTCTGAAAATTTGATGAATGATTTTGTTGCGCCACTTGAACGCAACGATATTTATAAATTGTCGTTTTGTCTGAGCGAGGAGTTATGGCAAGTAATTAATCTTTTTGATTTTATTATGCTTGCAGATATTAAGCCTTTTGTTTTTATTGGACAAATCGACGATTTGTTTAATAAACAAAATGTTGTTTTTGATTTGTTGGAAAATAAAAAATATCCCGAAAAAACAATTAAATCAGTGTCTGAAACCCTGTTGCTTTGTAACAGAGTGCGAAAACAAGTTCTCAATGAAGTGAAAACTTTACTGCAAAGCGCTAAACAACCTTTGATTAAATATTCGATATGCTGTGCTTTTTTAGAACTTTTAAAAGCTGTAGAAACAACATTCTGTGAAATTGAAAGAGTAGTAATCAATAATAATTAGTGAATAGATTTTAAGGATGTTAATATGGAATTTACTCAGTTAAGAAAAAAACTTATAGAAAAAGAATTTTCAAGAATGAATGATATGCAAAAACGTGCCGTTTTTAACGTGAATGGTGCTGTTCTTATTCTGGCGGGTGCAGGTTCGGGTAAAACTACAGTTCTCGTTAACAGAATTGCGTATCTTATAAAATACGGTAACGCATATAATTCAGAGTTTACATATAGAGTGCCTACCGAAATAGATTGTGAATTGCTTGAAAGTTATATTAATAACGGCGGAGAAGTGCCTTTTGAAATTGAGCGACTTCTGAGCGTTGATGCACCGGCACCATGGCAGATTTTAGCAATAACTTTTACCAATAAAGCTGCTAACGAACTTAAATCAAGGCTTGAGGTAATGCTGGGTGAAAAGGGGAATGATGTTTGGGCAAGCACGTTCCACTCTTGTTGTGTTCGTATTTTAAGACGCGATTCTGACAGAATAGGTTTTTCAAAACACTTTACTATTTACGATACCGATGATTCAAAACGAGTAATGAAAGAAGTTTTGAGAGTTCTGGATATTGACGAAAAACGTTTGCCTGTAAAATATGTTCTTTCAGAAATCAGCAGGGCGAAAGATTCGCTTATGACTCCCGATGATTACACTAATGCTGCGGGTTATGATATGAACAAAAAAATGATTGGCCAGGCTTTTGCTAAGTATGAAGAAATGCTCAAAAAAGCTGATGCAATGGATTTTGATGATATTATTGTAAACACTGTCAAACTTCTCAAAGAAAATGCGGATGTTCTTGAATACTATCAGCGCAGATTCCGTTATGTGATGGTAGATGAGTATCAGGACACTAACCACGCACAGTATGTGCTTACATCACTCCTTGCGGGTGGTTACAGAAATATTTGTGTTGTTGGTGATGATGACCAGAGTATTTATAAATTCCGTGGTGCAACTATCGAAAATATTCTATCATTTGAAAATCAGTATGACGAAACAGCAGTTATACGTCTTGAACAGAACTACCGTTCAACATCAATCATTCTTGATGCAGCGAATGCGGTTATCAAAAATAATCACGGAAGAAAGGGTAAAACACTTTGGACCGAGCAAGAAGGCGGCGATAAAATTATAGTCAGACTTCTTACTGATGAACGCGATGAAGGCAGATATGTTGCCGATGAAATTCTTAACGCGGTAGCAATGGGAAGAAAATTTTCTGATTTTGCTATTCTATACAGAACTAATGCTCAGTCAAGCAGTATTGAACGAGCATTGGTATATAATGCGGTACCTTATAAAGTTATTGGTGGTCATAGATTCTATGAACGTAAAGAGGTTAAAGATGTTCTTGCATATCTTTCAGTGATTGCTAATCCGTCTGACACTGTTCGTTTGCGTCGTATTATTAATGAGCCGAAAAGGGGAATCGGTGAAACAACAATAAATAATGCTGCTTCTATTGCAGACAGTTTAGGTCTTTCATTTTATGAGGTTATTTCACACGCCACCGACTATCCTATGCTTTCAAGAGCAGCCGGAAAACTTGTGGAGTTCAGCAAGCTTATAAATAAACTTGCTGAATCTCTTGAAGAAAAAGAAATTCAGGATTTCTATGAAGATGTTATCAGTGATACCGGCTATATGCAGTATCTTGAGCTTGATAAAGAAACTGCCGAAGAGCGCAAAGCCAATGTTATGGAACTTCTTGCAAACTTAGTGAGATATATGGAAGAAAATGAGGAAGGTACACTTTCCGGATTCCTTGAAGAAGTGGCATTAATGACCGATATTGATAATTATAACGCAGATGCTGATTCAACTGTAATGATGACTTTGCACTCTGCTAAAGGTCTTGAATTCCCGGTTGTGTTTATTGTTGGTATGGAAGAAGGACTTTTCCCGGGAAATCAAGTTATGTATGACCCATCTGAAATTGAGGAAGAAAGACGTCTTTGCTATGTTGGTATAACAAGAGCAAAAGAAAAACTTCATATTACCAATGCTCGTACAAGAATGATATATGGTAATACTTCAATTACAAGGCCGTCACGCTTTATTTCAGAAATACCCGATGAACTTACCGATTCAAACCTTAACTCTCCGAAACAGAGCTTTTATGGCGGTTTCTCGTCGCAAAACAGTTTCGGCACTTCTTATGGTGGCGGTTATGGCAGTAAACAGCCAAGCCCATCTCAAAGAAGCGGTTTTTCAGGTGCTCAGAAATCCGCTTCAGCATCAACTACCCAAGGATTTTCAAGAGGCGGATTCAGCAATAATTCTGCAACTAAAAAATCAGAGCCCGTTGCACTTGATTTTAAAGTTGGCGAAATGGTTGAACACAAGACATTCGGACAAGGTCTTATCATCAACGCCAATTCCGTTGGTGGCGATATGGTTCTCGAAATTGCCTTTGACAATTGCGGAACTAAAAAAATAATGGCTAAAATGGCGAAATTAAAAAAACTATAAAAATAAGTACCTTTAGGTAAATAGATTACCTAAAGGTACTTAATATTTATATCTCAGAGAATGGTGAAGCGATTCTGCTTAATCTGAAGTTTACCGCATCGCGTGAACGATTGTAGCGGTAAATACTGAAAACAAGACCAACACCTAGGTAAAGGCAAAGAGTGCTGGTACCACCGGCACTGTAAAAGGGAAGGGTAATACCTATAACAGGAAGAACCATAAGGCACATACCGATGTTGATTACTACCTGAGCAGCTATCATGGAAGCAATACCGTAACAAGCAAGTTGTGCTGAGAAATCACGTGCATTTTTGCCTGTATGAATCATTTTAAAACAAATGAAGAACAACAGACCTAAAGCTATAAGGCAACCGAAAAAGCCGGTTTCTTCGCCTATTGCTGTGAAAATAAAGTCGTTTTCGCTTTCGGGAACTATACCACCCTGTGTATAAGAGCCTTTGAATAACCCTTGTCCGAAAAATCCACCGGACCCTAAGGCGTTAAGTCCTTTTAACTGCTGATAGCTTTCTGCCGGGAATTCCTCGGGTTTTATAAGAGCCAAAAATCTGTTTTTTTGGTAATCACCGAAAACATACATCCATATGAGTGGTGAAGCTGCTATTGCCAATAGTCCGCCACAAGCAAAAAATCCAAAGTGCAACCCTGCAAAATATAACATAGCAATTGTCATAAATATGAAAACAAGGGCAGAACCCATATCACCGGTAAGTACTACCAATCCAATGGGGATGATGGCGTGAATACCCAAAAGAATAACAGAAAGTGGCTTGTTTATGGTATCGCGACAAAGTTCAAGATGCATGGAATATGTAATGACGTAACCGATTTTTACAAGCTCGGATGTTTGGAAATATATAGAACCAAATTTCAACCAAGAACGTGCGTCCGGTCTTGATTCGGGTGCAACACCGAATATAAGCGTAATCAGCATTAGTGCAACGCATACACCGCCTATAATCGGCCAGAGCTTCATTATCAGTTCATAGTCGATAGCAGAAATTATCAATGTCATAATTATTCCTGCTACTGCGGCTATAATCATAACTGTAGCATCTCGCGAAATAAATTGACCATCTTCAAGATTGCATCTTGTAGCGCTGTAAACCATAAGAACACCAAGAATTGAAGCAGCCATAATCAGTATTAATAATATTTTATCGGTTTCCGATACAAACCGTTTTGTGTGCGAAAAAATTTTTTTCAAGGCATTGCCCCCTTGATTTTAACTCATAATATTGTTATTATACATATATTAGATTTTTATTTCAAGTGTTTTACTTTTTTTGAGGTACTTATGGTAGAAGTTGTATCAAATTCACCCCAACAGACAGAAGAGTTTGGTGAGCTGTTAGGTAAAGTCCTGACAGGTGGCGAAACTGTTGCGTATTTTGGCGGGTTGGGTATGGGTAAAACCCGATTTACAGCAGGTCTTGCAAGGGGTATGGGTATAAATTCGGATGTTTCGAGTCCGACTTTTTCTCTCGTTCACGAATACAGAGGTGAAAAGACTCTTTATCACTTCGATATGTACAGAATTACTACATTTGAGGATTTGTGTTCTACCGGGTTTTATGATTATCTGGATTGGGGCGGTGTTCTTGCAGTTGAGTGGAGCGAAAACATCGAGAATGCATTGCCCGAAGAAAAACTTATTAAAATAGAATTTTTACGCGGCGAAGATGATGACAGCCGTATTTTGAGAATGAGTGGTGAAAGCGTTTATGAAGATTCTTGGCGTTGACAGTACCGCAACTGCAGCCAGTGCAGCAATTTATTCAGACGGAAAAATACTTTCAGTTAATTTTTCAAATACAGGTCTCACTCATAGCCAGACACTTCTTCCAATGATAGATAATGCACTTAAAACTGCAGGTGTTGGCATAGAAGATATTGACTTATTTGCAGTGTCAACTGGTCCCGGCTCGTTTACAGGTGTGCGTATCGGTGTTTCAGCAGTAAAGGGGTTAGCTCAACCTCTTAGTAAAAGGTGCTTTGCTGTTTCTACACTGGAGGCAATTGCAAAACCCCTTGAAAATACAGGTTGCTATGCAGTTTCTGTTATGGATGCTCGTTGTAATCAGGTTTATACTGCACAGTTTAATTGCGTGAATGGTTTTGAGCGTGTTACCGAAGATGAAGCAATTACTATTGATGAATTGGCAGAAAAACTAAAAACAGTTACTCAACCTATTGTTTTAATAGGTGACGGCACTAATGTAGCTTATAAAAAGTTAAAAGATATTCTCCCCAATGTGTCCATGGCTCCGCTTTCAATACGTTATCAGTCAGCCGCAAATGTTGCCTTGATTGCTGCTGAAAAAACAGAGAGTGGCGAATGTTCAGATTTAGATGCCGGTGATATTTTACCGAATTATCTTCGTCTTTCCCAAGCTGAAAGAGAATTAAAAAAGAAAAATAATAATTGAAAGGTTGTTAAATATGATAGTTTTAGCATCAGACCACGCAGGTTTTCCTCTTAAAGAAGAAATAAAGGCTTTCCTTGATGAAAAAGGTGTTGAGTACATAGATTGTGGTACAGATTCAACTGCTTCCGTTGATTATGCTAAATTTGCACAGGTGGCTTGTCTTAAAGTTACAGGCGGTGAGGCAGATAAGGCTATACTTTGTTGCGGAACAGGTATCGGTATTTCCATGGCTGCAAATAAAGTAAAAGGAATCAGAGCCGCTTGTTGTTCAGATTATTTCAGTGCAAAGTTTACAAGACTTCACAATGATGCTAACGTTCTTTGTATGGGTGCGCGTGTTATCGGTGGGGGTCTTGCCTGCGAACTTGTTGATGTTTTCCTTAATACAGAGTTTGAGGGTGGCAGACATCAGCGCAGAGTAGACCAGATTACCGCTATTGAAAATGGTGAAATCCTTTAATGGAAAAATTTTTCAATAAAAAAATTATATTGCCGATAATATCGATTTTTCTTGTTATCAGCAGTATTTTTTTGCTTTACGGTAATTTTTCGGTTGATGTTCAGGAAATACATATTGTTACAGATAAACTTCCCGAAAGTTTTCACAATTACTTAATTGCTCATATTTCTGATTTTCACAATCGCAACTCAAAAATTATTAATAAGCAAATTTTTGACAGTCTTAATGAAGAACAACCGGATATTATTGTTATCACAGGTGACGTTGTTGATTCCTCTCGTACCGATGTAGATATTGCACTGGATTTTGCTGAAAAACTCTGTGAATTTGCCCCTGTTTATTATGTTACGGGTAACCACGAGTCGAATCTTTTAAATGATGATGAGGAAGAATTCAACAGGCTTATTGACGGATTGACTGATCTTGGTGTTAAAGTTCTTCGAAACAATAAAGAAAAAATTACTAATTCTGAAGGCGATTCATTTAATCTTTATGGTATCGAAGACCCGTATTTTTACGGTGGATATGAACAGGTTTTTCAACGTACGGAAATACTTTGTGATGAACTTGGTATGAAAACTGATGAATTCAATATATTGCTTGCGCATCATCCGGAAACCCTTTCCGTTTATTATAAACACAATATCGATTTGGTTTTTTCAGGTCACGCTCATGGCGGTCAGGTAACTTTATTCGGTAAAGCCATAATGGCACCTGATCAGATAAAGTTTCCGCCATACACAAGCGGTTTGTATAAAATGGGTGAAACTCAACTTGTTCTAAGTCGCGGTATTGGTTATAGCTTTTTCCCTATAAGAGTTTTTTGTAGACCACACCTGGTTTATGGGGAAATAAAGGTTACAGATAAATAAACAAAAATCAACCCGAGAGCTTTTCTTAGCTCTCGGGTTGCTGATTTTTAGTCTGCTTTTAAAGCACGTTGAAGCCAAACTGACGCAATGTCAATTGCGGCATATAAACCATTCTTTTCAGTTCTTTTAACAATAGCTTCAAGAGGATTTACAGCAGGGTCGGTATTTACAAGCTGAACAATAACCTTGTCGGCGATATTAACACCATGTACCTCGTGAGTTGAAGCGATTGAAATCATTATAACAAAGGGATCACTCATATTACCATAGTAAATAGTGTTACCTTTGCGAACGATGGGTTTACCTTTGTAGGTAAGAAAATTTGTCTGAGTTTCAGCCAAACTAAACACTCCTTATTTAAGATATGCCTTAAGAAGAACCTGAAGAAGTTCATCTCTGTCAATTTTTCTGATAAGACTTCTGGCATTGTTGTGGGTAGTGATGTAGGTGGGGTCTTCAGACAGTATATAACCTACAAGCTGACTGGTAGGATTGTAACCCTTTTCAACTAAAGAATTATAAACTGAAACAAGTATCTCACGCATCTCTTTTTCATGATCATCACTGATTGTGAATTGGATTGTTTTATCTGTCATAAATACACCTCCTATAACTTCAGATATTATTATAAACTATTCGTTTTAAAAAAACAACTGGTATTTTATTAAGAAATAGTTAATTATGCTCTTAATTCAATGCCGATTTCTTTAAGGTTAGCAAGAATTGTGTCGATCCAACTCTGAACTTCATCCATTTCAAGTGTTCTTTCCTTTGATGAGAAGATAAGACGGACAGTTATACTCTTGATTTCGCCATTGTCATAAGTGTCAATAACCTTAACGCTATCGAGCTCTTCAAGTCCAAGCTTGTTCCAACATTCAGCGAGGTTAGCAAAAGTTGTGCCCTCTTTCATTATAAGAGAAAGGTCATAATAAGTTGACTGTTGTGTTGAAGGTTCAACGAAGTCGATGTTTGCGCCGTTTACTGTAATGAAATCATCAATGTCAATTTCGAAACAAACAACTTTAGCTACTTTATCAACTTTCTGTGCATTTGTAGGATGAAGTGTATTGATAGTACCTATATCAACACCATCACAGGAAATAAGAGCGGTGTTCTTAGGATGCTGCCAAGCGTGGAGCGGAGCAATCTTTTTAAGAACAGGATTTTTGTGCTTAATCTGAGTAAACAGATTATTAACGATTGTAACCGCTTTAAAGAAAAGTTCTTTTTCGGAAATTGTTTTGTCATAAAGAACAACACCCAAACGACGACGTTCATTTGCAGCGCCGTCTTCTTTAAGACCGTCAACAACTCTGCCGATTTCAAAAATGCCGTATTTTTCGCCATAGTCTTTGTTTTCTGATGCTGCGAGTAAGAGGGTAGGAATCATTGAGTTACGGATTGTTCCGTTATCAGAACTTTCGATATTAAGAATTTTAACGTTCTCCTCAACTTCGATTCCAAGCTTTTTGTATTTTCTTACATCGCCCCAGATATATGAGTGAACTTCGTGTAAGTTGTAGTGTTTAACAAGAATATCTTTTATTTCGTTACTTTCAGCACGAACAGGGGCACTCTTAACAGGTTTAAGAGGACTTTTAGTTGTGATGATGCTGAAGTTGTCGTAACCGTAAATTCTTGTAATTTCTTCGATTATATCAGCTTTAATTGTAACGTCCTTTGTCGCTCTGTATGAAGGCACTTTTACTGTAAAATCTTCACCGTTCTTTTCAACACCGAAACCGAGGGCAGTAAGAGTTTTTACGATTCTTTCTTCGGTAATATCAATGCCTGTATATTTGTCAACATAAGCTTTGTCAAATGTGATTGAAATTTCGGGATATTTTCTTACATATTCGTCTGTAAGTTGTGAAGCGACTTTAGCGCCGTCATCAATTGATTTAAGAAGATAGGCAAAACGCTGTGCTGCAGTAACAGTCATTTCAGGATCAAGCATTTTCTCGTATCTTGCAGATGCATCGGTACGAAGACCAAGTCTTGATGAAGATTTTCTAACACTGATTCCGTCAAAGTTAGCACATTCAAGAACAACAGCATCGGTGTCACCGACAATTTCAGAGTCAAGACCACCCATAATACCTGCGATTGCTACGGGTGTTGAGCCGTTCTGAATAAGAAGTGTATCTGTCGTAATGTCACGTTCTGTGTTATCGAGAGTTATGAATTTACAATCTTCTTCGGGAGTACCAACTACAATTTCGTCTATTTTATTAGCATCAAATGCGTGGGTGGGCTGGCCCATTTCAAGCATAATGTAGTTTGTGAGGTCTGCAAGAAGGTTGATGCCTCTCATACCGCAGTAGTAAAGTCTTATCTGCATTGACATAGGACTTACATTTTTGGTAATGTTATCCATCTTAACGCAAGAATAACGATAAACCAGGTCGGGTCTGTTTACGGTAACGTTGATTTTTTCTTCGCCATCATATGCAAGATCTGCAAGGGGAAGGGGCTTTAATTCTCTGTCGGTGAGGGCAGCAAATTCGCGAGCAATACCATAGTGACCCCAAAGGTCAGGGCGGTTAGTAAGAGATTTGTTATCAACTTCAAAAATTATATCATCAATGGGATATATATCTTTAAGGTCTGTGCCGTTGGGAGCATCAACATCAATTTCCATAAGTCCGGACTTATCATCAGAAAGACCAAGTTCAAATGCTGAGCAACACATACCCTCCGATTCATAGCCTGCAACTGTTGCTTTTGTTATTTCACCTGCAGGAACTCTGCCACCGGCTTTAACGAAAGCAATTTTCATGTTTTCACGAACATTGGGCGCACCGCAAACAACATCGTAGATTCTGTCACCACCGTCAACTTTAAGAAGATGAAGTTTCTTTGAATTTGGATGGTTTTCGATAGAAATAATTTCACCAACAACAACGTCGCGTAAATCTTCGCCCTTAACAATAATATCTTCAACTTCTGCTGTAGCAAGAGTGAAACTGTTAATAAGGCTTTTAATATCAAGACCCTCAAGGTCAACATATTCTTTAATCCAGTTAATTGAAACAAACATTTATTTGACCTCCTTTTCGGGTTGAGTGAAAGTGGTGTTTTCAAACTGTGAAAGTGATTTAAGGTTGCATGAGTTGAACACGCGAATATCTTTAATACCGTATCTCATCATTGCAAGTCTTGTAAGTCCAAGACCGAAAGCAAAACCTGTGTATTTTTCAGGATCAAGACCACCTGCAGTAAGAACATTCGGATGAATCATACCGCAAGGGCAAAGTTCAAGCCAACCGGAATCTTTACAAGAGGGGCAACCATTGCCACCGCAAATTGTGCACTGAATATCAAGTTCAAAACCGGGCTCAACGAAGGGGAAGAAACCGGGACGAAGTCTTACGGTGATATCCTGCTGGAAAACTTCAGAAAGCATAGTTTTCATGAAGTAAATAAGGTTGGAAATAGAAATATCTTTATCAACCATAACACCTTCCATCTGGAAGAATGTGTTTTCGTGACAAGCATCAATTTTTTCATTTCTGAAACATCTGCCGGGAAAAATAACACGAATAGGTCTGTCTGCCTCAAGTTCTGATGTGTATTTTTTGAGTATAGAATTCTGAGCAGCAGACGTATGAGTTTTAAGAAGCTGATTTGTGCTGAGGTAATAGGTATCCTGCATATCACGTGCGGGGTGATGCTTAGGAATATTAAGAGCCTCAAAACAATGGTAATCGTCAACTATTTCATCATAATCTTCAATTGAGAATCCCATACCTGCGAAAATATCTTCAAGTTCACGTTGAACGAGAGTGATAGGGTGATATGAACCTTTATCCTCAGATATTGGGAAAGTTACATCATAATCTTCTGCAGCATTTATGAGGCGTTCTTCCTCAAGTTTGGCAAGTTCAACACCTTTATCTTTGATTGTAGCTTCAATGAACTGCTTAACTTCATTGATGATCTGACCGGCTTCTTTTTTCTGGTCGTTAGGAACATTTCTGAGTTCACTCATAAGAGAAGCAACAGAGCCTTTTTTACCCAAGAACTCAATTCTTAACTGCTCAAGGTCAGAAGGGGTAGCTGCAACCTTAACTTTTTCCTCGAATTGCTGTTTTAACTGTTGTGCTTTTTCGAGCATTTTTTTCAATCCTTTCAAATGATAGTAGAGTATGTAAAGATGGCAGCAATAAAATAAAAAAAGCCCCCATCCCAATAAGGGACGAAGACAAACTCCGCGGTACCACCCTAATTTTTGCTTTCAGAGCAAACACTCTTTGGTAATGTAACGGTTACACCCGGCGTAGCCTACTTGGTTTCAACCACGCTGCTCACAAGTGAACTTCAAAGTAAACCTTTGTAATGTGCTTACAGCCGTGGCACATCTCTCTGTAACATTAGTATACTTCTACTCTCTTGATCAACGCATTTGGTTTATAATACCATAACTGTTTTGAAATTTCAATAGTTTTCTTAATTAAAAAACAGGGATTGCAATTAAACAATCCCTGCAATAGTCTATAATAAATGTTTTATCAGCCCTTAACAGTGCCGCCCTTCATTTTAATAAGTTCACGGTAACTGATAAGTTCAACGCCGTGGTCTTTGAGATATTTATGAACATAAGGGTCTTTCATAAGTTCGTATTCCCAGACTCTGTCTAACCATCTTGCTGTAATACCTTTAAGTTCGTCGCTTTCAACCGAAGGATGTATGAAAGTTTCGGTAACCCCGTCTTCCGGAATGTCTGTCCAGATTTTAAGGATAGTATCACGATAAACTTCGTAACTTACGCGCATATCGTCGTTCCAATCCGGGAAAAGAAGATAGTCCGGGATAACAACATTATATTTCTTACCCCAAAGCTTTGAAAGGAGTGTTACTGCGCTGTAAAGTATGTAAGGTGTGCCGTTGGGGCAAATACGTTTATCGTGCTTTGTGTAAAGTCGGTATGCATAGCCGTAGTCACCGCAAATTTTGAGAGCCAATTTCGAAAGGCCGAGTCTTCCGGTGTAATGGCCGTAAAGAGAACCCATATGGTTGTCAACGTGTGAGGGTTTCATGCCCATGCTGTGAGCAAGGTCAATCTGTGCACGAACTTCTTTCTCAATATCCTCATAAGAAGCGTTTTTCTCAACCTGGTCACTTTCGTGCCACATAAAGCCTTCTTCGTCGATGAGCGTTTTTCCGTCGGTGAGGGGTTTCCAACGGTATTTACCCCATTCGCTTGTAAGTGTGGTGTGTATACCGATAGCGTATTCCGGGTGAGCCTTTGAGAATTCAACTGCATCTGCGGCTGCAGGGCAGGGCATCATGATTGTTGATGATTTAAGCCAACCGCCAAGGAAAAGTTCGTTAACGGCATCGTTAGCCGCTTTGCACATTCCGTAGTCGTCAGCATTAACTATAAGATATTTAGCCATAAATAACCCTTTCTTATGTGAAAAATTAATTATCTTTACTCTTTATTATAATACTTGTAAAAAATAAATCAAGTGTGTTGATAAATTTTGTTTAGTATACTGATAAATCTCTTTACTTTAAGTAAAAGTATGGTAAAATATATATTGATATTAACGCTTCGGAGGTATTAGTATGAGCGATATTAAACTTGGTGTACAACTTTTTACTTTACGTGATAAATGTAAAAATGCAGAAGATTTTGAAACAACGCTAAATTTCCTTGACAGCATCGGCTGTAATGTTATACAGATTTCTGCTATCGGTGACATTCATCCTGAAATAGTTGCTGAACTTGTTGATAAATATAAAATGGATGTTTGCGTAACCCATAAATCCTATGACAGAATGAAAAATGACCTTGATGCTCTTATTCACGAGCATGATCTTATTCATTGTGATAATATCGGTATCGGTTGTATGCCGGGGTCTGTTCACGAATCTTTCGAGGGTGTTACAGGCTTTATTATGAAGTGTAACGAGATTGCTGCGAAGATGAAAAAAATGGGCAAACAACTTTGTTACCATAACCACGCCCTTGAATTTGAAGTTTACGACGGCAAACGCACTTTCGAAAGACTTATTGATGAAGCACCTGACCTTCATTTTATCCCTGATACATACTGGATGCAGGTTGGCGGTGTTAACCCTGCAGATTATCTTAAAAAACTTGCAGGCAGGGTAGAAGTATGCCATTTCAAAGATTTGCGTATTGTAAATAATCAGCAACAGTTCGCAGAATGTGGTACGGGTAATATTGATTTCGGTGCTTGTTATCGTGCGTGTAAAGATATCGGTGTTCAGTATATCGTTATCGAGCAAGACCTCTGCTATGATAAAGATCCCTATGACAGCGTAAAAATCGGCTTTGAAGGGCTTAAACATATAGCGGCTGAGAATAAATAAGGTGTTAAATTATGCTTTATAATTTAAAAAATTGCCGAGACGCAAGTGCGGCTACATATAATACAACTGTCGATGTAACAGAAAAAGATAATATAGTTACCTTTGTGTTTACCGCTGAACACACTGAGTTTTATTGTCCTCATAGCGGTTACAATAAAATTCATTCTGAGGGTGATGCCTGTGAGGTGTTAATAGGCTCTGACCCTGAGCGTAGAGTTTATTATGAAATTGAAATCAGCGCTGATAATGACTTAATGGTTGCTGAAATGGTTAATCACGGGTTTGATGATAAGAATGAACCGATTTTAGATATTCATTTTGTTGATGACTGTTTTGTAAAAAGCAATGTAACCCGAACTGATAAGGGCTACATTGCAACTGTCAGCTTCGATAAAAATTATATTTTAAGCGGTGAGGGTGAAATTTATTTCAATGCATACCGTTTAGAAACCGATGGTGGTGAAATGGATAAGCATTTGTTCGCTTTAATTCCTACTATGCTCCCAAAATTCCATGCACCTGAATACTTTGTTTTCTTGAAAGATTATATTTGAAAGCGTTTTGATTACCTTTTTATGTGAATCAAAATATTTCATGAGGTAAGTTATGAAAAAGAAAATTGTTATAGTTGTGGTTTTACTTCTGATTATTGCTATATTGGGAAGTATGGTTGGAATTTATTTAAATTCACGTGATCCGAATACAAATGTTATTAAGGTTGTTTCTGATATTGAGTCACGAGAAATTGTCGTTGATTTTGAAAAACAGAGCGTTAATACTGTTGAATTGGAATTTGAATCAGAACAAATGTCAAGGGTTACAATTTCTGCCGGCGGTGAAGTGATTTATAACAAAACTTCAAACGATTTATACCGTTTTTGCGCTTTTCAAACAATCGAAACTGAATCTTTACATATTACCGTTGAAGGTAGTGTCAAAGAATTGACTGTCAGTTATAAAAACTATACCAACCAAGATTTTCGTGTGACATCTTATTTTGTTGCGGATACAATACAAGATGCAGAGTCTGTCAATAATGACTGTTTTGATGTTGTGACAGATGTCATCATTTTTGGTTGTGTGACTTTTGATGAACAAGGCACACTTTCAGTCGACGAGAAAAAACTTGAAACTGCTCTTAACAATGTGCGGTCAGCGATAGGCGAAAGAGATGTAAATGTCTATTTTAATGTTTTAGGTCCGGGAAGTGATTCGGGTATTTCTGATTGGAATGCACAAATGGCAAATCAGGCACAAAAGCACTCCAATGCCTTTAAAAGTGGAAAATTGGAAAAAAGCTTTGCTGATTTAGCAAAAAAATATAGTTTTGACGGTATTTTCTTTGATTATGAATACCCGATTGAAAAAGAGTATTGGCGAGATTTTAATAAATTTATTGTAAGTCTTGATTCTCAAACTGACATAAAAATTGGTCTTGCAGTTGCTCAGTGGGATTTAGGTTTGAATTCTAAAGCTCGCAAGGCCGTTGATATGCTTGAATTTATGCAGTATGATTTGTTTGACTCCCAAGGCAATCATTCATCATTTTCAACAGCAGTTTCCGGTTATAATGCCGCAAAAGATAAGAATTTACCTTTAGAAAAAATAGATTTAGGTGTTCCTTTCTACGGCAGACCTTCCGATGGCGGCGCTTTTTGGCCCACCTATAACGAGTATGCTGAGGTTTTAAAGCGCAATAACGATGTTTGCAAAACTGAGTACGGCGAAGCTTATTTCAATTCTTGGCAGACTATATATGATAAAACAGCCTATGCTATGAGCCGGGGGTTTGGCGGTATGATGGTTTGGCATTATTCCTGCGATGTTGCAGATATTAATTCAGAACTATCTCTATTTGGTGCTATGAAGGATTGTATTGAAGACAGAACTAAATAATCATTTTAAAAATTAATACTAGTATAAAATCCGCACCATCTCAAATTAAGAGAGGTGCGGATTTTAATATGATTTTTAATTTATAACTAGTGTCATATCGCTCATAGGGTAAGAGCAACAAGGATGTATAATTCCGTAACTTGAATCAGCCAGACGTCTTGAATCAACACCATTTGGAATAAATACATGACCTTTTAAAAGCTTTGCTCTGCAAAATCCGCATTCACCGGAGCGACACAAAGCCGGTGCTTCAATGCCTTCACGCTCTAAGGCAACAAGCAATGTTTCTGTAGCGGCACAGGGGATAGTACCAATAAGTTTACCGTTGTGTATAACCTTACAAAGAAAAGTTTTGTCTACATCATCTTTCGGAAAATCAGGCAAACCTGCCGGGTTTTCAATTTGACCGTTTAAGCCAAAACGAATGAATTTATTTTCTAATTTAAGTTCCGCTATTTGCGGAAGAATACGGTTATAAAGTGTTTGAGAACCACAGGCAAATAAACTGTATTTTGAACATGGTGCATATTTCTCAATTAGGCTTTTTGTAACAAAACCGCGTTCGCATTTAAAAACGTGTTCATCGCTGAAAACATATATAACTCTGAAGTTAGGCGTGTTTTCTGCAAGTTCATCAAGACGTTCAGCCATAATAGCTTCGCTTTGTTTTCTTGCCGAATAAATAAGTGTTAAATCTATTTTAGAACTTCCATCGGCAATAGCTTCCGACATTGATAAAAACGAAGAAACACCTTGATTATCGCATACACCGACAACGTTCTTTGAATCTCTCAAAGGTTGATGGTAAAAAGTACCGAAAGGCGCAGATGCGGTTATTTCAGTGCCTTTTCGCCAATTATTAAGAATATAATGTGAAGCGAAACCATCAGCTTTTTTCTTAACTATAATCATATATTCATCATCCACAGACCTAAGTGGTGATGAACAGAGTGTATATGGTCGTGTAACAATTGCGTTACCTATTTTTAGTGTTAAGCTTATACTTTGTCCCGGTCTGAAATATGCGAGTTTTGCAGTTCCGTGGGCAGTATCCGGTTCAAGAATGTATGCTCTTACATCTTTAGCGATTTCTGCTACTTGTTTTACTTTTAAAAACTGTGTTGGCGGATGAATAAAGTTTGCAACTGAATTTACCGCATAGTTTGCCACTAAAGGTGTATCGGGTGCTTTTTCAATAATACCCTTGCGCGTTTCAGGGATACTTGTGAAATTTCTTGCATCTTTCAAAGCTGAGCGAACAACAACTTTATTTTTCATTATTTTCGCTCCTTTCATCTTCTATATCGCCTAGAGTTGCGTAAGCCGCATTCCTACCGGAAGCAACAGATGAGCTGACTCCCGAAAGTTGAGCACCCCAACCACCGCAAAAACGCAATCCTTTAGTATCGCAATCGGTTGCCTCTGTCATAATTCTTGGTATAATCCCATCCCAATCATCACCAAAGTATCCGTATACAGTGCCTTGAGGTGTGTTTGTATACCTTGCAAAAGTAACAGGAGTTGCAACTTCAAGTTCTTCAATACTGTTGTGGATTGTTATACCGGTAGTTTGTTCGTAATTTGCAATCATACGAGCTGCAAGCATATCTTTTTCATTAAAGTAGTTTTCAGGAGTAACATCAGCCCAACAGTTGTCTGTATACAAAGTTGTAAAACAAAGAATTGTTGTGCCGGCAGGTGAACAGTCGGGATTCGCTATATTTAAACAAACAGCAGCTTGTGCATTGTTTGAATCTATCGATTTCATAAGCGTGTACTGATACGCTGTATCGGCACTATCAGTTATAAAAACGCAATAATCCTTTATTCCAAGTTCATTTGGAGAACGATTTAAACCGAGATATACACAAGCACCTCTTGCACCATAAGAACGGGCATTAGTTCTTTTGATAGCTGAAGTCGGTACATCTGTTTTTTTCATCATTTTTGAATAGGCTGTTGTAGGTGAACACGTGCAAATAATATGATTGCACTCAATTCTTTCACCATTTTTTAGTATAACACCGCTGGCGTGCCCGTCTTTAAAAAGTATTCTCGATACGTGGGAATTGTAGCGGATTTCACCATTATAGTCTTCAAGCGCTCCTGCAAGAGCCATACTCATAGCATGACTTCTTAATGTTGGAACAACAGAACCATATTTAAGGTAACTATGAACCATTGATACATAGTGTGTGAAACTAAGTCTGTCGCAATCAACTCCAAGATACAACCAATAAGCATTAAAAATATCTTGTGCTTTTTGTGGAACATCCAAAGCATCGAGTACTTCGTTTACAGAATAAGGGGCGGTTCTGACAAAGTTGCCGTGTTCTTTCATAATATGTCGAATTTCTCTAAGATTATATTGACTGTCGTTTTCAGAAAAATAATTTGTCGCTTTTTCAATTTCTTCCGCAAGTTCAAAAAGTCGGGTCATAGATTTTTTGCTTCCGGGCACGTAACTCTCCATAGTATCTATGAAGTTTTCAACGCCAAAGGGCATCGTTACATCAATCTTTGAGCCATCTGTTGATTTGCTTATTAGTCTGAAAGCATCCGGAACATCTGTCCAACTGATTGTATCACTGATACCAATCGAATCAAAAATACGGCGTAATTCACCAAGCCCTGCTTCTTTTGAAAAACCACAGAGCTGATGTAAAGAAACGTCAAATTCAAATCTTCCTCGTACAAAACTTGAAGAAAATCCACCGGGTGCATTATGACGTTCCAGTAATAGAACTTTTTTACCTTCTTTAGCAGCACAAACTGCGGCGGTTAAACCGCCGCAACCTGCACCTATAACTATAATATCATAGTTGTTTGTTTCTGACATTTAATTCAGACCTTTTTAGTTAATTTCAGAAAGTTTAACAGGACGATGTTCTGCAACACTGAGTTTTGCAGCAAGTCCTATTTTAACAGACTGCATACCTGCGTGAATACCAACGGGAACTTCTGTGTTGTTTTCACAAGCATCTACAAACTGTCTCATTTCTTCAGAGAAAGATCCCATATATCTTTCAAGGAAGAAGAAGAGTGGCTTTTCGCCTGTTACACCATTAGCATCAGCAACAACTGCGGTTGAAAGTGTATCGTTAGATGTAGCAACCATACCTTTTGAACCGAAAAGTTCAGCTCTCTGGTCATAGCCGTAAGCAGCACGTCTTGAGTTATCGATAACCGCAAGAGCACCGTTAGCCATTTTCATTGTGATGATAGCAGTATCAACGTCGCCCTGTTCGCCAATTGCGGGGTCAACAAGAACTGCTGAATTTACATAAACTTCTTCAACATCGCTGTTAGTGAGGAATGTTGCCATATCAAAATCGTGAATAGTCATATCGAGGAAAATACCACCGGAAACTTTGATATATGCAGGGTTCGGAGGTTCAGGATCACGGGAAGTGATTTTAAGGATGTGAGCATCACCAATTCTGCCATCGTCATAAGCTTTACGGATAGCGGCAAAGTTATGGTCAAAACGACGATTAAAACCGACCTGGAATTTTACTTCGGGATGTTTTGCAAGAGCTTCTGCAACTGCCTGGATTTTAGCAATTGAATGGTCAACAGGTTTTTCGCAGAATACGTGTTTGCCAGCCTCAATAGCTTCAATGGAAATAGCGGCATGTGTATCAGTTGAAGAACAAACAAGAACAGCATCAATTGTTTCGTCTTTGATAATTTCTTTATAATCAGTATAGATTTTTTCTACACCGAACCCTTCACAGAAAGCTCTGGTTTCATCGTTCATAAATGGGTCAGCAATAGCGGTAACTACTGCGTTTTTTACATGATATGAAATTGATTCAAGGTGCACTTTGCCGATACGACCTGCACCGATAATACCAATATTAAGCATAATTATTATATCCTTTCGTTTGATTTTTATCAGATTGTTCCGTCCCATGTTGAGACTTCTGTTTTCTTCATTTCTTCTTCATCAAACCAACGTGTTGTTACACATTTGCTTTCTGTAAAGAAACGATATGAATCTTTACCGAGACAGTGTAGATCACCAAAGAATGAATCTTTATGTCCAGAGAAGGGGAAGAATCCAATCGGAACGGGAATACCAACGTTAACACCAACCATACCGCCATGTGTATGACGTGTGAATTCTCTTGCGTAGTGGCCGTTCTGTGTGAAGATTACGGAACCATTAGCATAAGGGTTAGCGTTCATTACAGCAAGACCTTCGTGGAAGTCTTTAACTCTCTTGATGCAAAGAACAGGTCCGAAAACTTCATCTCTGCCAATTGTCATATCTTCTGTAACGTTATCGAAAATTGTGGGACCAACAAAGTAGCCGTTCTTAAGTTCTTCGGGAAGTTCGGGATTTCTGCCGTCAAGAATAAGTGTAGCACCTTCTTTAACACCTTTTTCGATGTCTGCAACAACTTCGTCATAGTGTTTTTTGTAAGTAAGGGGTCCGAGTTTCGATGATTTATCAATTGATTTACCGACTTTGATCTGCATTGCTTGTTTTTTGAGTTCTGCAACAAATTGGTCTGCAATAGATTCTTGAACAACACAGCATGAGAGAGCCATACAACGCTGACCTGCGCAACCATAAGCGGAGTTGATTACACCTGCAACTGTACGTTCAATAGGAGCATCTTCAAGTACAAGAGCGTGGTTCTTAGCCTGACAAAGCGCCTGGACACGTTTACCTGCTTTTGCAGCTCTTTCATAAATAAGTTTACCTACGGGTGTCGAACCAACGAAAGTAATACCCTTAATATCGGGATGATCAAGAAGAGTGTTGATTTCATTTCTTGAACATGTGACTACATTAACAACACCGTCGGGTACGCCTGCTTCTTTGTAAAGTTCTGCAATTCTTAAAGCGGTTTTTGGTGTAAGTGAAGCAGCTTTAAGCACGATTGTGTTACCGCAAGCTATACAAACAGGAACCATCCATCCAAAGGGGATCATAGCAGGGAAGTTAACGGGAACTATTCCGGCAAAAACACCCATTGACTCACGGTATAAAACTGTGTCATAGCCTTTGGATGCATCCATAAGGCTTTCACCCATCATAAGTGATGTAACCTGGATTGCAAGTTCTGTACCTTCTTTAGCTTTAAGGACGTCGCCTTCAGCCTCAGACCAAACTTTACCGTTTTCTTCTGCTACAAGTGTTGTAAGTTCTTCCATATGTTCGATTAAAAGATTACGAACATTGTAAAGAATCTGTGATCTTTTGATTGCAGGGGTTGAGCTCCAACCCGGATAAGCTGCTTTTGCAGCTTCAACAGCGGCGAGTACTTCATCATTGGTACAACAAGGTGCATAACCGGTTACTTCACCTGTGCTTGGGTTGTGAAGGTCGTACCATACATCTGTTTTAGATTCAAGATATTCGCCGTTGCAAAAATATTTAATTTTTTCTGCTGACATTGTATTTCACCTTTCTTGGTTTTTTACTTTTATGATTATAATCCTGCTTTTTCAGCAATATATTTTCTTGCTTTAAGTGCGTACTCAAATGGATTAGCAATAGCCGGATCTTGTTCAGCTTCAACAAGAACATAGCCTTCATAGTTGTTTTCTGCAAGAACATCGAATATAGGTGCAAAGTCGATAACACCATCACCGGGTACAGTGAAAGTACCTTTTCTTACACCTTGAAGGAAGCTTTCACCCTTAGCCTTAACGTCAGCTATAACGTCAGGACGGATATCTTTAAGATGCACATGCTTGATGCGTTTGATGTATTTTTTGAGTACACTCATATAATCTTCACCGCAATAAGCAAGGTGACCTGAGTCGAAAAGAAGATTGAAAAGCTCGGGGTCTGTATTATCCATAAGTCGGTCTATTTCAGCCTCAGTCTGTACAACAGTACCCATATGGTGATGGAAAGTAAGGGTGATTCCCATATCCTTAGCAACTTTACCGAGCTTGTTAAGACCGGTGCAGAGCATATCCCATTCTTCATCATTCATTACATATTTATCATCGAATATTGAGAGATCTGTTCCCTGGATTGAGTGCCCTTGTTCAGAAACACCTACAACCTTTGCACCCATTTCTTTAAGGAAAGTAATGTGTTCAATGAATTCCTTTTCTGTTTCCTCATAGGGTTTGGTTGTAAGAAAAGTTGAGAACCATGCGTTGCAGATTTGCATACCGCGAAGGTCAAGGGCTTTTTTGAGAACAGCGGTATCTTTGGGATACTTGTTGCCTACTTCACAACCTGTGAAGCCTGCAAGTGCCATTTCGGATATGCACTGTTCAAATGTGTTTTCTGCTCCAAGGTCCGGCATATCATCGTTTGTCCACGCGATAGGAGCTATACCGAGTTTTACTTTGTTTTTATCAAGCATCAGAATTTCCTCGCTTTTCTAAGATTTTCTTCTTTATTTTCAAAGGCAGCATTAACTGCTTCATTTGCGGATGTTGATGCAATGCCGACGTGCCACCATGCACCATAACCATCGGTCATCGATTTTGGTAGAACTTTTATATCAATAAGTGTCGAAACGTTCTGCTTTTTGCTGTCCATAAGTGCAGCCTCGAGTTCTTCCATTGTTCTGGCAGTATATGTTTTTACACCGTAACCGGAAGCGGATTTTGCAAAATCAATAGTGAATATTTCACCAAGAAGATCGCCATTTTCGTCACGTTTGCGGAATTCAGTTGCAAGGTTTCCTATACCGTTTGACATCTGAAGATTGTTAATACAACCGAAACCGGAGTTATCGAATAAAAGAACGTTAATTTTTTTGTTTTCCTGAATTGCTGTAACAAGTTCGCTGTGAAGCATTAAGTAACTGCCATCACCGCAGAAAGCATAAACTTCCTTATCGGGTTCTGCAAGTTTTGAGCCTAATGCACCTGCAATCTCATAACCCATACATGAATAGCCATATTCCATATTATAACTGTAAAGACTGTCGGTAGTCCACATTCTTTGCATACAACCGGGGAGTGAACCGGCTGCTGCAACTGCGATGGCATCATCATCTATTGTTTTCCTTATAAGTGCAAGGGCGGCAGTCTGTGTGATAGTACCGCCGGTTTTTTCAACAAATTCGGGGATAGTATCTTCGTATCTTGCCTTGATAATGGGTTCGAAGTTTTCTGAATATCGGTATTCGGAAAGGCGAACCATTTCTTCGTCCCAGGCTTTTTTAGCTTCAGCGATTTCGGTTGTGTATTCTGTTTTGTAATCACCAATTGCAGAATCTAAAGTCTCAATGCCAAGCTTAGCATCACAAACAACTTTAGTTGCGGAAAGTTTATATGCATCGAATCTGTCAGTGTTGATAGTTATGAACTTAGCATCGTCTTTGAAAAGTGATTTAGAAGCAGTTGTAAAGTCTGAAAAACGTGTTCCTATACCTATGACTACATCTGCATCTTTTGCAATTAGGTTGGCAGAAAGGTTACCTGTAACGCCAACGCCACCTACGTTAAGGCTGTGAGAAGATAATACAGCAGATTTGCCGTTCTGTGTTTCAGCAAAGGGAATATTATGTTTTTCACAGAATTTCTGAACAGTTTCACCGGCTTCAGAGTATCTTACACCTCCACCTGCAATAACGAGAGGTTTTTTTGCCGTTTTTAAAATCTCGGCAATATCAGCGATTTCGTCACTTGCCGGAGCAATTCTTGTGATTTTATGCACTCTTTTTGCAAAGAATTCTTCGGGATAATCATAGCTTTCGCCCTCAACATCCTGACAAAGAGCAATACAAACCGCACCTGTGTTACCTGTATCTGTGAGAACGCGCATAGCATTAATCATTGCAGACATAAGTTGCTCGGGACGAACTATTCTATCCCAATATCTGCAAACAGGTTTGTATGCATCATTTGTTGTTACTGATAATGAGTAGGGCTGTTCAAACTGTTGTAAAACGGGGTCAGGCTGACGACAAGCAAATGTGTCAGCAGGGAATAACAACAAAGGGATATTATTAACTGTTGCTGTAGCGGCAGCAGTAATCATATTAGCAGCACCGGGACCGATTGAAGATGAACAAGCAATAATTTTTCTTCTGTTATGCTGTTTTGCAAAACTTGCGGCAACGTGTGCCATACCTTGCTCGTTCTTACCTTGATATACTTTAAGAGAACCTCTGTTTTCATCAAGCGCCTGACCGAGACCGCAAACTATTCCGTGTCCGAAAACAGTAAAAATACCATCGACAAATTTAGTTTCTTTTCCGTCGAAAGATACATATTGGTTATCAAGGAATTTTACAAGGGCTTGACCCATTGTCATAATAGGCATTTATATCACTCCTAAAAGAAAATAATTTATTTTGTAAGCCACTGATGCTCTTCTGAAACAAATCTTGTGGTTTTGTACCAAGGGTCATCCGGTAAATGGCGAATCATCCAGATGTAACACATTTCATAACCCGGTGCAACTACCTGCTGATGATCTTTGCCATCAGGAATATAAACAGCACTGCCTTGAACACTTTTGAAAACATCGTCTCCGACAAATGCAGCGCCGAATCCTTGAGGTTTATCAAACTGATAATAATAAACTTCAGGTTGGGGATGGTGGTGGGGAGGATAACTTGACCAACGTCCGGGCTGGTTATAAACCTCGCCAAGAACCATATTTGAATATGGTGCGTTGTCAGGGTCGAACACAGTTGAAACAATTCTGTATCCGGTGCCTTCCCATTGGTCTTTGCCGAAATGTTGATAGAGAATCATATCAGGTGTATAGAAAACAGGTGTAAATATAATATCATTGTCTGTTTGTTGTATAAGAATTTCTGAATCTTTATTTGCTTTAATGGATACTTCCGTTTCTTTTGGGACATGTAAACAATATGATGCCTTAACAAAAGGGGTTTCCCTTACCATGTTTTTTGTTTCACCATTCCAACTGATGTCAACATCACCGTAAAGTATAAGAAAAGCGGTTTCACAGTCATTGTCGTGTAACGTTAAAGTGTCGCCGGAGTTAAAACGCTTTACTTTAATATTCATTAGCATATCTGCGTGTTTGCCATTCATTTCGCAGATAATTCTTTCATTTTGATCGTTTAAAGAAAGTTTTTCAAACATTGTTTTCATTCCTTTCAGATAATTAAACGTTTTCGGAATTCTGGTCTGTTACCTTATCATCAGTAAGGTTGCCACTTGCACTGATAGGGATTATTTCACCTAAATATGTAGGTTCAGGTTGGATAATACACCAAACAAAATCTTTACACCTAGCAAGTGATTCACGAACATTATTATATGTTCTCACGTTAATTGCGTAGTTGTATTGACCGTCAGCAGCAACGCCATACGCCTCAAGACCGAGTTTTCTTGCATCGTAAATAGCTCTGTATAAATGGTATTTCTGTGTAACTATAACAAGCGAGTCAACATCGAATACATCTCTTGCGCGATACATTGACTCATAAGTTGAAAAACCGGCATGGTCCATAAATACTTCATCAGGCACGGCACCGCTTTCTATGGCAAAGTTCTTCATAACATTCACTTCGTCATATTCTTCTCTGCCGTGATCCCCACTCATAAGAAGTCTGTCAGTACACTGTGTTTTATATACTTCAATACCTCTGTTGAGGCGTTCTTCAAGCATGTGGGAGGGATCATCACCCCAGACACCTGCGCCTAATACCATAACGCAGTCAACTGTTTTTTCTTCAAACTCTTCCCGTGTGAGTATGAACTGTGACGAATAGTTTATTATGTATATGTTTAAAATAACGGGAATTGAGGCAAGAAGTAAAATTAGCACCAAACAAACGGAAATGATTTTTTTAAAGGTCGGTTTTTTAGATTTTCCTTTTTCTGATTTTTTTGACTTCTTCATTTTTTATTATCCTCGTGCAATCATTTCGCCGTACTCTTCTTTTTCTTTCTTAATAAATTCTTTTACAGCATCAACAGATGGCATATCCTGAGAACAAGCGTGACTTGCGACAAGCATAGCGGCAGAAGCTGAGCCGAATTCAAGAGCATCAATTATGTCCCAGCCTTCGAATATTCCGTAAAGGAATGCTGAAGCATAACCATCACCGCCGCCAAAGGATTTAAGCAGTTTAACAGGGAATGGTTTGATTTTGTAATTCTCTCCGTCATTTGTGTAAGCTGTTGAACCTTCTTTGCCGTGCTTTACAATTACAATTTTTGCACCATTGGAATGCCAGTACTTTGCACTTGTTTCATCAGTTCCGTCAAGTCCGATGAGTTTTTCTGTTAAATCAAACTCTTCGCGAGAACCTAAGATAATATCTGCTTTAGATGCAACTGTTGAATAGTAAATAGCTATTTCATCGTTGTTTTTCCAATTGTAAGCACGATAGTCAATGTCAAAAATAACAGGAATATTATTTTTCTTAGCAATAAAAGTTGCTTTAAGCGCAGCTTCTCTTGAAGGACTTTCGCAAAGTGCAGTTCCGGAAATGAGTAAAGCTTTTGCTTTCTTAATATATTCCTCGTCAATATCCTCGACTGAAAGTTTAAGATCAGCTGCCTCATTTCTGTACATGAGTATCGAACTTTCTGTTTCGGAACGGATTTCGGTAAATGTAAGACCGATTTTTTCACCATTTTTGCAACGAGTAATGTGTGAACAGTCGATGCCCTCATTTTTAAAGAAGTTTTCAACGAAAGTACCTAATTCGTCATCAGAAACTTTCGCAAAAAATCCGCATTTTTTACCGAGTCTTGAAAGACCAACCGCAATATTTGCCGGTGAGCCTCCCAAATATCTTTTGAAAGTTGTACTTTCGGAAAGGGGACAGTAATAATCTGTTGGGTTGAAGTCAACAGCTACACGACCCAGAAGGATTAAATCATATTCTTTGTTGTTGTCAAATTCTATGTATTTCATAAATAAATCTCCTTGTTTTTAATTGTCCATGTTAAATATTTTTATGTGTTTTTCAATATTGTCACAAATCGCATCAGCGATAGATTGTGAAAGTTTAAAATAGTTTGGATTATCAGATTTTAATGTTTCTTTCGAAGCGTTTACAGCTTTTTTCTTGAAAATAATATAGCAATACAATATAAATATACATATAAATAATACTACAAGTTGTTTGATAAATCAATAAAAAACACCATATTTTGTAAGCGAGCGGTAATGAAATATAGGGATTAAAATTATTTAAAAGTAACAAAAAATACGAAATAAAATAACGAGAGCTGTCTATGAAAAACAGCTCTCGTTATTTGCGTAAAGTTATTGGCGTATTAACTTTACAAATATGTTATCACTCTTTTGTTAGAAAATCAAGTATAAAAAGATAGTGAAAATCACCAAATATTAAAGCTTAAAATTATGCAATCGTTTTTGTGGTGCTTGAATTGCTTTTTATATACTATTGTGTTAAAATTGTAGATAGTGAGGGGAGGATTTGGTATATGGAGTATATATTTTTAGTACTTGGTATAGTGGCAGTTATTATTTTTCTGTTTAATCGCAAAGCCGTAGTGCCTTTAAATACAGTTATTATAAAGGGAACTGCCAGCATTTTGTTTATCTTTACGGCATTATTTGGGTTCATTGGCAATCCGGTTTGTCCTGATTATTTAGGTGCATTTACTGTTGCCGGTGCTTGTATGGGGACGATTGGTGATATTGCTCTTGATTTAAAATATACTTACTCAAAAGATTCTAATAATTTTCTTCGGGTAGGCTTTATCAGTTTCCTGATAGGTCATCTGTTTTATTTTGCATCTCTTATTTTCACCTACGGAGTAGAAGTGGAAAACCTGATTCACGCATTGTGCGGTGGCGTGTTTATGTTCATTTTTGTAATGGTTTCTGAAAAATTCATGAAAATTAAATTCGGTAAATTCAAGGCGATTACTGCAATCTATATAGGTATTGTCGGTTTAACTGTTGGTTTAGGTTTCGGTTATGCAATATCCGAAAGCAATACACATACAATTATGTTTGCTGTTGCAATGATACTTTTTCTTATATCTGACGGATTGTTGGCAGGTCTTTATTTCGGCATCAATGAAAAAGACAGAAAAAATCAAGTTGCAATAACATTTAACCATTTGTTCTATTACATAGCGCAATACCTTATTGCCGCTTCACTTATTTTTTACAGAGGATAATTATGCTTACTTCAAAACTATACTACGAGGATGCTTACATTAAAGTTTTTAATGCAAGTGTCCTCTCTTGCGAATTTACAGGGAACATTTATAAAATAATTCTTGATAAAACTGCCTTTTTCCCGGAAGGTGGCGGTCAAAAGGCTGACAGTGGTTTTATTGGAGATGTAAAAATAACCGATGTACAGGAAACTGATGGTGAAATTATTCATTTTTCAAATGAAGCATTAATAGTCGGTCAGCAGTACGAGTGTAAAATTGATTGGGATACACGTTTTTCGCGAATGCAGAATCATAGCGGTGAACATATCGTTTCGGGTATTGTCCACAGTATGTTCGGTTACGATAATGTTGGTTTTCATATGGAGGACGATTACGTAACTGTTGATTTTAACGGTGAACTTACACGAGAAGAACTCGATTTAATTGAAGAAAAAGCAAATTTAGTAGTTTACTCTAACTATAAAATTAAGTGTTATTTTCCTGATAAAAACGAACTTTCCGGGCTTGAATACAGAAGTAAACTTGATTTAACGGAAAACGTCCGTTTAGTAGAGATTGAAAACACGGATTTATGTGCTTGTTGCGCTCCTCATGTGGCTTTTACAGGTGAAATCGGTGTTATAAAAATTCTTGATTTTGTGCGACATCGCGGTGGTGTCAGACTGGTTATGAAATGTGGTGCCGATGCTTTACACGATTATCGTGAAAAGTATAAAAGTGTTTATGAAGTTTCGGGTCTTCTTTCTGCAAAACAGGGCGAAATTTCTGCGTCTGTTCAGCGTTTACTAGGTGAACTTGATTCTGTTCGCAAAGATTTCTACAACTTTAAATTATCAGTTGCAGAAAATGATAAACCAAACCTTGTTACAATTGGCGAGTGCTCTTACTTTATAACAAACTGCTATGATGCCGATATGATGCGTGAACTTGCAAATTTCGGTATGTCTGAAAGTAAACTTTGCGTGATTTTTTCTGGTAATGATGAGAACGGTTATTCATATATTGCCGGTAGTTTAACTCTTGATATGAAAAATGTTGCAAAAACAATTAACTCTGTTTTGAGTGGCAGAGGTGGCGGCAGAGATACAATGATACAAGGAAAAGTTTCTGCCGATAAAAAGCAAATTGTTGACTTTATTAGTAACTTAGAACTTTAGATTTTATTTTGTTTGATAACTGATATGGAGTAGACCCTGTTATGAGTAATTTGATTGAAAAAATGCCTTTGCCTAATTTCGGTGATTATTTATTTTATCCGTCCGGAGATGGTTGTGAACTTTATTTATTCAAAGATGTTGCTTATGAAAGGTTTTTGATGTATTCCCGGAAACTTAAAGAATCATCATTTGAACTTATCAACGAAAATCAAATTGAAAACAACTATTTCAAATTTTATAAAAATAATAATATTACCGTGTCTCTCGGCTATTATGAATGTGATAAAACCGTGAGGCTTGTTATTGATGACAACACTGATTTTCCTCAGTTCGTTAAATCTGATAATATAGTAAATAGAGCAAAAACAACATTTTGGCAGTTCGAGGTTGACCATTCCCTTATTGATTGCGGAATGTGCTATATTTTACGGACATCAACAGGTGCTTTCTTTATTATTGACAGTGCTCATACATACTCAATAAATGACTGTGAGCGCATCCATGATTTTTTGAGAGAAAGAACTCCGGCAGATGAAAAAATACATATTGCAGGTTGGTTCTTTTCACACGGACATGAGGATCATATTGCTCAATTTATGAGTTATATTGAGTTTTATTGTAAAGATACGGTTATAGATAACTTGTATTTAAATTTGATTTCATTCGATCATCGTGATGGTGGAGATTGGATGGATTCTCATCGCGGTTACTATAATTTGTTTTATAAAGTTCTTGAAAATCATCCCGAAGTGCCTGTTATCAGACTTCATACCGGTCAGACTTTTTATATAGACAACTTAAAAATTGATGTGCTTTGCTCTCATGAGGACGTTTTTCCAAACGACAACAGCAATTATAACGATTCATCAGTTGTTATTATGCTGACTGCCGAGGATACCAAAATTCTCATCCCGGGTGATGCGGGACATGAGGAGAGCTATATACTTGAAGCCCGATATCCGGGTTATTTAAAGTCAGACATTGTTCAGCAGGCGCATCACGGCCATTTTGGCACTACAGACAATTTTTACAGACTTGTTGATGCAGATGTAGCTCTTTTTCCTGTTACACAAATTAAATTTGATGAAGAATTAGACCACTGGAGCGCCAACAGAGTTTCAATTGAAGTTGCTGATGAATATTATATTGCATCAAACGGCACTGTTGAAATTGATTTGCCTTATAAAAAAGGTGAGGTTAAGGTTTATCCAGACGAAACTTTTGAAAGTTTTAAAGGTGTTTATGATTTGTGGGCGTACGAGTATTCGGCAGAATATAAAGAAAAACTTTATAACGAATATTTATCTCGTGGTGGTAAAGCTTTAGAGGAATATAAAGACGGTTTTTGATATGAAATTTCAATATGATTTAATTCGTTCTAAGCGAAAAACGCTTTCTTTACAAGTTGATTCCGATTGCAAGATAATAGTAAGGGCGCCTTTGCGAATGTCTCAAAAAGAAATCGAAATAATTCTTTCGGAAAAGGAAACCTGGATTGAAAAATCCCTGGCTTCACAACAGGAGAGAGCGAAAAATAAAAAAGAATATTCAGATGAGGAAATTGAAATTCTTCGTAATAAAGCGAAATCTGTTATACCTTTGAAGGTTGATTATTATTCAAAAATTATGGGTGTTAAACCAACTGCGGTTAAAATCAATTCAGCTAAAAAACGTTATGGTTCCTGTACCGGAACAAATAGTTTGAACTTCTCCCTTTATCTTATGGATAAAGATGAGCGTTTTATTGATTATGTTGTTGTTCACGAGTTAGCACATATCAAGCATCATAATCACAGCAAAGAATTCTATAATTTTATTTCACAGTTTATGCCCGACTATAAAACTAGAAAAAAACTTTGAACGGAGGTTAATATGTCGGTAATATCATCATTACTTACTTCTTTTGTAAAAACACGTGGCTTTTTTGGTCTGAAAAAGAAAGCGGTTAAACCCTTGAAGGATACATATGTAGATTTTCTTAAAGAATCTAAAAGTGAAAAATATACCATAGGTTTTGCAAAAGAAATTTTACTTCCCGATGACATTGATACAAAAAAATATTACATAGCCGGTTATGGCGAAAACAATCCTGCACGAGGTGTTATAGATCCACAGTATGCACATGCGGTGTTTATTGATGATAATAGCGGTAGAGGTGGCGTTTTACTCGTTTCTTTGGATGTTGTAGGACTCCTTAACAAAGATGTTATTAAAATCAGAAAAATGCTTGAGAAGTTCTGTGAAATATCCGGATGCAGAAAAATTGATGTTGTTTCTACACATAATCACGCAGGTATAGACACAATGGGTATCTGGGGTCCCTTGCCTTTTACAGGAAAGAACGATAAGTTCATGGATATACTCTTTAATGCTGTTAAGAAAATTGCGTTTGATGCTTTTGAGAATCGGAAAAGCGGTGATTTCTATTTAGGGACTATCGAAGTTCCTGATATGCAAGAAGATATCAGAACACCAATCGTTTATTCAAAAATTCTTACACGTTTTCGTTTTGTGCCCGATGACGGAAGTAACGAAACATGGATACTCAACTTTGCCTCACATTCCGAGTCGCTTCAAGGTTGCAATCATCTTGTCAGTGCGGATTTTCCTTGCTATTTACGCGAAAAAATCAAGAAAACAACGAACGCTGACACGCTCTATACCGTTGGTGCTATCGGCGGAATGATAAGTATGGATATTCCGGATGAAAATGTTTTAAGAAATGAACACCGACTTATCGAGTCAACCAGGGACATAGGCTATAAACTCGCTGATTATGCAATGTCTATTTCAAATGATATCAAACTTTTGCCTTTGGTTAATTTTTCAACCAAAGAATTTTATGCAGATGTAGAAAATCCCGTGCTTACACTTGCTTGTGACGTTGGCATAATGGATGCCGAAAAATATGCAACTAAGAATGCACCACTTTATTGGACTTTAAAATCTGAAGTTACATATTACGAAATCGGCGGTAAGAAGATACTTCTTTTACCTTGCGAACTCTTTCCCGAACTTGCTTTCGGTGGTGCTTTGCCTGCTGAAGAATCTGCGACAGGTAAAGGTGCCGAAGCTAATCCACCTTTGTTGTGTGATATAGCAGGGGATAAAGAAATACTGATTTTTGGACTGGCAAACGATGAACTCGGTTATGTTTTACCACCCAATGATTTCTTACTGGATGAAAAGTCACCATATTTAGACGACGGAAGAGATAAACATAATAGACGTCATTATGAGGAAACGAATTCTGTTAGTTCGAAAATGGCGAATATGATTGCTGATAGTATCCAAGAATTAATTGATGCAGTAAATAAAGTAAAACAATAAAAAATGACCGACTTATGACATTCAAATGTCATAAGTCGGTTTTTTATTTGTATTTTTCACATTCTCTGACTGCTAATTTGTCGCAACGTTCGTTTTCCGGATGTTCATTATGACCTTTTACCCAATTAAAAGTAACTTTATGGATATTCAGCAATTCAAGTAATTCAGACCATAAATCAGGGTTTAAAGCCGGTTTTTTGTCAGCTTTTTTCCAACCGTTTTTTTGCCAGGAATAAACCCAGCCTTTAGTTACTGATTCATAGACGTATTTAGAATCGGTTGTAACAGTAACCTCGCAAGGATATTTAAGAGCTTTTAAAGCAGCAATAACTGCAGTGAGCTCCATTCTGTTGTTTGTTGTGTTTTTTTCTCCGCCGCTTAACTCTTTTTCGGTACCGTTACATCTGAGTATTACACCCCAACCACCGGGACCGGGATTACCGCTACAAGCACCATCTGTAAAAATTTCTACTGTTTTCATTTTGTGTCCTTTTTAATTTTTTTTACATATTAACATATTTTCGGAACATTTTAAAGATATAAATAATATTTTTTATAATTTCGGGGGCGCAAGGAATGATATCGGTTTTAATTGATATTGGTTATAAGGATTTAAATGAATGTTTCGGTGTTTCTTCTTGCCTGGAATTACCGCTTTTTAATCGTACCCTTGGTAGCGAAATTTTGAAAAATATAAACTTGATTAAAACCAAAAAAACATACGTTTATTCAACATCTTCGGATTCATTTGAAAATGATTTTGACTGCAAATGGGAGATTATAAACGACATTGATAGTATTAAGTGTGTTTTCTTGAGTCAAAATAGAAATTATGTTTTGTTTTTCTTCAGTGATACTTATTTTGAAATTCAAGATGATTTGACCTTATCAGAAAAATTTTTTTCCAGAAACACTGTAATAACTTCCTTTAATGGTGATTTAATAGGAATTGCCGTTGAAATGAATGATGTTTTTGAAATGATTTCTAACAATGAGTTTACTATTGAAAAATTGAAATCGTGTGCTACGGAAAATATAAAAATTGATTGTTATTCAAAGGTGGTAAATAACCCGAGTGACTATAAAAGTCTTGTTGCTGATATTCTTAAAGGGAAAACTGCCTTCAGGTTGCCGGAAGTTGCACAAGGCGTTTTTGCAGAATCTAAAATACCACAAGGAGATTTTGTTATTATTCCGCCTGTGTTTTTTGACGAAGGTGTACAAGTTGAGAATGGATGCGTTATAGGGCCTTGCACTTCGGTTATGAAAAATTCACTGATTGCAAAAAATAGTAATGTTCGTAACAGTTTTGTGGGACAGGGAAGTTATATTTCTTCCGGATGTTTCCTGGATGGGGTTATGTGTTGCGAAAATGTAACAATTCGTAGAAATTCCGTTGTGTTTTCTGATACAGTTTTAGGCCGAGAGAGTTCACTTGGCGAAGACAGTATTATTGAAAACTCATCGTATATAAGACCTTTTTCAAGAATTGACGATTTTAAGAAAAACTACGTTAACTTTAAGCAGGAAAATAATCAGTCTCCCGCAGGTTTTTATGGTTATTCTCCCGAAAAATCGGCACTTTTAGGCGCAGTTATAGGTATTGCATTTAATTCTCCGAAGATAGCTGTTGCAGGAGATGGTCATCTTAATTCAACGGCACTTAAATTGGCTCTTATGGGTGGACTTATGACTACGGGTGCCGCTTGTTATGATTTCGGTAATACTTTTCTTTCTTCACTTCATTATTATATGTCTTTTTGTGAACTTGAATGTGCGGTTTTTATCAGTGGTAGCAATGATGGTACTGCCATAACCGTTTTTTCCAAAAACACATACTCTTTGTCAAACAGTGACTATTATAACATTAAAAATATTATGACTTTTTCAGATATTAAACGATGTAATTCAGATGAATGCAAAGGGATTCGTCAAATACATGGTATGCAAAGGATGTATGTGCAGAATTTAATTAAAGATTTTAATGAAAAACTGGATTTTATGCCCATATTTGAATGTAAAAACAAAAGAATTCTTACCATTGTTGAAATTGCCGCATCAAAAATCGGTTTTAAAACTGATGAAAAAAGAGTATTATTTAATATTAATCAAGAGGGGACAAAATTAACTGCTGAATATAACGGAATATGTTATTCACACGGAAAATTACTTGAAATTGCATCACATTTTGTTGAGGGAAAAGGCGATGTTTTTTATAAAAATTTAAACAAAAATCAAAAGGAATTGTGGAGTCTTGACGCGGTTGTACTTTGCTTTAAACTAATTGAAATTTTACATGAAAATAATATGAATTTAAAGGATGCATATAAGGCTTTACCTACTTTTTATCTTGCTGAAAACACTATTACAACCAACTTACCCTTAAGCGCTTTGGCGTCTCGGTTAAGCAGTAATAATTCAATCGATTTTGTACGAGGAGAATTGCGTTATCAGGATGGTGAAACGAAAATTCGTATAAATAAAAATGTTGATGGTTCATTAAAGATTGTAGCTAAAGCGGTAACGGTTGAAGCAGCCAAAGAAATCGTCGGTAACTTATGTGAAATGATAAGCAAATATAGCTGATTGAGTCTTTATTAAAACTTGACAATAAATAAGTTTAAATGTATTATATATAAATGATATATTAGATAATTATGCCGTCTTGTCAGAGTCGGCGATACATATACAGTTTTTTTCACAGATCTTTCTATACTTTACGAATGTTTTTTACTTGATTAGGAGAGAAATATGCAAAAAGAAAATAATACAAAACAAGAAACACAAAAGAATAAAAAGAAAACAACTAAAACCACTAAAAACACAAAAAAAACCAAAAATACAAAGCAGGATGCTCGTATGGATAGCAAAAAAACTACCCAACCACATAAGAAGAACGAAAAGCAACCAAAGAAGAGTAAGAAAAACACAAGTTCTAAGAACAATAAAACATCAACTCTCTATTCGCGTGTAAATTCTTCGGTTAATTCAGCGCCTGTTAAAATATCCTTCCTTGGCGGTATTAACGAGGTCGGTAAAAATATGACTTGCTATGAATTCGGAAAGTCAATGCTTATAGTTGATTGCGGTCTTGCTTTTCCTGAGTCTGATCAATTGGGTGTTGATTTCGTTATTCCGGATTTTACATTTGTGGAACGTAATTCCGATAAAATAAAAGGTGTTATTATTACCCATGGTCACGAAGACCACATCGGAGCTTTGTGTTATCTCTTAAAGAAAGTTAAAATTCCTGTTTATGCAACCAAGCTTACAGCAGGACTTATTCGCGGTAAACTTGCAGAGCATAAACTTGATTATGAAGTTGATATTCATATTGTAAAAGCAGAGGAGGAAGTTGTTTTAGGCGATTTCTCTGTTGAATTTATTAATGTTAATCACTCAATTCCTGATGCTGTTGCCCTGGCAATTAAATGTGATGCGGGTACAATTGTTCAGACAGGTGACTTTAAAATTGATACAAGTCCCATTGATGGAAGTATAATTGATTTATCAAGATTTGCTGAACTCGGAAATGAAGGTGTTCTTTGCTTACTTTCCGATTCAACAAATGCTGAACAGCCCGGTTATTCACAGAGCGAAAGTAAAGTGGGCGAAACTTTCAGAAATCTCTTTGCGCAAGCCGGCGACAGACGGATAATTATCGCTACTTTCGCTTCAAACATCCATAGAGTTCAGCAGATTATTAACATTGCTTCTCAAACAGGTCGTAAAGTTGCTCTTTCCGGTAGAAGCCTTGAAAATGTTGTTTCTATTGCATCTGAACTCGGTTATGTAAATATTCCGGACGGTACTCTTATCGGAATTGATGAAATGAAGAAATATTCCGATGACAGACTTGTTATTATTACTACGGGTAGCCAGGGTGAGCCGATGTCTGCACTTTCAAGAATGGCTTCAGGCAACCATCGTAAAGTTAATATCGGCTTTAATGATTGCGTTATTATTTCTGCAAGACCTATCCCGGGCAACGAAAAAACAGTTTATCGTGTAATAAATGATTTGCTGAAATTAGGTGCTAGTGTTATTTATGAAAAAATGTACGAAGTACATGTATCAGGTCACGCTTGTCAGGAAGAATTAAAGATTATGCTTTCACTGGTAAAACCGAAATATTTTATTCCTGTTCATGGTGAACAAAAGCATCTTCGTTACCATGCAAGAATTGCCGAGAGTGTAGGTGTTGATCAGAATAATATTCTTATTGCTGATAATGGTTACGAAGTTTCGGTAAGTGAACGTAATATCACTGTTTCCGGTACTGTGGCAAACGGCAAGGTTTATGTTGATGGTTATGGTGTAGGTGATGTCGGTACCCGTGTTATGAAAGAGCGTCTTCACTTAGGTCAGGATGGAATCATAATCATTGCTGCTACTATTGATGGTGCTTCGGGCGAACTTCTTTCGGGACCTGAGGTGCTTTCGAAAGGTTTTGTATATGTAAAAGAAGCGGAGCTGCTTATGAAAGAAGCGGTAGCTTTATCAATGCATGTTATAGATAGTTTCCCGCCATACAGTTTTGATATTAATTCAATGAACAATAAGCTTCGTGATGAAATATCACGTCTTATGTATGAAAGAACAAAGCGAAGTCCAATGATCTTGCCTGTTCTTATGCAGGTATAATCTTTTAACATTAATCCGGCAAAGTACACGAATATTTAATTTTGTGTTTTATTTGCTTTGTCGTATTGACGGAGGAATCGGATGAAGTTTAAAGCATTCTTTTTTCAAAATCCTGTAGGATTTATTTCTGCCGTGTTTCTGTTTGTTTTTGCGGTAGTATCCTACTTTTTTAACATCAGTGTTTCTATTGCATTTTTAATTGCTTTCGGGATTTTTCTTTTATTCAATATCATCTATTCTGTATTCAGTTTTTCAAATACCAAAAAATATGTTTATCAAGTTAATAACGCACTTTTTGCCGATACGGATGATGACTTATATTTCCCATTACCGGCAGTTATGTGTGATAAATACGGTAACATTACGTGGTATAATAAGCAATTTGAATCTGATATTATAGAGAGTTATGATATAAAAAAACTCTCTATGAAGGATTTTTTTGAGGATTTTTCAATTTCCAAACTTTCGGAAGAACGCGTTTCCGATGCCGTTTTTGCAGATAGAAAGTACACAACATTTGCAATGCCGGTTAAAAGTTCAACAAAATCTTCGATGTGCATTTTTCTTTTTGATGATACTTATTTTAAAGAAATTGCCGAAGAATATCATTTTTCGCGTCCGTTTGTTATGCTTATTCTTGTAGATAATATTGAGCAATTATCCAGGGGTCTTACTGATAGTAAATTTGCTCTCGTATCAAGCGGTATTGAAAGCAGAGTTGAAGAATGGCTTAAGAATGAAGAAGTTATTCTGAAAAAAATCGGCAATGGTAATTTCCTTGTAATAGGTGAAAAAAGAAATCTGGATACTCTTTCTGAAAATAGATTTTCTGTGCTTAATGAGGTGAGGAATTACACATATAACGATTTACCTGTTAATGCTACTTTGTCAATCGGTGTCGGTACAGGAGAAACATTCAGCGAATGCGAAAACAAAGCACGAAAAGCACTTGATATGTCGTTGGGTAGGGGCGGTGACCAGGCTGCAATTTACACTGAAGATGGTTACATATATTTCGGTGGTGTATCTAACCGTTTAAATGATAATTCACGTGTTTCTCCCAGGCAGACTGCTGCGAACATATCCACACTTATCAAGAATTATAAAAAAGTGTTTATTGTTGGTCATAAGTATTCGGACTACGATGCCATAGGTGCTGCGATGGGTATGCAATTTTTTGCATCTTCATTAGGGTTACAGGCATTTGTTGTGGTTGATTCAAAAACCACACTTTCTGATGACCTTGTATCACGTTCGCAAGATGATGGTTTTAATTCATTTATTTCACCATCTAAAGCCTTGGATCTTTGTGATGACGATTCTGTTGTTATTGTGGTTGATACTCATAGAAAAATGCTTTTGGATTCACCTGATTTATATGATCTTGCAGGAACTACAGTTATAATTGACCATCACAGACTTTCTGATGACTATATTGAAGATGCGGAGATTTTTTATAGTTCTCCTTCAGCATCTTCTACTTGCGAAATGGTAGCAGAATTAATCGAGTATTCTTCAATTCAGGACAACCTGTCTGCTGTTGTTGCAACAGCGTTGTTGTCAGGTATTGTGTTGGATACTAAGGAATACGTTTTAAGAACATCTCAGCGAACGTTTGAGGCAGCAGGTTTTTTACGCGAAAGCGGTGCTGACACTGTTGCTGTAAAAAAACTTTTTTCACTTAATGCTGATATGGTCGCTTTAAAAAATGAAATTATAAGCAAAAGTAAAATATACGATGATTTTATGATTGGTAGTACAGTCAGTGATAATAAGAATTTAAGAATTATTACTGCCACTGCTGCTGATGATATGTTAAGGATTGAAGGTATTAAGGCATCTTTCGTTTTATATAAAATAGGTGTCGGTAAGTTCCAGATATCAGCACGTTCTTTGGGCGAAGAAAACGTTCAACTTATAATGGAGAGACTTGGTGGTGGCGGTCATAGCACAATGGCTGCAGCTCAGGTGAAATGTTCAGGTGTTGATCAAGCGATCGATATGTTGATTGATGCCATTGATGAATATAATTTAAATAAATAATCTTTCAAACGGAGGTTTAATAAATGGAAGTTTTTTTAAAAAGTGATGTTAAAGGTTTAGGAAAAAAAGGCGAAAAGGTAAGTGTATCGGAAGGATATGCGCGTAATTTCCTTTTCCCCAGAGGTCTTGCTGCAGAAATGAATGCACAGTTAGTTTCTGAGTTGAGAAATAAACAGTCTTCAGAAAAATTCAGAGCAGATGAAGAACTCAAAGCAGCTAAATCTTTTGCTGAAAAAATTAATGGTAAGACAGTAGTTATTAAAGCCAAAGGTGGTGCAAACGGCAAGCTTTTTGGTTCGGTAACTGCAAAAGAAATCGCAGCACTTATATCAACCCAGTTCGGCGTTAAAGTTGATAAGCGCAAAATTAATGTTGATGATATAAAAACATTTGGTACTTACAATACACAGGTAAAACTTCATCCTCAGGTGACTGCTGATTTTAAAGTTCAGGTAGTTGAGGAGTAAAATTTTTAACTGAAAGGGTAGTGGATATGGCTGAAAAAAACAGTCTTCCGAATTTTGATAACATAAATCTTCCATATAGTATGGAAACGGAACAAGCGGTTATTGGTTCTGTACTTATAAATCCTGAATGTATCAGTATTGTGCTTTCAAATGTAAAACCGGATTATTTTTATATGCCTCAGCACAAAGCTATAATTGAAGCTGTAGTTGTCCTTGATACACTTGGTTCAAGAATAGACCCGTTAACAATTCTCGACAAATTAAGTTCAAATGGCGATTTTGATATGGATACGGGAAAGAATTATCTTTTCCAACTTGCTCAAATAGTGCCTTCTGCAGCTAATGTTGAAAATTATTGCAAAATAGTTCGAGAAAAATACTTTCTTCGTTCTTTGATTACTATTTCTAAAGAAATTATTGATTCTGCGGTAGACGGTGGCGCGGAAGCTGATAAGATACTGGATGCTGCAGAACAGAAAATTTATGATATAAGAAAAGGCAAAACCACAGGTTCACTCCAAAGACTCAGTGATGTCATTTCCTCCGAGGTTTATCCAACACTTGTTAACATTTCTTCTGATAATGCTGATGAGTATAAGGGTATTCCTATGGGATTTTCAAAAATAGATGAAATAACTTCGGGGCTTAACCGTTCTGACCTTATTCTTATCGGTGCACGTCCTGCTATGGGTAAAACCAGTTTTGCTCTTAATATTGCCAGAAATGTTTCTTTTACTGGTAAAAAAGTTGTTTTCTTCTCTTTGGAAATGTCCAATGAACAGTTAGCTTCACGTATTCTTTCAACAGAAGCGCGTGTAGAATCAAACAAACTCCGTTCAGGTGATATTTCATCTGAGGAATGGGTGCGTCTTGCAGAAGCAACGGACAGGCTTACTAAATGCAATTTGTATTTTGACGATACCGCATCAATTACAGTTCCGGAGATTAAATCGAAAATAAAACGTGCTAAGGATGTAGACTGTATAATTATTGACTATCTTGGTCTTATGCAATCTGCAAGTAAAAAAGAAAATCGTGTTCAGGAAGTCACCGAAATTACCAGAAGCCTTAAAATGCTTGCTAAAGAATTGAAAATACCGGTTGTTGTCTGTGCACAGCTTTCACGTGGACCTGAAAAAAATGGTAAAGCTTCAAACAGACCTATGCTTTCCGATCTTCGTGACTCAGGTTCAATTGAGCAGGATGCTGATATTGTTATGATGTTATATCGTGAGGGTTATTATAAGAATAGCTCACAGAATGCCGATGAGATTGATATGACTAAGGCGGATGTAGATATAGCTAAGAACAGACACGGACCAACCGATAGAGTTAAACTTCATTGGGATGCACAATATACACTTTTCTCAACCCTGGAGTATAGAGATGAATGATTTTTCTCAAGTAGTTAAAGATAAAATTATGTCTGCTTTAAAGGAATATTCAATGCTCGATAACACAAGAAAAATTGTAGTTGGATTTTCCGGAGGAGCAGACTCACTTTGTCTTTTGCATTTCCTTAATTGTTATAAACGTGAATTAAATATTACTGTTGAGGCTGCTCATGTAAATCACGGCATAAGAGGCGCTGAAGCTTTACGCGATGCTGATTTTGCCGAAAGATTTTGCAGTGAAAACGGAATTGCTTTTCATCTGCTTGAGGCAAACTGCATTGAAGAGTCCGAAAGAACAGGCGAGTCTCTTGAAGAATGTGGACGTAGAATCAGATATGATTTTTTCAACAGTTTATGTGATGAGACGGTTAAAATTGCAACAGCACACAACTGTAACGATAATGCCGAAACAGTGGTTTTCAACATAATCAGAGGTGCATCCTTTAATGGTGCTTGCGGTATTCCTCCCATAAGGAGCAATATAATAAGACCGCTTATCTTATGTACACGTGAAGAAATTGAGGGCTATTGTAAAGCTAATAACCTCCACTATATTACTGATAGTACAAACTTATCCGATGATTACACAAGGAATAAAATAAGACATCTTATCATTCCTGTTATGAATGAGATTAATTCTGGGGCTTTAAATAATATTACGTCTTTTTGTTCATCTGCAAAAGACGTTACTTCTTTTATTACAAAAGAAGCGAATAATGTTTTGTTAAATGCCGATAAAGGTGATAATATTTATGATGTAACACATCTTTTGGATTGTGATAAAGTTATCGCTAAACAGGCTATTGTATTAGCTTTCCGTAAATTTTGCGATAAAAGCCTTGATGGTCAAAAAATAGATAAGATTTATCAGCTTTTATTTACGACAGGAAGATTACAGTTGTTTGGTAATATTTATGTTGAAGTTGTAAAAAAGCAAATTCGTTTTTTCTTTATGGAAGAAAACGAAAGTTTTACTGAAATTATTGTCGAGTCATTGCCCTTTGAATTTGACGACGGCTTATTTAACGTAAAAATTGCTGAATTTACAAATAATTCTGAAAAAATTAATAATTTACTATTGGATAATCTTATTGATTGTGATAAAATAATTGGAAATATTTGTTTAAGGACCCGCCGCGAAGGTGACAAATTTAAACCTTCGAAACGCAAGGTAACAAAATCATTAAAAAAACTCTTTAATGAGATGAATGTACCTATCGAAAAACGCGACTCATTACCGCTTTTATGTGATGATATGGGTGTGTTTTGGGTGTATTCGGTTGGCGTTGATTTAAGGTGTTCCGTGGATAGCGATTCAAGTAATATTATTTTCGTAAGGGGAGAAGATAATGATAGGTAACAATATGATAAATGATATTGACCGCGTGTTGATCTCTGAAGAAGAACTTTCAAAAATAGTTAAAGAACTCGGGGCAAAAATTACTGAAGATTATCACGGTAAAAAACTGCTTCTTGTCAGTATTCTTAAAGGTTCTGTTATATTTATGGCTGATCTTATGCGTGAAATCAATCTTTCTTGTAATATAGATTTTATGGCTGTTTCCAGTTACGGTTCTGGCACTAAATCATCCGGTGTTGTTAAGATTATAAAAGATCTTGATAACCCTATTGATGGTTTGGATGTTCTTATTGTTGAGGACATTCTTGACAGTGGCAGAACGCTCAGCTATATCAGAGAGATTCTTCTTGCCAGGAATCCTAACAGTATAAAGGTTTGCACCCTGTTTGATAAACCGGAAAGACGCGAAGTTGATTTGTATGCTGATTATATCGGCGCACGTGTTCCGAACGAGTTTATTGTCGGTTACGGTTTGGATTATAATGAATATTACAGAAATCTTCCGTATATAGGTGTTTTAAAAGAATCAGTTTATTCTGAATAATTTAAAAAGCGAGGTGAGCTGTTATAAAACGCAGCGAAAAATTCAAATCATTTTTACCATACATTCTTATTCCGCTTGTAATGGTAATACTTATTTCGGTTTCAACTAATGATACTCCAAAAAAATCAAAACTTGAGTATTATCAGGTTGTCGAATACTTTGATAGCGGAAAAGTTACAGAGTATGAGTTGAATATCGGGACAGGAGCTCTCGATTTCAAGTTGAATGATGGTTCGTCAACTAAATATACTGTACCCAATGTTAATTTGTTTATTGATGATGTTCATGATGCGGTTGTTGAATTTAACCGTAACAATCCCGATAAGCCTATTAAGTATAATTATGTTTCCGGTACTTCATATTCCTTCTGGTTACAGTTAGTTCCCATTATACTTTGCGTACTTGTTCTTGGTGTTGGTGGTTATATTTTTATTAAAAGAATGAATAACTCCATCACTTCCGAAAACAATCGTGCCATGAGTTTTGGCAAAGCGCGTGTTAAATTCGGTAAAGATGAAAAGCGTAAAACAACATTTAAAGAGGTTGCCGGTGCTGATGAAGAAAAAGAAGAACTTGAGGAAATTGTTGAGTTCTTGAAAGATCCTAAGAAATTCACCGAGCTTGGTGCAAGAATACCTAAAGGTGTACTTTTAGTTGGCCCTCCCGGAACAGGTAAAACATTACTTGCTCGTGCAGTAGCCGGTGAAGCTGATGTTCCTTTCTTCTCAATTTCAGGTTCTGACTTTGTAGAAATGTACGTCGGTGTTGGTGCATCACGTGTCCGTGACCTTTTTGATCAGGCAAAAAAGAGTTCTCCTGCAATTATTTTCATCGATGAAATCGATGCAGTAGGACGTCACCGTGGCGCAGGTATGGGTGGCGGTCATGATGAACGCGAACAGACCTTGAACCAATTGCTTGTAGAAATGGATGGTTTCGGTAATAATGAAGGTATCATTATTATTGCCGCAACTAACCGCCCTGATATTCTTGACCCTGCTTTACTTCGTCCCGGTCGTTTTGACAGACAGGTTACTGTTGGCAGACCCGACCTTAAGGGTAGAGAAGAAATCTTAAGAGTTCACGCTAAAAATAAACCTCTTGCTCCTGATGTTGATCTTAGAACAGTTGCTCATGGTACTGTTGGTTTTGTTGGTGCAGACCTTGAAAATCTTCTTAATGAAGCTGCTCTTCTTGCAGCAAAACGGAATAAAAAGGCAATTACAATGACCGAAATTGACGAGGCAACTATCAAGGTTGAAGTGGGTGCCGAGAAAAAATCAAGAAAGTATACCGAAAAAGATAAGAAAATTACTGCTTACCACGAAGCAGGTCATGCAGTTTCTGCGTTTTATCTTGAAAACTGTGAACCAGTTTACGAAATTTCGATTATTCCACGAGGTATGGCAGGCGGCTATACTTTATATCGTCAGGATGAAGATTCGAGTCATCTTCTCAGATCTGCTATGATTGACAGAATCATATCTGCAATGGGCGGTAGAGTTGCTGAACAAATCACCTTTGATGATATTTCGACAGGTGCATCTCAAGATATTGCTCACTCATCAGAAATTGCTCGTGCTATGGTTACTAAATACGGTATGAGTGATAAATTAGGTCCGGTCCTTTACGGCAAAGATAACGATGAAGTATTTCTTGGTATGGATTATTCCAGCTCGAAAAACTATTCTGAAGCTTACGCTAATATTATTGACGATGAAGTTAAGAGAATATTGAGCGAATGTTACAGCAAGTGTGAAGAACTTCTTACAGTTCATAACGATAAGCTTACTCTTATTGCAGAAACACTTATCAAGCAAGAGAAGATCGACAGAGAACTTTTCCTTAAACTTATGGATGAAAATTACGATCCGAATATGGTTGAAGAAATTTCCGAAGAGACGACACAGGTAGTTGAAGAATTACAAGAGACAGAGGTCGTATCTCAGGATGTTATTTCAGAAGAACCTGCAGTTGTTGAAGAAACTGACGTAGTTGCTGAAGAAAATTCAGAGGATGTCCAATAATAAAAAATTAACTCCGCAACGAATCGTTGCGGAGTTGTTTTTTTATTCAAAATATTGATAGATTTCAGAATAGTCGGTTATGTAGCAATTGCAGAGTGATTTCACTGTTTCGGGATCTGCTTTTTCCGAAACATCACTTATGCCAACAATTTTATATCCGGCTTTGTTTGCAGTTTCTATTGCATATAAAGCATCCTCAAAAACAAAAGTGTGATTTTTGTTTGTGCCAAGGTGTTCTAAAGATTTATCGTATATAACCGAAGTGTCCTTTCCGGCACCAACACTCGAACAAGTAAAAATTTCTGAGAAATATTCGCGTATTCCGTTTCTTTCAAGCGCTTTTTCAACTAAATGCTTATCAGTTGCTGTTGCTACACACATTTTTACGTTCTTGTTTTTAAGATATTCCAGAAATTCTTTTACACCGGGTTTCAAAACCACTTCATTAAAATAAAAATCGTGAACAAGTTCGTTGATGTTGTTGACGATATCCATAACTGTTTTTTCGGGAGCGTAGTTTTTAATATAAAATTCAGCAGCTTGAACAAGACTCATTTTAATGAATTCATCTTCTGCACCGGGAGGCGGGGTAACACCTTCATTTTTTAAAAATTTTAAACCAATGTCACTCCATATAAACATAGAATCAAGCAATGTCCCATCAAGGTCGAATATAGCACCTTCAATGTTTTTTAATATCTTTTCTTCCATTAACATATTATCCTCCAATAAGCCATTTTCCTTCTTTTCCGTTCCAAATCACGCAAAGTTTACCATCATTAACCGAAATGATTGCGTTTTTACCAATGAATTCATTACTGACACCCAGTGGGTAATCCGGTGTTAAATCAACATTATTTAATTCATAAAATAAATTATGTTCACTTACGCCTGAGGCTGTGCCGGAGCAGGCAAAAACGGATATAATACCTTTGTTGTTATCGGTGAATTGAATTTTACTGTTTTTTATAACTGTAAGGTGAGTTTCATCGTCGATAAATACAGCGGTTCCGCCTTTTTCCGCTATGTATGCGGCGGTTTGTATACTTGCAACAGTTTGGTCGAGCCGACCGCCGAGACAACCATAAATTATAAAATTTCCATAGCCTTTTTCAAGAGCTATATTCACTGCAAGTATTGTATCAGTTTCATCTTTTTCCACAGGATGTTTTATAACATTTGCGCCTTTTGGTGTGAGTTCAAGCGAATCAAAATCACCGACAATATAATCGGGAACAATATTAAATTTTTCGGTATTTTTGAGACCTGCATCAGCAGCAATAATTAAATCCTCGGAGTTTATAGTGAAATTAAAATCAACCACTTCAAGAGCTCCGAAAATATAACAAGTTTTCATATTTTCACCATTTCAAAATTAATAATTAAATAATACATAGTTTTTTTATTAAAATCAATAGTAAAGCGTAATTTAAAAGCCACCGTTAAAACGGTGGCTTAGTTTTAAAAAATTCCGTATGTAATAAGTGACATAATTAAACCGGCAACAAATACGCCTATTGCAATAATCGGAAGACATTTTTTCATTCTTAAATCCATTAATGCTGCTATGAGAGCGCCTGTCCAGCCGCCTGTACCGGGAAGGGGGATAGCAACAAAAAGTAAAAGTCCCCACTCTTGGTATTTAACGATAGTATCTTTCTTCTTATCTGCTCTTGCTTCAAGTTTATCAACTATTTTTGCAAAAAATTTCACTTTGCGCATTAAATCGAATATTTTTCTGATAAAAAGTAGAATAAAAGGAATCGGAATCATATTGCCAAGATAGCAGACAAGAAATGCTTGAATAAAATCTATGTTTAAAGCACGGGCAGCTATCATACCGCCTCTGATTTCAAGAACAGGGAAAAGCGAAACGAGAAAGGGAATAAGTTGGGTTGGGATGTTGTTGCTTTCCAAAAACTCTACAAAAGCATTTACAATATTTTCTACCATTTTATACCTCGCTGATATAATTATTCTCTATTAAAAACTCGTGTGCATCTTTTAATATAGCTTTATCGTTTTCAAATTTTAAACAGTTGTATGCATTTTCGAAAGGCAACCATATATAATCTTCGATTTCTTCAGGTTGAATTCGGGTCTGCTCATCATTGGTGGTTGCTGCAAAAATTTGAACTGTTTTCTGTATTTTGTTCTGGATTGTGTATTGGGACTTGCTGACAAAACCGGGGAAGATTTTGATTCTGATTCCGGCTTCTTCAAAAACTTCACGTTTAGCAGTTTCTTCAAGTGTTTCGCCAAATTCGACGTGACCTTTAGGGAAGCTCCAATTTGAACTTCTGCGGTTTTTAATCAAAAGGTACCTAACACCGCCGTTTATCATTCTGTACACAACTGCACCGCAAGAACGTTCGTAGTAACATTCAAGTGAGAAAGGTCTGTTAGCAGTATAAAACTCCAAGAAAGATTTGATTTCCCAATCAATAAAACGCTTGGATTTCGGTGCTGCAATAAGTTTTTGCTCTCCGTTATCTCTGAAACGTAAAATAGCAATTACTCGTCCGTCGAAATGTTTTACAGGGTTGTCAATACCAAGAACAAAAACACCACTAATGGGTGAAGAAACACGGAATTTTCCGATTGGTTTTCCGTGGTTTAGCTTATATAAGCTGCCATCGGGTAACTTAGTACCGACCGCCTCGGTAATAGAGACCCTAATTAATTTACCTAACATCAAGTTTACCTCACAGTAAATCACAAAAATCTATTTTGTATTATAAAACTTTTTTATATGTGTTTCAATATGCAAATCTATTATAATTAAATAAAGTTTTTTGTGTTTTTCATTCAAATTAGCACAAAAAACATCCAAAAACAAAAAAACGTTCCAAAAAAGAAACAAGAGGCATTTAAGTCTGCCTCTTGTTTTAATTATAGATTTTTAATTGAATCGATAACTTCCGCAGCCTTTCCGCAGGTAAGGGGACCTTCCGGACACTTAGCAACATAGCAACTTGGTCCGTAGAAGTTAAAGACGGTGCTATCTGCCTTACGGAGTTTCTTTAACATATCAATAGCAAAATCTCTGATTTCCCATTGTGCCCTGTTGCAAGAACGGAGTTTCATAAATAAAAGCAATTCTCTGCCGTTAATTGTTGTAACAATATCAACAGTATTTCCGCTCAACTGAACGTAAGCAAGCATCTCTTCACTGATTCCGGCTTTACCGAGTTCTTCGTAAAGTTCTGCAGTTTTTTCAAATGCAGCGCAATATCTTTGCTTGAGTTCATCATTCTTGGCAATTGTTTCGGGAAGAATGTGTCTTCTTCTGTTTGTAAGTGTTAAAGAGGGGATGGCTATAGACTGCATTCTGTGACGTGCGAAGTGTGTAAGGCAAGAAAGAGAAACATTATTGATTCTGAATGTGAAGGTTGCCGCTTCAAGCGCACGTTGTCTTTTTGATGAAATAACATTTTTAATAATCTTAGCACATTCGTCTTTATCAGAAATAATATTTTCTATCTGTGCAGTAGGGAGATTGCAGATCTCAATCAAAGCGGCTCTTGAAATCGCTTTAGCAGCATCGGGAGTGTAACTTAAAAGCTCAACAGGCTCCTCGTTGGTTATTAAATCAAGTTGAGGTTTATAATCAAACTTAGGAATGTCCTGAACAGTAGGACGACGTGTTTCAAAATCAGTAAAAATACCGGGAGTGAATCTACGGGCTTGTTCAAGCAAGGATTCGCCAAGTGTCTTGATTTCAGGGAAAGTCGAACCTCTGCCGTAAATCATAGCATAAAGCATATTTATTAATTCACGAGCATTAAGGGTGCAGTAGAAGTTACTGTAGAGAGAATAGGGGAGTAGAAACCTGGCATCTTCTTTGGGAACACCTTCACTGATAAAGTGTTCGTATTCACTGTAAAGATAATCCATGTGAGCTATGTATTTATCATGCACGGCTTTTGATTCAAAATGAGGAACATAATACCCCAGCTTTGCAAAGTCTACATAACGTCTGGATTTAACAGTGAAAGAAGCGAGGCGGAACTCAATAACGAACTGTTCAACAAGTACAGAAACGTTCTGGAAAGCAATATTAAATACAGTGTGCTCAACAGTTGAGTTGTGGCCGGAACGTGTAACTTTTGAAATTAAGTTAGCATTTTTCTGAGCGTCTTTAGATAATTCAAGTATTTCAAGAGCTGTACCGGGTTGAGTTGATATCCTTCCCGAAGCAGCAGGAATTCTTTCGCCTGTATCGGTAAGGCCGATAATTATAGCTTTTGAATTTGTATTAAATTCATTTTTCATAATTCACCCTCCATCATAAACTGACAGATATAATTTTTCCTATTTTAACATACTTAGACTGCAAATTCAAGACATATTTAAACACATAAATAGATACATAATTTTTAAAATAAGTATTGTTAATAATTTTACAATATTAGTGATTTTATCTTGAAAATATTACGGTCATATGTTATGATTATCATAATCGTGGGTGTGTGTTGCCATTCGGCATTTTCACGCTTAAGAAGGAGGCGTATTCAATGGCAATTATTAAGAAAGAGGCTTATTATATTTCTTCAACCGGTGTCAATAAAATCCGCGCACTCATCTGGTACGATGATGAGGTAACCCCTATCGGAGTTTTTCAGATTGCACATGGTGTTTGTGAGCATATTGGCAGATATGACGACTTCGCAAGATTTCTCGCATCAAATGGTTTTGTTGTTTGCGGTAATGATCATATAGGTCATGGAAAATCAGTGGAGTGTGAAGAAGATTTAGGCTTCACTGCTGAAAAAGACGGTTACAGACGATTTGTTGATGATATGCATATTTTGTATTCGATTATGCATAAGCGATATCCTGAGTTATCTTACTATCTTTTTGGTCACAGCATGGGTTCACTTTGTGCACGTGTTTACGCCAGCGCATTCGGTTCCGATCTTTCGGGTTTAATCATTTGCGGTACCGCTCAGGTTCCCTCCGGTCTTGATTTCTTTATTGAAACCCTTGACAAAGCAACCCAAAAATTCGGTCCGAGAACAGTTAACCATACATTGGCTTCTATGCTTAACAAAGTTTCTTCTCTTCAAATTTCTGACAGAACTACTGACCTTGATTGGCTTAGCGTTAACAAAGAGAATGTTCAAAAATACATAGATGATCCTCTTTGCGGTCAGGAACTTTCTATTGCAGGTATACGTGACCTTGCTTGCATCGGTATTCTTGCCTGTGATAAAATGTGGCCCGTTACTGTTCCTACGGAGTTGCCCATTATGATTATATCAGGTGCTATGGATCCGGTTGGTTCAAACGGAAAAGCTCCTGTTGCTTGTGCGGATTCACTTGTTGAAACAGGACACGAGCCGACTGTTATTGTTTATCCTGCTTGTCGTCATGAAATTCTTAATGAAGATTGTAAGGATAAGATTTATCTTGATATTCTCGGTTGGATTAAAAGCACTCTCGATTAAGAATTTAATTTATTGTTCAGGTGAATATTTTGCAAGAAAACATTTTTGTCAGTGAAACAGAATTAAATAAGCAGAAAGAATATACTGAAAAAGTTCGTACAGTTCTGAGTTCACGTTATTCAACTGCTTCGCCCAAAGCCTTTGTTCATACATACGGCTGTCAAGGTAATGTTGCCGATAGCGAACATATTAAAGGCATGTTGATTGAAATGGGTTATACACTTTGTGATGAAGTCAGTGATGCTGATTTGATTCTTTACAATACATGCGCCATACGTGAACATGCTGAAGACAGAGTGTTCGGTAATGTAGGTGCTTTAAAAAAATATAAAAAAGAAAAACCCGGTCTTATCATTGCTCTTTGTGGTTGTATGATGCAGCAAGAGCATATTGCAACAAAGATTAAAAACAGTTATCCCTTTGTTAATCTGGTTTTCGGAACTCATGTAATGCATAAGTTGCCGGAACTGGTTTCAAAAGTACTTTGCACCGGCAAAAGAGTGTTCTGTGTAGAACAAAGCGATGGTGTGATTGCTGAAGGTTTACCAAGCTCAAGGGATAGCGGTGAAAATGCTTGGTTGCCGATAATGTACGGTTGCAATAACTTTTGCTCATACTGCATTGTACCACATGTCAGAGGACGTGAACGCAGCAGAAATCCGGAATCCATACTTGCTGAGGCAGAAAACCTTGTAAAAGAAGGATACAAGCTTATTACTTTGCTCGGTCAGAATGTTAATTCTTATGGTAAAAATTGTGATTTCGATATGAATTTTGCAGAATTGATTCGTTGTATTGATGCTATTGAGGGCGATTTTAAATTTGATTTTATGACATCTCATCCTCGTGATTGCAGTTTTGAACTTATTGATGTTTTAGCGGATTGTGCTCATTTTTGCGGTCACCTTCATTTACCTGTTCAATCAGGTAATAACCGTATTCTTAAAGAAATGAACAGACATTATACAAGAGAACAGTACCTTGAACTTATAAAATACGCTAAAGAAAAAATTCCCGGTGTTGATATAACAACTGATATAATTGTTGGGTTTCCCGGTGAAACTTATGAAGAGTTTCTTGATACACTTTCTTTAGTTGAAGAAGTTCGCTATGGTTCGATGTTCACTTTTATTTATTCTCCGAGGAAAGGGACACCGGCTGCAGAAATGCCGGATCCTGTATCTAAAAAAGAAAAAACTAAGTGGTTCCTCGAACTGTTGAAAGTTCAGGAAAAAATAACTGCTGAAAATCAGCAATAATTTTATAAACAATGTTTCATTGTTGAAATTTTAAATATTAAGGAGTACACAAAATGACAGTAATTGAAATCACAAGACAGCTCGGTGCTGCGATTCAGGAAGATCCTCGTTATAAAGAATACGAGGAAGCAAGACTGGCTAATGAAAAAGATGATGCGCTTAACGAACTTATCGGCAGCATCAACCTTATTCAGCTTAACTATCAGAACGAAGCTTCAAAAGGTGAAGAAGCAGATGCTGCTAAATTAGAGCAGTTTGCAAAAGAGTTCGAAGAGAAATATCGCGAAATTATGCTTAACGGCAATATGGTTAAATTTGAAGCAGCTAAAAATGCAGTTGATGCTATGATGAATGAAATTATGGGCATTCTTGCTTGCTGTGTTGACGGTCAGGATCCTGCTACATGCTCTCCTGAACAGGAACATCACTGCAGCGGTAGCTGTGACAGCTGCGGCGGTTGCCACTAATTTTTAAAATTATTTTTTGTGCTGAGGTAAAAAATGGCTAAACTTTCTCCGATGATGGAACAATATTTTCAAATTAAACAGAATTATCCGGATACGCTTTTGTTTTTCCGTCTGGGCGATTTTTACGAGATGTTCTTTGAAGATGCAAAAATTGCGTCAAAAGAGCTAGAACTTGTTCTGACCGGAAGAGATTGCGGCCAAGAGGAACGTGCACCAATGTGTGGCGTTCCTTTCCACAGCGCCGATTCCTATATCGCGAAACTTGTCAGCAGGGGATACAAAGTTGCTATTTGTGAGCAGGTTGAAGACCCGGCTACTGCAAAAGGTATTGTAAAACGTGATGTTGTAAGAATCGTTACACCGGGTACAGTCATTGAGAGTAATATGCTTGATGAAAGCAAAAACAATTATCTGGCTTCTGTTTTTGTATCCGCTAAAAGCTGTGGACTTGCTTTTGTTGATATTTCAACAGGTGAAGTTCATCTGGATTCCGCAGTCGGTAATGATGCTGAACATATCATTAACAGACTCGGTTGTTATTCACCAACAGAAGTTATTATTAATAAATATGCGGCTTCTGTTAAATCTGTTTCAGATTTTATAAAAGACAGACTTTCTGTCGATTATCAGATAATTTCAGAAAATGATTACGATATTGATGATTTGAAATCAACTATTGAAGCTCACCTTCCTAAAGACGGAAGTCATTTCGAGGAATTCGAAAAGAATACTTCTTTACTATATGCCTTTGGCATAGCTCTTGTATATCTCAAAGGCGTACAAAAAAATAATCTTGAAAACATCAGCGATGTTGATTTTTATAATGAAAACAGTTTTTTGACCCTTGATCTTACAGCAAGAAGAAATCTTGAACTTACAGAAACTCAGTTAAGACGTGAGAAGAAGGGAAGTCTTTTGTGGGTACTTGACCATACCAAAACAGCTATGGGTAAAAGACTCATACGCAGTTGGGTTGAGCAACCGCTTATTAATTATTCTTCAATCATTTTAAGGCAAAATGCTGTTGAAGAACTTACTACCGACACTATTTTGCTTGATTCATTAATGGGTTATCTTTCCGATATGTTTGACCTTGAAAGGATTATGACCCGTATTGTTTATGGTACTGCAAACGCAAAAGAACTGCGTACTCTTAAACAGACCATAGAACAACTTGTAAATATTAAGTCTTCACTAGTAAATGCAAAAGCAAATATGCTTGTCAGTATTTTTAATGACATAGATTTACTTGAAGATGTTAATAACCTGATAACTGATGCTATATGCGATGAACCGCCGCTTTCTGTACGTGAGGGTGGGATGATTTGCGATGGTTATAATGCGGAACTTGATACTTTACGTGATATAGTTAAAAACGGTAAAGGTTATCTTACTTCCGTTGAACAATCAGAACAAGAAAAAACAGGTATAAAGAAACTTAAAATAGGATATAACCGTGTTTTTGGTTATTATATTGAAGTTACAAATTCTTTCAAGGATCTTGTACCTGATCATTACATAAGAAAACAAACGCTGGCTAATTGCGAAAGATATATTACACAGGAACTCAAAGAGCTTGAATCCAAAGTTCTCGGTGCTCAAGAGAGAATTGTACGTCTTGAATATGAATTGTTTTCTGCAATTCGTGCGCAGGTTGCCGAACAGCTTGAACGTGTTCGTGTAACTGCTCGTGCCGTTGCTAATCTTGATGCTCTTTGTTCCTTGGCTTATACTGCTGTTAATAATAATTATACCCGTCCTGTTGTTGACACTTCAGATGAAATTATCATTAATAACGGCAGACATCCCGTGGTTGAACTTATGCTTGGTGGTGCACCATTTGTTCCTAACGATACGCACCTTGACTGTCGTGATAACAGAACTGCAATTATCACAGGACCCAATATGGCAGGTAAATCCACATATATGCGCCAGGTTGCCATTATAACTCTTATGGCGCAGATAGGAAGTTTTGTTCCGGCAGCAAGTGCAAAAATTGGTATTGTCGATCGAATTTTTACGCGTGTCGGAGCTTCGGATGACTTAGCGGCAGGTCAATCAACGTTTATGCTTGAAATGACAGAGGTTGCTGATATTTTAAAGAACGCAACTTCAAAGAGTTTAATAGTTTTTGATGAAATTGGCAGAGGCACTTCAACTTATGATGGTATGAGTATTGCCAGAGCAGTTCTCGAATACACTGCCGATAAAAAAAGAATAGGCGCGAAAACACTTTTTGCAACACATTACCACGAATTAACTGAATTAGAAAACACTATTGATGGTGTAAAGAACTATAATACATCTGTAAAAAAACGTGGTGATGATATCACTTTTCTTCGCAGAATTGTTAAAGGTCCTGCTGACGGAAGTTATGGCGTTGAGGTTGCGAAACTTGCAGGTGTTCCCAAAGTTGTGGTTGAAAACGCAAAAAAAATATTGGCTTCACTGGAATCTCAGGAGTCGATTAAAATGACAACAGAAGTCAAACAATCAATACCAGAAGAAGATGACCTTCAATTGTCTTTTTCTTCGGGTACCAAAGAAAATATTCTAAATAAATTAAAAAATATAGATGTTAATACATTAACACCTATTGAAGCTATGACAGTTCTTTTTGAACTTCAAAAAGAAGCTGAATCTATTTGATTAATGAAGGAGGGTCAGTTTAAATGCCACGGATTAATGTGTTACCGAAAAATATTGCTGATCTTATAGCAGCCGGCGAAGTTGTTGAACGACCTTCCTCTGTTATTAAGGAGTTTGTTGAAAACTCTATTGATGCAGGTGCTAAAAAAATTGTTGTCGAAATACAAAACGGCGGCAAAACCTACATGAGAGTTACAGATGATGGTTGTGGCATTGAACGTGATGATGTAAGAAAAGCTTTCATTAGTCACGCAACAAGCAAAATTTCCTCTGTTTCCGACCTGGATTCCATTGCTACCCTTGGTTTTCGTGGTGAAGCCCTTGCATCTGTTTGTGCAGTTTCCAAAGTTGAGTTAATGACAGCAACTGCAGATTCCGAAATCGGCACACGTTATATTATAGAAGGTGGCGAAGAAATCTATATTGATGATGTCGGTTCACCTATAGGTACAACTATTGTAGTTAAAGATTTATTTTATAACATTCCTGCAAGACTTAAATTCTTAAAGAAGGATGTTCAGGAATCCAACTACGTTGCAACTATTCTTGAAAGAGTTGCTCTTTCTAACCCGGGGATTTCTTTTAAATTTATACGAGATGGTAAAATTGCATTTCAAACACCGGGAGACGGTGATTTAAAATCTGCAGTTTATGCAGTTTTCGGTAAAGAATTCACCTCCCAATTGATTCCGGTTGAGTGTGAATTGAACGGTATAAACGTTTATGGGTTCATTACTAAACCGACCGCAGGCAGAGGTAGCCGAGCAATGCAGACTTTCTTTGTAAACGGTAGATATGTTAAGAGTGTTGTTTTTTTGACAGCTCTTGAAAATGCATATAAAAACTCAATAATGGTCGGCAAATATCCTGCATGTGTTTTATTTCTGAAAATGCCTTATGAAACGGTGGATGTAAACGTTCATCCGGCTAAGACTGAAGTGCGTTTTTATGATGAAAAACGAGTTTTTGAGGCTATATATAATGCGACTTTATCAGCTTTGAATGCTGATCGTACAAGACCGCAGGCAACATTTTCACAAGCAAAAATTTTTACTAAACCTACCCAAACCGGCGAACAATTAGCTTTTTCGGATGTAACGCCTCCTAAAAAAAGTGAATCGAAACCCGGTTTTATTATTAAAGAGTTTGGCGCTCCGATAACCGGTGAAGAGGATAAAGTGAGTGCACCGGAAAGTGATGAGCCTAAAAGATTAGATTTTCTTAAAGAGTCGTATTTTAAACCCCAAGTTAAAGTTTTCGACATTTTACAAGAAAGTGAATCTCCAAAAACAGAAACTAAAATTAGTGATAATGCGGACGGGTATGTTGAAGTTGAAGTCGCTGATGACGTTCCGGTTAAAGTTGAAAATGATATCGTGAATAACGAAGTTGAAAATTCAGTTTCAGATAATAATGCGGAAGAGAGTGCGAAAGTTACCGAAACTGTTGAATCCGGCGAAGATATATTAGTTGCACCCGTTCTTAATTATAAATACATAGGTGAAGCGTTTAATACATATTTGATTGCTGAAATTGATGATAAAGTTATTTTTATCGATAAACACGCAGCACATGAACGAATTTTATTTGAAAAATTCAAAAAGCAGGGCGTAGGTGAATCGCAGATGATGCTTTTGCCGATAACTGTTAATTTGTCTGCTGATGAGTATTCTGCTGTCATCGATAATCTTGAATTACTTGAAAAAGCTGGGTATGACGTTATGGATTTTGGCGACAGATGTGTAAAAGTCAGTGCTTGTCCTCCGGTACTTGTTAACGAAAATCTTAATGAAATTATTACCGAAATTGCCGGTTATCTTGTTAATAATATTAAAACTTTAATGCCTGAAAAAATCGATTGGATTTATCATTCAATGGCGTGTAGAGCTGCTATTAAAGCGGGTAATTTCACATCTGCATATGAAGCGGAAAAATTTGTAGGTGCAATACTTGCCAATGAAGATATAAGATATTGTCCGCATGGCCGTCCTGTTTTGGTTGAAATGACAAAAAAAGAACTCGAAAAACAGTTTGGTCGTATTGTCTGATAAGGAGAATTGTTTTGAAAAAAAAAGCTGTTGTAGTTGTAGGGCCAACCGCCTCAGGAAAAACAGCACTCGGTGTTTATATTTGTAAAAAGTTTAATGGTGAAGTAATCTCTGCTGATTCTATGCAGATTTATAAGGGTATGGATATATCAACCGCAAAACCAACATTGCAAGAAACTGAGGGTATAAAACATTATTTAATCGATTTTCTTGATATTTCCGAAAAATACAGTGTTTCTTCGTTTTGTCAAGATGCTCGTAAAGCTTTTGATGAAATTTTGGCTAAAAGCAAATTACCGGTTATTGTCGGAGGCACAGGACTGTATATTGATTCGTTCCTTTCTAACACCACTTTTCTTGATAATGCAATATCTGATGATATTCGTGTTAAGTTAAAAAAAGAACTTGATGAATATGGACCGGATTATATGCATTCTCAGTTGAAATCAGTTGATCCTGATGCGGCAGAAAGAATACATCCCAATAACACTGTTCGTGTTTTAAGAGCGCTTGAAGTTTACAAAACAACAGGTCAAACGATAACTCAACAAGCGGAAATGTCACATCAAGTTGCATCGGATATTGAACCCTTGTTTATCGGTATTACATATAAAAACCGCGAAGTCTTGTACGAACGAATCAACAAGCGTGTTGATTTTATGCTTGAGAACGGTCTTTTGAAAGAAGCCGACATTTTTTTTAAAAGTTCTCCCTCTGACACTGCTTTTAATGCAATCGGGTGTAAAGAACTTAAACCGTATTTCGATGGTATAAAGAGTCTTGACGAGTGTATTGAAGATTTAAAGAAAAGTACAAGGCATTATGCTAAACGTCAGTTGACCTGGTTCAGACGTAACGAAAATATTAATTGGATTTACCCTGATACTATGAGTTTTGATGAAATGCTCGAAAGTGTTGAAGTTATGATAAAAAAATTTTTGGAAGGTGAAGCAAATTGAAAAAGAATGCTTTCAAATTTAAAGTTATTGCGATTGTTCTTGTGGTTTGCTTGGTCGTTTCATACGTTATTTATCAATGTGTTCTTATTTCTAAGGATCAAATGGAGACACAAATTGCTCTTTCTGAAACTGTTTACAGCACTATTGATACAAAGTGTTTTGTTGTTCGTGATGAACATTTTATAAAAAATAACGTGAAGGGTACTACAGTTTCATTTGCCAAAAATGGTGAACGTGTTGCGAGCGGTGATACGGTCTCTATCGTTTTTGATTCTTCTGACGATGCGGTATCATACCTTAAAATTAATGAAATAGAAAAGAAAATTGCACATTATGAGGCATTGTCGGGACAAGCCAATTTTCAGACAATGAATATCGATTCTCTCACAAATAAAATAGAAAATGAGTTGATTGATTTTCTTGAAGCTCGTGATAATCGTCAATTTGATACAGCTGTTGTAAACGCAGAAGTTTTTCGCGATTCACTCACAGGTAAACAAATTGCAACCGGTTCATCTTTGGATTTTTCTGAACAATTAGCAGTTTTAAGAAACGAATTATCAGCTCTCCAAAGTGCGAATTATAGTTTTACAGAAGTAAAAAGCGATACGGCAGGGTACTATATCAATGCATCGGACGGTTATGAAACAGTTGTTGATTACTCAAACCTCGATAAACTTACAACCGAAGACGTTAAGAATGCTGTTGAGGGTAAACCGCAGTCTGCTTCACAGGATGTTATAGGACGTATAGTTGATTCATTTACGTGGTATATTGTTTGTGTGGTTGATACAGATAAAACCATTAATCTCTCTTATGACAAACCTATTTATGTTAACTTTCCGTATCAGGGTATAGAAAAATTACCGGTGACTTTACATAAAATCGGCGACAGAGAATCTGATGAAACTGTTTTAATTTTATCGTGCGATTTAATGAATGAATCTCTAGCCGATTTAAGAATAGAAGATATTCAGATTATTACCGATGAATTTACCGGTTATAAGATTTCTAACTCAGCTATTCGTACCGTTGATGGCGAAAAAGGTGTTTATGTTGTTCGCGGTAACCTTTTAGGTTTCCGAAAAATACATATTTTGTACTCTACTGATAATTATTCAATTGTAGACAATCCGGAAGGCGAATCCGGATACATCAAATTGTATGATACGGTTGTTACGAAGGGAGTTGAGTTGAGTGATAACAAACTTGTATGATGCACCACAATTTGAGGTGATCACCGAAAATATAAAAGTTATACGCAACAATATTGCCGAGGCGGCTATTTGTTCAGGTAGAAACCCGGAAGACGTTCGTCTTATGGCTGTTACAAAAACTGTTTCACCGGATTTTATTAATCATGCAATAATTAACTGTGATATAGACTTAATAGGTGAAAACAAAGTACAGGAGTATTTATCCAAAAAAGATAGTCTTTCATTGGAAGGTGTTGAAAGACATCTTATAGGACATTTACAAACCAACAAAGTTAAAAAAATATTATCCGAAGTTGATATGATTCAATCAGTTGACAGTTTACGTCTTGCTAAGGCTATTTCTGTTGAGTCAGTAAAACTTGGCGTTGAATCGGAAATTTTGTTGGAAGTAAATATTGGCGGTGAAGACAGTAAAACAGGTTTCGATAAAGTCGCTTTCTTAGAATCTTTAGACGAAATTTCACAACTTCCGTCTATTAATGTAAAAGGTCTTATGACTATACCTCCCATATGTGATAATTCACTTGAGCTTGAAAAGTTTTTTTCTATGATGTATGATTACTTTAATGAAATCAAAGAAAAGAATTTTCAAAACTTTAATCTTGAGATATTGTCTATGGGTATGTCAGGCGATTATAAAGAAGCTATTTTGCATGGCTCGAATTTGGTAAGAGTTGGTTCCGCTATTTTCGGAGCCCGTATATATAAATAATTGGAGGTTTTTTACTATGGCATTTAATGATTGGTTCAAAAAATTTATTAACGCAGCAGATGACGATGATTACGAAGATGATGTTGAAGAAACAGTTGATGGTGATTTTGACTCACCCTCTTTCTCTTCTCGTGATGATAGTGATTATGATGCACCAAGAACATCTCGACCTAAAAGAAATTCACGTTATTCAAGTGATCCCAGCAAAGTTGTAGATATTCGTACAACCGCTATGCTTCAGGTTGTTCTTGTTAAACCTGATAAATTTGAAGATGCACGTGCCATCGCTGACCATCTTAACGAAAAAAGAACAGTTGTTCTTAACCTTGAAGCTGCAAGCAAAGATGTAGCAAGACGTCTTATTGACCTTCTTAATGGTGTTGCGTATGCAAACGGCGGTCAGCTTAAAAAGGTTTCTACTAATACTTATATTATCACACCTTATAATGTAAACGTTTCAGGTGACCTTCTTGATGAACTTGAAAGCACAGGTGTATTTTTCTAATTTTATATTTTAAATTGTGGAAACGGGGAACTTATTATGATTACACCGTCCGAACTTAAAAGTTATGAATTTAAAACTGCAGGACGTAATGCGTATAAAGCAGATGACGTGGATTCTTTTTTTGGTGAAGTTCTTGTTAGTTATGAAAAGGTTTTTCGTGAAAATGTTGAACTTTTAAAAAGACTCAGTCTTCTTGCTGATAAACTTGAAAGTTATAAAAAAGATGAAGACAATATTAAGCAGGCTGTTTTAAGTGCGCAAAAGGCTGCTGACATTATTGTTCGTGATGCTGAGGAATCTGTTGCTGATGCTAAAGATGAAGCTGAAGCAATTCTTGCAGCCGCAAGAGGCGAGGCGGATATAATAAAATCTGATGCTGAGAAACAGGCTATTGCTGACTCTGATTTGCTTCTTTCTATTGCTCGTGACAAGGCTGAAGACATAATAAATAAAGCTAAGGAAAAAGCTCACGAAATTCTCATTGAGGCAAATGATGCTGCGAGTAGCACTGTTGGTGCGGCAACCAGAACAATTACCAGTGAATCTATTCATTATGATATGCTCAAAAAAGAGGTATCGGATTTTAGGGCATCAATACTTGCTCAGTATAAAGCTCATATTGAATTGATTTCAAGACTTCCTGAGTTGGCTGTGGAAGAAGCTCAAAAAATTGAGGTACCCGAAGATGAATCGGTTGCTGCTGAAGCTTCTGATATTATCAAAGATAATGTGTTTGATGACAATGAGGTTATTCCGGAAAGTGAAACTTCAGTTTTGGAATTTGTAGAAACATTTGATGAATCAGTTGCAGAATTTGAAACCGATTCTTACGATATTGAAGAAGATGCCAATGATGAAGTTTCGGATGTAGATGCGGTTTCTGAAAGTGATGTTGCGACGGTTTCAATTGATGGTTTAACATATGATGAAACTGTTTCTGATGAACGCACACCGGTTGAAACACAAACTGAAGAAGATGTTAATGATGCACCGGCGGATATTCCCATAACTAAAAGATTTTCAATTAATGCAGAAAATTTAGATTTTGATGGATTTGATAGCGATTTCTCGGATAGTTCCGATGATTCAACAGATTCACAAAATTCAGCTGATTCGAATGATGATACAATAAATGTATCCGAAAACTTAATTGAAGATGATGTTGAATCTTCTTCAGAACAAAATGACGATGATGGTTCGTTAGGTTCTTTTTTCGATTCAATTGAAAGCATTGAACCTGACAGCGATAAAGAAGAAAAGAAAAAACAAAAACTTGGATTTTTCCGTAGAAGGAAATAAAGTTAGGAGTTAAAACATGTCTGTAATTTTGCCTATTGTGTTTTGCGCAATATTAGTTGCAATTGACCAAGTGGTCAAACTTCTGGTTATTGAATACCTTAAACCAATTGAATATTTAGAGGTTTTGGATGGCATTTTAAGGCTCAGATATGTTGAGAACTCCGGTGCTGTATTTGGTTCTTTTGCGGCACACACCCTTATTTTAACAATTTTCTCAATTGTTTTACTTGGTGTAACCATATTTTTTCTTGCTACTAATAAAAGTAAATCTAAATTTGCTAATTTTTGCTTATTGTTGATGGTTTCAGGTGGTATTGGTAACATCATTGACAGAATAAGACTTCATTATGTTGTTGACTACATTGAACCATTGTTTATTGATTTTGCTGTTTTTAATTTTGCAGATTGTTTAATAACGGTAGGGGCAGCGATGTTAATCGTTTACCTTATAGTAGATATTGTAAAGGATTTCAAAAACAGCAAAAACGCAAAAACGATTGCCGATGGTGAAATGGTGTTTGAAACACCGAAAAAAGCGGAGAAAAATGATGGAACCAAGTGAATTCATTGTTACCGAAAATGTTGCCGGCTTAAGAATTGATAAAGTTGTTCCTGCTTTGTGTTCTGAATTGTCAAGAAATGCTGTGCAACAGTTGATTGAAGATGAAAATATTCTGGTTAACGGTAATATATGCAATAAAAAAACAACTGTTAAATCAGGGGATATGATAGAGGTATATTTACCTGAACCTAAAGTCTTATCCCTTGAGCCTGAGGATATTCCTCTTGATATTGTTTATGAAGATGAACATCTTTTAGTAGTCAATAAACCGAAGGGGATGGTTGTGCATCCTGCTGCAGGAAATTATAACGGAACTCTTGTTAATGCATTGTTGTTTCATTGCGGGGATTCATTATCCGGTATTAACGGTGTTATTCGTCCCGGAATAGTTCATAGAATTGACAAGGATACCAGCGGTTTGCTTGTTGTAGCTAAAAATGACGTTGCTCATAAAGGTCTAGCTGAACAGATAAAAGAACACAGTTTTACGAGAGTTTATAATACTGTCGTTGTTGGCAATATCAAGGATGATTTCGGTACAATTGATGCACCTATAGGAAGACATCCTAAAGATAGAAAAAAACAGGCGGTTACAGATAAAAATTCAAGGAACGCCGTTACTCATTTTGAAGTTTTAGAGCGATATAATGGCTTTACTTTTTTGAAAGTTAAATTGGAAACAGGTAGAACGCACCAGATTCGTGTTCACATGGCTTATAGGGGGACGCCCGTTGCAGGCGACGTGGTTTACGGCAATCCTAAAAAGACTTATGGCTTACAGGGACAATGCCTTAACGCTTCTACAATTGGATTTATACATCCTATCACAGGAGATTATCTGGAGTTTACTACCGATCTTCCTGATTATTTTAAAGATTTTCTTGGGAGAATTTCTTGATGTTTGATAAATATTCAAAATGGTTGCTTGTTTCTGATATAGACGGAACTTTAAATACTAAATTTTGGAAATTACCTGAAAAGAATAAAGTTGCTATTGAGCAATATGTAAAAAACGGCGGTGTTTTTACTCTTTGTTCAGGTCGTAATTTGCAATCTCTTGCTATTCATTATAAAAAACTCGGTATCGAAACACCTGCCATATTTTTAAATGGTGCGGGAATTTATGATTTTTCAAACAAAAAAATTATAGATTACAATCCGATTATTTCAAAAGGTGAAGAGGCTATTCTTGAATTGTTTTCACGTTTTAAATCAGTTCAATTGACAGTTTTTGGCCCCGAAATTGTATACCTTGCAACCAGAAGTTGTTTATATGGTTATGTTATTTCAAAATTTGATAAATTGGATTATAAATTATGTAAAAAAACTTCTGATTTACCAAGAGGTGTTTGGGGAAAAGTGTCGTTTTTCGGTACGAGGAAAATTGTAAATAAAATAAAACGGGTTATTCTTAATGATTATAGCGATTTGTTCGATTGCTTTTTTACTTCGCCCTTTACCTTAGAGGTTGTAAACAAAGGTGTTAATAAGGGAAGTGCAGTGTTAAGACTTGCAAATTTAATTAATATAGACTTTGAAAACACAGCTGCAATCGGCGATTATTATAATGATGTTGATATGTTAAAAGCAGTTTCGCACCCGGCTTGTTGTGGTCAGGCTCCTGACGATATAAAGGAACTGGCTGAATATGTAACCTGCCATTGTAATGAGGGTGCTGTGGCTGATTTTATAAATTACCTTGAAAAAAATTATATTTTATAAACGGAGGTATAATTATGGATGTTATTTCCAAAAACGAATTGGCAAAAATCGCCTGTAATGTTCGTATGGGCATTATTGAAGGTACTTTTAATGCCAAGTCTGGTCATCCCGGTGGTTCACTTTCTATTGCAGAGATTTTAACTTATCTCTATTTCAAAGAAATGAATATTGATGCTCAAAATCCTACTATGCCCGAAAGAGACAGATTTGTTCTCTCTAAAGGGCATGCTGCTCCTGCGCTTTATTCCGTAATGGCACAGAAAGGTTATTTCCCTGTTGACGAGCTTAAAACTCTCAGAAAAGTTGACTCAAGACTTCAGGGACATCCTAGCATGAAATGTCTTCCCGGTATTGATATCAGCTCAGGCTCACTTGGTCAGGGAATTTCGGCAGCTTGTGGTATGGCACTTGGCGCTAAACTTAAAGGTGCTGACTTCCGTGTGTATTCTATACTCGGTGATGGTGAAATTGAAGAAGGTCAGGTTTGGGAAGCTGCTATGTATGCGGCTGCTAAAAAACTTGATAATCTTGTCGCGTTTGTTGACAATAATAATCTTCAGATTGATGGTACTGTTGAAGAAGTAAACTCTCCTTACCCGATTCCTGAAAAGTTTGCAGCTTTCGGCTGGAATGTAATTGAGATTGACGGTCACTCTTTTGATGAAATTGAAAGTGCTCTCGAAAATGCTCGTAATTGCAAAGGTAAACCTACAGCTATTATTGCCAAAACAGTAAAAGGTAAAGGTGTATCCTTTATGGAAAACCAGGTTAATTGGCATGGTTCTGCTCCTAATGCTGAGCAGTATGATACAGCTATGAATGAACTCAAAGAAGTTCTTAACGGATTGGAGGGTTAATCAATGGCAGATGTTATTAAAGTTGCAACTCGTGATGGTTACGGTAAGGCTCTTGTAGAGCTTGGTGAAAAAAATCCCAACGTTCTTGTTCTTGATGCTGACCTTGCTGCCGCAACAAAAACAGGTGGATTTAAAAAAGCTTTTCCTGATAGATTTTTTGATACCGGCATTGCAGAGTCAAATATGATGGGTGTTGCAGCAGGTCTTGCAACAACCGGATATACTGTTTTTGCAAGTTCTTTTGCTATGTTTTCAGCCGGCAGAGCATTTGAGCAAGTCAGAAATACAATAGGTTATCCTCATCTCAATGTGAAAATCGGTGCTACTCATGCAGGTATTTCCGTAGGTGAAGACGGTGCCAGTCACCAGTGCTGTGAAGATATCGCTTTAATGCGTTCAATTCCCGGTATGGTTATCATCAACCCTGCAGATGATGTTGAAGCACGTGCTGCAGTTTTTGCAGCAGCAGAGCACGACGGACCTGTTTATATGCGTTTTGGCAGACTTGCAGTTCCGAGAATTTTTGATGAAGATTATAAATTTGAAATTGGCAAAGCTGTAACTCTTAAAGAGGGTACAGATGTTACAATTATAGCAACAGGTCTTATGGTTAATGAGGCTATTGAAGCATCTAAGGTTCTTGAAAGCGAAGGCATTTCTGTTGAACTTATAAATATGCACACAATTAAACCTCTTGATAAAGATGCAGTTGTAGCTGCTGCAAGAAAAACAGGTTGCATTGTTACTGCTGAGGAGCATAATGTTATTGGCGGTCTTGGCGATGCAGTATGTGATGCAGTTTGTGCTGAATATCCTGTACCCGTTGTTAAAGTTGGTGTTGAAGATACTTTTGGTAAATCAGGTCCCGCTGTTGATCTTCTTCATATATTTGGTCTTGACGCAAAAAATATTGTTGAAAAGGCGAAAATTGCTATTTCTAAGAAATGATTTGTATTTTTCGAAATATTTTACTAAAAGTTTTAGTAATTTCTTGCTTTTTTATTGAAAATATTAAAAAGCTGTGGTATAATCATTAAGAATTATTCCATTGAATAGGTAGGAGATATTATGGCTAACTGTCCTAAATGCGGATACAAACTCAGAATGATCGATATAAAAGCCGAATGCCCTAAATGTGGTGTTAACCTTTTATATTACAATCAACAAGAACGATTGGATCAAGACGCTGACAAAGCTGAAGAAGAACATATTAACTTTCAGCCTAAGATAGATAGAGTTAAGTTCGCTTTTGTTGGTACAAAACTTTCTATTGTACGTCTTATTTTACTTTTTGTTCCTATTGGAATGTTGTTCCTTCCTTTAGCACATATAAAAGCTGATATTCCGTATAATTCAATTGATACTAATGTTTCGGTTTTGAATATTGCTATGGACGTAATAGCAAAAATGCAGTTTGATATTTTGGGTATTGTTCCTACCGCTGCTATGATTTGTTACTTTGTTTCAATACTTGGTGTTTTAATTGCCGCAGTGTTTGGTATACTTAATATACCTTTTGTTTCGGTTTCTTGTTCACCCAAAGGTTTTAAGCGTAACGTTACACTTTCTTCTTGCGGTATTGCATTCACAGTAATCAGCATTATTTCATTCCTTGTTTTCAATGCTCAACTTACTGAAATGTTTGGTGCAATGTATTCCGGCAGTATCGGAATCGGCTCTTTCTTGGTAATCATCGGTTTCCTTGCAATTATCGGTGTAAATATTCTTATTAAAAAGCAGAACATTCCTGTTAAATATACAGATGTTTCTGAATATGTTGAAAGAATTGCTAAGAGAAAAGAAGATCTTGCCGAGATGGAAGCAAGGGCAGAAGCAGCCAGAAAAGCTTACAGAGAACGTCAGGAAGCTGCTGCAAATAAATAAAAATAAAAAATCAGCTCAGTTTTAATAAACTGAGCTGTTATTTTTTTTGCCCCGCCGTGCCGGATGCGATAATAGTAACCTGCTTTCAGCAGGTGGGTGTCCTCTCCGCAGTTTCACGCTCCCTTCGTCCGCAAAAGCGGGAGGTCTGCAATCCGCTGAAGAAGTGGGACTCCCTATAATTTGTCATAGGGTTAGTATTAGTCGCATTTATCGAACACCGCAGGAATAATATTATTTGTTATTAGCGTTGTTATTATTCTTCTTCGTTAAATTCAAAAAGATCTTCAAGTCTTTCTTCGAAGATTTCACCGATTTTGTTGAAAAGCTTTTCATCTTCAATAGGTTCAAGATAAATTTCACCATCTTCGTCCTCAACAACAGAAAGAATAATTAATTCACCATCATCATCAAGGATTTCTTCAGCTTCTGTATAAACAGGGAGAAGTGCAATAAATCTACCTTCATCTGTTTCGATTCTGTCAAGTTCTTCAAAAGTATGTTCTACACCATTTTCATCAACTACTGAAACAAGATCGGGATTAAATTCATTTGTTTCAGGGATGTTATCAAAATTTTCTGCCATGGAATTCACCACATTCCTTTCTTCATATACATTTTATAATAATATTAATTGATAGTCAACAGTAAATTATTCACAAATTTCGATGTTCCAGTTGAACGATTTGCTTTCGTGAGCATTTAAAGTCATTATACCGCGTTTTTGTGAAATATCGGATTTCTTGTCGTAATTATCATTAACGCCCCACCAAGGTTCAATACAAACGTAAGGAGCACCCGGTTTAGCCCAAATTCCCAAAAGAGGGGAGTCAAAATTAAACTTAATAACCCTATTGTGATTTTCGCTTTTTAAAGAAATTGCTTTGGATTTGTATCCGCTGAGTATAAGAGCATCATCATTAAAGAGGTCTTTGGTAATATTCAGTCTGTTCTTATCAATTTCAACAGGGAATTTTTCCTCAATAAGAATTGATTCGTGGTCGATTCTTTCTGTTAAAAGTTCCTCGTTTTCGTTGAATTCAAGATAATCACCTATTTCGCAGTTAAAAGCAGGGTGAGCACCGAAAGAATAATACATAACTGTATCATTGTTGTTGCGCACTGTGTGTGTAACGCTAAGCCCGTTTTCTGTTAATTTGAACTCGACTTCTAAATCAAAGTGATAAGGGTACATTTTCAAAGATTCTTCATCATCACTCTGAACGAATGTGAGGCTGTTTTCCGCTTGTTTTACAAGTTTAAACGGTTTCTTTCTTACAATACCATGTTTTGGCATTGTGTATTCAACACCGTTAAGTCTGTATTTATCATCAAGAAGTCTGCCGATAATCGGGAATAAAATAGGGGATTGACCATACCAGATATCTGTATTACCATCCCAAATATATTCGATACCGGTTTTCTTTGATTTTAAAGATGTAAGTTCTGCACCCATCTCTTTAACACCGAGAGAAAAAGCATCATTTTCAACACTAAAAATCATAATACCACCCTTTATAACAAAGGCATTACGCTATTGCGCAATGCCTTGTTTTGTTTTATTTAATTATATAATATTTAATAAGCGATGTCAATTATTCGCTTACTTCTTCATCTTTTTTCTTGGAAAGAATAATATTAAGAACAATACCAAGAATAAGAGCACAAGCAATAGTTGTTATTTCCACATTACCAAATTTAAGAGTCAAACCACCGATACCGGCAATAAAGATTGCTGAAACTACAAAGAGGTTTCTGTTATCTTCAAGGTCAACCTTCTGCACCATTTTCAGACCGCTGACTGCAATGAAACCATAAAGAGCAACGCAAACACCACCCATAACGCAAGAAGGGATTGAGTTAACGAATGCAACAAAAGGTGAGATAAAAGAAATTACAATCGCCATAATTGCTGCAGTTATAATGGTGTAAACTGATGCGTTTCTTGTAATGGCAACGCAACCGACTGACTCGCCGTAAGTTGTGTTGGGGCAACCGCCAAAGAATGCACCTGCCATTGAGCCTACACCGTCACCCAAAAGTGTTCTGGAGAGACCGGGATCTTCAAGAAGGTCTTTTTCGATGATGGAAGAAATATTTTTATGGTCTGCTATATGTTCAGCGAAAACAACGAATGCTACGGGTACATAAGCTGCGATAAGTGTAACTACATAAGTTGCAGAGAGCTCACTAAAGCCTTTGTATGCAGTTAAGAAAGTGAAGTCGGGAACTTGAAGGAATGACTTGATTGTGATTCCGTTTGTAAATAAATTGCTTAAGTGAGAAAAATCTATAACTTTAATTGCGTCGATTCCTGCGATATTACCAATAATGGTGAAAACAGTTGCAACTCCATAGCCTGCAAGGATACCGATAATAAAGGGAATAAGCTTGCCCATTTTCTTGCCATAAACAGAGGAGATGCACACAACAAAAAGAGTAACAAGACCGCAAATAAGCGCAACATGCGATGATGCAACTGAAGCACCGTCAACCTTTAAGCCGCCTGATGTAATGTCACCGATTGCATTTCCTGCAAGTGAAAGACCGATAATCGAAACTGTTGGTCCGATAACAACTGCCGGCATAAGTTTGTTTATCCATTTAACGCCTGCAATTTTGACGATAAGAGCGATAATAACATAAACAAGACCTGCAAAGAATGCACCGAGAATAATACCTAAATATCCAAGTGCCATTGAAACGCCACCTGCAAAAGCCGCAAACATTGAGCCGATAAAAGCGAAGGATGAGCCAAGGAATACAGGGCTCTTTTTCTTTGTGAAAGCAACATAAATAAGAGTGCCAACACCTGCACCAAAAAGAGCTGCAGCAGAGCTCATGCCGTTACCTACAATTACAGGAACAACAAGAGTCGCAGCCATAATTGCGAGTAATTGCTGAACAGCAAAGATTAAGAGTTGTCCGAATTTTGGTTTGTCTTCAACATTATAAACAAGTTTCATAGTTTAACCCCCATGAATATTTTATTACAGCCTAACGGCTAATAACCTTATAAACTGAATAATTTTACAGATGTGCAACCATCGTATTCCGGTAAAAGAACTGATACAAGTTCAGAAGTAGAAGTTGGAACATTTTTACCAACAAAATCAGCTCTAAAAGGCAATTCTCTGTGTCCTCGGTCAACAAGTATAGCGAGTTGGATACTTGATGGTCTGCCTAAACTGAAAATGGCCTCGATAGCAGCCCTTACGGTTCTCCCGGTAAATAGTACATCATCTACGAGTATAATATCTTTTCCGGTAACATCAAAGGGTAGATCGGAAACATTTACCTCAGGGAGTATATGGGCTTCTGTTAAGTCGTCACGATAATGGTTTATATCCAATTCGCCGACTTTAAGCTTAACCCCTTCGATTTTTTCAATATTACTTGCAATTTTCCTCGCCAGAGGAACGCCACGCCGTTTGATACCGAGAAAAGCGAGGTTATCTGTACCTTTGTTTTTTTCTATTATTTCGTGTGCAATTCTTATCAAAGAGCGCTGAACAGCGGATTCATCCATTATTTCTGCTTTTAGTTGCATAAAATCCCTCAAAAATAAAAGCCCGGTCGTATTTTCCGACAAGGCTTTATCATGCATAATCTCGTTTAAACCTTATCGACCTCACCGGATCAAATTAAAAGTTCTACACGAATATACTAATACTAATTTTGTTATTTGTAAATAGTTTTTCAGGAAAAAAGTCGAAAATTATAGCATATATACACCTGATTCGAGTTCGACTAATTCTCTGTCATTTGTTCTGATGTATCTGTAAACGGGTTCTTCAAATGCTTTGTAATCAGAAACGGTATAATTACTAAGATCAACTGTTCTGATTTTACAGGATTGGTAATTGCATATATATAACTTGTTGTCGTAAACAGATATCGAAACAGGGTTGAGAAATGCTGTGGAAGCATCGCCACCGATTCTTAATACAATTTTTTCTGTGGCAGGGGAATATCTGATAATACAATTATTCTCAGGTACAACACACCATATATATTTACCTTCGGGTGCAACACCGCTGACGGGACAATCCCTGTATTGAAGATCACCTGTCCAATATAATTCACCTTTGTCATTAAAAAAGCCCAATTCACCGCTTGAGTAAACAACTGCAATATGCTTATTGGGTAAAATTGCAGCATCGCAGTAAACAAAATCACTGAGTTGTTCGGAAATTTTTTCGTAGTTCTCACCGAATTTATTCAATAAGTATGCACCGCGTGTGCTTGCCGTCGGTCTTTCCAGTTTGACATCGTAAGTAAAAAATGAAATCTTAGTATTTCCGCTGGGTAAAGTGTCTTTTCTTGCAACAATTATACCTTTGTTGAAGGGGACGATATCAACAATATCTATATCCATCAATTTTTTCATTTTTCGTCCCCGTTCGTTTCAGAAAATTTGTTGATTTGGTAACAAAGTGTCATAAGAGAATCACTAAGATGAACATTTTCTACTGCAACACCTTCGTAACGGTGCATAAGGTCGTATTGTGTGAAGTTCCAGAAACCTTTTATACCAAGTGAAACCAGCTTATCTGCATTTTCGGCAGCATATTCAGCCGGAATACAAAGAATAGCGACAACAGGCTGCTCTTTTTTACAGAATTCTTCCAAATCCGCTGAATCCATTACAGTTTTGCCACCAATTACGGAGCCGATAACATTTTTATTGTTGTCGAATATACCTATAAGATCAAAACCGCGATTTTCAAAATGAAGGTGTGTCGCAATAGCGTGACCTAAATTACCGGCACCAATCATAATAGCCTTGGATTTTTTGTTAATACCAAGTATAATACCGATTTCATTGTAAAGTTGTTCAATATTATAACCATATCCCTGTTGACCGAAACCACCGAAACAGTTAAGATCCTGGCGAATTTGCGAAGCGGTGAGCCCCATTCTCTGAGAAAGTTCTTTTGAAGAAATTCTTATGACACCGATATCTTTAAGTTCTTCAAGATATCGGTGATAACGTGGTAAACGTTTCATAACGGGGACTGAAACCTGACTGTTATTTTTCATCATTAAATCGCCCTTTATCAATCTAAAGTTTTAAGAGTTTCCATAACATAGTTGCCGAATTCTTCGCAAGTGCAACCGTTGTCACGTCCTGTGATAACAAGTTTCTTTTCAGAAATCATACAGATATCGAGAGCTTTTTCAAGCTTATCTGCCTCTTCCTGTTTTCCGATATGTGAAAGCAGGAGAACAGCTGCTCTGAGCATAGAGCAAGGATCTGCATACTGACCGCGTCCTTCTTTTATCATACGGGGAGCTGAACCGTGGATAGCTTCAAACATTGCATATTTTTTACCGATATTTGCACTACCGGCAGTTCCGACACCGCCCTGGAATTCTGCAGCTTCGTCTGTAATAATATCGCCGTAAAGATTAGGAAGAACGAAAACTTTGAAGTCGGTTCTGCGTTTCTTATCAACAAGTTTAGCAGTTGTGATATCAATATACCATTCATCTGTAATGATTTCTGGATAATCTTTAGCTATATCTTTACAGATATTGAGGAATTTACCATCAGTGGTCTTAATGATATTTGCTTTTGTGATAATAGAAACGCGCTCTTTTTTGTTATTACGTGCATATTCATATGCAAGTTTTGCGATACGCTCTGTACCTTCTGTTGTAGTTACAACAAAATCAAATGCAAGTTCACCATCAACGTCAACACCCTTTGAACCTACTGCATAAGCACCTTCTGTGTTTTCACGGAAGAATGTCCAGTCAATGTTTTCTTCGGGGATTTTAACAGGTCGAACATTGGCAAAGAGGTCAAGAGCTTTTCTCATTGCAACGTTGGCGCTTTCGATATTGGGAAGACCATCACCTTGTTGAGGGGTTGTTGTAGGTCCTTTAAGGATTACGTCGCAAGCCTTAAGTTCTTCCATGACATCATCGGGAATAGCCTTCATAACTTTTGCACGGTTTTCAATAGTAAGACCATCGATGTATTTGAATTCTATTTTACCACTTTCAACATCTTCTTTAAGAATGAATTTAAGCACATTTGCAGCTTCTTTTGTAATAATCGGACCGATACCGTCACCACCGCAAACACCGATTACAATTTTATCGAGTGCTTTAAAATCTTTGAAATCTTTAGTAGATTTAATTCTCTGGTTGCGTTCGTCTTGTTCAATAAGTAATTGTTTAAACTTATTGAGAGCGTTTTCAATCTGTACTTCGTTCATTATTTATTTTCCTCCTTAGTGTAGTCGAGTAATCCACCTGCTGTAAGAATATTGATCTGTCTTTCGGAAACGTCGCAGATGAGTTTGTATTCTTCATTCTTTGTTTCATTTCTGAGAGTGATTTCAGAACCGGCTTTAAGTTCTGCTTTGATGGCAGGAAGAGTAAGTTTATCGCCAACGGAAATCTTATCGTAATCATCAGCATTAATAAAGTTGAGGGGTAAAATACTTGCATTAACAAGATTAGCTTTATGAATTCTTGCGAACGACTTTGTAATTACTGCTTTAACACCTAAATAAAGGGGCACAAGAGCAGCGTGTTCTCTGGATGAACCCTGACCATAGTTGTTACCGCCGATAATTATGCAAGAACCGGCTTCTTTACAATGTTCAGCAAAGTTTTCATCACATTGACGGAAACAGAACTGAGAAAGGTGAGGGATGTTTGAACGGTAGGGAAGTATTTTTGCACCGGCAGGCATAATATGGTCTGTAGTAATGTTATCCTCAACCTTAAGAACAGCAGTTGCTTCAATAGAGTCTGCAAGGGGTGCTGTTTTGGGGAAGGGTTTGATATTAGGACCATAATAAACCTCAACTGCAGCAGCCTCTTCGGGTGTTTCTGCAGGCATTTCAATCATATTATCATTAATGATAAATGATTTTGGAAGTGTAACAGAAATATCTTCGTCGCATTTAGTTGCATCAGTAAGTACACCTGTAAGAGCAGATACAGCAGCTGTTTCAGGGCTTACAAGGTAAACTTTACCATCAGCAGTACCACTTCTGCCTTCAAAGTTGCGGTTAAATGTACGAAGAGATACACCGGATGAACAAGGCGACTGTCCCATACCGATACAGGGACCGCAAGCGCTTTCAAGAATACGTGCACCTGCATCAATCATATCAGCGAGAGCACCATTAAGTGCGAGCATATTAAGGACCTGTTTTGAGCCGGGTGCGATACCTAAAGAAACAGAAGGATGAACCTTTTTGCCCTTAAGTATCTTTGCAACTTTCATCATATCAAGAAGTGAAGAATTGGTGCAGGAGCCGATAAGCACCTGGTCAACTTTTATTTCACCGATTTCTTCAACAGATTTAACGTTATCGGGCATATGAGGCATAGCTGCAAGCGGTTTTAATTCACAAAGATCAATATCGATGATTCTTGAATATTCAGCATCTTCGTCGGGAAGAAGTTCTACCCAATCCTTTTCACGGCTCTGTGCCTTCATGAAATCATAAGTGATCTCATCAGAGGGGAAGATTGATGTAGTAGCACCAAGTTCAGCACCCATATTTGTAATCGTTGCTCTTTCGGGAACTGTGAGGGTTTTTACGCCTTCTCCACCGTATTCGATAACTTTGCCCACGCCACCTTTAACACTGAGAATTCTTAAAACTTCAAGAATAATATCCTTAGCAGCAACGTAAGGAGAAAGTTTACCTTTGAGGTTAACTTTAATTACTTCGGGAACAGTGATGTAGTAAGCACCGCCACCCATAGCAACTGCAACATCAAGACCACCTGCACCCATAGCGAGCATACCTAATCCGCCACCTGTTGGTGTGTGGCTGTCTGAACCTATAAGTGTTTTGCCGGGAATACCGAAACGTTCAAGGTGAACTTGGTGACAAATACCGTTACCGGGGCGTGAATAACGTACACCGCGTTTTTTACAAACACTCTGAATAAATTTGTGGTCATCTGCATTTTCGAAACCGGTCTGAAGCGTGTTGTGGTCAATATAAGCAACAGAAAGTTCTGTTTTTACTTTGTCAATATCCATTGCTTCAAGTTCAAGATAAGCCATTGTGCCGGTTGCATCCTGAGTTAAGGTCTGATCAATTCTGATACCAACCTCGTTACCAAGTGCGTATTCACCGTCAACCAGATGACTCTTGATAATTTTTTCGCATAAAGTGAGTCCCATCTTAATCTTCCTCCGAAAACTTGTTCAAATTTTTAACAAACATATTTTAATATGTTTAATAAACTTTGTCAACGGATAAGCGATAAATATTATTCTTTATATTAATAAATATAATGCGACAAATATTGCACTTTTTTGTTTATTGTGCTATTATAAATAGATAATAGGAGAAAATCGGTTATAATAACTATTGGTGATAGTTTTGTATAACGATTTATATAATTTTTTCGATTTCGATGCTCCAAATACGAGTGCCGAAGATGCTACAGATCAAGAAAACGAGCAGGAAGTTGTAAATGAAGATTATACCTGTGATGGCAGTGTAACCATAAATAAAAACGGTTTTCTTATCCATTGCTTGACGATAATAGGTCAGATTGAGGGTCATTATTCTTCACCGCCTAATACTAAGGCGACGAAATACGAGCATATCATTCCAAGACTTGTTGCAGTTGAAGAAAATCCGGATATTTCAGGTTTGTTGATTATTTTAAACACAATCGGCGGAGATATTGAGGCTGGTCTTGCTATTGCTGAATTAATATCCGGAATGAAAAAACCAACAGTTTCGTTGGTTCTTGGCGGTAGTCATTCTATCGGTATTCCGCTTGCTGTTAGTGCAAAAAAATCTTTTATTGTACCTACTGCTTCAATGACGGTGCATCCCGTAAGAATGAACGGATTGATTTTAGGTGTACCGCAAACTTTGGTTTATTTGAAAAAAATGGAAGAACGAGTAGTTGAGTTTATAACACGCAATTCCGGTATTTGCGCTTCTCGTTTTAAAGAATTAATGTTAAATAACGAAGAACTTGTTTCTGATTTCGGAACAATTCTTAACGGGCAACAAGCGGTAGAAGAGGGCTTGATTGATTACATCGGAAGCCTGTCTGATGCTCTTGAATGTCTTGAATCTATGGAAAAAAATCAATAACCCGGAGGTAGTTATATTTGAAAGAAACATTACAAGCTTTGCTACTCGGTATAATACAAGGTATAACAGAATTTTTACCGATTTCAAGTAGTGGTCATATGTCGCTTTTCAGACATTTTACAGGTATGAATCCTGAAGGGGCGGGGCTATTTTCCGCCATGTTACATATAGGGACACTTATTGCGATTTTTATTGTGTTTTATAAACCAATTTATGAATTATTCCTTGAATTTTTTGCCTGTATTAAGGATATTTTCGCAAAAAAATTTACTTTTAAACTAAGTAAAATGTCAGTTACACGACGTATGTTGTTGATGTTTATTGTTTCATGTGTACCGCTTCTTTTGCTCCTCATACCTGTGGGAAACGGTCGGAATTTAATGGATGTCGTAGGTGTATTCGGTTCTGACAACAGTATTAAGGCTGAAGGTATATGCTTTATGTTTACCGGTTTCATTCTTCTTCTGGGCATATATGTCTCTGATTCTGTTGAAAGATATTTGGTTATTAAACCTGCTTCTGCGGTGTTAATTGGTATTGCACAGTTTTTTGCTGCATGTTTCCCCGGTATTTCACGTTCCGGTTCAACAATTTCTACTGCACTTTGCTGTAAGATGTCAAAAAAAAGTGCGATAAGATATTCGTTTATTTTAAGTATACCGGCTGTTCTTGCAAGCGGTTTAGTTGAATTCAAGGATGCTATGGAGGGTACCGAAATTATCCCGGTTTCTTCATTGTTAATCGGAGTTATTGCTTCAGCAGTTGTCGGTATTTTTGCAATTAAATTATTACAGATTTTAATGAACAAGAACTGGTTCAGGTATTTCGGTTATTATTGTTTGACCCTCGGTTTTATAGTTACAATAATCGGTGCGGTTGAAGTTTTTGTTAAGTAACTTATCAATGTATGTTAGGAGGTCTTTCTTTTGGCACAAACTAAAAAGAACACAAAAACAAAAAGCAGCGGTTCTCAGTCTAAGGGTTCAAAGCCTAAAAAGAATACTGCTAAGAATACATCTAAACCCAATAATAAGAAATCAGAAAAAAATAATGCACAAAAATCACTTTTCAGTACCGAGCATAAACAAATCTTATCACTTATCTTTTTCTTTGTCTCTTTATTGATAGGGTTTATTGTATTTGTTGACGCCGGTAGTGTTTGGGGCGCATTAAGAAACTTTTTCTTCGGTGTTTTCGGATTTAGTGCTTTTGTATTACCGTTTTTTATGGCGTTTGTTTGTATCGTTGCAGCAATTGGTAAAGATACACGTAAGTATAAGTTTAAAGTTGTTGAGGGTGTAATATTATTTACACTGTTTATGGCATTTTTACATATTGTTAATGTTAATCCTGAGTTGACATATGGTGAACAAATTGTTGAGAATTACAATGTTTTTAAAAATTATGCCGGCAGTGGTACTCACTATGGCAATGGCGTTTTAGGCGCAATTTTGGGTGGAATACCTCTTCTGTTGACGGCAGGTAATAAGCTTGCTGCCGGAAGCATAACAATTATATTTTTCCTTGCATTCTTAATGATTTTCAGTGGGACAACTCTACTTAAATTATTGCGCTCTCTAAAGACGCCTGTTGATGCTGTATCTGAGTATGCTGATGAAAAAATGGAAGATTTAAGAGAAACTTATAACGAATATTCCGAGGATGCACGTGAAAGACGTAAAAAACGTGCAAAAGATTCCGAGAGAAGAAGAGGTAAGTCTAAAAAACAAGAGATAGATCTTGATATCCCTCTTGATGATGAAGATGTTATTGTTCCGGATAACGGTGTTGATCCTATTTTGGGTAGCGATGATGACGATTACTATGACAGAGATGTTCAGATGGCTGATATTATAGAACTGTTTAAAGATGATGGTTCCGAACAAGTGGAAGTTGAGGAGGAACAAGAAACTGCTGAAGAAGTTGAATACGTTTCACTCAGCGATATGCGAAGAAACAACAAAACGCAACAAGAGGAACAGTTTGATGAACTTATTCAAGCTCTTGAAGAAGCAGACGAAGCTGAGGATAGCATAGTAGATATAGGTGAAATCGATTCTTCCTTATCCGAAACCGTTGAACACGTTGTTGAAAAAGAAGCGGAAGTTATTGAGGAAGTTGTACAATACGAATTACCTCCGCTTGATTGCCTTGATTTACCTAAAAATAATAACTCTTCAAGTTCTGCTAATGAACTCAGGGAAAAAGGCGAAACAATCGTTAAAACACTTAAAAGTTTTGGTGTCGGTACAAGAATAGTTGAGATTTGTCAAAGTCCTTCTGTTACTCGTTTTGAGCTTCAACCTGATCCCGGTGTCAAGATTAGCAGAATAACTGCTCTGGCAGATGATATTGCAATGAATCTTGCTGCCTCCGGTGTTAGAATCGAAGCTCCGATACCTAATAAAAATGCAGTTGGTATTGAGGTTCCTAACGCAGAAAAAGCAATGGTTACACTTCGCGAGATTGTTGAAAGCGATTCTTTCAAGAATACAAAATCAAAGCTTAATGTGGCATTGGGTAGAGATATTCAGGGTGAAGCAACCTGTGCCGATCTTGCAAAAATGCCTCACTTACTTGTTGCGGGTACAACCGGTTCAGGTAAATCTGTGTGCCTTAATACAATGATTGTGAGCTTGCTTTATAATGCTAAACCTGACGAAGTGAAACTTATTATGATTGACCCTAAAAAGGTTGAATTCACTGTTTATAAGTCGATACCGCATCTTCTTGTACCTGTTGTTGCAGATCCGCGAAAAGCTGCTGGAGCACTTTCCTGGGCTGTTGCAGAAATGGATAAGCGTTATGCGTTGTTTGCAGAAAAAGGTGTCAGAAATCTTCAGGGTTATAACACATATGCATCTTCAAACGGCATTCAGAAGATGCCGCAGATTGTTATTATAATTGACGAGTTATCAGACCTTATGATGGCTGCATCTAACGAAGTTGAAGATTCAATATGCCGACTTGCTCAAAAGGCCCGTGCTGCAGGTATGCATCTCATCGTTGCAACACAAAGACCTTCTGTGGATGTTATTACAGGTCTTATTAAGGCAAATATCCCAAGTCGTATTGCTTTTGCTGTTAAATCACAGATTGACTCACGTACCATTATAGATACTCCCGGTGCTGAAAAACTTCTTGGTTACGGCGATATGCTTTACTGTCCTGTTGGTCTTTCGAAACCTGTTCGTGTTCAGGGTTGCTATGTTTCCGATGATGAAATTGAACGTGTTATTGAATTTGTTTCATCACAAGGTGATGTTAAATACGATGATGAGGTTATGCAAGAAATTGAACTTAAAGCTGCTCAGGACGGCAAAAAGAAGTCATCTTCGGGTGCTGCTGTTGAAACTTCTTCTAATGATTACGGTGATGAAATGATACCTAAAGCTATTGAAGTAGTTGTGGAAGCAGGTATGGCATCAACAACACTTTTACAAAGAAAGTTAAAGTTAGGTTATGCCCGTGCTGCCAGAATTGTCGATGAACTTGCAGAGAAGGGAATTATAGGTCCTTTTGAAGGTAGTAAGCCACGTAAAGTTCTTATCACTAAAGAACAATGGTACGAAATGCAAGCTAACTCTTCAACGCTTTCTGCTCCACAGCAGCTTTCAGTTGATGACATTGTTTCGGATAGAAGCAGCTCTGCTCCGAATGTTAGTAACACTTCAAGTTTACCGGATGATCATAATTACTTCGGCTCAGCCGTAAACCAAGATGAAACAGAGGATTTTTAATGGATATTTTTGTTGAATATATAGATGGAGCATATGCAGTTTGCAGGCTTCCTGATCAGGCTAAAAATTTGATTCGTTTACCTTTAAAAGAATTACCTAACGGCACAAAAGAATTGTGCGTTATTTCTATGAGGGATAATGGTTCATTTGTGATAAACGATTATGCCAAAGAGCTACGTATGAAAAAAATCATAAAATATTTTAAATTCGATAAATATTGTTTTGATTTTGAAAAATAATTAACAAAAAACTATTGCTTTTCTTGTAAAAAGGTGATATACTTTCAAAGTTAAAAAACTCACGTAGGGTAGATTGCAGGTGTCGTGTGCATCATTGATGTGGTATCTGCGAGTCGAAACCTTGCGGCGGTTTAACAAAAAGGAGGACAAAATCATGTCAGTAGTTTCAATGAAACAATTACTCGAAGCAGGTGTTCACTTCGGACACCAAACCAGAAGATGGAACCCCAAAATGGCTCCTTACATGTTCACTGAAAGAAATGGTATCTATATCATCGACCTTCAGAAGACAGTTAAGAAGCTTGAAGAGGCTTACACCTTCATCAACCAGATCGCTCAGGAGGGCGGCGAAGTTCTTTTCGTAGGCACAAAGAAACAGGCTCAGGATTCTATCAGAGAAGAAGCAGAACGTTGCGGTATGTCATTCGTTAACGCACGTTGGCTTGGTGGTATGCTTACAAACTTCAATACAATCCAGAAGAGAATCAGAAGACTTGCACAGCTTAATGCTATGGAAGCTGATGGTACTTTTGATCTTCTTCCTAAGAAAGAAGTTATCAAACTTAACCTCGAAAGAGAAAAGCTTGAGAAATTTATGGGCGGTATCACAGAAATGAAGAAGATGCCCGCTGCTATGTTCATCGTAGACCCCAGAAAAGAAAGAATTGCTGTTCTTGAAGCAAAGAAACTCGGCATTCCGATCGTTGCTATTGTTGATACAAACTGCGATCCTGATGAAATCGATTATGTAATTCCCGGTAACGATGATGCTATCCGTGCAGTTAAGCTTATTGCTGGTGCTATGGCTGATGCTATCATTGCAGGTCGTCAGGGCGAGCAGAATGTAGCTGCAGACGAAGAAGTAGCTGAAGAAACAGCTGAATAAGTAGTTAATTATAATAGGCGGAAGATAATTCCGCCTTGATAACTTTATAAAGGAGGAAACACCTATGGCATTTACAGCTTTGGATGTTAAAAACTTAAGAGAAAAAACAGGCGTTGGTATGATGGAGTGCAAAAAGGCACTTACAGAAGCTGACGGTGATATGGACAGAGCTTTTGAAATTCTTCGTGAAAGAGGTCTTGCTGCTTCCGAGAAGAAAGCAAGCAGAATTGCTGCTGAAGGTGCTATAATCGCTTACACAGATGAAGCAGCTAAGGTTACAGTTCTTCTTGAAATCAACTCCGAAACAGACTTCGTTGGTAAAAACGATAAATTCCAGGAGTTTGGTCTTAATGTTGCTAAAACTATCGCAGCTAACAAACCCGAATCAGTTGAAGCTCTTGCAGCTCTTACACTCGTAGATTCTGACAGAACAGTTACAGAAAACCTCAATGATCTTATCCTTGTTATTGGCGAAAACCTCAAAATCCGTCGTTTTGAAATCATCGAAGGTGATGTTGTAACTTATATTCATGGTGGCGGCGCGGTAGGCGTTGCTGTTAAGTTTGAAACAAATCTCAGCGATAGAGCAGAATTCGTTGCAATGGGCAAAAACATTGCTATGCAGGTTGCAGCAATGAGCCCCGAATACCTTAGCAAAGAATCTATTTCAGCTGATGAACTCGCAAAGATGAGATCTATCACAATTGATAGTTCACTTAATAAACCTGAATCACTTCCCAAGCCCATTCTCAGCGCTCTCTTCCAGAAAGCTTGTGCTGAAAAACTTTTCAGTGATGAAGATGTTGCTGCTTACGAAGAAAATCAGAAGAGTCCTTATCTCTTTAACTTCCTCTCAAAAGAAGCAGTTGCTACTCTTGCATCACTTGCAATTGCAGGTAAAGATGAATATATTAACAATAAAATCTTTGCCGGTGCAGTTGAAGGTCGTATCAAGAAACAGATTAAAGAAGTTTGTCTTCTTGAGCAGACATTTGTACGTTCCGATCTCTTTGATGGTACTGTTGGCGGTTATGTTGCACAGGTTGCAAAGGCAAATGGTGCTGATATCAAAGTTGTAGATTTTGTTCGTCTTGTAAAGGGCGAAGGTCTTGAAAAAAGAGAAGACAATTTTGCTGACGAAGTTGCCAGCATGATGAAATAAGATTTCAATTGAGGGCGGCTTTCTTTTGAGAGCCGTCCACTCTGTTTAAATTTGAAAATTAGTGGAATGTAAAAATTCTGATAATATAAATGGTATTTAATAGCCGTAAGGCAATCTAATTATACTGGAGAGATCATAATGGAAAGAAAAGTAGGTACAGTTTCGCGAGGTATTCGTTGTCCGATCATCAGAGAAGGCGACAATCTTGTTGATATTGCTGTAACAAGTGTTATCGAAGCTGCCGAAAGCGAAGGTTTTGAACTCAGAGATCGTGATGTTGTTGCTCTTACAGAATCCATCGTAGCAAGGGCACAAGGTAACTATGCTAAGGTTGATGATATTGCTGAAGATGTTAAAAACAAACTCGGTGGTGAAACAATCGGCGTTATTTTCCCGATTTTATCACGTAACCGTTTTGCTATTTGTCTCAAGGGTATAGCTATGGGTGCTAAGAAAATTGTTCTTATGCTCAGTTATCCCAGTGACGAAGTAGGTAACTCACTTTTAACATATGATCAACTCGATGATGCAGGTATCAATCCTTATTCTGATGTTCTTTCTCTTGAAAAGTACAGAGAACTTTTTGGTGAAAACAAACACGAATTCACAGGTGTAGATTACGTTGCTTATTATTCCGAAATTATAAAAGATGCCGGTGCTGAAGTTGAAATAATCTTTGCAAACCAGCCCAAGACAATTCTTGAATATACAGATTGCGTTCTTACTTGTGATATTCATACTCGTGCAAGAACAAAACGCATTCTTAAAGCTGCCGGTGCAAAGGTAGTTTGCGGACTTGATGATATACTTAATACTTCAGTGAATGGTAGCGGTTTCAACGAAGCTTATGGTCTTCTTGGTTCTAATAAATCTACTGAAGATACTATTAAACTTTTCCCCAGAGAATGTAATCCACTTGTTAATGATATTCAAGTTGAGTTTTTCAACAGAACAGGTAAGCATATTGAGGTAATGGTTTATGGCGACGGTGCCTTTAAAGATCCTCAGGGTAAAATTTGGGAACTTGCAGACCCCGTTGTTTCTCCTGCACACACTGAAGGTCTTATCGGCACTCCTAATGAACTCAAACTTAAGTATCTCGCAGATAATGATTTTAAAGGTCTTTCCGGCGCTGAACTTAAAGAAGCTATTTCTAATAGTATTAAAGCAAAATCAGGTAGTCTTGTAGGTAATATGGCATCTCAGGGTACTACACCTCGTCAACTTACAGACCTTATCGGTTCACTTTGCGACCTTACAAGCGGTTCCGGTGATAAAGGTACACCTATCATCCTTGTTCAGGGTTATTTTGACAACTATACAGACTAATATTAAATTTAGTTTTTGAAATATATAGACGGAGGTAAAATATATGGATTTAATTAAACGTCCTGATGAAATGAAAAGAATTGATACCAAAGAACTTGCTGATGCATTTATAGCTGAACAAGTTGAAAAAATCCGTGCCCAAGTTGGCGATAAAAAAGTTTTACTCGCTCTCTCTGGCGGTGTTGATTCCTCTGTTGTTGCTGCATTGCTTATCAAAGCTGTCGGTAAGCAGCTTGTTTGCGTTCACGTTAATCACGGTCTCATGAGAAAAGGGGAGAGCGAACAAGTTATCGAAGTATTCGGTAAACAACTTGATGCAAACCTTATTTATATTGATGCAACAGATCGATTCCTTGATAAACTTGCAGGTGTGTCTGACCCTGAAAAGAAACGCAAAATTATCGGTAACGAATTTATAGAAGTTTTCAATGAAGAAGCTCTCAAACTTGAAGGAATTTCATTCCTTGCACAGGGTACAATCTATCCCGATATTCTTGAGAGTGACGGCGTAAAAGCTCACCATAATGTAGGTGGTCTCCCTGAAGATATGGAACTTGAACTTTGCGAGCCTGTTGCACTTCTTTATAAAGATGAAGTTCGTGTTGTTGGTTCTGCTCTCGGTCTTCCCGACGAAATGGTATATCGTCAGCCCTTCCCCGGTCCCGGACTTGGTGTTCGTTGCCTCGGTGCCATCACAAGAGACAGACTTCACGCTCTCAGAGAAGCAGACGCTATCCTTAGAGAAGAGTTTGATAAAAATGGTCTTGCCGGTAAGGTTTGGCAGTATTTTATCGCAGTTCCCGATGTTAAGAGTGTTGGCGTTAAGGATTCAAAACGTTATGAAGGTTGGCCCGCAATCATTCGTGCAGTTAATACAACTGATGCAATGACTGCTACAATCGAAGAAATTCCTTATCCACTTCTTCACCACATCACCGATAGAATTACCCACGAAGTAGACGGCATCAACCGTGTTCTCTATGACCTCACACCGAAGCCGATCGGAACAATTGAGTGGGAATAAAGGGAATAATACTAAATGGATTACAACACCCCGAATTCTTATAAAACGTTCGGGGTGTTTTTTCATAACGGAGGGTAAAAATGACTATTGAAGAGAAAAAAGAAGCTTTACGCAATGCTTTAAGTGAGACTTTATGCAGTACGTTTAAGCTGATACAATGGGAAGAATCAAAAGACGACTCCGATGTGTTTATATTAGACCGAAAGGAGAGCAAACGCAAGGAACGTACGATGTATCTTGCGGGTTGCCGTGATGCATGGGGCGGGATGATATCTGTCAAATACAACCCCGTGGATGATATTGTTGGGATTTATATAAAAGATAGACCCATTCAGGCAAAATTCAAAGATGACCTTTTGAGTCTTTTTGATAAGTATTCTCCATTCGGCATGAAACTGTCATTTGATGAAAAAATGACACCAATCTTATCAAGGAAAGAAAAAGTTGAACCAAAAGACTTTAAAAATTTTTTGAACGAATTTCGCAAAGCGTATGATGAATATTATCCACTGTTTTATATGATTACCGTAACTGCGATAGAATGGTATGACGGTTTCAATATTAGTAATACCTATTGTGTTGACGGTGTTTATTATTAAAAATTAAAGACAGCAGATTTTGGCAACAAAAAATATAAATATATTGACTACAATTTTGACTACACTTTCCATGTGGTCTGTGGAAACGACGGAGATTTGTGAGACAAAATGGTACAAAAATGCATTGCAGCGACCACAAATTACACTGTTTTACACCACAGACATAGAGTGGGAATAAAATAAGGTATTCTTGCAAAACTTATTTATCCTCAAAAGGGTAATTTCATTTATCCTTTCCGGAATTAAATAAACAAAGATTTAGACACTGTACATCATCAGATGTGCAGTGTCTTTTTTCTTTGTGTTTCTGGTAAAACTCAGCACATCAACTTTCAATTTCCGGTAATTAAAATGCGTTATCCTCGTTTCTATTGCCGGCAATCAAAAAGGTGGTCAGAGTCTTGAAAAATAAAGAGAAATAGAACCTCTTCTCTTCTATTTTCGCATTCTTTTTTCTCTCTTTTTACCGGTATTTTGATGTTCTTTCAGCTCACTTTTCCAGAACTTTGAGGTCGGTTGGCAAAGTGTTACCGGTAACAGAATATCGAAGTATCAACTTCAATTTTCCGGAAATCGCAGGAAGGTGAACAGGATGAAGAATTTTGCCTTGGAGAGAATAAATGAAAAAATCAATGATATAAGGAATACCATCTGAAAACTTTGAGTTTTCGGATGGTTTTTTTATTATTATTGAAAACAAATGTCTGCAAAAGTTGTTAAAGTTAAGATGCTTTGGGTTTCATTTTGTCAATATTGTAAAAAAATATATTGAAACTGTAGAAAGTTTTTGTTATAGTTTAATTAAAGTTAATATTGGTTTAAAAAGGAGATGGCGAAATGAAAAAACTTAATAAGATTACTGCCGTACTACTTGTTTTTACAATTCTTGCGACTTGTATGGTTGTTCCGGCACTTGCTGTAAGCGGAAATATCCCCGATGATGTTATTGAAATGTCAAGTCAGGTGGCCGTTGAAATTGAGCAAGAGGGTATTGTACTTCTTAAGAATGAAGATAACTTATTGCCTCTTGCCGGTGAAAAAGTAAATGTTTTTGGTGCAGCATCTGTTGTTCCTTTTTTGGGCGGTGCAGGTTCTGGTGCTATTACTACTCACGATCCTGTATACCTTTATGAAGCACTTGATGAAGCGGGTGTTATTTATAACAAAGAACTTATGGATCTTTATGAAAAATATTCCAATTCCAATGAAATCCTTAAGACAGGTAGCACGGTTTTTAATAACCTTGTTCAATTATTGCTAGCAAAAAGTGCTCTGAATGAAATGGATCCTGAAAAGCTTACTGATGATATAATGAAAAATGCAAAGGATTTTTCGGATACTGCGATTATAGTTATAGGCAGAACAAGCGCAGAAAACTCCGACCTTTCTCCCGAAACGCTCAGGTTGAGTGATAACGAAAGAGCAATGGTAGAGAAGGTTGCATCTACATTTTCAGATGTTATTGTGCTTTTTAATATAGGCAACGTTATGGAAATGGGGTTTCTTGATGAATATGAAAGCATAAAGTCAGCAGCTATTATCTGGATTACAGGTGAATTTGGTATGAAGGCTGTTGCCCAGGTGCTCAGTGGTGAAGTGAATCCTTCGGGTAGACTCGCTGATACGGTTGCTTACAATATTTACGATCATCCCTCAACGCAGAATTTTGGCACCTATGAATATGACGGTGGAGAATTCTATGTTGAGTATCAGGAAGGTATCTATGTTGGCTATCGTTACTTTGAAACCTTTGCAAAGGACAAAGTTCAGTATCCTTTCGGGCATGGTCTTTCTTACACAACTTTCACAAAAGAAATTGTGTCCTCAAGCACTGAAAACGGTAAAATAAGCATTGATGTAAAGGTAACAAACATAGGTGATGTCAGTGGTAAGGATACTGTTCAGATTTATTACAGTGCACCTTATACCGGTAAAATTGAAAAGAGTGCAATTGCTTTGGGTGGATACGAAAAAACAAAGCTTCTTGCGCCTTCTGAAAGCGAAATTCTTACAGTCCAATTTGATGTTGATGATATGGCATCATATGATAGATTCGATAATGAAGCCTGGGTACTTGAAAAAGGCGATTATCAGATTATTCTCGCTGAAAATGTTCGTGAGCATATTGATTCATTTACATTTACGCTTGCTGAAGATATTATCATAAAAAATGATGATGTTTCGGGGACTGAAATAAGAAATCTTTTTGATGATGTATACTCCGGATTCAGTGTTCTTTCAAGGGCAAACGCAGAAGAAACATATCCTGCATCAAGAACTCTCGTTAAAACCGAAGAAATTGATAATGCGGATAAATACCCTGAGGCAACTAAAGAGGGTACCGTACCCAAAATGGGAGTAATATACGATACAGGTGTTATCACTCTTCAGGATGTTTATGAAAATGAGGAGCTTATGGATGATTTTCTTGATCAGCTCACTCTTGATGAGATGATACATCTTGTTACTCGCGGCGGTTATCAGACTCACGGGATTGAAAGACTTGGAGTTCCGCAAACCTGGGATAATGATGGGCCCTCCAGTATCAAAGGTGCTCATGGTATCGCATATACCGACAGCGGTACCGCATATCCCTGTGCAACTGCAATTGCTTGTACATGGAATAAAGAACTTGCACATAAAATGGGGGATAGTGTTGGTATCGAGGCAAGAAGCATTGGTACCGATATCTGGTATGCTCCCGGTGTTAACATTCATAGAAATCCAATGGGTGGCAGAAATTTTGAATATTTCTCAGAGGATCCTATTCTTTCCGGCACAATGGGTGCAGCGATTATAAATGGTGCCTGGGGTCAAGGACTTGTCACAACCATTAAGCACTTTGTTATGAATGATCAGGAATCTCATCGTGCCGGTATTTTCACATGGGCAGATGAACAGACGATGCGTGAAATTTACCTTAAAGCGTTTGAGATTCCTGTTAAGGAATCGGCTTGCTATGGTATTATGTCTGCTTATAACAGAATCGGTACCGATTGGTGTGGAGCGAGTTCGGAACTTCTCAAGGATTTGCTTCGTGAAGAGTGGGGATACGATGGTTACGTTGTTTCCGACTACTCAAATAACTTTATTGGTAATGGTTATATGAGTCCTGTTCTTGCTATTTACAATGGTAATGACACAATGCTTACAGGCGTATGGTTCCTTAATATGCCTTCACATATTGCAGCGGTGGAAATGCAGTATTATGCAGATCCTATTGGATTTGGTACAGCAATGCGTGAAGCTTGCAGAAATATACTTAACGCAAAAATGAAAACAAAAGCTTTCCTTGAACCGGGATACTTTGTTGATAATGAGGATATTACTATCAAAGAAGAAGATTGGGAATTCACAGAGCCATATACTATTTCGTTCTTCAATTATGAGTTTACAAACTTTGTAAATAAAATTGTAATGATATTAAGAGAATTAATAGATTGGCACTTTTAATAAAAAAGCCGGGTCTGTTTTGGACCCGGCTTAAGTTTTGATTAATTATTTGAAATTTTATCAAATTCTATAATAATTTGATGACAATGATTCGGTATGAAAAATATCAATATAATCATAGCTGATAAATACTTGTTTGTGTTTTTTCGACAACTATCAATTATATCAGTGATTGTTTGACACGCTATGTATTGCAAAAGACAAACAAAAGAGATATAATGTGTTGGTAAGTAAATTTTTCAGCAGATTCCCAATTACGAAGTATTAAGGGAGAATATGTAGACATGAAGCATCTACAAAGTGTTGCAGAACATTTTTTAATACAAGGAACGATTACAAATATTGAGCATATAAACAAAGGGTATATAAACCGCACCTATAAAGTGGAGACTCTTTCCGAAAACAATCACATTCATCAGTATATTCTTCAGCGAATCAATACCAATGTTTTTCCTGATATTGATGCATTGATGAGTAATTTTGAGCTGGCTAGTGCTCATTTGTTTAATACTCTCAATATGCCCGGACAGCACAAACGTGGAACTGTGCAGACACTGCGCACTACAAAAGACGGAAAACTGTATTTTGAAGATTCCGCCGGCATTTGGCGTATGATGACATACTTTGACAATGTGTATTCGCTTGATATTCCTGATGATCCTGAAGTATTCTATTATACCGGTGTTTCTTTTGGCAGGTTTATTAGGGCGATGAGTTCAGTTGATGCTGCAAAAATCAAAGAAGTAATTCCTAATTTTCATAATACCAAGAGTCGCTATTTTGATTTGGAATCCGCCATTTCACTAGATACGCAAAAACGCGCTGAGAGTGTTGCAGATGAAATTGCATTTATTCGTGCACGTGCCGATCAGTTTGGAATAATCGCGGAGGCTTTGGAACGAGGTGTAATACCTACTCGAATCTGTCATAACGACTGTAATTTAAACAACATCCTTTTTGATGAAAAAACGCATTTACCTGTTGCTATTATTGATCTTGATACTGTTATGCCTTCGTCACCTTTGTATGACTTTGGTGACAGTATGAGAATTGGCACAAATACTGCAATGGATGATGAAAAGGATTTAAGCAAAGTTTCCTGTGATTTGCAACTTTATGAATCATATGCCCGTGGATATTTAGAAGCTTGCGGTGATATTTTAACAAGGGAAGAGTTAGAGTTACTTCCTTACGCATCCTTAATAATTACCATAGAAGACGGTATCCGCTTTTTGATGGATCACATAAATGGCGATACATATTATCACATTGAGTATCCCGGTCAAAATCTCGACAGAGCACGTACTCAGCTGAAACTTTTTGCGGATATGGAAAGTAAGTTACCCGAGATAAGAAAGGTACTGCAAAAAATCTATGATGATCAAGGATTTAATGCTAAAGTCTTATAAATTCTATGAAGTATAAAATATATGGAGTATAATATGAAATCTATCAGATCAATTGTTCCTGCCGCAGGAAAGGGCAGTAGGCTACAAAAAGTCAGCGGAGATATGCCCAAAGCCATGTATTTGGTAGGGGGTAGACCGATGCTGGAGTATGTTTTGGATAACATCTCGTTTGTTGATAAAAAAGATACATACATTGTTGTGGGTTGTGGCAAGGAAAAAATTATTGACCACTTCGGCGATGCTTATAGTTACGTTGAACAGAGACAGCAGCTTGGTACAGGTCACGCTGTTATGGAATGTGCCAAAGAATTTGAAAATTTCGACGGAAGTGTACTGATAACATTTGGTGATATGCCATTATTTAGGCGTGAAGAGATGGAAGCTATGTGTCAGCAACATGAAAAAAACGGTGCTGATTGCACAGTGATGACTGCTGAAAACGCATCATTAAATAGTTGGGCGCGCATTATACGTGATGATAACGGCCACTTTAATAGAATTGTAGAAGGTAAGGATTGTACTCCGGTGCAAGCAGAAATCAAAGAACTTTTTTCCGGTGTTATGATTTTTAATAGCAATTCTCTTTTTAGTATATTGCCCCAAGTTGGCTGCGCTAATGTGCAAAAAGAGTATTATGTAACAGAGGTTCCCGAATTAATGGTAAAATCTGGTATGAAGGTTGAAACCTACTTTACTGAAGATGGGGATGACCTTCGAGGAATAAACACTCCTGAAGATTTAGAAATATGTGAGTATATTCTTGAAAAACGCACAACTCTCAAGGTTTAACAATAAACATAACCACAGGTTAGCGTGATGTCCTTAACGGACAAATCACGCTAAAACTAAGTTTGCCCTTGCGGGCAAGTGAAGTTGCCAATGGCAGTGAAGTTACTTTGTAGTGAAGTTACACCTATCGGTGTATCGGGCAAACTTAATTTCACTTTGCAGGGGGCAAAACTTCATTATGGCGAAAGCCATAACTTCACATTTTGCTTTCAGCAAAATACTTCACTAAAACATAGGAAAACGCCACAGACTCATTCTTGAATCTGTGGCGCTTTTTTACGGGCAGAAGAATAACTATTTTTTCTGCTGTTTTATCGCAAGTTTCGCTTTTCTTCATAAAGCAGTTGGGCTTAGCCCAAAACTCCTTTTAAATTCTCTGTAAAAAACAACAAGCTTTGTTTATTTAAATGAAATGGTTATTAAATTAAAGCTTAAATTGATTTATTATATCAATAATATTTCCATTTTCAATTAAATTTTCGCTTTTTTCAATCTTCTTTATAAAAATTCTTATATTTGTTTCAATATCATCGCTTCCTTGATTTATGAGGATTCTGTTTAGCTTTTGAAATGAAGATAAAATTTCTTTATCAGTTACAAATAGTTTGATGACTGAACCTCGAAGATTATTTCTTGTTGAAATACAAATTCCATTATCTGCCAATAATTTTAACAGGTGTACTGTCTTAAAATTTGTTTTTGAAAAAGCTTTTTTTGAAGTGATTCCAATTAATCCGGAGTTGTAGTTTATGTTTATATATTCAGCAACTAAACCTAATTCCTCATTATTAATTAATTCATCTATGGCTGTATGTTTACTTTCTGAAGTTTTTTCAGTTTGAGACTCATTAATGAGTAAATTAATTGATGAAATGATTTGTTCTGAATAATTTCTCGGATAAATTGTAAGGTCTTCAATATCTAAAAGTTTTATCGTGGAAGAGCTTATTGCCGCAAAAGGTAGCCAAGAGAATCGTTGCTTTCTCTTTTTTGTAAAATCTTCTCTTTCAGAAAATATTATTGGCTCCTGATCTTTTAATAACAATACATAAGCCTGAACATATCTGATGGCTAAACATTTTACGCTGTGAACTTGAGCGATATTAACATTTAAAATTTTATTTTTGCTCGCCATAATAGCACGAAAATTTTCACTTTGAAGTTTATCAACGATTATTTCTTTGGAAATTGAATCAGGAAAATCTAAAATTAAAACACCATTAGAAATCTCGTCTTTGTTGATTATACTCTTTCCGTTGACTGTTTTGTCAAGACGGATAAGATTTAATCCAAGAGGGTCAAGTTGAAAACGTTGTGCAGCTCTTACAGTTGTGATTTTTTTCCCTTGGCTAAGCGATTCTTTGCCTAGTTGCGTTACGTTTAGATTTTCATCGATATGACAAAATCCTAAAAGAAGATTAATAACCTTTTCAATATATAGAGGAGTTAATCCCATTAGTTCGGAGATTGTTTTAACTGATTTGTGTCCTAAATTTATAAGTTTAAGAACTGTTATTTGTACCGTTTCAAAATCTTCAAAGGAAGCTTCTTCAAAATCAATCTCAATATCAGCGATAGGGTAATAAACCGGCGCAAACAAAACAATATCCTTTGCGTCTATTGACGGATAATTTTTTAAAATTCCCTCAATTGCTGAATTCACAAAGAAGCCTTTTCTCTGACTTGTTTTTAAATTAGACATAGATTAATTCTCCGTTTCTTTCATACCGGCAATTCTGCGTTTAAATTCAGCGGTACTGATGATTTCTCCTCTGTCCTTATCCTGAATATCTTTAATCATTTTACTAATAAATTCAGAAAAATTCTTTTCAGTCTGGTCTTCAGGCAAAATATTTCCATTAATGTCAACAATGCTTTGGCAATTAGAGAGAAATGTCATATCACCAATCATTATTAATGTTTGTTTACATCTGGACATTGCAACATTTATTCTTCGTAATTCTGATAGGAAACCAACTCGAATAATTTCAGGAGGCCTTTTTGAACTTCTTGTGAAGGAGTATAGAATAACCTTTCTTTCCTGACCCTGGAAGGAGTCTAATGATGCAACCATTTCATTAACAAGAGTTTTATCAAAACCTGCTTTTATTAGTTTGTTTTTTATGCGTTCGACTTGAAAATTAAGACCTGCAATAACTCCTACATCAGATAAGTCAAATTGCCTTTCTGCAAGATGTGAAATCACATCTACGATTATTTCACATTCTAAATCATTGTGATATTTTTTCTCTCCACCAACGATTTCGCATTGTTCAAGTCGATTTTTGTTATCTGAAGTATCAATAACAATAAAAGGTTTTTCTGAGATGACAGGAACAATAGAAGGCAAATTACGTTTGAATGGAGGCGATTTATATTCGCTGTTATAGAACCATTCAGAAATAATGTCAGCAATCTCACCGGGCATTCTGAACTGCGTATCCAACATACGCTTGTTTAAATCGGGGAGAAGGTTGTACAAATTCTCAAACAAACTCATTTTCAACAGTGATGGATCAATATCGTGGTCAAGACAGGCATCTATCAAATCCGGATCCGCTGAAGGCGGGATTTGCTTATGATCACCAAGCATAATGAGTTTATTTGAAAGGCTCATTGGTACTAGTGCATTATGTATTTGTATTTGTCCCGCCTCGTCGATTATTGTAACGTCAAAATCAAGCTCAGCAAATCTTTTTTGTGAACTGATTCCTATACAAGTTGCACCAACAAGATTAACGTTTTGTAAAACGAGTTTTTCTAATGAATATGTTTGCTCTGATGCTATTTCGCTACTCCAAGTGCTGATGACCTCTGCAGTTGATCTCGCTCTTATAATTTCGTTTTTTATCGCTTGTTCAAAATTTGAAATTGATTCAATGTTATTTAATGTTTCAAAGCTAACATCAAAATCGAACATTCCGTCAAATGAAGCTGCTTCATTGTTATCAATATCAGATGAAATTTCACTAATGTAATTGCACACATCATTTTCAACATTGTTGTATGCCGAGAATGAACCTGTTTCAATATCGCTAAAAGCCCTGTCGTATGTAGTTTTTATAGACAAATATGATTTTATAGTATTTTTTTCTTGTTCTTTAAGTTTAAGAATCTTTTTGGACGTACTTTTAATTATAAAACTACAAAAGAAGAAAACGAAAGAGTACAAAAATTTCATTATGGCATTAGATGCGTTATCGCGTTTTTCTTCAATTGCCGTTTTAGCTTCGAATTTTTTATTTAAATTAGTGATTTTTAGTTGGATTTCAGTGATTTGTGAAACAAGAGCTGATAATTTTTTATGAAGGGGAATAAGTATATTGTTAATATCTTTATCCAAGGCATTGCGTTTCTCGTCTAAAACAATTACTAATGATTTTAACTTTTCAAAATCATTTAATTTCTTCTCCCAAATCAAAGAAAGCTCTTCTAGTTTTTCCGAATTTGTTTTCGAAGCAACAGCAATTCTTTCGCGGAGTGTTTTAATTTTATTCTCAAACATACACTCTTTAACGTTTTCTTGAAGCTTAGCTTCTGAACCAATTCTTAAAACATCGATACCTTGTTCTTCTATAATTCGTTCAAGAACATTATCAACAGCTTTGTTATTTTGTGAGGAGACGAGAACCCTCATATGTTTTTCGTGGACAAAGTATTTTATCCATTCAAGAATAACTGTGGTTTTACCGGTACCGGGAGGGCCCATAACAAGAAAAGCATCTTTTGATTTAATACCATTTATGATAGCTTCTCGCTGACTTTCGGTGGGTGGGAAGCTTGATTTGTAGTCATAATTAGTTTTGTTTTCATCTATATAAAATTCTTCTAAATATGAAAGGTCGATTGCTTGAAAACCGCGGGGAGTATGAGCACCCAATACATCGTCCATGTATTTTGCCGGGGCATCGCCTTTTCGTATTCTTTCGATGGAGCGTTGTTGAACATCTTTAATAACAGTGGAAAAAGATAATCGGATTGCTCCTGAATTCGCGAGACTTTGTATATTGGTTTGTTTGTTGAAAAGAAGATCTATGTATTTCTCACCATTATCGTCAATTCCTGAGCCAATAATTTCAGCATTAATGTTATTGTCAAAAACGTCCTGGAGTTCTACCTGTGTTCCGACTGCGAAAGTTTTGTCTTTTAATTCCTCAACAATAAAGCGGTACGCTATTCGGTCGGTTCTATCATAATTTAGCGCTCTGAATTGAGTATATGTCAAACCGGACTCGGCTCTTACCTTTGCTTCCGTAAGCATACTTTCAATATTGGAGTAATCTTCCGCAAGTGTAAGCATTTCTTCTAAACCGTCACTTGGAGCATATTCTTCAACTGTTTCGGCTGTTACGATTTCGCTACTGTTCTCAAAGTCATTAAAACTTTTAATGATTGAAAGCATAGCAGAGGAATAGTCATAATCTGAATGGTTTGTTTCAGCATATCTTCTTCCGTCAATATATTCTTCGTAAATTCTGTAATTGTTATTTCGGATTGTTATGCAAAAACCTTGTGGAAATGAAAAAAACAGACCTTTGCTCATACCATTATTTTGTGAATTAAAATCTTCTTTTTTTATAGATGTGATTAACAAGCCCTGTATTCTTCCGCTGTTATTTGATTGACTTTCAGTACATTTAATATAATAACCGTTAAAGTGAATAAAATAATTGTTGTTGCCGTCAGCGTACTTTTTGCTCTCTATTAAAAGTGATTTCACAGCAGAAAGCTCTGTAAGAAATTGGGAGTAATTGTTTTGAAAAAATTGATACAAATTGTCAAAGGATTTGTTAGTTAATATAAGCGCTAATTTTCCGTTAACGGTTAGTTTTTCTTTCAGAATGATGCTATCCATTATTATTTACTCCATCTTTCAAGTTTTTCTATATCAACGGCAATTTCACTTATATTTTGCGGTAATTCATTTGGTGGAGTAATGTTTTTATCTTTCAAATAATCTGAAAGCTTATTGGTAAGATTTTGGTTATCCATAATTATCTCCTGGGTAATGTTCTTTTTATTGCAATCAATTCTCTTTTTAATTCGGCATAGCTAGTGTATCTTTGTGAAGGTACTCGTTTCATTAGTTTGATAATCATTTGATTAATGTTTTCCGGAATAGAGTTGTTCAATGACTTCGGTTCAGTAAAAACATCCCAATTGTCTGTAGCCTTAATATCAATACCAAAACCGGAATTCATACCGTATTCAAAATATTGTCTTGGAAGCTTACCTGAAAAATATTCATACATCATTACACCAATTGAAAACATATCTGCCTTATCTTTGCGTGCTTCAATATGAGTGGTTAACTCAGGTGCAATATAAAAAGGTGTGCCTTCATTAATTGTCTTGTTTGAAATAGTAAGGTTAAAATCTATTAAATGAAGTTCTCCCGCTTGGTCGATAATTATATTATCAGGCTTAATGTCATTGTGGAAAAATCTTTTCTTTTCCATAAAAGATAAAATTTCAGTTAAATTAATCATCCACTGCATAAACTCGTGATGGTTTTTCATTCGGTTTTCTGTTTTTTGACGTAATGTTTCGCCATTTACCCATTGCATAATAATATACAGCTTGCGATTCTTTTCATCGTAATGTTCATCTATAAGACAAGGCACCCTAAGACTCATATCACCTATAAAAGAAAGCGCGGCTATTTCGTTACGTGCGCGAGATAATTGTTCCGATAATGCTACGTTAGATAGAGACGAATCGAATGAGATTACTTTTATTGCAACTTGGCGATTAAATAAAATGTCATGTCCTTTGAAAAGTGTACTGCCTCCGCCAACAATTCCGTTTTCTTCATTGATGATATATTTGCGCGAAGCCGTAGTGAACATCATATTTTTATTCCTCCCAAATTTATCTGAATTTTTCAAGAATTTCGACAACTGTGTTTATATCAGGACGATTAATATGCATAGGGGACATCATAGCGTTTAAAAGAGCGAAAACCTCATTTGTTACACCAAGTTCCTTTAAATCTTTAGCTGAACTGAGCAATTCTTTCATATTTTTAGCAATTTTTCCGCTTAAAATATCAGCAAATAACACACCTAGCGAAAAAATATCAATCTTGTCCCAGTCTAAAATTTCTTCATACATAGACCACTCGGGTGCAATATATTTTTTCTCAGATTCATCGGCCGTTATATTGGATGCGTGCTTAGCTTGCATAAATACGGTATAAATGTTTTTGTTGCTTACTATTTTTGAAAAATGGAATTTAAGCACCGATACATCCCAACCTGAACCAATATCGCTGCAATCTTCCAAATAAACACAGTTATGGTTTAACATTCTGTGATATATTGGAGTGGGGGAATTATGTAATTTTTGAAAGTGTTCCACAATATTTAAACATATATCATAGCGTTCGCTGTAATCAATATTTTTAATTATATCCTCTAATTTTTGAGGTTTCCTGGTAAAGTTATAAGCGATAATATAAAATGGTGTTTCTTCATCATCAAAATTAGTGATGATTTCAACCCTTGCACTAGGAACACCGGCACGATTGTGTCGTTTTAATATTGTGGTTTGTTGTTCTCTTAAAGCGAAATTTTTATCTACATTGTTTTTATTGTATTCACGGATTATTGCCCATTCTGTATAATTACCTATTGAACAGGCCCGAGCTTCGTATTCCATTGTGCATCCGGTTCTTTCGGAATCCTCAGGAACAAAAGCTTTTGTTATTTCATAACGACCTAAGGGTATTAAGCCCGTATCGTAATATCTGAATTTTGCGGGATCATCAAAAAAACAAGCAAGCATATGATAAGTGATTTTAAAGCACTCTAATACATTTTCGTAGTTTCTGTTATAAGGTGAGGCTAAAAAAGCACCCGTGTCATGACTACAACTATTGCATATGTTTCTGATAAAATGAAATGGATTAATTCGTTTATCATCGGGTACTTTTTTTCTGCTTACAGTATTTCCGGAGAAGTCAATAAAAGTAGTCGAAACATTATAATCCTCTAAAAACCTTGGCTTTGTCTGTATTTTACAAATAAGCGGTTTAACACCTTTATGAACACTTTTTGCTTTTTGAACAGCCCTGGTATCTGATAAAAATAAAAGCTTTCCGAATAATGAATCAGGAGACGGTTTATTTTTAAGAGTAGAAGCTTCGCAAAATGCGGCTATATCTTCTGTCATGTTATGCTGGTCAATAAGCTTGTTTATAAAGTATTCCAATGCTAATCTTAAACTTGTTCCTGCTTTTATATAATCGATTTTTAAAAAAGTTTCAGCATCATGTATATTTTTATATAAAGTTTCATCATATTTTCTTAAAAATGAAAAATTATCTGCCATATTATCCTCCAAATAAATTTTTGTTTAATAATTCTTAATTTAATTTATAATCTATTTTATAATAACATATTAAACTTTGGCGTGTCAATTGAAAGCAATAAATTGATTTAATTACATTATAGTTGTGAAAACAGTTGATATAAATTAAAGAGTATGTTAATATAATAACAAATTAATAATAAAAGTTGGGAAAGAGGTTTTTATGGGTAGATATGCAATTTATGGCGCCGGTTCTTTAGGAACTGTTCTCGGTGCATTTATCACAAAAAACGGTGGTCAAGTTGATCTTATAAACAGAAACAAGGCACACGTAGCCTTATTAAATGAAAAGGGTGCGCGAATCACAGGTACCGTTGATATGACTGTTCCGGTTAAAGCGATCACTCCTGATGAAATGGAAGGGAAATATGACGTTATAGTGCTTCTTACAAAGCAGTTGCATAATAAAGAAGTTGTAACTATGTTAAAAGATTTTCTTTCTGATGAGGGTGTTATTGTTACCTTGCAGAATGGTATTCCTGAACCTGGTATTGCAGAAATAATCGGTGAGAATCACACTATGGGTTGTGCAGTTGAATGGGGTGCAGCTTTAATTGAACCGGGGGTTTGTGAGCTTACAAGTGATAAAGACAGTCTTTCATTCCATATGGGAAAGATGAACGGCATCACAGATTCACAATTTAAAATGGTTAAAGATTTATTAGAGTTAATGTGTCCTGTTCACGAGGAAGAAAATCTCATGGGTGCGCGTTGGTCTAAACTTCTTATTAATGCGACATTCTCCGGCTTAGGAACTGTTGTTGGTGGTGTTTTCGGCGATATTTCTGAGGATAAAGCCGGTCAAAAGGTTGCAATTCGTTGTATGAAAGAATGTATTGATGTTGGACACGCATCCGGTGTTGAGTTTGCACCTGTACAGGGTAAAAACATAGTTGGTCTGTTCTATTACAAAAATGCTTTTAAACGTGCTTTGGGCTGTATGCTTTTACCGATTGCTATGAAAAAACATAGAGATATTGAACCTTCTATGCTTCAGGATCTTAAGAAAAATAAACCCTGTGAAGTAGATGCTATTAATGGTGTCGTTTGTGATTTCGGTAAAAAACATGGCGTTCCCACACCTATTAACGACAGAATTGTTGAGATTATAAAGAAAATTCAAGCAGGTGAACTTAAAGCAGAAAAGTCAAATATCCACCTTTTTGATGATATTCTTTAATTTGGTAAACAAAAATGAAGATTATAGCTAGTGATTTTGATGGCACTTTTAATCATAACGGTATTGACGATATAAAGAAATCTGCTATTGTAGAGTGGCGAAAAAAGGGGAACCTTTTTGGAATTATAAGCGGAAGGGGATATCCGTCTTTAAAAAGTGTTATCGATAAAAATCCCTTTGAATATGACTTTCTTGTTTGCAATAATGGGGCTACTGTATATAATGCTGACGGAAAGCTTTTAAAAGAGCTCAGATGTGACGGTCAAATTGCAAAGCCTTTTATTGAAGATTTGTTCAGTTGGCGGTGTCCTTTTGCTGATGTAGATAAATTTGATGCATTTATGGTACGGGCAGACGCAAGTGAATGTGAAGCGGATGATTTTACCATTGAGTCAATGCCTGAAGTTGATTTTTTCAATCAAATCAGCACGATGCTTTCTGATACATACGAGGCTGCAGAGGTTGTAGTTAAAATAAATGATAAATACAGTGGTGTTCTTACTCCATTGCAGAACGGAAAATGCATTGATATTGTTCCTGTTGGTGTGAATAAAGCGCAAGGAATCTATGATTTATTACAGCTTTTTGGCGGAAACTATGAGGATGTTATTGCAGTTGGTGATGATATCAACGATACTGATATGATAGCCGAGTTTCGTTCGTATGCTATGGAAAATGCAGTAGATTCAATCAAAGAATTGGCAGATGAAATTATATCTGATATTACAGAATTAATAAAAAAAGAAATATAGATAAAAGCTTACCCTTAAATGGGGTAAGCTTTTTCTTCTAAAGTATTTGATTGTTTGCAATAACAATATTTTCAACTTGTTTTGTTTTTGCTGAAAATTCTGCATCAAAATTATTATCACATATTTCAACCTCTTTAACGTATTCTAGCCAAAAAAGATGATTTTCACCGCAAGGCTTTTTAAAGCTATTACCGGTGACTGTTAGTTTGCCGTGAACGTAATGAGTTGAGTTTTTATCCATTACCTTAGGTGTATAACGTATTACAGGTGAACCTTCGTAGGTTCCGTGATAATCGCAATCTATTACAGAGTTATTCTTGAAAACAATTTCACGTGTAAAGCCGGATTCAAACCAGAAATTGCAATCATCTTCAATAAGAAGTGCAGGTCCCCATAGAGTGTGGAAACAATTGTTTTCAATAATAACCTCACCACGGGTTGTGCAAAGCACTCCTCGACCTGCAGTTGGTCCGAAGTCGCAATTACGAATATACAAATCTGGGGTCCAGGTTGCATTTTCAACAACATCTTTGTTGACTTCAACATCCGGAATTGGTGAATCTAGGGTCAATAAAATGTCTGTGTCATTGATTTTTTTGTAGGAGGTTACTTTTGCTGTGTAGTATGGCTGCAAAGTGTCCCACTTTATAAAATCAATAATATCATCAACCTCAAAGGCTTGAAATCCCCAACTCTCGTCATGCATAAATCTTACTAAAATAGAGTTGGTTTTATCATCCTTTTCAACAATGCGTAAATGAGTTCCGTGAACATTCACATAATCATCATGTGCGCCGCTTGCTTTGCAGTTTTCAATAACTATATTTCCTTTGCAACCCGAGAATTGGAAGAAATCTGCAGTGCTTGCCACAGTTCTTCCTTCAGCAGGGGTGAAATCGCAATTATTGAATGTTATGTTTTCACAAAACTGCGAGACCATACCAAGACCGTGCATAAATTTAACACGAAGGTTCTCAAACGTCAGGTTTTTGCATCTTTGAAATAAACTACCGGTTTGATCTCGGATTATGTTACGCGTTTGTACAATGTAACCGGCAGGGAAAAATACATCTTTGTTTTTTAGTTGAACTCTTAAGGTGTTTTTATCTAACTGTTCAATAGAATTAAATACCAGGTCATTGCGACTGAAATCATAAAAGTGCTTACTATCGGGATCTACAAGTTTTATGTGTCTGCGATTTCCAATATAACTATCTTCCCAATAAGGTGTGCCGTTTTTACCATTTTCACCACACCAGATTAATTCATTGCCATCAATACGGAAAAGGCAATCATTATTAATCTTAATAACACAATCTCTGTCGTTATTTGAATGAATTTTGAATTCTGACATTGTAGGACAAGCATAATCAATTGTTAAATTTTTTATTGTTATGTTTTCACACTTATCTAAAAGAATAGGTGTCATTTTACCGTGAACCATTAATGTTGCGCCGTTACCGTCAATAACGATATTTTTCTTTTCTTTTAAGAAAATCGCTGTTCGTCGTAATCCATCGGGGTTTTCGTGCTTTTTTGCTGTGTTTGAACAATAATAGCCTTTTAACTCAAATGAATCATCTTGACGGACGTGATATACTTTATTTTTTTCAAGTAATACAGTTTGATTATTGGTTATATTAAAAAAAAGTCTGCTTAATTCATTCATAATTTTATACCAATTCTGATAGTACTTTGTTAAAGTAAAATTATTAATGTAATTGCAATACAAATAACAAAATACCAGTGAACTTTCAAAAAAGTTTTGTTGTTTTTCAGCACATCAAAACAAACACCAATTTTCTCCTTGGCTTTTAAGGTTGAAACATTTTTTTTAGATGAATTAATTAGTTTAGGAACTAACCAACATAATGTTAAGACCTCGTAAACAATTGTGTAAAGAATAAGAGTGATTCTTTCATCAATCACAGGTACAATTGTTAATTGTAATATTAAAATTAATACACAAGAGATACCAAGACTTATCTTTGCTGTAAGAAAACTTTTCGTAATCGTAACCTTTTCTAAAGCTAATTCTTGAAAAAGTACGAATAAAAGAAAAAAGAATGAAACTGTGACCGATGTCTTTGCGCATCCTAAACAGATTAAAACAAATGGTATTGCCGCATACAAAATAGGTTCAAAAATTTCTGTTATCTTAAAATATATGTTATAAGTTTTCGGAACAGAATCAACTGCTTTAATCAGCCTTACAGAATACTGCTCTTTGGTGATTTCTTTCTTTTGCAATTTCTTTTTCAGCTGAGTTTTGGTGTCAGGTTCTTTAATGAAATAGTGTATTAAATCAAGTGCTAATAACATAAGCCAAATTATAAAGGCAATTTTTGATAAGCTTTCATTGAATGGCAATAAACCGCCATTTATTTCCAATGAAAAAACAGTGCTTTTGAAAGTGTTGTAACTTAAAATAAATCCTATTGCCGCACCTAAACCACCAAATGCACCTAAAACACATTCCATTATTTTCCAACTGTCACAGTTATTCGATTTTCCTAAAAGATGACCAAAATAGTGTGTAGAATTATCAGCATAGTGTATTGAATATATTTGAAGCAACTGACCTACAACCCAACCGATTCCACCAAATAGAGCACAACTTATAGTAAAAACAATAGTCAAGGTGTTGGCTTTTACTATTGCAAAGATGAATAAAGGTAAAATTACTCCTAATAATGCGCCCCAACTTTCTTGCCTTGTTTTTGAAAAATAAATTTTGGGAAATTTATTTTCGGCAGGTTTTAACGGTTTGTTGAAAATAAAATATAAACAAACAGCAGAAAGGGGAGTTACACCGAAAATTATAAGCAGTTCTTTTAAAGAGTAAATATAGCATACTGCGTTAATGCCTGTTGTGAAGATTGCACCAAAGCATCCAAACCACAAGAACCCTTTTACAAAAAGAGCGATAAGCCCTTTTTTCATATTTTCAGCAGGTTTGGAATTCATTGAAAGACCGAGAGTTTCCCCATAAGTCATTGACCCGCCGAAATACATGGACACAGCACCAAGCGCAGAAAATATGTAAAAATGCTCACGAACAATTAATATATCGCTGAACATGGCAATGACTAAACCAATTATTGCACCCGGAAGCATAGCACCTTTTTCCCCACCGATGGTAGTTCCGCGCATACCCCAACCATAAGATGCTGCAGGAATAATTGCAACAATAAGCAAAATGGCAGAAAGAAGTTCCATTGATTATTCCTCCGTTAAATTCATACCGTAAGCAAAACCGCTTTTTTTCTTTGCGAGTAATTTAAAACCATTTCTTTCATAAAATTTTTGAGCTCTTACGTTGTCAGAGCCAACTATAAGCATAACGCCTTTGATATTTTTAGTGCGAAGATTATCGCAAAAAGCTTTTATCATATCTGAACCGTAACCTTTGCTACGGAAATCACCGAATATATCTATATGTAAATGTGCCGGATATTCGTCTTTGTAGATATAATGGTTATACATCTCTACATATGCATCAGGTAAAAATTTGCCGTTTTCAACCTCAGCGATACCCTGCAGATACTCAGACATATTTTTGTGATATTCGTCATAATCCGCAGCACCGTAAACATAACCAACAGCCGTATCGTTTTCGTCAGTGACAACCACACAGTTTTCGGGTTCTTTTTCAATATAATACCTGCAGAACATGAGTTTTATATATTGATAAATCGGTAATTGTTGTGTAACAGGGTCACAAGTATCAAGACAAACATTTACAATGTTATCATAGTCCTTAGATTCGTATTTTCTGATTGCCAAAATATTACACCTCTCTTTTTTTTACATTATATAAAAAATATGTTGAATTGTCTATTTATTTTTTAATATATATATGTTAAAATGAAAAAAGAGGTGGTTTTATGAAAAAAATCAATACAGGTGTTTATCCAACTATGGTTACACCTTTTACCAATGACAACAAAATAGATTACAACGGTGTTAAAGAGTTACTCGAATGGTATGCGGAAAAAGGTGTTGACGGCATCTTTGCAATTTGTCAGAGCAGCGAAATTTTCTTCCTTTCATTTGAAGAAAGACTCGAACTTCTTAAATTTATAATGGCTAATAAGCCTTCAGGAATGAGCATCGTTGCTTCAGGTCACACATCTGATGATTTGGAAGTTCAGATTGAAGAAGCAAAGGCATTCATTGAAACCGGAATTGATGCTTATGTTTTTATTTCTAACAGATTTGCAACTGCTGACGAGGACGATGATGTATTACTTAAAAATATGTCATATGTTGCCGATGCACTTCCTGATATTCCTCTTGGTGTCTATGAGTGTCCCTATCCCTATAAACGTGAGCTTTCACCATATGTTTTAAAGAAAATGGCAGAAAGCGGAAAATATCTTTTTATTAAAGATACTTGTTGCAGTCTTCCTAAAATTGCAGAAAAACTCGAAGCGGTCAAGGGTAGTGACATTATGCTTTTTAATGCCAATGGTGCAACGCTTGCAGAAAGTATCAGAATGGGTTGCGAGGGTTATTCAGGTGTTATGGCTAACTTCCATCCCGAGCTTTATTCACAGCTTATTGAGGCTATCAAAAATGGTGATGAAGAAAAGGCAGTTCTTCTTGAAAATATGGTTGGATTCTTTTCACTTACCGAGTGTCAATGTTACCCTGTAAATGCAAAATACTATATCAGTCTTGATGGTGTCAATATCGGAATTACCACAAGGACCAGAAGTGCATCTGAACTTACTGAAAGCAGAAAATTAGAAATTGAGCAGATGTATGCATTTACACAGGAAATCAAGAAAACATATAATCTAAAATAAAATAATAAATATAGCAACGCCGTCTGTTTTAACAAACAGACGGCGCCTTTCATTTTTAAAAGTTTTCTATATCATCTTGGTCAAGCGAACGAATATTGTTTTCTATAAGGGCATTTGTTGCTACTACATCATCCTGAACTCTGAAAATCATATATGCATGATTTTTCTCTTTCTTACCAAGGAAAGCGTACATATACTCAATATTAACTCCGGCATCGTTAAGAACTGTTAAAACTTTATTGATACCACCTGGTACATTAGGTATCGCCACACCCAAAACACTGGTGACGGAATGGATGTAACCTGCATCCTTTAGTACGGTTGTTGCATCGTAAATATTGTCGGCAATAAAACGGACTATACCAAAATCTGCAGTTTCAGCAAGAGAAAGAGCAATCATATTAATATTGTTTTCAGCAAGAACTGCGGTCATAGCACTCATAGCACCGGGTTTGTTTTCAACAAAAACGGAAATCTGTTTTATACTCATATTTATTCCTCCGTTAAATTTTTCGTTTATCGATTACTCTTACTGCCTTGCCTTCGCTACGTACAATTGATTTAGGTGCAACCAAAGTAACTTTAGCGGAAATACCAAGCATTGAACGTAATCCTTCAACCAAATCTTTTTGACGTCGGTTGATTTCACCAACGTTATCTGTGAACATTTCAGGTGTCATTTCTACATGAACATCGAGGGTATCTGTTGATTTTACACGGTCTACAATAATCTGATAGTTTGCGGAATACCCCTGATTGATAAGAACCGTTTCAATCTGAGAGGGGAATACATTAACACCGCGTATAATTAACATATCATCGCTTCTGCCCATAGGCTTGCACATTTTAACGTGCGTTCTGCCGCAGGAGCAAGGTTCGCGAGTTAACATACAAATATCACGTGTACGGTATCTGAGAAGCGGGAAGGCTTCTTTTGTAATTGATGTGAAAACCAATTCACCTTTTTCTCCTTCAGGAAGTACTTCACCGGTTTCGGGGTCAATAATTTCAGCAATGAAATGGTCTTCGTTGATATGCATACCATTTTGGGCGGAACATTCAAAAGCAACACCGGGACCGGAAAGCTCTGTAAGTCCGTAAATATCATATGCCTTGATACCGAGTGTATTCTGTATATCCTGGCGCATTTCTTCACTCCATGCTTCTGCACCGAAAATACCCGCTTTTAACGGGATCTGGTCAGGTGTAAGCCCCATTTCTTTCATAGTTTCGCCAATATAAGCAGCATAAGAAGGTGTGCAGCAAAGAATGGTAGCCTGTAAATCCTGAATAAACATAATTTGTCTTTCAGTATTACCGGAAGAAGTGGGGACAGTAAGACAACCTACTTTATGACTACCGCCGTTAAGACCCGGCCCACCTGTAAACAGTCCATATCCGTACGATACCTGGCAAACATCATCGTTTGTTCCACCTGCAGCAGTGATAGCCCTTGCACAGCAATCTTCCCATAAATCGATATCATTCTGTGTATAAAAAGCAACAACTCTTTTACCTGTTGTGCCGGATGTTGACTGAATTCTTACACATTCAGATAGAGGTTTAGCCAAAAGTCCGTAAGGGTATGCATCACGCAAATCCGCTTTTGTTACAAAGGGTAATTTATGTAAATCCTCTGTACCTTTAATATCATCAGGTGTAATGCCTTTTTCTTCCATTTTTTTACGATAATAAGGTACATTATCCCATATATGTTTAACTTGTTTTACGAGACGTTCATCCTGCCATTCCTTGATTTGTTCTCTGCTTGCAGTTTCAATCTCGGGTTGATAATAACGTTCCATAAAAGAGGCCTCCTTGAACGTCTATTTTAATTATATATCTATGGATTATAATATTATAGATACGTAAAGTCAATCAATTTTTTAAAATAATTTACCGTACAAAGAAAGCCTTCGAGTCATTATTAGACTCGAAGGCTTTAATACAAATCATTTGTTTATGATTTTGCCTTTGCAATAGATTTCGATACCATCAGTATTGCCGTCAAGTTTATAGTTCTTGATTTCTCCGTTTTCCCATTCAATGTCTACGGTTATGTTACCCATAGCCTTAAGACCGGAAACTTTTCCGCTTTTCCATGATGAGGGAAGAGCAGGTAACAGGAAAATTTTACCCTCTCTTGACTGTAAAAGCATTTCACAAATACCGCTTGTGCAACCATAGTTTCCGTCAATCTGGAAGGGGGGATGAGCATCGAAAAGATTGGGGTATGTACCGCCACCGCGGTAACCCACTTTAATTGACGGAACGGGTGATAACTGCATATCAAGAAGTTTTAATGCATGATCGCCATCCCAAAGTCTTGCCCACATATTTATCTTCCAACCAAGACTCCAACCTGTTCCGTTATCACCGCGGAGTTCAAGTGAACGTCTGCAAGCTTGTGCGAGTTCAGGTGTTTCATCAGGTGTAATTAAATACCCCGGATGGAGACCGTAAAGATGTGATTTGTGACGATGTTGAGGTTCATGCTCAGTTAATTCTTTATACCATTCAAGAAGTTCACCGCGACTGCCTGTTCTGAAGGGTAAAAGACGGGGTATAGCGGTTTTAGCACTTTCAATATCTTCATCGTTTTCGCCGAGAATCGATGCAGCTTTAACTGTGTTACCTAGAACTTCTTTAACTAATGACATTGTCATTGTTGTTGTTTCGCTGACACTCATTGCAACACCGTCAATCAAGAATTCATTTTCGGGTGAAGTTGAAGGCGACATAATAAGATAACCGTCTTTATCTTCAACAAGCATATCGAGAATGAATTGCGTACATTTCTTCAAAATGGGATACGCAGTTTCTTTGAGGTATTCTTTGTCATTTGTGTATAGATAATGATTATACACATGTTGGCAGAACCATGCTCCGGACATTGGCCAGAAGCCCCATTGTGCATCACCGCTGGCAGGGTCCGTATAGCGCCATATGTCAACGTTGTGATGCGCACAGAAACCACGCGCATTATAAATATGTTTAGCAGTCTTTTCACCCGCAACAGATAAATCTTTAATCATATGAATAAGCGGTTCGTTAAATTCTGTAAGGTTACAGGGAAGGACGGGCCAATAGTTCATTTCGGTGTTAATATTAACTGTATAGTTTGAACTCCAGGGCGGAGCGATTTTATCATTCCATATACCTTGAAGGTTTGTAGCCTGGCTTCCTGCTGAAGAGCCTGAAATGATAAGATATCTACCGAAATTGAACATAAGTGTATAAAGACCGATGTCAGAAGCACCATTGTGATGTTTAGTAAGTCGCTTATCAGTGGGGATATCAACTTTGTTATCTGTGCCGAGATCAAGAGACACCCTGTTGAAGTACGAGGAGAATATTTCTTTATGTTCGCTTTCAAGTTTCTTAAAATCTTTTTTCGCGACTTCATTGAGATGACTAAGACAAGCTTTTTTATATTCTTTACCTTCAAGGACCGGGTGTTTATCAAATCCGTTAAAGGAGTTTTCGGTACAGAATACGATGGTTGCTTCCGAAGCATCAGAAACACTTAAAGCGTTTTTGTCCGCTTTAACGTTACCATCTGTTATAATTTTAACTGCACAACGGAAATACATACCTTGTTCTTCAGGTTTATCAGAATATTCGGGCTCTCCGGAATAATATGAAAGTTCACGGTTAGCAGGGGAATTAGAAGGGCATCTGCCATCAAGAATTAAAATACCATCTTCAATATGTAATGAGCCTTTAAGTTTGGTTTTGAGAGAAACGGTAAAGTTGACAACGCCTTCTTTATCCGCAACAAGTCTGTCAATATACGCATTTTCGTTAAAAGAAACAAAAGATGTTCTTTTAAAGTTTATACCGCATCTAGAGTATTCAACAGTGTTTATACCTGTTTCTAAATCAAGATATCTTTTATATTTCTTTCTGGGGAATATAGGCTTATAACAAATTTTAACATCACAAAGAGGCATATAAGCCTGTGAACATGTTGCAAGGATATTTTCCTCAATAATATCCTGACCTTTTCGATATTCGCCTTTAAGAACTAATTCTCTTGCTTCAACAAATTTTTCGTAAGCATTATCTTTTAACACTGTTTCTCTGGGATAACCTGTCCAAAGGGAGTCAGAGTTCATTGAAACAGTTTCTTTGTCAGTCCTGCCGTAAACCATTGCACCTAAGAAACCATTACCCAAAGGTAATGCCTCAAGCCAATTTTTAGCAGCAGATTTATAAAATAGATTCTTAGAGTCGTTTAGCATAAACACACCGCCTGATACATAATTTTAGTTCATTCTAACCTATATTTTGAACAAAATCAATATATTTTCCAATTATAAGTGTTGTAAAATTTGAATATATGTGTTATATTTGAAATATTGGAAATGAGGATGTGATATCAATGAAAACAGCTTTAAAAAAACTTGATTCTTCAAAAATCGACTTAAATTCAACAGTCGATTATATGGTGAAAAAAATTACTGATATTTGTGAAAAAATCGGTCCGAGAGCTCCGGGTAGCCCAGAGGAATTTGAAGCGCAGAAATCTATGGCTGCAGACCTTGAGAAGTGGTCTGATAAGGTTGAATTCGAAGAATTCACTGTTCACCGCCAGGCTTTTATGGGCTTTATACCATTTACTGTTGCTATGGCTATATTAGCAACTATTTTCTTCTTTTTTAAACCGATTGTAGGCTTTATACTTACAATTCTCGGTTTTATACCATTAGTTCTTGAATTTTTAATGTATAAGCGTTTTCTTGACCCATTGTTCTTTGGTCATCCCTCACATAATGTGATTGCAACCAGAAAAGCTAGTGGCGAAACAAAGAAAAGAATTATTTTCGTTGGTCACTCTGACTCACAGTACGAATGGATTCTTAACTACAAACTCGGCGGAACAGGAATGAAATTATTTTTGATTCCGGCTGTAGTTGGTCTTGTTGTTTGTTGCATTGCTAATCTTGTTAAGTTTATTGTTTTTGATGTAGCAGGTGCTGCAACACCCGGCATTGAAACTTTTTTCCTTGTTGTCGGTATAATTCTTTGTGTTTTTATAGTTCCTTACATAGGCTTTCTTTTTTTCCAGAGTTACACAAAGAGTGTTCCCGGTGCTAACGATAATCTTTCCGGTTGTTTATCATCTATGGCTGTTTTAAAACTTCTGGCTGAATCTGACGTGCGTTTTGAAAATACTGAAGTTCGTGTTCTTCTTACAGGCTCTGAAGAAGCAGGCTTAAGAGGTGCCAAGGATTACGCGGAAAAACACCAGGAAGAACTTAAAGAAATTGAAACAATTGTTGTTGCTTGCGATACGATGCGTGATCTTGAACATATGGCTGTTTATGACCGTGACTTAAGCGGTACATTAAAACATGATAAGCAAGTTAAAGCACTTGTTAAAAAAGCTGCTTTAAACTGTGGTCTTGATGTTCCGTATGCATCTATTTATCTCGGTGCTTGTGACGCTGCAGCGTTTACACAAAAAGGTATTAAATCTACCGGTTTCGCCGCAATGGATCCCACACCTCCCAGATATTATCACACAAGACTTGACTCTCCCGAACTTCTTGTTCCTGAAGCTCTTAAAGTTGGTGCAGAAGTTCTTCTTGAAACTGCTTGTCTTTATGATGAGGAAGGTTTACAATAATGTGAATTTTATTAGTGACCATCTGCGTATGCAGGTGGTCATATATAGGAGTACGCAAGATGAACTATATTATCTTAGACCTTGAATGGAATAATGCCTATTGTAAAAAGAAAAAAGGTTTTATTAACGAAATCATTGAGATTGGTGCTGTTAAGCTTGATGAAAACCTCAATATTGTTGATACCTTTTCCATGTTTATCAAGGCTCAATTAGGAAAAAAACTTCATTCAAGAGTTAAGGAACTTACAAACATTACTAATGATGATATAAGTAGTGGTACGCCATTTTCACAAACAATGTCACTGTTCAGAAAATGGTCTTCCGGCAATGATACCGTTATTTTAACCTGGGGCGATACAGACGTCAGAGTTCTTATTGAAAACTTCAGATATTTTAACGGAATTTCTTTTATTCCGTTTTTAAGAAATTATGTTAACCTTCAAAAATATGCTCAAGCGTTTATGAATATATCTAAAGCTGATCAGATTGGTCTTTCTGCCGCAGCTGAAAAACTGGGCATCAATATTGAAAATTATTCTCTTCACAGAGCTTTAGATGACAGTTTACTTACTGCTGACTTATTCAAAAAGATTTATAATGAACATATGCTTTCATCATACACATTAGTTTGTGATACTGCGTTTTACTCAAAAATTACATTTAAACCTAAAGTTATTACAGATATTAACAGTCCTTTGATAGATAAAACAAAAATGCGTTGTTTGTGTGATGTTTGTGGTGGCCAATGCGAAAGAGTTTCTGATTGGCGTGTTATGAATCAATCATTCAGAGCTGTATTTCTTTGCAAAAAATGTAAAAGAAAAATCAGATTCACAATCAGATTCAAAGAATATTATGACAGAGTTGATATTAAATCTTCATCTGTACCTTTTATAGAAAAGAAAGAAATAAGCGTTGTTGCGGTTGAGCCATCTTCAGATCGCACTGCTGATACGGAGGAAGAAGTATGAAAACACCAATTAAATTAAAACCCGTTTTTAAAGAGATTGTCTGGGGCGGGAACAGATTGAAAACTGATTATGGTTTCCAATCAGAACTCAATAATATTGCAGAAGCATGGATGCTTTGCGCACGAGATGACGGTGATAATATTATTGAAAACGGCGAGCATAAAGGTGAATCTTTTAAAGAATTCATTTCTAAAAATAAATCTCTTTTAGGCACAAAAGGTCAATCTTACGACGAATTTCCGCTTCTTATAAAATTCATCGATGCAAAAGCGGATTTATCTGTTCAGGTTCATCCTGATGATGAATATGCAAGAATTCATGAAAACAGTTACGGAAAAACAGAAGCCTGGTACATACTTGATTGTGATGACGGTGCTGAACTTATTTATGGTTTTAATAAAGAGATAACTGCGGAAGAATTCAGACAATCGATTGAGGATAACACCTTCTTGGAATATGTCAATAAAGTAAAAGTTAAGAAGGGTGATGTATTCTTTATCAGCGCAGGTACACTTCATGCAATCGGTAGTGGTATTCTTCTTGCTGAAGTTCAGCAGAACTGCAACACAACTTACAGAGTGTACGATTATAACCGAAAAGTAAACGGCGTCCCTCGTGAACTTCATGTTGAAAAAGCGCTTGATGTGACAAATACTGTTCCGCCTACTCGAAATGGTGATGCAGATTCTGCACCCATTAAAATAGGTAGTGCCACACAGCAACAGCTTTGTTCATGCGAGTTTTTCAAAATGGAAACGATTGATGTAACCGGTGGTTATTCCATTGATGTTAACAACGAAAGTTTTGTTTCACTTCTTGTTTTGAGTGGTTCCGGCTCAATTGTTGCAAATGAAACATTTATCGATGTTAAAGCCGGTGACAGTGTTTTTGTTCCTGCTGATTGCGGTATAACAACAATTAATGGTGATCTCAAAGTTTTAATCAGCACATTATAAGGTGATTTTATGTCTCTTTTGACTGCTCAAAACTTAACATTCGGTTTTCTTGACGGCGTCTTGTTCGAAGGCGCCGCTTTTAAAGTTGAGGAGTCCGACAGAATTGGTCTGATTGGTGCTAACGGTTCGGGAAAAACCTCTTTATTCAGATTGATTACAGGATCTTATTCTCCAACGGAAGGCGGAATCGTTCGAGGAAAAGATGTAAGAATCGGCTACATGGAGCAATATCTTGAATGTGACGATAATCAGACATTATATAACGAAGCTCTTACGGTTTTTAATGATGTAATAAGAATGGAATCCGAGCTCGAAGAGGTTACTCTTGCGTTAATGACTGACAGTAATATTGAATTAATCAATAAGCAGTTGCGATTGACCGAAGAAATCGAGCGTAGAGACGGTCTTGTTTATAAAGCCAAAACTAAAGCTGCACTTATAGGTCTGGGTTTTTCGGAAACTGATCTGGATCTTAAAGTATCGTCATTAAGCGGAGGTCAAAGATCAAAACTTTCTCTGTGTAAACTTTTACTTTCTAACGCAAATTTATTGTTGCTTGACGAACCTACTAATAATCTTGATATCGATGCAGTTACCTGGCTTGAGGATTTTCTTTTAAAATATAAAGGCGCGTTTATTGTGGTTTCACACGACAGGTATTTTTTAGATAAAGTAACAACCTCAACTATTGAAATTGCTCATAATAAATTGATTATGACAAGGGGTAATTACACAGTTTTTCAGAAATTAAAAGCGGAACGCGAACTTGCTATCGAACGCGAATATGAAAAAACTATAACGGAAATAAAACGAATTGAAGGTATAATTGAGCAACAAAAGCGTTTTAATCAAGAACGCAACTATATAACAATTGCCAGTAAAGAGAAACAAATAGAACGACTCAAAGCAACCTTGGTCGTTCCTGAAAAGGCGTTAAAGAGTGTTAAATTCAGTTTTAAATGCGACATAAGAACAGGGGATGAAGTTTTATTTGTTCAGGACCTGGAAAAAGCTTTCCCGGGAAAACCTTTGTTTAAAAATTTCTGTCTTACTGTATATCGTGAAGATAGAACTTTTTTATTGGGGCCCAATGGATGTGGCAAATCAACTTTTCTTAAAATTATTAATAAAGAGATAATACCGGATAACGGCCTATTCAGGATTGGTTCGAATGTGAAAATAGGTTATTTTGACCAAAATATTGATAAACTTCATTCAGAAAAAACAGTACTTGATGAAGTGTGGGATATGTATCCTTTTATGCCCGAAACTGAAATCCGAAGCGCTTTAGCCATGTTCCTGTTCAGAGGTGAGGATGTTTTTAAAAAAGTTTCTCTTCTTAGTGGTGGCGAAAGGGCTAAAATTTCACTTTTAAAAATAATGTTAGCTAAACCGAATTTCTTAATTTTGGATGAGCCTACCAATCACCTTGATATTATATCCAGAGAAGTTCTCGAAAATGCTTTACAGGATTTTAATGGTACACTTCTCGTTGTTTCTCATGACCGTTATTTCATAAATAAACTTGCTACAAAAGTTGTTCATTTAACCCATGATGGTGCGGTTAATATAGATGGAAACTATGACACATATCTTGATTTTCGTGAAAATAATAAAACGGAAGTCAAGTCTTCTGTTGAAAAGAAAAGCGGTGTCAATGAATATAAACTAAAAAAAGAACAGGCAAGTAATGCCAGAAAAAGAAAAACTCGTATAGCGAAACTTGAGGTTTCTATAAGCGAAAAAGAACTCGAAATATCTCAAACTGAAGAATTGCTTTCTATGCCTGAAACTACTGCGAATTACGAAGAATTATTAAGAATAACGGAACTTTTAAATACACTGAAAACAGAACTTGATTCAATGTATGAAGAATGGGAAACACTGCAAATTGAAGAATAATTATTAAATCACCTGCATAAATATTTGTGGGTGATTTTTTTATGGATAAAAATAAAAAGGACTATCTTATAACCACTTTAGGATTCCAACTTCTTGTATGTGCTATTTTATTTGGAGTATGTTTCGGTATAAAGGTCACACAACCGGAACTTTTATCAACATTAAAAAATGAGTATTTTGAGAAAATTGATGAAAACCTGATATTAGAAAAGCTTGACGATAACGCCGAAAGTACAACTTCATCAAATACTGAAGAAAATGTTATCGAGGTCATTGAAAATACTGAAATTAATAATAACCTGACAACTGAATTTGCTTCAGAAGAATTAACTGCTGAAATCAAAGCCGAAGGTGGGGCGGATGTTTCGATACATTCTGAAAATGAAATACCCGAAAACGTTTCCGTCAACGGATATTCTTTAAACCAAAAAATGATTTTGCCCGTAAAAGGGGAAACGACCTCAGAATTTGGGGTAAGAACTCATCCTATTGATGGTGATTTAAGGTTTCATGCGGGGATTGATATTGCAGCACCAACAGGAACATCTATTTACGCGGCTTATGATGGTACTGTAATAAAATCAACATACGATCCTTGGAACGGTAATTATTTAAAAATTCAACACGATAACGGCATAATGACCGTGTATTGTCATTGTGAAACGCTGAATGTAAAAGCAGGTGAAGTGGTAAGAGCTGGTGAAATTGTCGCAACAGTTGGCTCTACCGGCTCTTCTACCGGACCTCATCTTCATTTTGAATTACGTGTAGATGGAGTTTCCTATAATCCTCAAAGCGCTTTGGATGATGCCATAAGTGCAGTTTAAAATAAAAAATACAGATGTTAAAATCAGTTTTAGTTTATTTGCTGTTTTCCTTTTATCAATAATTTCCGGCGGAAATAAAATATATCTGTTTTCGTTCGTCTCTTCCTTAATTCACGAAAGCATACATCTTATTTTTATTAAGATTTTCGGCTCTTCTGTTGCCGAGGTGTCATTAAGTATTTTCGGGGGAAATATAAAAAGACAAAACACAAAAATTCTCAGTAATTGTAAAGAAGCCGTCATAAGTTTTTCGGCTCCTTTAGTCAATATCCTGATTGGTGTTGTGATTTTGCTGTTTTTTAATAAATCAAGCCTATGGGGTTTAGTTAATTTATTTACAGGCATATTTAATATTCTTCCTTTTTATAGTTTCGATGGAGGAAGAGGGTTGTTTTATTTATTAACACTAAAACTATCAGATAAAATCTCCAACATAATCATTACGTTTTTTTCTGTATTCATTACCATTGCTTTTTCATTCGCTTCAGTGTATGTTTTCTTTTTTAAAAACAACAATTATTTCTTATTGATTACCAGCATCTATATGATTTTATGTATCGTTTTCAACAAATAATAAAAAATTGTGTTATTTTGATACAAATTGTAACACTTATTAAGTTTTTGTAACAATTATTGAATATTTATATTTTTTGTATATAATGAAGTTAATTATAAACATTTGTTGTGTGGTAATTTAAATGGAACATATATTAAAATCTGAAAAAGCATTAAAGAATTTACAAAATATACGTAAATTTTTATTGAGCGATAAATGGATTGCTATACTTTTTGCTATAGCTGCCGTTTTCGCTTGCTTGCATTCTTTTTTTCCAAAAGAACAGTTCCAAATTTGGGGAACAGTTGTTTTGGCTTATATTACCGGTGTAACTTTTGTTCTAACCGGTGATATTATTGCTATGTTGATTCCGACAATGTTTACGTATTTAATTGCAATGCGGTGTTACGACTCGTTGTCGACATTTATGGGTATTGCTTGGCTTTTAGTGCCGATTATCCCTATGGTCTTGTTCAATATCATTGCGTACCGCAAAAAATTATCAACTAAAGGTTCACAATTTAAACCGATGATGTTAGTTTCTGTTGCGGTTACAATAGGTGGCGTTGGTTTTATCTCTGCAAAAGAATACTTCGCCGGTACATCTATTTACCATATGCTCGGAATGGGCTTTGGTATGGTGTTGATTTATTGCTTCTTCTATTCTAAAATTGATATCTCAGATGATTACTCTCTTATTGATAAAATAACCAAAATAATGGTAATAGTAGGGCTATTTGCCTCGTTTATGGTTCTTGCACATTATGTTATTAATGTTAATACCGTAATTGATAAAGGTGGCATATTCTTTATCAGATGGCGAAATAACGCTTCTACTATCCTTATGATTACTATGCCATTCGCTTTTTTAAGAGGTAACAAAAAATCATATGCGACCATATTTGGCTTTATTTTCTTTATTGCAATGTTGCTGACAGGTTCTCGTGGCGGTATGATATTCGGTTCAATTGAGCTTGTAATGTGCATCGTTATGTTCGTTTTGTTTGATAAACGTCGTAGACTTGCTTATGGTATTATCTGCGTTTGCTTACTTTTCGGTGTTCTTGTATTTTTACCACAGATTTCTCAGTTTCTTAACTATACTTTCGTGCGACTTTTCAATGTTCTGAACGATTTTCTTCTCGGCGGTGCCGATACTGAAACAAGAGTAAGGCATTACGCTCGCGGTGTTGAAGATTTCCTTAATCACCCAATACTTGGTACAGGATTAGGTTATATGGGCAACAGAGATATTTTCAAAAATAAAGCCGGAGCCCTTTGTTGGTATCATTGTGAACCGATACAAATAGCCGCAAGTTTTGGTGTTGTGGGAATAATTGCGTTCGTTAACCAGTTCATAAAAAGAAATATGTTGATATGGAAACGTCCGACATTATTTAATATGACGGTTTTCCTTTCCTACATAAGTCTTGAAATGATGTCACTCGTTAATCCCGGTATTCTTTGTCCTATGCCATATCTTATGCTTGTTACACTTTTCTTGGTAATAGTTGAAAAGTGTGATGACGGTGAACCACAGGAAAAAATATCAATTTTAAAAAAATACAGTAATAAGATTAAAAGTAAAAAAACAACTAAAACTTAATCTTGAATTTTTTACACCATGTTTATTTTCAACGATAAACATGGTGTTATTTTTACTTGATTATTTATCTGTTTTATTGTAGAATATTTATATATTTTGCTATGGAGTTGTGATGATGTTAAAAGATAAAATAGAGTCTGTTCTTCCACTGGTTCAAAAACCCGCAAGGTACACCGGCGGCGAGTTGAATTCAATTGTAAAAGACACCAAAAACATAGATATAAGATTTGCGTTTTGCTTTCCTGATACATACGAAATCGGTATGTCTCATTTAGGAATGAAAATCTTATACAGCCTCATTAATTCACGAGAAAATTTTTGGTGCGAAAGAGTATTCGCTCCAGACACTGATATGGAAGTCGTTATGCGTGAAAAAGATATTCCGCTTTTCGGTCTTGAAAGCCGTGATCCACTTTCGGATTTTGATGTTGTTGGTTTTACCTTGCAGTATGAATTATGTTACACTAATGTTCTTAATATGCTGGATCTTGCAGGGATTCCGTTGCGTTCAAAAAACAGGGGAGATTCACTTGATACACCCATCATTATTGCCGGTGGCCCCTGTGTTTGTAATCCTGAACCATTAGCAGATTTTATAGATATCTTTCAAATAGGCGAAGGCGAGGAAGTGATGCTCGAATTTCTCGATCTTCTGAACGATTATAAAAAACTTGGTAAATCCAGAAGAGAATTTTTTATTGCCGCTGCGCAGATTGAAGGCATTTATGTTCCTTCTCTTTATGAAATTGAATACAATGAAGATAAAACGATAAAACGTGTTACACCTAAATGTAATGCGCCTGAAAAGGTTAATAAAAGGGTAGTCAGAGACCTTGATTCTATATTTTATCCCGAAAAATTTGTTGTGCCGTTTGTTGAAGTTGTCCACGATAGGGTAGTACACGAGATTTTCAGAGGATGTATCCGTGGTTGTCGTTTCTGTCAGGCAGGATTCTGGTATCGTCCGATTCGTGAAAAAACAGTTGACACAATAAGTAAACAAAGTCAAAAACTTGCTTGTACAAGCGGTTATGATGAACTCTCCCTCTGTTCGCTTTCCAGTAGCGATTATACAAAAATTACAGAATTATTAGAAGAGTTATTGGGTTGGGCGGTTCCGCAAAAAATTAACGTTGCCTTGCCATCTTTAAGAATAGATAATTTCTCAGATGAACTTAAAGAGAAACTTTCTCTTGTTCGCCGTTCCGGTCTTACTTTTGCAGCGGAAGCAGGTACACAACGCCTTCGTGATGTTATTAATAAAAATATATCTGAAGAAGAAATTCTCGATACTTGCAGAAAAGCTTTCGTCGGTGGTTGGACAGCCGTTAAACTGTATTTTATGATTGGTTTGCCCACTGAAACGGATGATGATGTTATCGGTATTAATGAACTTTCACAAAAGGTTGTTAACGAATTCTATAATAATCCGGATAAACCCAAAGGAAAGGGTGTAAATGTAAGCGCAGGTGTTTCTTCATTCGTTCCGAAACCTTGTACTCCATTCCAATGGGAGCCTCAGGATACACGCGAGGAATTAAAGAGAAAACAGCAACTTTTATTGAAAACATGCACTTCTAAAAAAATCACTTTCCGTTTTCATAATACTGACCTTACTTTTCTTGAAGGTGTTTTTGCACGCGGTGACAGAAATCTTTGTGATGTTATTGAAACAGCTTACAGAAAGGGCTGTACCTTTGATAGCTGGGATGATAAATTCAATTTTGATGCCTGGATGGAGGCTTTTGAGGAATGTGGCGTTTCCACCGATTTCTATGCAAATCGTCGCCGTTCATACGATGAAATTTTGCCCTGGGACCACATTAACTCAGGTATCAAAAAAAGCTTCCTGATTTCTGAAAATGAAAAGGCTAAAAAAGCGGAAACAACAGGACATTGCAGACAACAATGTGCAAGTTGTGGATCTAATTTGTTGAATGGAGGTAAGTGTGATGCGCTCAGTAAGAATTTGGTTTAATAAAACCGGCACCGCTAAATACATTTCACACCTTGATTTAACAAGATGTATGATAAGAGCCTTCAGAAGAACTGATATTCCTCTTTGGTATACAGAAGGTTTTAATCCGCATCCGTACCTTGTTTTCGGTTTATCCTTGCCTTTGGGTGTTGAAGGCTTACGCGAACCGTTGGATATTCGTCTTAATGATGAAACTTATCCCATGGAACGAGTTATTGAACAGTTAAACAACGTTACAGTTCCCGGCATAAGTTTTCTTGAAATAAGTGAACCGATTAAAAAGCCCCTTGAAATATATTCCGGTGAGTATTCAGTTGTAATTCCTTGTGAAAATGATTCTGAGGAACTTTGTGAATTAATAGCAGACACTATCAACAAAAAAACAATTACATATCAAAAGAAAGTTAAAAAAGGTGGTTTTAAGCCAATAAATGTATCTGAACATTTAAAGGATTTCAACGCATCTTATTCTGAAATTGAAGTTAAACTGACTTTTAATTTACCTGCAGGTAATGATTTTACAATTAATGCTGTCAGTTTTTGTGATGCTTTATTTGAAATGATTGGCAAAAAGGATATTTTATATCGTATTACACGTCACAAATTATTAATGAAAGACGGAACTGAATTTAAATAAACTAAATAAAACCTATATCATAATTGCTTTGCATATATTTTATAGGTGATTATATTGAAAAAACTGTACTTGATTATTATTCCTGTTACTATATGCGCTTTAGTTTTATATTCAAGTTGTAGAAATTATAGCAACATAAGTGCTTCAACAAACACCCAAAACTTTAAAGATATGCCCACAATAATCATTGATGCCGGACACGGTGGTTTTGATGGTGGTACTTCCGCTGATGATGGTTCGGTTGAAAAAGATATTAACCTCGCAATATCATTATATCTCTTTGAATATTTAAATTCTTTTGGTTTTAATACAATTTTAACAAGAGATAGTGATGAATCATTGGAAGATGAAGGTTTAAATACAATCCGAAAAAAGAAATCTTCTGATATTCATAATAGAATGAACATCATGGAAAAAGCAGATAACTCTGTGTTTGTCAGTATACATCAGAATCACTACTCTGTTGAAAAATATAATGGTTTGCAGGTTTTTTATTCGCCAAAATTTTCTGATGAAAGTTCTCTTTTGGCGCAAAGTATACAGGAAACTGTTGTTGAGTTACTTCAGCCGGAAAATGACAGGCAAATTAAAAAGTGCGGAACTTCAGTTTATCTTATGTACAATGCGGTTAAACCTGCCGTTTTGGTTGAATGCGGTTTTTTATCAAATCACCGTGAATCTCAGTTATTAAAAACACAGGAATATCAAAAAAAGATTGCATTTTGTATAGCGTTAGGAATCCAGGATTATGTCTATAACAAGGAATGAATTATATGGCAAAAAGTAAAGTAGTGTTTGTTTGTAGTGAATGTGGCTATGAATCAGCTAAATGGTACGGAAAATGCCCTTCATGCGGCGAATGGGACACTTTAAACGAAGAACAGATAATCGATACCCCTGCATCTAAAAGTGCTAAAAACAGGCTTTCTCACAATTCAGGAATTGCGCTGCCTTTATCAAAAATAGATTCATCTTCTGAAATGCGTTATGATACCGGGGTTTCTGAACTGAACAGAGTTCTTGGCGGAGGATTAGTGAAAGGCTCTTTGGTGCTTTTGTGCGGTGATCCCGGTATAGGAAAATCCACCTTGCTTCTTCAGATATGTGAAAGTCTTGCCAAAGGTTTTTCTGTTTTGTATGTTTCAGGTGAGGAATCTGCGTATCAGATCAAAATGCGTGCTAAAAGACTTGGTGTAAGCAACGAGAAATTAGCGATCATGTGTGAAACAGATGCTGAAATTATTTGTGAATATATAAAAGCAGAGAAACCCGATATAGTAATGATTGACTCGGTTCAAACTATGAATATCAATTCGGTTTCTTCTACTGCGGGTAGTGTTACACAAGTAAGAGAATGCACAAATTTATTTATGCGAACAGCTAAAAACAATGATGTTTCAATCATTCTTGTGGGACATGTTAACAAAGATGGCAATATAGCAGGTCCTAAAGTTTTAGAACATATTGTTGATACCGTTTTATATTTTGAAGGTGAAAGAAACCTTACATACAGAATTTTAAGAGCAGCCAAAAATCGCTTCGGTTCAACTAATGAAATTGGCGTTTTTGAGATGACTAACAAAGGTCTTGTAGAAATCGAAAGCCCTTCGCTTGCCATGATTTCAGGCAGACCGTTAAATGTTTCAGGCACTTGCGTAACGTGCCTTATAGAGGGCTCCAGACCCATTCTTGCAGAAGTTCAGGGTCTTGCAACTGCTTCTGGATTCGGAAATCCAAGAAGAATGGCTGCCGGTTTTGATTACAACAGAATGGCTATGCTTATTGCGATCCTTGAAAAGCGTGCGGGATATTTCCTTGGAAATATGGATTGTTATGTTAATATTGTCGGCGGTTTACGTGCCGATGAACCGGCTTGTGACCTTGCAGTGGCTCTTTCTATAGTTTCAAGTTTAAAGGATTGTATTATAGACAGCAAAACTATTGTTTTTGGTGAAATCGGACTAGCAGGTGAAATACGTACAGTGAATAACTGCGAACAACGTATCAGAGAATGTGAAAGACTTGGGTTTAAAAAGTGTATTATACCGCGTCAAAACATCAAAAATCTTCCTAAAGGTGAATTCACTGATATAGAAATTATTGGTGTAAGAAATGTTCGCGAAGCTTTTGAATGTGCGGTTGATTGATTTATGAATAATACGCCTATTTTACCTGATTCAAAAATTAAAAAATGCCTTATTGGCAAAAAATATACCGATGAAATCAATGATTTACAAGAACTTGGTATTGAGTGTATCGGAATTAACCCGTTAAACACTTTAGATTCCGAAATTAATTCTCATGCAGATATTCTGTGTTTTAATCCAGGGAACGGCTATATTATAGCTGAAGATATGACAGCAGGGGAGCTACGCAACCTATTAAGTGGATATACCGTTATAAATTGTAAAAATATTAAATCACCGTATCCGTATGACGTTAAATTGAATGTCGCTTTGATTAATAATAACCTTATTTGTAATTCCAATTATGTTGCGGATGAAATTAAAGCGTATTGTGAAGAAAACAAAATTAATATAATCCATTCAAAACAAGGTTACGTTAAGTGTTCATTATGCGTCGTAACAGAAAATTCCGTAATTACCGAAGACGATGGACTCGCCTATTTGTTAAAAAAATGTCAATTTGATGTTTTACATATACGCCCGGGTTTTGTTAAACTATCTGCAAAACATCACGGTTTTATCGGCGGGGCTTCAGGAAAAATTTCAAAAAATCAAATATATTTCAGCGGGGATTTAAGCAGCCATCCTGATTATATAAAAATTAAAGTTTTTCTTAATGCATATAACATTGAACCGGTTTACAATAATAATCGACCTTTAAATGATTTTGGAGGTTTTATTCAGCTTTAAAGAGTTGTTTTATGTAAAAACGAATTTATTTTATACGTTCAGTTTTTTTCAAATGAATATAGTATCGTTTTAAAATTTTCTATCGGATGTGAAAGGAAGTTATTTATGAAAAAACCAGAAAATAATCCAACCGCAAAACTCGGATATGCAGTAACTATGATTATTGTAACTTCAGCAATATTAATTTGTATGAAAAAATATAAAGTATAATTGAAATTTGATTTTTAATTTTTAATAACAGATAAATCAATTTAATTGTAATAATTGAATAAATACAATGGAAATTATTGCTGACATATTGATATAGCATTTACGTTAAAGCCGTTGATTGTAGAAAAATATCGGTATTTTTTCAAAATCCACTACCCCCACTTATACAAAATTTTTATTTTGTATAAGTCGAGATATAAAAAAGGAGATGAATAGTTATGAAAAAAGAAAACTTTGTTTATATATTCCCTTCTTATGCAGTGGATTTTTTAAATTATTACAGTGTAATTAAGAACCGATCAGATTTGACTGTTATTGAATATGCAAATGACCTCGCTACTTTTTTCAGATTTCTAAAAGTTATCAGAGGTACAGCTCCCAAAGATATTCCTTTTGAAGAAATAATTATTAATGATTTATCTTTAGATATGATTTCTTCTGTATCATTAAGTGATGCATATATGTTCTTGGTTTATTGTAAAGATAATCGTGGTAATAATGAACGTACTCGTGCACGAAAAGCCACCACGTTACGCAATTTTTATAAATTCCTTACTATCCAAAAGAAACTTATAGACGAAAACCCATTACAAGAACTTGATTCGCCTAAAATTAAAAAGACTCTTCCAAAGTATCTGACTTTAGATGAGTCTATGGCTCTGTTAAATTCAGTTGACGGAAAATTCAAAGAACGCGATTATTGCATAATAACACTGTTTTTAAATTGCGGTATGCGTCTTTCTGAATTAGTTTCTTTAAATTTATCTGACATTAGAAGTAACAACACTCTGGTTGTAACAGGTAAAGGTAACAAAGAACGTACTGTATACCTCAACGATGCTTGCATAGATGCTATTAACGCTTACCTGCCCTATCGCCCTGTTGATGGTGTTAAGGATAAAGATGCGTTATTTATTAGTCGTCAAAAGTCTCGTATCAGCCCCAAAACAGTTCAATATGTTGTCAAAACAACTCTTGAAAAAGCCGGTCTCTCAGGCAGAGAGTTATCTACCCATAAATTACGTCACACAGCAGCAACTTTGATGTACCAATATGGAGATGTTGACGTTCTGGCCATCAAAGAAATACTTGGTCACGAAAGTCTCAGCACCACACAAATTTACACACATATCATGGATGAGCAACTTAGAAAAGCTGCTGACGCTAACCCGTTAAGCGGTGTAAAAGCTCCCAAAAGACCCGATATTAGCTCTGTTTCTGATAATCTAACAGATGAAACTGAAGAGTCCTGAAAATAATTTAAAACTACCCGAGCTTATTAAAGCAGCAATTAAAATCGGCAAACAAAGCAAAGCATAATTTATTGTGTATTCCTTTATTAATGAACTTTTTACATTTTCGCTCTTATTCCCACTAAAAACAAACCGAAAGATTTCATTAGAAATTCTTGTACTTTCACAGCAGCACTTTATTAAAGTTGCTGCTGTTATTGCGTAACAAGGAATATTTATTAATCCGCAAAATGCTAAGCCTGTTAGACCATAGTTTGTAAAGAACACCGAAAGAACAATTCCTGAAAAACAGCCAAAGCAAACCGGCAAAAGCCATATAAATGGTAAACCAACAGCGCATAATCCCAAGACAAAATCTATAAAAACCAACAGAAATAAACCTAGAAATTCGCCACAGAAATTCATAAACCAACTATTATCTTTTTTGGCTTTTAAATAGTTATTTAATAGTTTAAGAAAAAAGCTTGAAAAATCTTCATCGCTTTTTTGTATGACTATAACACCTAATATAAGTCCGCAGACAAAAAGTGTGAAAAATATAATTGTTTTGTAATCCGGAGAAATATTTGCAATCGGTCTGATTCTTTTAGCTTTTATAACAACACTTCTTTTAAACATATTGTTTTATTCTCCCTTTATGTATTTGCGCCAACCGTACCGCCGAAAAAGCCTGATAAAAGACATATTGGTGCAATTAACAGGATATTGGTTTTAACTTGGAATTTCATTAACGCAATTATCAACACAAATAATACACCCATGTAAATCGAGGCGGCAATTATTCCGTTAAAAAATCCCCTGCCCCTAAGTTTTTTATATGCGCTGAAACCGCTTATAAACCCACCTAATGCCATTAAAACAAAGGAGAATGCATATACAAAAGCTGTGTTTGACGAATTTTTTAAAATAAATAAACTTAAGGGTATTAAACCGTTAATAAAAAAAATCAATCCCTTAGCTGCCGAAAAAAAGTAAATTGTTATTTTGTTTTGTTTTTTATCTGATTTCTTGCTAGTTTTTAAAATTTTAGGCATAAAAAACCTCCGCACATCTTTATATAAAAAAGATATGCGGAGTTACATTTTATTATTCTTGTTCTTCGGTATTTGTTGTTACATTTTCTGCTGTCTCTTCTTCAGTAGCAATATTTTTAACTTTCTTTGTCTTTTTAGGCTTTTTGCCGTTGACAGCAGCATCGATAGCATCCTGTTCGCTTTTTGCTTTCTTAGCATCAGCAGCAGCTTGTCTTTCAGCTTCCATTCTTGCGTTTGCTGTATCGTTAGTCTGGATAGCCCAGCGCTGGAAACGCATTCTTACTCTGTCTGTACCTGTTTCAATAACAATGCTGTCATCTTTAACAGTAACAACTCTACCCATGATACCACCAATAGTAGTGATTTCGTCGCCAATCTGGATAGAATCACGTAATTGCTGTTCTTCTTTCTGTTTCTTCTTCTGAGGACGAATCATAAGGAAATACATAGCAACAGCCATAACAACCAACATAATGATGGAAGATACTTGACTACGGCCACCATCTGCGCCACCTTCAGCTGAAGCACCACCAAAAAGAACAAATAAATTAATAAAACTATACATAACTTTTTCCTCCAAAAATTTCATACCATTGTATTATAACTGTATAAAAACAATTATACAAGTGTTTTTTTAAAATTTTTTAACTAAATACGCGTGTCCAATAAATCTACATACTTGTTTTTGAATTCGGTAAATGTGCCATTATCAAGTTCATCGCGAATTCTTTGCATAAGGTTATTATAAAAATACAAGTTATGGGTAACAGCCAAACGCATAGCAAGCATTTCTTTAGCCTTAAATAAATGATGAAGATATGCTCTTGAATGTTTCTGACAAGTCGGACAGTTACATTGAGTATCAATTGGTGTATCGTCATTGGCATATTTAGCATTATTCATGTTAATTATACCATTCCAGGTAAACAAATGACCGTGACGTGCATTTCTGCTTGGCATAACGCAGTCGAAAAGATCAACACCCCTGCTAACACCTTCGATTATATTTCCGGGAGTACCTACACCCATAAGATAGCGAATTTTATCTTTAGGTGCAAAGGGCTCAATTGCTGAAATGATACGATACATATCCTCTTTAGGCTCACCTACCGCAAGACCGCCTATTGCGTACCCATCAAGATCAAGTTCGGCAATAATTTTCATATGTTCAACTCTTAAATCATCAAAAGTTGCACCTTGATTTATGCCAAAAAGAAGTTGATTTTTGTTTAAAGTATCCGGTAAATTATTAAGCCTTTCCATCTCGTTTTTACAACGGATTAGCCAACGTGTAGTTCTTGCAATAGATTCTTCAGCATATTTATATTCCGCAGGATTTTTAACACACTCATCAAAAGCCATAGCAATGGTTGAACCAAGATTTGACTGAATCTGCATGCTTTCTTCCGGACCCATAAAAATCTTTTTACCGTCAACATGTGAATTAAAAGTAACGCCTTCTTCTTTAATCTTGCGAAGACCTGCTAAAGAAAACACCTGAAATCCGCCACTATCAGTAAGTATAGGACCGTCCCAACCGGTAAATTGGTGGAGTCCACCCAGTTCTCTGATAAGTTTATCACCGGGTCTTACGTGTAGATGATAGGTATTACAAAGTTGAACCTGACAATCAATATTTTTGAGGTCATAAGCGGAAAGTCCGCCTTTAATTGCGCCACATGTGGCTACATTTTGAAATGCAGGAGTCTGGACTGTGCCGTGAACTGTCCTGAATTCACCTCTACGGGCATTCCCCTCTGTTTTTATAAGTATAAACATAAATTTTACCTCTTAAACAATCAACATACAGTCGCCAAATGAGAAAAATCTGTATTTTTCATTAACTGCCTCTTTATATGCTGTAAAAGTTTTATCATATCCGTAAAAAGCGCTGACAAGCATAACCAATGTGCTTTCAGGCAAGTGGAAGTTTGTAAGTAAGCCATCAATACATTTGAATTTATAACCGGGATAAATAAAAATATCTGTAAATCTGTCATCTTCGCGAATTTCACCGCAGAAGGTTGCAGCAGATTCGAGTGTTCTGCAACTTGTAGTTCCTACTGCGATTACTCTACCACCGTTAGCTTTTGTTTTATTAATTAAATCGGCTGTTTCTTTTGGAAGATGATAATGTTCAGAATGCATATGATGATTTTCAATTTTTTCAGCTTTAACAGGTCTGAATGTTCCTAAACCTACATGAAGAGTAACATAACCGATATTAACACCTTTAATTTTAAGTTTTTCAAGAATTTCGTTAGTAAAATGCAGTCCTGCAGTAGGTGCAGCCGCTGAACCAAGTTCCTTTGAATAAACTGTCTGGTAACGTTCTTTATCCTCAAGTTCTTCAGTAATATAATGCGGTAAAGGCATTTGACCTATTTTATCGAGTATATTAAAAATATTATCCGATTTATCATAGAAAAACCTTACTATTCGGTTGCCGTTATCAAGAACTTCTTCAACTTTAGCTTCAAGTATACCGTCGCCGAATGTAAATTCAGCGCCTTCTTTTGCACGTTTACCCGGTCCAGCAAGAGTTTCCCATAAATCATTTTCTAACTGATTCAAAAGCAGAAACTCAACATTTGCACCTGTTTCTTTTTTGACACCGTATATGCGTGCAGGTAAAACCCTTGTATTATTCAAAATAAGGCAGTCCCCTGTTTTAAAATAATCAAGAATATCATAAAAATGTTTATGATGAATTTCATTATTTTCTTTTGAAAGAACCATCATTCTTGATTGGTCACGAGGTTCAATCGGATGCTGCGCAATAAGTTCCTCAGGTAAATCGTAAAAAAAGTCTGATTTGTTCATATTTCTTCCTTTGTTTCCTTAATGTACGTAAAAAATTATATATTATTACAGTTGACTTAAGTTGTATATAATGATAAAATTCTAATGTTAAAAGCGGATTATATTATAATTCATTTACGCCGCAATTACAAGTGTTTTTTATACGGAGGTACACACTTATGAAAAAGTATAAAGTTGGTATTATTGGTGCAACAGGTATGGTTGGCCAAAGATTTGCACTTTTACTCGCAGAACACCCTTGGTTTGATGTAACTGTTCTTGCTGCAAGTTCACGTTCAGCAGGTCAGACTTACAAAGAGGCTCTCGGCGATCGTTGGTGCATGGAAGAAGCAACACCCGAGAAATATCTTGATATGGTAATTCTTGATGCTGAAAAAGATATCGAAAAAATTGCTGCAATCGTTGATTTTGTTTTCTGCGCAGTTAACCTCAGCAAAGACGAAACAAAGCTTCTTGAAGAAAAATATGCAAAGGCTGAATGTCCTGTTGTTTCAAATAACAGCGCTCACCGTATGACTGCTGACGTTCCTATGGTTGTTCCGGAGCTCAACCCCGAACACATCGAAATCATCAAAGCGCAGAGAGAGCGTCTTGGTACAAAGAGGGGCTTCATTGCGGTTAAATCCAACTGTTCTTTACAGTCATATGTTCCCGCCCTTTTCCCCCTTCATGACAAATACACAGTTAAAGATGTTGTGGTTTGTACATATCAGGCTATTTCAGGTGCAGGTAAAACATTTGAAAGATGGCCTGAAATGGTTGATAACGTTATTCCCTTCATCGGTGGCGAAGAAGAAAAGAGCGAAAAAGAACCTCTTAAACTTTGGGGTAAAATTGTTGGCAACGAAATCGTTCCCGCAACAGAACCTCACTTTACAGCACAGTGCATCCGCGTTCCTGTTTCTGACGGTCATATGGGCGCAGTGTTTGTACGATTTGAAAACAAACCCTCTAAAGAAGAAATGCTCGAAATGTGGAAAAACTTCAAAGGCAGAGCGCAGGAACTCGAACTCCCCTCTGCACCCAAGCAGTTCCTTCACTATTTTGAAGAAGATAACTGTCCTCAGACTAAACTTCACAGAAATCTTGAAAACGGTATGGCAGTTTCTATCGGCAGACTTCGTGAGGATACACAGTACGATTATAAGTTCGTTTGCCTTGCACATAACACATTAAGAGGTGCTGCAGGCGGTGCAGTGCTTCTTGCTGAACTTCTTTGTGCAGAAGGTTATATGGACTGATAATAAAAAAATATATTTGGGGGTCATGCTGTGAAAAAACCTATTTTCACGGGTGCCGGTGTTGCGATTGTTACACCCTTTACCGGCGAGGATCTTAAAATCAACTTCCCTCTTTTCGAGGAAATAATTGAACACCAGATACAAAACGGTACCGATGCTATTGTTGTTTGCGGTACAACAGGTGAAAAATCAACACTTGTTTATGAAGAACACGTTGAAGCTTTGCGTGTTGCAGTTGAAACTGTAGGAAAACGAATTCCTGTTATTGCCGGCACAGGCAGTAACGATACAAAGCACGCTGTTATGCTTTCAAATGATGCTGAAAAGATGGGTGTAGACGGTCTTTTGATGGTAACACCTTACTACAATAAAGCATCGCAAGACGGTTTAATAGAATCATATTCATATATCGAAAAAAGAGTTTCGACACCTATAATTTTATATAATGTTCCCAGTAGAACGGGTGTTAATATTAAACCGGAAACTTATCTTGAACTTTCAAAGTTACCTCTTGTAAACGCTGCAAAGGAAGCTAGTGGTGATATTTCTGCATTGGCAAAATCCATCGCTCTTTGTGGTGATAACCTTAACTTCTATTCAGGTAACGATGACCAGATTACCGCATTTATGGCTTTGGGGGCAAAAGGTGTTATTTCAGTTCTTTCAAACGTTGCACCAAAACTCACACATGATATTGCACAATACGGTCTTGATGGTAATATCCAAAAAAGTGCAGAACTTCAGCTTGAATACATTGATTTATGTAATGCGCTTTTCTGCGATGTTAACCCCATTCCCGTTAAAGCGGCAATGCGTATGATGGGCTGGGATGTCGGAAGATGCAGGATGCCCCTTTCCCCTCTTAATTCGGCTAATACCGAACTTTTAAAATCAGTTTTAAAGAAACATAATATGATTTAGTTTCTTTTACGGAGGAAGTATAATGACAAGAATACTTTTAAGCGGTTGTTGCGGCAAAATGGGCAGAAATGTCATTAGCATCGTTAACGAACGCAAGGATTGCGAAATAGTTGCAGGCATAGATATTGTTGATGACTCATCAATCGGTTTTCCAATTTTCCAAAGCTACGACGAGGTAGAGATCAAGGCAGATG
>JAZNLH010000013.1:0-21965 GCA_045578985.1 Acutalibacteraceae bacterium | reverse complement strand
ATATCCTGTTTATTATCCTGTTCACCCTGTTAAGACAGAGTATCCGCTTAATGCGGTGCTTATGGACCTTGACGGTACCACAGTTCGCAGTGAGGATTTTTGGGTATGGATTATTGAAATGAGCACAGCAAGTATGCTGGGTAACCCGAAATTCCAGCTTGAGGATGCTGACCTTCCTTTCGTTTCAGGTCACTCTGTTTCAGAGCATCTTCAGTATTGTATTGATAAATATTGCCCTGGAGAATCACTTGAAAAAGCGCGTGATTTCTATTTCGAGCATACTCACAGAGAGATGGAAGAAATCATGGCAGGTCGTGGTAAGGACGGCGCATTCACACCAACAGAGGGTGTAAAGGATTTCCTTTTAGAGTTAAAGGATATGGGCATTAAAATCGGTCTTGTTACATCAGGGCTTTATGAAAAAGCATGGCCTGAAATTCTTTCTGCATTCAAAACTCTCGGTATGGGTGACCCGAAGGATTTCTACGATGCAATTATTTCTGCAGGCTTCCCGCTGCGCAAGGGTAGTGTTGGTACATTAGGTGAGCTTTCACCAAAGCCTCATCCATGGCTTTACAGTGAAACATCTATTGTTGGCTTAGGCGAAGCCTTTGCAGACAGAAGCCGTGTTGTTGGTATTGAAGATAGCGGTGCAGGTGCTTGCTCTGTAAGACTTGCAGGTTATTCAACAATCGGTATTGCAGGTGGTAATATTGAATCAAGCGGCACAAAGGCAGTTTGTACTCACTATTGCCAGAATTTCCAGGAAATTATGAAGATTATTAAAGGTTAAGGAGAATAGATTTATGGATAACAAAGACAAAATCCAATGCCATTTTATATCTAACACACACTGGGATAGAGAATGGCGTTTCTCTGCAAGAAGAACTCAGTATATGCTCGGTTATATGCTTGATATGCTTCTTGACATACTCGATAAAAATCCTGATTACAAGCATTTCCATTTAGATTCACAGACAATGCCTATTCAGGATTACCTTGAAGCATACCCTGAAAAGAAGGAAAAGCTTCAGAAATATATTAAGGAAGGCAGAATTGCAGTTGGTCCTTGGTTCTGTCTCCCTGATGAATTTACAGTGGGTAGCGAAGCACTCGTTCGTAACCTTCTTCTCGGTCATAAAATCGGTAAGGAAATGGGTGGTATCAGCAAAACAGGTTACTCACCCTTCGGCTGGGGTCAGATTTCACAGTTACCTCAGATTTACGATGGTTTTGATATTCATTTTGCATCATTCTATCGCGGTATTAACGAATACAAAGCACCCAAATCAGAATTTTTCTGGGAAAGCCCCGACGGTACACGCATTTATGCTTCACGTCTTGCAAAACGTCCCCGTTACAATATCTGGTATGTTGTTCAGCGTCCTGTTTACTTCAATCAGACTGATGAAAACAACCGTGATATGCTCTGGAACGACAACAACGGCGTATTCAAGCTTATAGATCGCGATTGGAAACTTGACTATCAGTATACACATCCTTTCTACGAGTACCATAAAGAAAATGTTCAACCTCGTGCAGAACAGGCTATAAAAGAGCAGGATAATGACTGGACAACAAATCACCGTTTCTGGTCAGCAGGTCACGACTCATCCTGTCCCGACGAACGTGAAGTTCAGCTTATCCGCGATCTTAACGATTCACTTCCCGAAGGTATTGACGTTTTCCATAGCACCCTCAAGGAAATGGAACAGGGTATTATTGATAACTTCAAACCCGATTCTCCCGTACTCAAAGGCGAAATGCGTGACCCCTATACAAAGGGTAGCGTAAGTGAACTTTGCGGATGGATTCTTTCTGCGAGAACTTACATCAAACAGGAAAACTTTGACACAGAAAGACGTCTTATAAACTACGCAGAGCCTATGGCTATATTTGCCTCTCTTTCAGGTGCACCTTATCCGCAGAATTTCATTGACCTCTCCTATAACTATCTTCTCCAGAACCACGGCCATGACAGTATCGGTGCTTGCGGACGTGACGTTGTTTACGAAGATGTTATGTCACGTTACAGACAGGCAAGAGAACTTTCAATGTGCGTATTTGAACGTGCATTTATGGATATCGCAGGCGATATTGACCTCAAGTCATTCAGCCGCGATGATGCCGCTGTTGTAGTTTTCAACCCGGCACCCTTCAAGAGAACAGAAACCGTTAACCTCAGACTTGAAATTCCTGCAGAATGGAAAGCTGACAGCTTTGAAATTCTTGACGAAGACGGTAATGCTGTTAAATATCAGGTCATTTCTACAAACAAAGCAAACGCTCAGATTATCCAGAATCCCAACGATACCGCAAACGTTCTTCATACCGAACAGTATCTTGTTGCAGCGGAAGTTTCCGACATTCCTGCAATGGGTTATAAAACATTCAAAGTTCATCCTCTTTACAATGTTCGTGCTACTACACCCGTAACACTTGTTAAAACAACAAACGTTATGGAAAACGAATATCTTAAAGTCAGCTTCAATCACAACGGTACATTCAATGTTATCGATAAAGAAAGTGGTAAAGAATTTAAAAATCTTGGCTACTTCAAGGATAGTGGTGAAATCGGTAATCCTTGGCAGCATGTTGCTCCCGAATGTGATGAAACCTTCACAACACTCGGTGAACAGGCTAATGTAACACTTCTCCGTCACGGTGAATTTGAAACAACATTCAAAATCACAATGCGTTGGGAACTTCCCGAAAAACGCGCGTATGATGAAAAATCAAGAAGTGAACATAAGCTCCCCAACGAAATCGAAAGTCTTGTTACACTTCGAAAAGGTTCTAAATTTGTTGAAATCGAAACAACAATCAACAATCGCTGTGAAGACCACTATTTACAGGTTGGCTTCCCCACCGGTATTAAAGCTGAGTTTGCTGATGCACAGGGTCAGTTTGATGTTGTAAAACGTCCTATTGCTAAACCCGACTACTCACTTTATGATGAACCGCCTATGACAGAGCATCCTATGAACTCTTTCGTAAGCATTAATGACGGAGTAAACGGTGCAGCACTTCTTAACACAGGTCTTAAAGCTTACGAAGCTGCCGATGATGAAGACGGCACACTTTACCTTTCACTTATCCGTGCATATCCCCTTCGTATCTGCGTTACTAAAGATATGCAGAATTACAGCGATTGGGATAAAGGTTCACAGTGCATAGGCAAAAATACTTTCCGTTATGCATTTATGCCCCATAAAGGCGACTGGGAAGAAGGCAACGTATGGCAGGAAAGCGAAAGATTCAATCTTTATCTTACTGCAGGTCAGATTGCTCCCACTGCTCACGGTAAAAATCCGCTTACACATTCCTTCCTTGAACTCAAAGAAGAAAACCTTAACATCAGCGCTGTTAAGAAGAGTGAAGACGGCGAAGGCTATATCGTAAGACTTTTCAACCCCTCCGACAAAGCAGTGACTAATGCTATCCGTCTTAATGGTGGTATTGCTCCTATCGAAAAAGCACAATCACCCGTTGAAAGACAGAAAGCAGAATTTGAACTTCCTGCATATTCAGGCAAGCCCTGGAAGGAAGTAAAACTTGTTACTCTTGAGGAAAAAGATATTGCTCCCCTCACAATTAACGAGGATGGCTTTGTAGACTTCGAAATCACAGGCAAAAAGATTCTTACAATTAAATTCATCTGATAAAAAAAGCTCTCCGCGAAGGCGGAGAGTTTTTTAGTGAGGAATCAGGAGTTTCGGGGCTTCGCCGGATATAATTGCGAATTGCAACTTTCAATTTAATCAAGTTTCAAAATCAACTAACTTTTTTAACTTCTTTCTTACTATTGAAAAAAATATACATAAATGTTAAAATGCATTATGATACGCAAACACACTTAATATATATAAGAGGTAATTGTATGACAAAAAAAGAACGGGCTTTAAAAGTTTGTGAATTGCTTAAAATTGATTATCCGGATGCGGTATGTCAATTGAATGCCCAAACACCTTTCCAACTACTTGTTGCAACAAGACTTTCAGCACAATGCACCGATGCCAGAGTTAACCTTGTAACGCCCGCTCTTTTTGAACGTTATCCAACAGAAAATGAACTTGCCGAAGCTGAAATTACAGACGTTGAGAACTACATTCACTCTTGCGGTTTCTATCACGGCAAAGCCAGAGATTTGGTGGGTATGGCAAAGGCAATACGTGATGTATACGGCGGTGTATTACCTGATTCAATAGAGGAGCTCACAAAACTTCCCGGTGTAGGCAGAAAAACAGCAAACCTCATTATGGGTGATGTTTATAAAAAACCTGCAGTAGTAGCAGACACCCACGTTATAAGAATCACAAATCTTTTAGGTCTTGTAAATTCCAAAGACCCTAAAAAAGTCGAATCAGAATTAAAGAAGATTCTTCCACCGGAAGAAAGCAACGATTTTTGCCACAGAATAGTGCTTCATGGCAGAGCTGTTTGCATAGCGCGACGACCTAAATGCAATGCGTGCAATTTAAAATCTGTATGTAAATCCTATAAAGGTTAATTTGGAGGATAAAATGAAAAAAGCAACAAGTTTACTCCTTGTAATTTCTATAATAATTTCCCTTTGCTCTTGCACCATCGGTGTCAGCAACATTCAACTGACAGTAGGAACACTTGATGAAATAACAACGCTTGACCCATTATATGCTGATGGTGACGGCGAAAAAATAATATCTGCAAACTGTTTTGAAGGGCTCTTGCGTTATGATGAAGAAGGCAACATTGACTTAGCTGGTGCCACCGCTTACACAACAGGTAAAGATTCACTTTCGTACACCTTTAAACTCAACCCTTCTGCCTGTTGGTATTTATCGGATGCCGTAGAAGCCACACTCGAAGCAGTCGGAGTAAACGAATTTGAAGAAAAAATAACGGTTGAAGATTACATCTACGGAATAAAAAGATTTTTGGAAAGCGGAAGAACCGAGCTTTCTGCAATTAAAGGTGCATCAAAATATAATCCCGATGACGAGAATTTGCAATTAGGATTAAAAGCCATCGACGAATATACACTTGAAATAACTTTGGAAAAAGCTGATCCTGATTTTCTTTACAAACTTGCGACGATGCCGGTTTATCCTTGTAGCGAGGCATTTTGCGAAGCCCTTGAAGGCATATGCTATACAACTTCGACAACATCACTTTGCAACGGACCTTATTACATAAAAGACGTTAACCAGACTCAAAGCATTATAGAAAAAAATCCGGAATACAACGGAAATATACAAGTAAAAAACAAAAGCATTACTCTCTATACTACCGGTCAGAAATCTGCTTTGGCTTCGCGTTTTGCTGATGGCACTTACGATATATTTGTCACACCAAACACAGAAAAGCCGGAGGATTTCATACCATCATACAGTTATGTAACCGGCACATGGGGATTTGCTTTCAACTGCAACTCGGAAATCGGAAAAATTACCGAACTGAGAGATATCCTTCTCAGCTCGGTTGATTATGAAAAAATTGAATTGCCGGAATTTGCAACCTTGAAAGCAGATAGAATTATTCCCGATAACTTTACTGTTTTCAGTAAATCCTATTCTTCATTCAATCCTCAGAAACTTGGTTATAAAACAAACAAGGAAAACGCACAAAAAAACATCGATGCACTTTTAGATAAGCTGGACAAAGAAGCTTTTTCTGTAAGGTTTGCAATTCCCGAAAAACTTGAAAAGTCCATGGAAGAAGTAATTTCAACATGGCAAACTCTTTTCGAAGATAAAATCATTTTTGAATTAAAAGTTTTCGAAACGGAAAAAACCAATGAAGTAATCATAGACGGCGAATATGATTTAGCTATTCTCCCCTTAAATCCTCAAAAAAGAACTGCTTGCGGTGTTATTGAGGCAATTTCAGGAGCACCTTGTTACTACTCTGATAAAAAGATAAGCGTTTTGATAAAACAAGCGAATGCTGATGAGGAAACTGCATCCGCCAACTATGCAAAAGCAGAAAAGCTAATCGTTGACAGTGGCGTATTTGTTCCGCTGTTTTTCGCAAGTAATGACCTTTATATGAACGAAGACGTCAGTGGAGTTTATGCTGCAGACGGTGCGGAACTCATATATTTCCATTCCGGAGTAAAAGCTGAAAAATGACAATCAAAGGACGTAAAATATACAGGATTTTTTCAATACTTGCCGTAGTAGCGCTTATGGTTATAATCTTCCTGCTTTCTGCACAGGATTCGAAAGAGTCTACCCAAACAAGCGGTTTCGTAGTTGACCTTTTAAATCGCATTTTCAAAAATGAAATTCCCCATGACTTAATAAGAACGGCAGCACATTTCAGCGAATATGCAGTTCTCGCTTTCTTTGTGAATAACGCTTTGTATGCATACCAAGTTCGCCTTATTCCGTTATTTGCGACTCTCATTTCCTGGGGCTATGCCTGGACTGACGAAATACATCAGATTTTTGTTGACGGAAGAGCATTTCAACTGTTTGATTTAGCTGTTGATTTATGCGGTATTATTTTAGGCACACTCTTATTTACAATATTAATTGCTATAATTAAAAAGTTAGTAAAAAGACACGAGCAGCAAAAGACTATCTGAGTCAGATAGTCTTTTGCTTTCTATGTATACTTTTCTTGAAATATTTAATAATATATGGTAAGATATTAAGTTGGTAGAGCATAATATTCTTAAAAGGAGAATTTTTATGATTAACAATTCAGAAAGAACACATATAATCAACGAACTCATTGATAGCGGCGTTCAAATCCCCTGTCCCGATGGTGTAATCATTGAAAAAGGTGTAACTATCGGCAAAGGTACTGTTATTATGCCTAACACAGTTTTAATGGGTGATGTGAAAATCGGTATTGACTGTGTTATAGGGCCAAACTCTTATATTGTTGATACCATAATCGGTGATAATACAAAACTTAACAACACCCAGTCCTACAACTCAAAAATAGGTTCCGGTGTTACAGCGGGGCCTTTTGTCCACATCAGACCTAATTGCGAAATTGCCGATAATGTTCATATAGGTAATTTCGTTGAAGTTAAGAATTCCACTGTAGATGAAGGCTCTAAACTTCCCCACCTTCTTTATGTAGGCGATTCTGATGTAGGTAAAGACGTCAACTTCGGTTGTGGCTGCGTAACAGTAAACTATGACGGAAGAAATAAATCACGCACAACAGTTAAAGACGGTGCATTTATCGGTTGTAACACAAACCTTGTTGCTCCTGTTACAGTTGGCGAAAACGCATTCACTGCAGCCGGTTCTACAATCACCGAAGATGTTCCCGACAATGCTCTTGCAGTAGCAAGAAACCGTCAGGTTGTAAAAAAAGATTGGGTAACCATCAAAAAGCCATACAAACGCCAACACAATAAATAAAATCCGGAGAAATTCAATTAAATGTTCAATAAATTCAAAAAAACCGAATCATCTTCAATATATGATTATCTTATCGTAGGTTTAGGCAATCCCGGAGCAAAGTATGAAACCACTCGCCATAACGCAGGTTTCCTTTGCATCACAAAATTAGAAGACGATTTGGGCTTCAAAACTAAAAAATTAAAATTTCATTCCCTTATAGGCGATACAAAAATAGGTAACAAAAAAGTGCTTGTTATGAAGCCACAGACTATGATGAACAATAGCGGTATTGCTGTAAGTGAATGTTCAAAATTTTATAAAATACCACCTGAAAACATCATTGTTATATTTGACGATATATCTCTTGAACCGGGAAAATTGCGAATAAAACGCAAAGGTAGCGCAGGTGGTCACAACGGTATAAAAAGCATTATTGCTCACTTAGGTTCAGAAAATTTTCCGCGAATCAAATTAGGTGTGGGTAAAAAATTGCATCCTGATTATGATCTGGCTGATTGGGTACTTGGAAACTTTCCTAAAAACGATATTCCCCTTATGCGTAACGCTATGACAGAGGCTTGCGAAGCTCTCGAATACATAGTAAAGGGCGATATTGACGGAGCAATGTCGAAATACAACAGTTGAGGTAGTTATGTCCTGTTACTCCAAGTTACTGAAAAACTGTACTGAATATAAAGATGTGTTGCGTTACGCCGAAAGCGGTTTAGCACCATCGGGTATTACGGGTTTACCATCTTCTCCTAAAGCGCATCTTATACATTCACTCTGCGAGGATCTTTCTCGCAGAGCTATTGTCGTTTTACCTGATGAAGCATCTGCCAGAAAGTTCACAGCCGATATGAATGAATTTTGCGGATTGGGTAAAAAAGCCTGTTTCTACCCTGCACGCGACTACTCTTTCAATTCATCACAAGGACAATCCAGAGAATATGAGCAATTAAGAATACGAACTCTTTGCAACATTTTAAATGGTGAATATTCAGCCGTTGTTTGTTCCGTGGAAAGTGCTTTACAACTTACCATTCCACCTGAAGAGTTAAAAAAACGAACTTTCAAAATAGATTTATCTTCAGAAGTATCGGTTAAGGACCTTCTCAACACTCTGACTTGTGCCGGTTTTAAACGTTCCGATATGGTTGAAGGTCCCGGACAGTTTGCCCAACGTGGTGGTATAATAGACTTCTTTCCACCTGATTCCTCTGAACCTGTAAGAATCGAACTTTGGGGCGACAGCGTTGATGCAATCTCATTTTTCGACCCATCCACACAACGCAGAACCGAGTCATTGGATTTCTGCGAAATAACACCTGCAACAGAAATCGTTTTTGACAGCGACGAAGCATTAAAAGAAAAAATTGAAAAATTCTCTCTTGGACTTTCCGGAAAAGGTTCAAGAAAAGCAAAAGAAGTATTAAATAAAGATATTGAATTTATTAATACAAACATTAAACTTTCATCAGTAGATAAATATTTATCTTTGGCATACGAAACTCCTGCAAGTATTTTTGACTACTGTGAAGAAGATTTGCTTTTCATCTGCGAAAGCGGTGCAGTTAAAGAGAAAGCCGAAAACGCCTCAAAACTTTTAAACCAGGAAATCAAAGCACAGTTTGAAAACGGAGTTCTTGCAAAAGGATTGGAGCGTTTTGCCATTAGTTTTTCAGAACTTCTTCTCATTTACGAAAAGAAAAAAGCTTTTTATATAGATACTTTCCCAAGAGGAACTTTTGACACACCTGTAAAAACCCTTACCGCATTCAATGTCCAACAAACCGCCACATGGAACGGTTCCCTTGAGGTTCTTATGGATGACTTGCGCCCTGCACTTGCAAGAGGCGAAAGATGTATCGTAACCGCAGGAACAGAGAAAGCCGCTTCATCACTTGCAGAAGCTTTGGAAACAGAAAATATCAAAGCTATGTATTTCCCTGTTTTGCCGGCAGAACTCCCGCAAAAAATTGTTGCTGTTCTGCCCGGCGGTATTTCAGGCGGATTCAGATATCCCAATGAAAAATTCACAATTATTTCTTACGGCAAAAGTGCCGGTATCAAAAGCACGAGACGTCGCAAGAATTATAAAGCTGCTGATGCTATACAAAGCCTTGAAGAACTTTCACGCGGTGATTATGTAGTTCACACGGTTCACGGTATAGGTATTTTCGAAGGCATCAAAAAGCTTGAAGTTTCGGGAGTTACGAAAGACTTTATAATGATACGCTATGCTAAAGGCGATGCACTTTACGTACCGGTAACTCAGCTTGATTTGGTTTCAAAATATATAGGCCCTAAAGATGATACCAAAACCCTTAAACTTTCACGCCTGGGCGGTAAAGATTGGGAAAAATTAAAGTCAAAAGTAAAAACCTCCGCCAAGAGTATGGCGAAGGAGCTTATTTCTCTTTATTCACGCAGATTAAAATTACCTGGTTACTCCTTTTCACCGGATATCGATATGCAAAATGATTTCGAACGCAGATTCGAATATGAAGAAACCGATGACCAATTGCGTTCTATAAATGAAATAAAAAAAGATATGGAAAAACCGCATCCCATGGACAGACTTCTTTGCGGTGATGTTGGTTTCGGAAAAACAGAAGTAGCTTTGAGAGCCGCATTCAAATGTATTGCAGACGGAAAACAATGCGCTATTCTCGTTCCCACTACCATTCTTGCGTTACAGCATTACAATACAATAAAACGTCGTTTTGAAGGCTTTCCTATTGAAGCTGAGATGCTTTCTCGTTTTAGAACTCCTAAGGAGCAAACAAGAATTATTAAAGCCTTAAAACGCGGTTCAATTGATATAATCGTCGGTACACATCGCCTTATATCCAAAGATATAATTTTCAAAGATTTAGGGCTTATAATCGTTGATGAGGAACAACGTTTCGGCGTAGGTCAGAAAGAAAGATTAAAAGAACTTTATCCTACTGTTGACTGTCTTACTCTTTCTGCCACACCTATTCCCCGAACGATGAATATGGCTATGTCGGGAATACGTGATATGTCTGTAATTGAGGAAGCTCCTCAGGACCGTTTTCCTGTTCAGACTTACGTACTTGAACACGATTGGGGTGTCCTCGCAGAAGCTATGGAAAAAGAGCTTCGTCGTGGCGGTCAGGTTTACTATCTTCACAACAAGGTTGAAACCATAGAACGCACCGCCGCTAAAATACGCGAGTTCTTACCCGATGCCAATATCGGTATTGCCCATGGCAAAATGAATGAGGACGCGCTCTCAGATATATGGCGTGATTTATTGGATGGCGCTATTGATATTCTGGTATGCACCACCATTATAGAAACCGGTGTAGATGTGCCTAATGCAAATACGCTTATTATCGAAAATGCGAACCATTTAGGTCTTGCTCAACTTCATCAGATACGAGGTCGTGTAGGGCGCTCCGCAAGACGAGGCTTTGCTTATCTTACTTTCAACCGCAACAAAGAACTTTCCGAAATCGCCACCAAAAGGCTTACCGCAATCAGAGAATATACTGAATTCGGTTCAGGCTTTAAAATTGCAATGCGTGACCTTGAAATACGCGGTGCCGGCAACCTTTTAGGTTCTGAGCAACATGGTCATATGGAAGCGGTCGGCTACGATATGTATATGAAACTTTTATCGGAAGCCGTCAGCGAAGAAAAAGGCGAAGCACCTAAAACAAGTTCAAAAGAATGTCTTATCGACATCAGAATTGATGCTCATATTCCTGAAAACTATATCGAAAGTCTCCCTCAAAGACTTGCTATTTATAAACGAATTGCAGATATAAAAAATGATGAAGATGCATCGGATGTTATTGATGAACTTATTGATCGTTTCGGCGAACCGCCTGCAGGTGTTGAAGGTCTTGTAAAAGTCGCACTTTTAAGAAATACCGCCGCAAACTTAGGTATATATGAAATCGGACAGAATAATAACAGCCTTCTTTTATATGTTGAAAAGGTGGATATGGAAAAAGTTGCGGTACTCGTAAGAGCAATGAGAGGACGAATCCTTGTTTCAACAGGACCCAAGCCGTACATCACAGTCAAAAAAGCAAGCGGTCAATCTCCCCTTGAAACTTTGAAAGAAGCGCTTGATTTATTAAAGCAGGCACAGGATAACGAAAAAAGTGAGGAAAACTAAAATGAAATTCAATTACAGAACACAGGGCACTTGCTCAAGAAGCATTTCCTTTGAGCTTGAAGACGGTATTGTTTCAAACATACACTTTGAGGGTGGCTGCAACGGAAATCTTAAGGGCATATCCGCACTTGCCGAGGGCAAAAAAGCAGAGGAAGTTATAGAAAGTCTTTCGGGAATACGTTGCGGTTTTAAAGCCACATCCTGCCCCGACCAGTTAGCAAAAGCACTTAGCGAAGCATTAAACAAATAAGGAAGTGTAAATATGAAATATCTTATTTTAATAGCCGATATTGATGAATTTAACCCTTGCAAAAACAGTTTGGGTGAGCTTGTAAAAAAAGAGTATACAATTAAACATATGCCCGCTTTTGATTTCTCTTACAATAACCACGATTGCACCGCAGTTTGCTTCGGTATAGGCAAAGTTAATGCGGCTTTAGGTGCTGCTTTGGCATTAAATCACGATAACTTTGACGGAGTTATTAATACAGGTTGGAGCGGTGCAGTGTCAGGTGTATTTAAAGGCGAAATTATCGTTTCTGATTCATGTGTTGAGTGTGATTTCGATTTAACTCCCATAGGCAGACTTCCGGGTCAAAAACCCGGTCAGGAGGATTATGTGTATAAATGCGACAATGATTTATACAAAGCGGCTTGCTCGGTTGAAGGATTCAAACATGGCAATTTAGGCACAGGTGACTTTTTCCTTACGGATAAAGAGCGAAGAGACCGCTACAAAGAGCTTTTCAACATAAGCGCATTTGATATGGAAAGCGGTGCACTCGGAGCAGTGTGTTATCTTTTGAAGGTTCCTTTTGTAAGCATCAGAAAAATTTCTGACAGTGCCGATGATGTAGGTGTAGAGGATTACACAACCTCCGTAAAAACCGATATTACCGCATTTTCGGATATTGTGCTTAATATTCTTGATAAATTATCATAACAATAATAACCGCCTTGCATAAAGCGAGGCGGTTTATTTTATGCACAAACTAACAGGGCTATTCTGTGGACTTTCGCCACCCTGAAAGCACCAAAAATAAATATGGTAGTGTGCTGATTTTCACACTACCATACTATGCTTGTCAAAATATTTTGTTAATATAAACACACGCTTCTTTTTGATTTAAACTTACAATTAATCCTCTTCTTCGTCAAAGAAATCGAAGGAAAAATCGTCATCGTCCTCTATGTCACAAACCCCATAGTCATCAAAATCTTCATCACCATCATCGAGATTCGCTTCATAATAATAATACGTGGAGGTTTTTAAAACATCTTCGCGAATTTCTTCCCATATTTGTTTTTTTCTTTCTTGCGTAATACCATCATTCTTTGGAATATCTTTTTCTAAATTTTCGTGTAAAGTAGTATATAACTTTTTATAATAATATTCGTGAGCCTTATAATTATAAGGACAATAATCAATTTGGCTCATTTCATTACCAAGATAGAAAACAAAACCGTAATTTTCAGTTAAACTAACAGGAGTCATATTCCACAGATGGAACTGCCACTGGGTGCCATATTTTGGATCAAGATATTTCATACTCAAATCTCGAACAGCACGTGTATTACCTACATACTCCATAACATTTTCAACATGGGTATGATAATCTTCGTACGAGACATTAATACGTGTTGTTACCGCGTGGTAATTAGCTAATCCCAACGCATTAATTAACAAATCAACTACCTCGTCCGCATCGTTTTCGTCCTGAATGGTGGCATAAAACCAAGCTTTGCGAATATTGTAGCTTTTCTTATAAAGAAGCCAGTCTTTATAATACCAGGTTTCGTTTCCTGTTAAAGGACCATTCACATGCTGAGTTTTCATAGTTGTCAAATAACTAATCAGCATAAAATAACTGCTTTTGAAACCATATTCTTTTTTTAATATTATTGGCTCATAATCGTATACCTTTGCAAGGTATGCATCTGCACATTCGCCAAATGAAACATTGTCCAGAAATTCTTCGCCAAAAAAGTTTTCAGCTTCATCGAATCTTTTTAATTGTGAAATAAACTTTTCTATCACAACAAATTGCCCCTTTCATATATAAAACGCTTTGTATTTCCTTCCGACATTTTTTATAATAACATCAGTTATCAAAAGAATGGAAAAAATTTTTTTATGGGGTATAAAAAGCAAAAACGGTCCTATGGACCGTTTTTTATTTTATGGTTTCGATATCATACGGAGTTGTCTGATATACGAAGTAATTAAGCCAGTTTGAATATAAAAGATTTGCGTGTGAACGCCAAGTATTAAGCGGAGTCTTTGTAATATCATCGTTGGGGAAATAATTTTTCGGCATTTTTATTTTAAGTCCGCCGTCTTTATCACGAAGATATTCGTTTTTTAAAGTATCGGTGTCATATTCAGAATGACCTGTAACAAAAATCTGTTTTCCGTTTTCGGAACTCACTATATAAACCCCTGCATCATCAGAAGAAGCAAGTATTTTAAGCTCAGGAATTTTCTCAATATCTTCACGGTTTACGGTAGTATAACGGGAATGGGGAACAAAGAAAACATCGTCAAATCCCCTTAAAAGAATGGACTTTTTATAATCTGCCGTATGCTTGTAAACACCTGAAAGTTTTTCGGGCAAAGGACATTTTTTAATACCGTAATGATAATAAAGACCTGCCTGAGCACCCCAACAAATATGGAATGTGCTTGTGACATTTGTTTTACTCCATTCCATTATTTCACAAAGTTCTTCCCAATACGTTACTTCTTCAAACTCCATTTTTTCAACAGGCGCACCTGTTATAATGAGTCCGTCAAATTTCCTATGTTTCACATCGTCAAAAGTCTTGTAAAAAGCAAGCAAATATTCTTTTGGTGTGTGTTTCGGGATGTGTGACTTTGTGTGTATGAGTTCAAATTCAACCTGTAATGGTGAGTTACCCAAAAGCCTTGAAAGTTGAGTTTCTGTTTCCGTTTTTTTCGGCATGAGGTTCAACACCAGAATTTTCAAAGGACGAATATCCTGAGTTATGGCGCGAGTATCCGTCATAACGAAAATATTTTCATCGGCAAGAGTTTTTACTGCCGGCAATTCATCAGGCAATTTAATAGGCATACTCCTCATACCTCCTTTTCATTAATGTAAAAATTCAAAATACTTTTCTTTTTGTAATTTTTGAGATTTTGATGAAGAACGCAGATTTAGTAAACGCAGGCGTACAAGGGTATGTCAAGTGCGCTAAATCAAGTTGTTCGCAAAATACTTTTCTTTTTGTAATTTTTGAGATTTTGATGAAGAACGCAGATTTAGTAAACGCAGGCGTACAAGGGTACGTCAAGTGCGCTAAATCAAGTTGTTCGCAAAATATCAGAAATTACTCTCCGAGTGCTTGTTTTATGTCGGCAATAAGATCCTCCGCATTCTCAAGACCGCAGGAAAGTCTTACCAGGTTGTTTGTAATACCGCAAGCAATAAGTTCATCGTCATTCATCTGACGGTGTGTTGCGTTTGCAGGATGTAAGCAACAGCTTCTTGCATCGGCAACGTGTGTTTCAATAGCAATGAGTTTAAGTTTTTTCATAAACTCTTCTGCCGCTTTTCTTCCGCCTTTAACACCAAAGGATACAACACCGCATGTGCCGTTAGGAAGATATTTTTTTGCTAATTCGTGATATTTGTCACCGGGAAGGTCTGCATAGGTAACCCATTCAATTTTATCGCTTGACTGCAAATATTTTGCAACTGCAAGGCCGTTTTCACAATGTCTTTTCATACGTACGTGAAGGCTTTCAAGACCCAAGTTAAGGTAGAAAGCATTCTGAGGTGACTGAATTGAGCCAAAATCCCTCATAAGCTGTGCAGTGGCTTTAGTTATAAATGCACCCTCTTTACCGAATTTTTCGGCATAAGTGATGCCGTGATAACTATCATCAGGTGTACAAAGACCGGGGAATTTATCGGCATGTGCCATCCAGTCAAATTTACCGGAATCAACAATACAGCCGCCAACTGCGCAACCATGACCATCCATATATTTTGTTGTGGAGTGTGTAACAATATCTGCGCCCCATTCAAAAGGACGGCATCCGTAAGGTGTTGCAAAGGTGTTGTCTATAATAAGCGGTACGCCGTGGTCGTGAGCTGCCTTTGCAAACTTTTCGATATCAAGAACTGTAAGAGCAGGGTTAGCGATAGTCTCACCGAAAACCGCCTTTGTATTAGGTCTGAAAGCTGCATTAAGTTCTTCCTCTGTGCAGTCGGGTGAAATAAAGGTAAAATCAATGCCCATTCTTTTCATTGTAACTGCAAAAAGGTTATAAGTACCGCCGTAAATTGTTGAAGAAGAAACAACGTGGTCTCCGCAAGATGCAATATTGAATATTGCATAGAATGATGCAGCCTGACCTGAAGATGTAAGCATAGCTGCTGTACCACCCTCAAGTTCTGCTATTTTTGCGGCAACATAATCGTTTGTGGGATTCTGAAGTCTTGTATAAAAGTATCCGCTTGCTTCAAGGTCAAAAAGTTTACCCATATCTTCACTTGTAGCATACTTAAAGGTTGTGCTCTGCACAATAGGAATCTGACGAGGCTCACCGTTACCGGGAGTATAACCGCCCTGTACACATTTAGTTTCTATTCTGTAATCACTCATTTTAACAACTTCCTTTCGAGTGAGTTTTTTTATTTTATAACAAATACGCACCAATAGAACGTACGACCATCACTTGAGTATGCACCCACACCGATTTTTGTGAAATTATCGCTTAAAAGAGCTTTTTCACTTTGACTGTCTGCAAGAACTTTTTTAGCTGCCTGACTGTAACCGAAAGATGCGGTTACCATCATTTTATCGGCACAGCTGTACTCTATACCCATTTCATCAAGAATTTTATAGTAGTGAGAGCCATCCTCACGTAGGAATGCACTGCCTGTTTTGGTTGCATACTCCTGAGCCGCTACCCTTGCTGCCTCACAAAGTTCGGGTGACATTGCAAGTTTTATTGACTTGCGGTCTTTCTCAAAACGATAATCGTTTATAATTTTTGTAAATTCTTCCGGATGCTCGTCAAACTCGTAACCTTCCATATATTCTGTTGCAAGGTGACCTGCCGCAGTACGAAGAATAAGTCTGGCATCAACAGTGTTAACAAAATCATCCTGATTCATATCAGCTGCCTCAAAATCGAGACCCAGAAGTTCTTCTTCATATATTCCTGCCGCTACCATAAGAGCAATTCTTGCATCTTCCGTAGTAACATAAGCATCGTTATTTATATCACCGTAACAGCGTTTTATTTCAATAGCACCAAAAGGTAATGCCCAAAGCCATATAAGAACAGTTACCACGATGGCTGCGGTTATAACTTTTATCTTTTTGCTCATAATACCACCTTCATAGGGCAGCATACACTCCCCTATTATTTTGATATTTAATTATACAATAATAAACACCAAAATGCAATAGCATAAATATCAATTAACAATACCGTAACAAAAAGCAGAGTGATTTCTCACTCTGCTAAAAAATTAAACTCCCTCGGTATCGGTAATTCTTTCAATTTCAATAGACTCTGTGTAAAGTTCGCGCGGATTGTTTTCGTCAAGAACTATAAGTCTACCGCCATGTTCCTTACCATATGTAAAATAACCTGCACCCAAAGTCTGATAAAGGTCAATTCCGTCAACATTTATGCGAAAATCGTTAACATGGTCGTGACCGAAGAATGCAGCGAAAATATCGCCCGTTTTCTTCCAGCTTTCAAACTGATTTCTGTAGTTTTTCTCCATATTGGGAGGACAAGGAACTTCACGGACTCTGCCTTCAAGAATCTTGTGACCTAATATGTAATAATTGCCGTCACGTTCAAAAGTATAATCATCATTTTCTGTGGCTTCCCTGTAACCGTCAAGCTCCTGCTGAACGGGAATATGTTGGAAAAGTATTGCAGGAAGCGGTTCGCCACCGTTAGCAACCTTAAGTTCTGCGGCACGATTCTCATACCACTCAATCTGGTCATCGTGAACGTGGTCGTAACTGAAATCACCTGTGGAATTCTTTTCGTAGTCATTGGAATCCATAAGCCAGATTGCAAAAGCATCTTTTTCGCCCTTGCTGTCTTTTATTGTAACACAACAGTTACCGCAACCATAAACGTCAGCATCATTAAGATTTGAACGGCAGTTGGGATATTCCATATATTGCATCATCTGGAATTCGGTGTGGAAACCAACCTCACCGTCGTGGTTACCAAAAACAACGCACAAAGGAATGTTGCGTCTTCTTATGGGTTCGGTTATACGCTGAATTGTATTCTGCATTAAACTGTATGTAAATTCCTCCCAATAGCCGCTGACGTTGTCGCCACCGAAAACAACTAAATCGGGATTGGTTTTTTCCACAAGCTTTTCTATAACATTTATGGTCTCAATATTTCTTCCTTCAGGAATAGCACGATTTTCGTCGTCATCCATTTCCGGCTCAACGCAGTGAATATCGGTTATATGTAAGATTTTAAATTTGCCGTCTGCACCGAATTTAAGCGGTGCAGGGTTTTCTCTTTTAAATTTGTCAGTTTTAAATTTGCGGGGTATTCCCATTGCCATAATAAATCATCCTTTGTTTTCTTTGTTTAATTGTGCTTTAATGTTTTGCACAGTTATATAAATGATATCTTGCGTTCTGATAATTTTGCACTTTTCATCTCTTAAAATGCCCAGTTACCCTCTTTAAATATCGGATATGCTTTTCCATCCTTGTAGCCTGTGATTTCAAGATCGGGTGCGCCAATCATAAAATCAACGTGAATCATACTGTCATTAACGCCTAATGCCTGACATTCTTCAAGACTTTTATCCTCGAAACCATCAATTGTATCGCAGAAGCCTCTACCCAATGCCACGTGACAACTTGCATTTTCGTCAAAAAGAGTATTGTAGAAAAGAATACCTGTATTTGCAATAGGACTATCGTGAGGAATAAGTGCAAGCTCACCTAAATATTTTGCACCTTCATCCATTGAAAGCATTTTATCAAGCAAATCCTTGCCTGTTTCAGCATCCCATTCGACAGCTTTACCGTCTTTGAAGGTGATATAGAAATTATCTATTATCTGACTTTGCCAGGAAAGCGGTTTGGTTGAAACAACTTTACCTTCGGCAAAACCTTTTTTAGGTGAAATAAATACTTCTTCTGTGGGCAAGTTAGGATTAAAGAAATTACCGGAGAGAGTATTTTCACCGCCACCACACCAATGACTTTCAGGAATAAGCCACGCCTTGAAATCTGTTCCGTTTGAACTCTTATAGTGAAGATAGTCAAACTTTTTCTCTGTAAGGTATGCAGTGCGTGATTTCAAATCTGCGTTATGAGCCCTCCAGGCTTCTTCAGGATCATTATCTTTTGTAATATAAACGGTTTTCAAAATCGCATCCCAAAGCATATTGTAGGCTTTGTTTTTGGTTTCGTTGGGGAATACCCTTTTAGCCCATGCATAAGAAGGAACCGCTGCGATACACCACTGATCTTTATTTTCAAGAGCATCACTGTATTTTTTGGTAACTTTGTAACGTGCCATCTGCGATTTCTGCATTTTTTCGCGGTTTACACCGGCAAGTCCGTAAGGATCTTCACTTTCGATGTAAATACGGCAAGGAACCTCCTCAACCATAAGCTTAAGTCTTTCTTCCTGCCATGCAGGAACTTCACTCAGACTTTTTAAGCTGCGGTAACGGTAATTAAGCTTGGTAACTGCCTGAAATCCCCAATCAACTTCCACCCTGGAAGCGCCCGCTTTATAACACTCAGCTACAAGGATTGTTATAAATTCGTGCTGATCCGCCTCGCAATAAATCCTGACAGGCTGACCTTTTTTTATATTTGCACCAACTCTTGCAATAAGTCGTGCGTACTTTTTTTGCATGGTTTTGTTCATAGAAATCACCTGAATAAAATATATATTTTTATGATTTTCATTTTATCACAGAACATACATAAATACAAGTTTTGGAAATTTGAAAACAATATTTTTTCATTGACATTGTATTTTTTTCGTGATAGATTTATGGCATGAAACATAACTTTAAACAATTAATAAAAAAAGTTCCTTTTCCACTGATTTTAATATTTATAATCATAGCACCCTTCTACCTCACATTAGGGTGTCCTATTCAATTTTTCACCGGTATCTCCTGTATGGGCTGCGGTATGTCCAGAGCGGCTTTAGCTCTGCTTCAATTGGATTTCTCTCTCGCTTTTCATATGCATCCTTTGATATTTGTAATGCCACTTGCGGCTTTAATTATAATTTTCAGAAAAAAGATACCGAAAAATGTGATGATAACACTTTGTGTTATAGGGGCAGTTCTTATGATAGGAACTTATATATACAGAATCGTTACAGGCAGCAACGTTATCTATATTGAACCTGAAAATGGTTTTTTCTACAAGATTATCACATATATTTTCAACAAAATATAAATACACAAACAAAAAGGAGGCACACTGCAATTGCAGAGCCTCCTTTTCGCTATCTATCAGAGATAAGTTTGAAATCTAATCAGACATTGCCTTCTTCGTAAGCCTTGATCATTTTCTTAACCATCTGACCACCGATGGAACCGGCTTGTTTGCTGGTCAGGTCGCCGTTATAACCTTGTTTCAAGTTAACGCCTACTTCGTTGGCAGCTTCCATCTTGAAGCGGTTAAGACCTTCGCGAGCTTCGGGAACCAAATTTTTCTTGTTGGACATAACGTACACTCCTCAAACTATGACGGCTTTTGCCGTGAAAATTATCTTGCGTTTGCAGTAATAGTGTACGGTTTTCCGTATTAAAAATGTCTGTTAAATCTTTCTAATTTTAAAGGTCATCTGCGTCTTGTTCGGGCACTTCATCTCTTTCCGCTGTACCGGTATAACTGCCCAGTACATCGGAGTGAATGGGACCGCGACCTTGTTTTTGCAAAGTTTCCGCTTCGTCTTGGATGGAAGTCTTTTTGCGCTTATCCATAAATGTCTCTCCTTAATAATCTTCTACGTGTAACTGGAAGAAAGCTTTGGGCTTTTTACAGACGGGACACATCTCGGGCGGGGTTTCGCCCACGTGAATGTGGCCGCAGTTTAAGCAGATCCACACGGTTTGCGGTTCACGTCGAAACACCTTGCCGTTTTCGATGTTTTGTTTGAGTTTTAAGAATCGATCTTCGTGTGATTTTTCAATTTTTGCCACCAATTCAAAGGCGGCGGCAATGGCATTAAAGCCTTCTTCTCGCGCCACTTTGGCGAAATCGGCATACATCTGAGCCCACTCGTAATGTTCGCCTTCCGCCGCCAATTTTAAGTTTTCGGGGGTGAAATGCATCTCACCGTCGTTTAAGGCTTTGAACCACAGTTCCGCGTGTTCTCGTTCGTTGTTGGCGGTTTCCAAGAAGATATCGCCGATCTGCTCGTAGCCGTCTTTTTTAGCCTGTGCCGCGTAAAAGGTATAACGGTTACGGGCTTGACTTTCACCGGAGAATGCGGTGCGCAAATTTTCTTCGGTACGACTGCCTTTTAATTCCATACGATCACCTCGCAGGTAGTATGGGCAAAAAGTGGCAAAAAAATAAGCACAGGAAAAACTTTCCTGTGCTTACGCGTTATTCTACTACGTAGGCTTTGGTTTCTTCTAATAATTTGCTTCCGAGAGTGACAATCATTCTAAGACCGTTTTCCACGTATTCTTCGTATTCCACGGCACCTTCTCGACGGCATCTACCTGCCAGCGCACCTTCGTGGAAGGGGAGAAGCAAGGTAACTTTGCGGCGATCGGGGGGAAGGGCTTGGGCGATACGCTCCAACAATTGTTCAATACCGCTTCCCGTAACGGCACTGATGCGCAACGCTTCGGTATTACCCAAATCGATATCCGATGCAGCATCCATACGGTCGCATTTATTAAATACCGTTATGACGGGGCGATCAATGCATCCCAAACTCGAAAGCAAATCGCGGGTAACCGTCAAGTGCTCATCCGCTTCGGGATTGGAGGCATCACACAAATTGACAATCACATCGGCCAACGCCGCTTCTTCCAATGTGGAACGAAAGGCATCCACCAGGTGGTGAGGCAAGCGGCGAACCAGGCCAACCGTATCCACCAACAATACAGTACGCCCGTCGGGCAGTTTTAAGGCACGGGCGGTGGTATCTAACGTGGCGAACAGTTTATCTTCCGCCAGCACACCCGCATCGGTTAAACGATTCATCAAGGTGGATTTGCCCGCGTTGGTATATCCCACCACCGCTACGGTGGGCAGATCGTCTTTTTTGCGGCGTTCTCGACGGAGAATGCGTTGCTGTTCCACTTCCTGCAACTGCCGTTTGAGTGCTTGAATACGGCGACGAATATGTCGACGGTCGCTTTCCAATTTAGTTTCGCCGGGACCGCGGGTGCCGATGCCGCCACCCAAACGGGAGAGAGTAGTGCCTTGTCCTGCTAAGCGGGGAAGCA
>JAZNLH010000012.1:0-28731 GCA_045578985.1 Acutalibacteraceae bacterium | reverse complement strand
AAAACTGATAGTATAATATCACTCGTTCCTAGCGGGATAGTGTAACGGTAGCACGACAGACTCTGACTCTGTTTGTTGGGGTTCGAATCCCTATCCCGCTGCCAAAAAGAAAACCACACCAACAGGTGTGGTTTTCTTTTTTGTTTAGATGATATAGGGATTCGAACCAGGAGGGAGCAAGGCAAAGCCTTGCGGAAGAAAACAGTCCGGTGGACTGTTTTCGCCGACGTGGGCAACGAGCGAAGCGAGGCGATAGGTGCGAAGCACCGGAAAAATCCCTATCCCGCTGCCAAAAAAGAAGTAACTTTTGTTTATCAAAAGTTACTTCTTTTTTTTATCCAAGTCGCAGGCTTGGCATATCATCACGCATCAGCGTGTATATCATCGCCGTAGGCGCATATCATCAGCCGAAGGCTGTATTAACTGCGGCTTGATGAAATGCAACACTGCGTGTTGATGATATGCAATTCCTGCGGAATTGATGATATACAAGGCTTTGCCTTGATTTGTTTCAGGGAAAGTAGTACGATTCTTTTGAAGGGCGTGGTTATATGTCAAAGAATTATTTGCTGATATATTCCGAAAAGCTTGCAAAAAAATAGAATTGCTCTGCCCAAATATCAAGGCACCATCAAACTCTCTTTTCCAAATCCGCAAAAGTTCAAGCAGCATTTATGCAAACATCTGTGAAACAAACTTCGGACAAAGCAAAGCTGATATGCTTTCTAAATTTGAGATTTCACTGAAAGAATGTAGTGAAACCGAAGGATGGTTGCGTTTATTGTTCAATACGAATGCGATAGATGAAGAAATCTATAAAAAGCATAGAAATCTTTGCGGTTGAATCAGGCGAATGTTGATTTCAAGCTGTAAAACATTAAAGAAGGGCGTGAAATGAAACGAATTTTTTGTTTCTCTTTACTTCTATCAACAATGCAATCACCATTGTTGAAAAAATGAAAAAACAGTGTTATAATCATAGAAAACCTAGAAAAACAAATTAAATATTAATGGAATATGGGGAGTTTATTATGGGAAATGGTCCTAAAAACGGGAAATCATATAAAGTAACAAAAACTAACGATGGCTGGCTTGTAAAAGAAGATAACTCTCGTACAAGAGGTGTTGGTGCTTCGTTGTCACCCGCTGCGACTCGTGCTGTGGTTATCTTTTTGGCAGCTGTGTTTGTATTCGGGATTATTTTTAGTTTAGGCGACATAATCAAAGATAAAAGCTTTAAAAGTGCAACACGCTATTCTGATGATAAGTTTGTACTTACTATCATTGATAAGCCCGAACCAACCGAGGAATCTAAATATGAAAATGGGTTTATTACAGCTTTTGAAATTAATGTTAAAAATAACAGCCGTCTATCGGTTATGGGTATCCAGGGTGAGTTGGTGATTTATAACGCATCAGGCGATGTGTTGGATACCAGTGTTTGTTCCTTCGATTGTAATTTGGAGTCTAAAAAGGAAAAGTCGTTCATAGTAAATTTTGATAGAGAATATGGCGAAAAAGCGAAAGAGCTTTATTATTCAGATATTGAAGATTTAAGGGCAACCTTTAGTTTGACAAAAGTTATATATGAAGGTAATAAAATTAAAGAGTATACGGTTGACCCTGTGGTTGTTCTTGAACTCAGCGAGGATAGTGATGGAGTAAGCGCCACAGAAAAGCTTTACCAAAAAGCACTTTACCTCTTCAGACAACGCAAATATTCTGAGGCATTACCTATGCTCAGAGACCTTGGCGAATATAAGAATTCTGCCGAAATTATAGAGGAAATTATTACAACCGTTGAGACCAATGCTGAAAAATTAGCAACATCAGGCGATTATAAAGGTGCTTGTAAGGCACTCACTGAAATCGGTTATAATGAAAATAATAACGATATATATCATGCGTATCTTTGTGCATCTCAGGGTAATTTTGTGGATGCTGTGAATTATGGCTTGCCTATTATCTTTATACCCGAGGGAACAAAAGCGATACCGGATGATTTCCTTAGTGGTGCAAATGCATCATCATTAATAAAAGTTGTTCTCCCTTCATCCATTGAAGCTATCGGAAAATCTGCTTTCTTAGGATGTGCTCAGTTAGCAGAAATTAATTTCCCTGATGGATTATTAACAATTGGCGAAGAGGCTTTTAATAATTGCGGTCTTAAGGAATTAAAATTGCCAAACACAGTGAAAACAATTGATAATATGGCTTTTGCAAACAATGAACAGCTTACAAGCGTTGAAATACCTTCGTCCGTTGTTACTTTTGGCGAGATGGCTTTTTACGGCTGCACCGGACTTACCTCGGTTACCATTCCCGGCAATATCAAAACAATCAGTAAAAGTGCTTTTTCGTATTGTAATGGTCTTGTAGAGGTTACAATTTCAGAAGGTGTGGAAATAATTGATGAATCCGCTTTTGAAAATTGCTCCAATCTGACAACTGTAACATTACCGAAATCTTTGAAGGTTATCGGTAAATATTCCTTTGGCCAATGCGCTTCCATTAAGGAAATTACAATACCGGTTAACGTGAATGATATTCAAACTGGAGCATTTGGCGGCTGCTATGATTTAGAAAGTATGAAATTCGAGCGAACCGACGGTTGGATTGAAAATAGTGCTGTATCGGTTAGTGTTAATGACCCGCAGGAAAATGCACGTGAAGCCCTTTTTGGTAATTCATGGGAAAGACAGTGAGATACAGAGCAATAAATATCATTTTTTCAATAACTCAAGAAGGCGTGCTTTAAGGGGTGACATATACGAATACAAATGCTGACAAACAGTATAAGCTTATGACCGAAACGCCTGTTGGTAAACTGATAGTTAAACTGGGTATACCAACAACTGTAAGTATGCTCGTAACCAACATATATAATATGGCTGATACATATTTTGTCGGCACACTCGGCACAAGTGCCAGTGGGGCGGTTGGTATCGTTTTCGGACTTATGGCAATTATTCAGGCTGTGGGTTTTATGTTCGGTCATGGTGCAGGCAGTATAATATCCCGCAAATTAGGTGCGAAAGATAACGAAACTGCCAATATAGTGGCATCAACAGCTTTCTTTTTCGCTATCGGCGCAGGTGCATTGATAAGCGTTTTTGGTATAGCTTTTTCTAAACCCTTCTTACGTCTTTTGGGGAGCACCGAAACCATCTTACCTTTTGCTGAAGATTATGCGTTTTGGATTATTCTTGCAGCGCCCATAATGACAGCAAGCTTTGTGCTTAATAACATTCTTCGTTACGAGGGCAAAGCCGCACTTGCAATGATAGGTCTTACCGCTGGCGGTTTGCTTAATATATTCGGCGACTGGCTTCTTATAAGCGTTTTCAATATGGGCATAAGCGGCGCGGGTATTTCCACCGCTGTTTCACAGTGTGTCAGCTTTACTATATTGTTGATTATGTTTTTAAGCGGGAAAACTCAAAGCAAGTTTTCAATTAAATATCTGAAAAAAGGCTTACCTAATCTTAAGGACATTGTTTTTACGGGCCTTCCCAGCCTTACACGTCAGGGACTTTCAAGTATTGCAACAATGCTTCTTAATAATACGGCAGGTCTTTACGGAGATGCGGCAGTTGCAGGTATGACCATAGTTAACAGAATTTGTTTCTTTATATTTGCAGTCGGTCTCGGTATCGGACAAGGCTTTCAGCCTGTTTGTGCGTTTAACTATGGCGCAAAGAAATATAAAAGAGTTAAAAAAGGCTTCTTCTTCACCTGGGGTGTAGGCGAGGTGCTTTTGGCGGCACTTGCAGTGGTTGGTCTTGTTTTCAGCGATAGCCTTGTTGGTTTCTTCCGCGATGACCCGGAAGTAATTGAAGTCGGTTCTTTTGCTCTTAAGGTGCAGCTTTTGGCGTTGTTTTTCCAACCACTTTCAATTTGCACTAATATGATGCTTCAAAGTGTTGGCAAAAATAAACCTGCAACATTTTTATCTGCGGTCAGAAGCGGAGTTGCGTTTATTCCCGTTCTTCTTATACTGTCAAGAGTTTTAGGTCTTACCGGTGTACAGATAGCGCAACCGGTAGGTGACGTTATAACATTTTTCATTTCAATACCTTTTATGATTTCGTTCTTTAAAAATTTACCTAAAGAACCTGAAACAGAATAAATCAGCAAATCTTCCCGATGGTTATATCGGGAAGATTTGCTTTACTTTTTTATTTGTTTGTAATATACTTTTGGTTATAGAGAAAACGAAAGTGAGGTGCGATTTGGTATAACCAGATGATTTACAGTATAGATAAAGTAAAAAAAGAAACCGCCTATATGCAACTTTATAAACAGTTGCGCCAAGATATTGTGGGCGGTGTTTATAAATACGGAAGTAAACTTCCGTCAAAAAGACTTGTTGCAACTGAAACGGGTGTCAGTGTGATTACCGCTGAGCATGCATATAATCTTCTTTGTGATGAGGGTTATGCTGAATCTCGTCAACGAAGCGGATATTTTGTAATATATAGTGCCGATGCGTGTTTTCCGGTATCAGAGAGTCTGGATATTACTAAAAATCATAATTATCACAATATAAATACCGAATTTCCCTTTTCGGTTTATTGCAAAACAGTACGTAAGGTTTTAAGCGAGTATGCAGAGGAAGTGCTGGTAAAGTCCCCAAATAACGGCTGTCGAGAATTACGCCAAGCAATAGCAATGTATCTTGCGCGGAGTCGGGGGATAAAGGTTGAACCGCGACAGATAATCATCGGCTCGGGTGCAGAGTATTTGTACAGTATTATTGTGCAAACCCTTGGTCGACATAGAGGCGTTGCTATTGAAGATCCGTCTTACGAAAAAATCAAGAAAGTGTATATTGCCAACGGCGTTGATTGTGAAATGCTGAAAATGGGTTCAGACGGCATAAAAACAACCGAACTTAAAAAAGCAAAATCAACGGTGTTGCACGTAACGCCTTTTAATAGCTTTCCAAGCGGTGTTACCGCAACCCCGTCAAAACGCAGTGAATATATACGTTGGGCAAAAGAACGCGACGGATATATAATTGAAGATGATTTTGATTCGGAATTTACAGTATCAATGAAAGCAGCGGATACGCTGTTTTCCCTAGACCCGGAACATACTGTGTATATGAATACATTTTCAAAAACCATAGCGCCGTCTGTGCGTATCGGTTATATGGTGTTGCCGTTAAGTCTTTTAGAACAGTATGAAAAAACAGTAGGCTTTTATTCCTGCACAGTTCCTATGCTTGAACAGTATGTTCTGGCGGAGCTTATAGAAAACGGTGACTTTGAACGCCATATAAACAGGGTAAGGCGCAAACGAAGAAATAATAAAAGATAAATAACCTTTGAAAGGGATATATATATGAAAGCGAAAATTACACTTGCTAAAGAATTTAAAATAGGTGAAATTGATAAAAGAATGTACGGCTCCTTTATTGAACATTTGGGAAGAGCCGTTTATGGCGGTATTTATGAACCCGGACATCCTACGGCTGATGAAGACGGATTCAGAACAGACGTTATTGATTTGGTTAAAAAGTTAAATGTTCCTATTGTCCGTTATCCGGGGGGAAACTTCGTTTCGGGCTACAATTGGGAAGATGGTGTTGGTCCTGTGGATAAACGACCTAAAAGACTTGATCTTGCCTGGGGAACTACTGAACCCAATTATTTCGGCACAAATGAGTTTGTAAAGTGGTGCAAAAAGGCCAATTCCGATTGCCTTATGGCGGTGAATCTCGGCACTCGAGGAGTTGAAGAAGCACGTAACCTGGTTGAATATTGTAACCATAAATCAAATACATATTGGTCAGATTTAAGACGCAGTCATGGTGTTGAAGAACCCCATAATATTAAAACATGGTGTCTTGGTAACGAAATGGACGGCGGTTGGCAGATGGGTGCAAAAACTGCATCGGAATACGGTAGAATTGCCTTAGAGGCATCAAAGGTAATGAAGTGGACAGATCCGAGCATCGAAACAGTTCTTTGCGGTTCATCCAGTCGCAATTCGCCCACATTCGGTACTTGGGAAGTCGAAAGCCTTGATATTGCTTATGATAGCGTTGATTATGTTTCGCTTCATCAGTATTATGAAAATCGTGCTGATGATACCCCAAGCTTTCTTGCAAAAAGCCTTGAGCTTGACGAATTTATTTATTCCGTCATCTGTGCCTGTGACTATGTAAAGGCTAAAAAACGTTCAAAGAAAACAATAAATCTTTCTTTCGATGAGTGGAATGTCTGGTATCATTCAAATGGTGAGCCCTTTGAACAGTGGAGCGTTGCGCCGCCAAGGCTTGAAGATATTTATAACTTCGAAGATGCGCTTGTTGTGGGATCAATGCTCATTACACTTCTCCGACATTGTGACAGAATTAAAATCGCTTGTCTTGCCCAGCTTGTGAATGTTATTGCACCCATTTTCACAAAAACAGGGGGTGGCATTTTCGAACAGACAATTTTTTATCCATTTATGCATCTTTCAAATTACGGCAGGGGAGTAGCCCTTAATCCACTTATTGATTGTCCCCAATATGATTGTAAACAGTTTACAGATGTTCCGTTTATTGAAGCTATCGCAACGTTGGATGAAGAAAATGAAGAAATGACAATTTTCTGTGTTAATAAGAGTCTTGATGAAAATGTGGTGCTTGAAGTTAACCTTATGGATTTTGACGGATATAAACCCTATGAGTTTATATCAATGGATGGTTACGACAAAAAGGCGGAGAACACATTTGATGCTGTTGTTGTGAAGCCTCACACCAATCCCATTCCCACTCTCGACGGCTCCATTCTTACAGCAGAACTTAAACCCTTGAGCTGGAATGTTATTAAGTTAGGAATCAGAAAATAGCTTTTTTAGGGACCTGCACCGATTATATTAAAGTTTTGGTCAAGCTTTTTCAAAAGGTTGTGGGGTCAAGGGGTGAAACCCATTGGCGCATTCCGCAGAATGCGAAACCTTTTTTGCTTTAGCAGCGCAGGAAGGTAGGTAAAACAGTCCGGTGTGACTGTTTTGCCGTAGGAAACCCTCGCCGGGGGTTTCCTGAAATTCGGAATTCGGAAATCGGAATGCGTAATTCGTAATTTTAGGAACTGCGTTGCAATTATAAAGCTTCGCGAAAACCGATTATGTTCGGCTTCGCCGAGTGGAGTTCGAGTCTCTCGCACACATATTACAACAAACAAAAAAGGATACCGCAATGGGTATCCTTTTTTATTGGCGCAGAAGGAGAGATTCGCAAGGCTCTGCCTTGCTTTCGCTTCGCGAAAACCGATTATGTTCGGCTTCGCCGAGTGGAGTTCGAGTCTCTCTTGCAATTTTATAGAAACAAAAAAGCCTATCACACCAAAAGGTATGATAGGTTTTCTGGCGCAGAAGGAGAGACTCGAACTCTCGCGCCGGTTTCCCGACCTACGCCCTTAGCAGGGGCGCCTCGTCACCAACTTGAGTACTTCTGCATTGGTAACTGAATACGGATATTCAATTGTCCTCAAAAGAGGTGGCGCAGAGAGTGGGATTCGAACCCACGGTACGTTGCCGTACGACGGTTTTCAAGACCGTTCCGTTATAACCACTTCGGTATCTCTGCATATATCAGCCTTGATATATTATCACATCAAAACTGAAATGTCAACTGCTTTTTTTATGATTTTTAAAATTTATTGTGTTTACTAAAAAAACAGCGCGGTCTATCCATTGCGCGAAACGATACAATCAACGCGCAGCGTTCCGATAATTCCGCATTACGAATTAAGAATTACGAATTGCAGCTGTGCATTTTGTTAACCTCTTCCAAAAAAGGTAATAATATATTATTCATATTTTCTTTCTGTTGTAGTTGATTTTAGTGCAATTTTAGTGTAATATGTATAATTGGATAGTGGAAAACCTATATTTTATAAAAAGTTTTTGGAGGTTTTGTATGAATTATAAGCTTACAAAGAAGCAAGCGAAAGAAATGCTTGAAAACAAACTCCTTCATTATTTCGGCATTTCTACCGAAAATGCAACCAACGAGCAGTTTTATAAAGCTATCGCTATGATCGTTCGTGATATGATGGCACAGGGTAGAGCTGAATTTTCAAGAAAAGTTGATGATGAGGGCAAAAAACGCGTTTGCTATCTTTCAATGGAATTTTTAATGGGTCGTTCCCTTAAGAATACTCTTTTCAATCTTAATCTTACCAACACTTTTACCAGTGTTCTTAAAGATTACAACATAAAAATTGAAAGTCTTTATGATTGTGAACCTGATGCAGGTCTCGGCAACGGTGGTCTTGGCAGACTTGCGGCGTGTTACCTTGATGGTCTTGCAACTCAGGGCTATCCTGCAAGGGGTTATTCCATTCTTTATGAGTATGGCATTTTCCGTCAGAAACTTGTTGAAGGAAGACAGACTGAACTTCCCGATAACTGGCTTCCCGGAGGTGAAGTGTGGCTTGCTCCCCGTGAAAGCAGTGCGGTAAACATATGCTTTGAGGGTAGGGTAAAAGAAATTTGGGATAATCATTATCACCACGTTGAAATTGAGGATGGTAACGTTATTCAGGCTGTTCCTTATGATATGTTTGTTGCCGGTAAAGATGGCAAAGGCATAAGCGTGCTTCGTCTCTGGAGTGCAAGAGCACCTGAATTCGATATGAAATCTTTCAACCAAGGCGATTTTATGCGTTCTATGGAACGTCAGGCAATGGCTGAAGTGATCAGTAAAGTTCTTTATCCTATGGATAATCATCCTGAAGGCAAATCTTTAAGACTTCGTCAGCAGTATTTCCTTGTATCTGCATCTGTTCAGGATATTATTCGCCATCACCTTCGTGAATACGGCACTGTTGATAATCTTCCTGAAAAACTTGCTATTCATATTAATGATACACATCCCACAATGGCAATCCCCGAGCTTATGCGTATCCTTCTTGATGAATGCGGTTACGGCTGGGATGATGCATGGCGTCTTGTTACAAATACAGTTGCTTATACTAACCATACTGTTATGAGCGAGGCACTTGAGTGCTGGAGCGAGGAACTTGTTAAACGCCTTATTCCCCGTGTATACGATATTATAAAAGAAATTGATAATCGTTTCCGTTCTTATGTTTGGGAGAGCACACACGATGCAGATTACGTTGAACGTACCGCAATTATTTCCGGTGGTGCGGTGCGTATGGCTAACCTTTGTGTTGCTGCTTGTCACAGTGTAAACGGCGTTTCTGCTCTTCACAGTCAGATTCTTAAAGATTCACTCTTTAAAGATTTTTACGCTCTCACACCCGATAAGTTCACAAATGTCACTAATGGTATTGCTCACAGACGTTGGCTCTGCCAGGCAAACCCGCAACTTACAAAGTATATAGCAGAACTTCTCGGCGACGACAAATTTGTTTATGATGCGGAGCATCTTTCCAAACTTGCACAGTTCAAGGATGATGAAGAAGTTCTTGCAAAATTAGGCGAAATCAAAAAAGCCAACAAAGAAGCATTTGCAAAACACATTTATAAAACAACAGGTGTTAAGCTTGATACAAATTCAATATTCGATGTTCAGGTCAAACGTCTTCATGAATATAAACGTCAGCATCTTAACGCACTTAATATTGTATCTGAATACCTTGCTATTAAAGAGAATCCTGATGGAGATTTTGTGCCCAAAACATATATATTCGGTGCTAAGGCAGCACCCGGCTATTATGTAGCTCAGCGCATTATCAGCATGATTCTTGCTCTCGGTGAAATGATCGATAAAGATCCCGATGTAAGAGGCAGACTTAAAGTCCTTTACGTTGAAGACTATAATGTAACTAATGCGGAGCGACTTATGCCCGCTGCTGATGTATCTGAACAGATTTCACTTGCAGGTAAAGAAGCAAGCGGTACAGGTAATATGAAGCTTATGATGAACGGTGCACTTACCATAGGTACATTGGACGGCGCAAACGTTGAAATTCATGAGGCGGTAGGGGACGATAATATGTTCCTTTTCGGTATGCATGCCGATGAGGTTGCAGACCTTAGAAAGAACGGCTATAATCCTCAGAATTATTACAATAATAATCCCGAACTCCGTAAGGTTCTTGATTTCATTTCACGTGGCGGAATAGACGGCAAAGATTTTTCCGATATTTCAGGAACAATCATTCACCATGATCCCTTTATGGTGCTTGCAGACTTTGCAGATTATCAGAGAGCTCAGAAGAGAGTTCGCGAAACTTTCCTTGATCAGAAAAAATGGAACCAGATGTCACTTTTGAATATCGCAGGTTCAGGCAGATTCGCAGCTGACAGAGCAATAAACGAATATGCAAAGAATATATGGAATGCACAAAAAATGTGATATCTTTTCGGCTTTTTGACGAATTTGAAGTATTGTATATCATTTGATGTAAAATTAACTTGACTTTTTTCGATGATTGAGTTAATCTAAAGATACTGAAAAAGAATGTTATGTTGCCCTAAAAGGGAACATAGTGAAAGGGGTATTATACCAATGAAAAACTCAGATATGAAGGTTATAGCTATCATTCTTAGCATAGCTCTTTTCTTCACAATCGTTACAAGCAATGCAGTTTCTGTAGTTTCCGTTATCACTCTCTTAAAAGATGGCGGCACAACAACAGAGCAGGTTCCCGTTGATGGTACTCAGACAGGCACACAGACAGGTACTCAGACAGGTACTCAGACAGGCACACAGACAGGTACTCAGACAGGCACACAGACAGGTACTCAGACAGGCACACAGACAGGTACTCAGACAAACAACACTCAGAGCAACAATACTCAGAGCAACAATACTCAGAGCAACAACACTCAGAGCAACAATACTCAGAGCAACAATACTCAGAATAATGCCGGCGATAACAACGCAAATGATCCCGTTATTGCAGATCCTTTTGCATTCTACTCAAAGGCAGCTAATGATATCCATACAAAGGGTATTGCCGGTTACAACAAGATTAGCTGGCAGACACCTCTTAAAATAGAGGGTCTTGGTATTCTCGATAGTGTTATCGTTCCTATTTTGGAAAGCTTTATGACAACAGAAGATGAAGCAACACCTTCAAACAACGCAAAGGGTTCTGATGACGCTAAGAACAGAATGCCCGCAAGTAACTGTTCAAAACAGTACATCAAGAGTGCAACAGCTGAGAAAAACGGTGCAAACTATATTGTTACTATCGTTTTAGCTGATGCTGTTAACCCCTCTTATGCAGACACTGATGGTTATCCTCTTATGACAAGAGAATTCCTTGACTATAAGGATGTTGAGAAGGAAGCTAAAAATATCAGCATCGTTAAGAGTCTTGAGGGTGAAATTTTATATAAAGATTACACAATCACAGCTGAAATGACTGCAGATGGTAAGTTCATAAGCATTACTCATCGTGGTGTTGGCTATATGAAAGCTAACCTTAATGGCTCAATTAATGCTAACGGTGAACTTGAATTTAATGCAAAGTATACTGATTTCGTATATTAATTCGCTTATTGAGATTTGATTACATAACCGACCCACATCAGTGGGTCGGTTTTTTATATCTTTTTGTTATGAAGTTGTTAATTTGGTTGACTTTTTTACTGATTTAAGCTAATCTATTATATATATTATTTCCTTTTGAAAGAGGTACTACCCTTATGAAAAAACCTAAAAAGAAAATCGGCTATGTTATAGGTTGTGTTGCTCTTAGCATTATGTTGGCAATAAGTAGCTATATCAGTTTAGTTATCATTGGCGTTTTTGCTGATGAAAAGAAAAATGGTAATATCATTCAGAATAATACCGTTACCGATGCAACCGGTGTGGATACAGATAATGTCGCTGTGGAAAATGATGGTTATATTACTGATAATGGTAATATTCTTCCCAGTGTCAGCATTTCTGATACAGGAACTGTTACGGGGACTGTCACTGATAATGCAAAACCCGGTGGCGGTGGTTCGCAAAATATACAAACCCCTAGCGGTTCAATCAGTACACAACAAAACAAATATCTCAACACTGCTAAAACTGCTGCAGATATAGTTGAAATTTATGCCACAGTTATGAATAAAGCAAAATCCGACAAACCCGGGTTTACCAAAATCGAATATCAGGAGCTTCCCGGTGATCCTGCAAACAGAGTTATATCTGAGGGTGATGAACATGTCAGTCAGGAATCTATAAACAAACTTTTCGGATTTATAGAGGATTTAGGTGTGTTTGTTCCTAAGGAAAAAGCTGAAAGTGAGCCGTATATCCACGAAAAAGGCGATGAGGATATGTCATTGTTCCCTGTTTTTTCAAGGGAAAAAGGTTCTTATCTTACAGACCCCAAAGGAATAGAAAGTTTTACATATAAAGTTCTTGCCAACGGTAACGTTAAAATGAGCTTCATTCTTGTTCCCGAAGATAATCCGGAACCAATTGCTGAAAACTCAAATGTTGCACCCAGCTACACAGGGGCAGTATTTTCTCCTATGTCTAAGGAAAGAATAGACGGAACCGTGTATCATCCTATTGTAACTGTTTTTGCAAAGAATATTCAGTATTCCCTCAGATATCATGATTGTTACGTTGAGGTTGAATTTAATCCCAATACCTTGCAAATTGTTAATCTTAAACAACTTGCCAATGTCAGCATTAAAGGCTCCGGAGATGTTGTAGGAGCAGGTACTATCGGTGTCGAAAGACAAGAGCTTTACAGTACGGTTATAATTAAAGATATTAAATATTAATACGAAAAGGGTCTGTAAAAAACGAACGTTTTTTACAGACTCTTTTTTGATGTAATAAAAATAGTTGTTGTGTGTTGTGTTTATTGGCGTGTTGTGTTAAAATAAGGATAATATGGATGCGGAGGTATAAAAAGTGGTGTTGTGGATTCTTTTTGCAGTGTGTATTGTGCTGGAAATCATATTTACACCTTTGTTTTTAAATGCACAATGGCCCGGTATGTGTTTAAAATCATTGATTTATAAAATGATTTGTTCAACGGCTTTTGTTTCGATCGGCGTGTTGTCGATGCTTATTGCCGGTAATACCTCTACGTATGCAATTATGATGCTTGTGGGTCTTGTTTTTGGTTGGTTAGGTGATTATTTTCTTCATGCAAAACCCACCAATACATATTTCGGGTTGGGTTTAGTGAGCTTTATGGTGGGGCATATCGTGTACATTGCCTGTTATATAAGAACACTGCCCGTTATTTCACCTGATTATAATATGTTTAATTTTGTTGAAATAATTACTGCTGTATTGTTGTTAACCGGTGCGGTTGTTTTAGCGATAAAATTCAAAGTTGCATTTTCAACCAAACTTCTTCAATTCGGTGTAATTCTTTATACCATAGTTCTTGTTGTTATGTTTATAAAAGCAACTTCTTTGGGCGTTAATTACTGTCTTACAGGTGCTTCTGACGGCATATTGGCTGTTATTGTTCTTGCGTTGGGATCCCTTTGTTTTGTGCTTTCCGACGGTTCTCTCGGCATTATTTTGTTCGGCGGTCAAAAGAAAAATAAACCTCTTAAGGTGTTTAATATAGTAACTTATTTTGCAGGTCAGGCAATGCTTGCATCATCAATTCTGTTTATTAAAGGTTAAATTATGTTTTTTGATATTGTAAATAGACGCGGAAGCGGTTCTTATAAATGGGATACAATTGTAGATGAAGGTGTTATAGAAAGAGGTGCATATCCGCTTTCTGTTGCGGATATGGAGTTCAGAACACCCGTTGAAGTGCGCGAAGCAGTTAAAAACTTTGCGGATGACGGCTTTTTCTGCTACACCAGCGCAGATGATTCATATCGTGATTGTGTTCGCGATTTTATGTTTCGTCGCCATCAATTTAAAATAGAAAATGATTGGATAGTTTGTGTAGGCGGTGTTGTTTTTGCAATTAATACTGCTATCAGAGCATTTACAAAACCGGGAGAAAAAGTAATTATACAAACACCGGTTTATTATCCCTTTTCTGCCTCTATTATAAATAATGGTAGAATTGTGGCAGATAATCCGCTTGTTGACGTGGGCGGAAAATATGAAATGAATTTTGAAGAGCTGGAAAATATTGCTTCGCAAGATGACGTTAAGATGATGCTTCTTTGCAGTCCTCATAATCCTGTTGGTAGAGTCTGGACCAAAGAAGAACTAAAAAAAGTCGGAGAAATTTGTTTAAATAACAATGTTGTTCTTGTTTCGGATGAAATACATTTTGATATTTTGAGAGAAGGGCAGAGCCATACAGTTATAAATAATGCGGATGAACGTTTTGCCCGTAATACCGTTATTTGCACTGCGGTTAGTAAAACCTTTAATCTTGCGGGTTTAGGAACATCCAATATAATTATTGCCGATGCACAACTTCGAAATGAGTTTCAGACACAACTTTCTGCTGACGGTTATTCGTGTATTAATTGTGTATCACGTCCTGCTACTATTGCGGCTTATACAAAGTGCGATTATTGGATTGATGCTATGCAGAAGTACGTTGATGATAATATCAGTCTTGTCAAAAGTTTTGTTGAACGTATACCGCAAATAAAAATGTACGAGTGCGAAGGTACATACCTTATTTGGCTGGATATGAGAAAATTAGGTATGAACGATGACGAGCTTGATTCATTCTTGCGTGATAAGTGCGGCATAATTCAGGATCCGGGTTATTGGTTCGGCGAGAATGGCAAAGGCTTTTCAAGGCTGAATATTGCTTGTCCTGGTTCTGTGCTTGAAAAAGTAATGAAAAAACTTGAAAGTGAAATAGCGAAACTTTGAATAAGTTCTTTAGGTTGAAAATATATGAGAAGAATTTTAAGTCATACAAGAGCTGCCGTTGATGATTATAATATGATTCAACAAGGCGATAAAATAGCTGTCGGCGTTTCCGGTGGAAAAGATTCACTTATGCTGCTTAAGGCTTTGTGCGAACTCAGACGCTTTTATTCAGTGGAATATAGTGTCGTTGCAATCACGCTTGATATGCGTTTTGATAATGAGGATGGCGACTTTTCTGCAATTAAGGAAATGTGTGACCAATACGGCATTGAATACGTAGTTAAACCAACAGATTTATATGAAATAATATTTAATATACGCAAGGAAAGTAATCCTTGTGCCCTGTGTTCAAGAATGCGTAGAGGTATTCTTCACGACACAGCAAAGGAACTCGGTTGTAATAAAATTGCTCTTGGTCATCATCTTGATGATGCAGCCGAAACGTTTATGATGAATTTGTTGATTGAAAGCAGGATTGGCTGTTTTGCCCCTGTTACGTACCTTTCCAGGCGAGATATCACTATGATAAGACCTCTTTTGTATGTTCGCGAAAGAGAGGTTACAGCGGCTGCTGAACGGCTTAATTTGCCTGTGGTGGAAAGCAAATGCCCTGCCAATGAACACACAAAGCGTGAGGACGTAAAAAAACTTCTTGCAGAACTTTCAACCCAATATGGCGATGTGCCGGAAAGAATTATCGGTGCAATGCAACGTGGCGGGATAGACAGATGGGATAAATAAAAATTCACCCTAAGGTTTAACCTTAGGGTGAGTTTTTGTTTTTAATAACCAAAATCGGGGAAGTAATTGCTGAAGGGATCTGTTTCTGTTTCCGGCTGTGTAACCGTGTTATTACCTTTGTCTTCAACAAGTTCTACTGTTACTTCAAAAGATGTGTTTATAGTGCCGTTGTTATTTAAACGATATACTTTCAATTTAAGTTTATCGCCGACTTTTCCGTTTTCTATGGCTTCAAGAAGGATGTCTGTGGAATCAAGTTCTTTGCCGTTAACAGCTGTGATAATATCACCGACCTGAATGTTTTTATTTGCAAGGTCGCTGTTTTCGTTGATTGTCGCAATAACTATTGAACCATAGGGGAGGTCGCTCTTCCACGCAATTGCTGAATAAGTGTAATCGCTTGAAACAGGGAAATATGTTATGCCTAACATAGGTCTGTTTGAAACATATCCGTTCTTTATTAATTCATTATATACAGTAAGAACAGTTTCGCTGGGGACTGCGAAGCCCATGCCCTCATATTCTGTGCTTGAAATTTTGGAAGAATTAAGACCGATAACCTGACCGTATTCGTTAACAAGAGCGCCACCGGAGTTACCGGGATTTATGGCTGCATTGTGCTGGATACAAGGAAGGTCATAAGTGCTGTTTGTTGTTGGAACAGGACGGTCAATGGCGCTTATCATACCACTTGTAAAAGAACCGAAAAATTCAGTACCGCCGGGGTTACCGATAGCATAAATTTTTTGACCTACTGTAAGATTGTTGGAGTTGCCGAAGGTTGCAGCTTTGAAACCCGTTGCTTCAATTCTTACTACACCCACATCTGTTTTAGCGTCATGACCTACGATTGTTGCTTCATATTCAGATTCATCACTGAACTGAACCTGTACATTAACACCATCGTCGGAAATTACGTGAGCTGCTGTTAAAATATAAGTGTATTTGTTTGTGGGGTCTGATCCTACTATGATACCTGAGCCTTCACCGACTTTCTGGTTTTTGGCATATACAAGTATACCCACATTTATTTCTTTAACTGCCTTGTAAATCTGTTCGGAGGTCATAGCTCCCTTGCCGGTATATTCGGAGTAAGAAATAGGCGAATCTTCGATAGTTGGTTTAGCTCCCTGATTTTCAGTTTTTTGAGCCGCTTCTGTTGTGTTGGGGGTTAATATATTGTTATTATTGTTACTGCTACTATCAGAATCTTTATTTTTAAGGTCAGAACCGATTGCGATAGATGCAACTATAATAGAAATACAAATCAACGCAACAAAAATTATTTTACCAAGCTTGTTTTTCTTCTTTTTCTTTTTCAGATTGTAAAAATTTGTTTGGTGAGGTTGTTGAGGTTGATGTGGTTGCTGCGGCTGGTAAGCATGAGAGTAAGGAGAAAAACCGCCGTTATTGTTGGTGGTATTGTAGGGTTGACCGTAAGCCGGGTTATAAGCTGAGTGACCGGATGAATAGGGCTGTTGAGGCTGTTGAGGCTGTGTGCCTGTGTATGGTGGATTACCTTCATTCACTTGAGTGAAAACAGGCTCCTGCACATTCTCCGGGTTGCTTTGGCGACCGTTGATATCATTATCGGATGTTGGAACATCGTCTTCGCTTTGAAAATAATTATCGAAAAAATCGTCCATGTATATCTTCCTCCGTTTCTGTCAAAAGGATAACAGAAAAATATGAATAAATTATATTTGATGCGTTAATTATTTTGGAATTCTGACGGTAAAACGTGTGAAATTATCAACTTCACTTTCAACTGTTATTGTACCGTTGTGTAAGTCAATTATGCTTTTTAACAGGTAAAGACCGAGGCCGGTGCTTTTAACATCAGTGCTTCTTGATTGGTCAACCTTATAAAAACGTTGAAATACTTTTTCCAAATCTTTTTCAGGTATGCCTTTACCGGTATTGGTAATGGCGAAATAAATGTTTTTGCTGTCGCAAGCGGTGTTTATGGTTATTTTGCCACCGTTATTGGTGAATTTAACTGCGTTGTCGGCAAGATTATATATTGCCTGATCTATCATCGCGCTGTCGCCGTGGATGACCGTAGGCACCAAATCTTCAAATCCGCTCACTTCAATGTTCTTTTCAGAAATTAATTGTTCGAAGCCCAGGAAAACGGTAACAAGTTTTTGGGATACGTCAAACTGTTCGATATTCATATCAACGTTACCGGTTTCAATTTTTGAAATATTGAGCATCGTGTTTACCATCTTTGAAAGACGATTGATTTCTGAAGATACTATTTTAAGGTAATAATCCTGCTTTTCGGGTGGGATTGTGCCGTCAAGAATACCGTTAATGAAACCGCCTATTGTTGTCATCGGCGTTTTGAATTCGTGGGAAACATTGGCGACAAAACTTCGTCTTGAGTTTTCAATTTGTGAAAGTGAGGTCGCCATAGCGTTGAATTTTGTTATAAGCCCCGCCAATTCATCGTTGGAATTCAGTTCGGGAACTCTGTATGAAAAATCGCCGGATGCATAGCACTTTGTAGCCGTTTCCAGATTTCTGATTGGTTTAGCTATGCGTTCAGTCATAATAGAAACCGCAATCGTCACCAGTATTAATGATATAGCAGCCGAAACAAGAAACATTACAAAAGTTTTTTGAAGATAACTGAGAATGTTATCTGAAACCGGAGAGGCAACAACACAAATTCCTTGATATGTGTGGTTGACATAAATCGGCACCATGGAAACTGAATGATATTTTTCATAAGAGTTTTCTAAAGTTGAAAACTCAGTAATAGTACCGTTTTTAACTCGTTGTAAATATATTGAAGGAACTTTTATCTCGTTGTGTGTTTCACAGGGTTGGGTGAAAGTTAAATCGTAACCCGGAAGCGTGTGTGGACAAACAACAACATCACCATTTTTATCAGTGATAAAAACATCGCAATTTGTGCTCTGTGCCAATAGTTCAATGTTTTTGCACATTGTCAGGATTACACCTTTCGGATTGTCCTGCACAGCAGAAGAACTGAGAAGTTCGGATGTCATTTGTGAAATGTCGGTGGCGTGTTTCTTTGTTTCTTGTAGTGCTTGTGAAGCGATGGTGTTTGTTGCGAAAATCATAAGCGCAAGACCAATTATAGCGAAACTTACAAGAACTATTGAAGAAAACAAAAAGAAGTACTTAAGAAAGAAAGTTCCTTTTTTGCTTTTTATTGATGCCATTTTATCTGTTATTTGGTTTCAAATTTGTAGCCTACGCCCCAAACGGTTTTGAGTTCCCATTTGTCTGAAACTCCTTCAAGTTTTTCACGAAGTCGTTTAACGTGAACGTCAACAGTTCGTGAATCACCGTAATACTCAAAGCCCCAGACTTCATCAAGAAGTTGGTCACGGGTATAAACTCTGTTCGGGTTGCTTGCAAGGTGGTAAATGAGTTCCAGCTCTTTAGGCGGAGTGTCGATTGGTTTTCCGTCAACTTGCAACTCATAGTTTGTAAGGTTTATTACAAGTTTGTCGTAAGAAACTTCTTTTATTGCATCTGCAGAAGGCGTTTTGTTCGCGGTACGTCTTAGAACGGCTTTGATTCTTGCAACAACCTCTTTGGTTTCAAAAGGTTTTGTTATATAATCATCAGCGCCTAATTCAAGACCTAAAACTTTATCAAAAGTTTCGCCTTTTGCTGTGAGCATAATGATAGGTGTCTGAGAATTTTTGCGTATTTCTCTGCAAATCTGCCAGCCATCAAGACCGGGGAGCATAATATCAAGCAACACGAGGTCGGGAGCATAAGCATTGAATGCATTTATTGCCTGAAGACCGTCTGTAACAACATCAGCTTCAAAACCGTCTTTTTCAAGATAAAGACGAAGAAGTTCACAAATATTGATATCATCATCTACAATAAGAATTTTTGCATTTGCCATTTCTATTCCTCCTTAAGGAATTCTGTAATTTGATTATATACCATAATAAAGGAAAATATATGAACAATTTTTAAAATAAATTGATATAGAACAAAAACAATGGCAATAATACGTTGCCTTTTAAGACAAGTGTTACTGCCATTGGTAAAAATGATTTTATTTTTTGCTGCGTTTGCGTGCAGCTCTGGCTTCACGCTTGGCTTTTTTTGCTTTTTCTTTCTCTTTGCGGGATTTTGTTTTCTTGCCCGAAGATTTTTGGTTGCGATTCTTTTTGGTTATTATCAAAGTTAATATTAATGCAATGACCAATCCAACACACAAAACAGAAGAAACAATAATAATTAATTTTCTTGAGGTTTCTTCCTTAGTGGCATCGTCAGCGTTTTTGCTGTCTGAAGTTGAGGTTGTATCATCGATTAAAACAACTTGAATAATTCCATCATCGCTGAGTACGTATTTATAACCTACCGGTAGAGTTTCGTAGGTTGCCTGGCTTATTACGTTTCCGTACTGGTCAACAAGTTGACCTTTGTCATTGAGTGTGAGTATGTTACCCACAAGATCCAGTGCTGCACCGTTGATTTGCGAAACGTAGGGCATCATATTGGGAAGAGATCCGTTAATATTAATAGTTGGATGTATGCCGTTTTGACCGTTTCCGTTATTACCGTTACCGCCACTATTACCGGTAGTGGAGTTGTTGGGATCTCCGTATGTAGGTATAATACCTGTAAGATTACTGCTGGGTGGAGGTGTTGTGCCTTGATAAACGTTAAGTTTATAAAGTGATGTTGTAGTCTGACCGTTCACTGTGTAACGTGAAACTATGTTAAGAACCTGATGTCCCACATTCTTAATTTCCACTTTGGCGTATTGACCGCCGACAACAGGTTTGCCGTTAATGGTGATGATCGATGTGGCAGTTAACGGGGTGGGGTTTATAGAGATATTTGAACGGTTGCTTTCAAGGTAAACGTTATATTCATAAACATCTGAATAAAACTCTTTCTTTAAATCAAAACGATCTGTTTTTTGAAGCACTATTTTAAAGCAGTTTTCAAAAGTGTATTTTGTCTGAGATATTGTGAGTTTTGCATCTTCGTACGCCATTCGTTGAAGAATATAATAGGCAATGGATTGATTGTTAACCGCTTTAACAAGGGATTCGGGATCGAGAGAAACTTTGTAATGTGTACCGAGCATGGCGGTAAGGTACTTTTGCTGAAGTTCTTCGTGAGTAGCTTTCTCGGAGTCTATAGCCAAACCGTAACCGCGTATAGTCATAATAGCAACTCGTCTGTAAACTTCGTTTCTCGGAAGCTTCGGAATTTCGGTTGCAGATACATAACCGTTGGTATAAAGTGCCATAAGAGAGGTGTAATACATATAATCCTCAAGGTTACCAAAAGAGTTCTGCCCGAAGAATTTATAAATGAAAGAAGCGAGGGTTGAGCCTTGACCTGAAAGGGATGCAAGATAAATAACAATTGCCTGTTCGAGGGAAGTGCCCTCAGGGATTGTAAGGTGTTCACCGGTATAAACGTAATAAAGATCGTTACGCATCATAGCGTAAAGTGCGCTTATCATCAGAACTTTTTCAGGGTCAGCCTCGTCTTCTTCGGTTATTACAATACCCTGGGAGCGAAGCCAGTCTGCTTTAGTCTGGTCGGAAACAGTGGGCTCTGATATAAGTGAAAGAGCGCCAACCTGTTTTATAAGATATAAATATGCGGCTCGTTGTGAATCTTCGTCAAGAGTATATGTTTTTGTACATTCTTCAACCTCAGCTTTGAAATGGGGAGCATCGGTAGTGTATGGGTAGTCAGTTACAGGGTGAAGCACCGCTTCCGTAGCAATACCTTCCGCAGATAGCATATCCTCTTTAACAACGAGTTTGCGAATCCAGGAAACGTTGTTTTCGCTGTATATGTACTGTGTTTGAATACCCGGGTTTGAAATATCAAACTTAGGGGCGAAATCTTTTGCGAAAGCAGACGTAGAAAGAGTGGTTATAAGTAATATAACCATGAGTAAGAATGATAATACCTTTGCACTTTTTTTCATAATTCGTCTCCTTTCATAAAAGTTTTTTGTGCATTAACCAACATATTATATCAAAAAATGCACTTTTAGTCAATAATTATTGAACTGAAAAACTGAATACTGTATGGGAAATATATTCCTCTCCTGCATCGTAAATGCAACCGGGCCATTCGGGATGGTTAGGAGTATCGGGATAAACCTGTGTTTCAAAGCAGAAAGCGCAACGTTGTGTCATAGGTATGCCGTTTTTGCCTTCTATCGAACCGTCAAGGAAGTTACCTGTGTAAAGCTGAATACCGGGAAGATCTGTTTTTACTTCCATAATGATTCCGCTTTTATCCGCTTTGGCAACAGCAGCGGTTTTAAGTGTGCCGTCAAAATTATTGATACAGAAATTGTGGTCATAACCGTTGCCGTTTTTTAACTGAAGATGGTCAGCATTTATGTCTCTGCCGATAGTTTTTTCTGAAGTGAAGTCAAAAGGTGTTCCTGCAACTGCGGGCAGTTCGCCTGTGGGGATGCTGACTTCATCAATTGCTGTATAGCGGTCTGCATTTATTTTAATAATATGGTTAAGAATATCACCGCTGTCAAAACCATTAAGGTTGAAATATGCGTGGTTGGTAAGATTAATAACAGTTTTTTTATCAGAAACAGCGCGGTATTCTAATTCTAAATCATTGTTATCTGTTAAGGTGTATGTAACTTTAACCTCTACATTGCCGGGGAAACCTTCAGCTCCGTCGGGACTGTGATATGTAAAAGCAACTGCATTGTCAGCAATTATCTCACCACACCAGATTGCAGAGTTGTATTCACCGCCACCGTGAAGGCAAGTTATACCTTTTTCGTTGCAAGTTACATTGTATTCTACGCCGTCAATTGAGAATTTACCATCTTTTATACGGTTAGCATACTGACCTACAATAACACCCTGGTAATCACCGCGGTTAACGTGACCGTCAAGGTTTTCGTGACCTACAAGAACATCTGTAAGATTACCATTTTTATCTTTTATAAAAAGTTTATCAAGAGTGGCACCTAATTCAATAAGCTGAACTTTCGTTCCACAATTGTTTTCGATAACAAAAGCATTAACTTCCTTGCCGTTTAAAGTGCCGTAAACTGATTTTACAATAGCCATAATAAATACCTCCAAATTTCTCTACTTTAATATACCCCATATAAACACTCAAAGTCAAGGAAATAACCGCTGATATAACCGAAAAACGAATGAATTTACAGATTGTTATTAAATCTTTAACATTTATTGGAATGTGGTGCGTTGATTATTTTTAATAAATATGGTATCATTTACAATATATTGCTATTAAAAAAGAATAGTTATGAAAGGGGGATACCTTGTGGAAACGGTAATTGATTTTTGCTCAACTTATATGCGATATATAATGCTTGCAATAGTTTTATATATCGTTATCAGAATGTTGATCGCTGTATTTTTTAAGAAAACAACAGACCCCATAAGAGGTAGGCTGGTAAATTCTGTAACTGACGAGGAAATCTTGCTTTACGACAGGGAAACCTCTTTGGGAAGAAACAAAAAATGTGATATAGTCTTGCCTTTTGATACAATATCAAGGCTTCATGCAGTTATTGCGTACCGTAGCAGGGGTTTTGTTATTTTCGATACATTTTCTAAATCGGGCGTTACTGTAAATGATGAGAAAATTAACGGTAAATCACTTATGCACCACGGTGATATTATCAATATCGGTGGACTTGAATATACACTTTACGAATCAAAATATAAATTCATAAAAGATAAAAGCGGTTTGATTGCAAGACCTTCTTACGCCATAATACTCATACTTTTGGCAATTTTCAATATCTGTTCTATGTTCCTTAATCTGTATCCGGAGGGTGAATTTAATCCGCAGATTATAATAGTTTATCTGGGTTTTATAGCGATTCAATGGTTATACTTCGCTTTTGCGAGTTTTGTCTTGCGTATCCACAACTTTGAGTTGGAAATGATAGCTTTTGCGTTTTCTTCCGTTGGACTTGCTATTGTGGGCAGTATTTATCCAAATGCAGTGCTGAAGCAGTTCCTTGCCTTGGTTATAGGTGTGGTGGGCTTCTGCTTTCTGACGGTTATCTTAAGGCACATAGAAACAATGAAGTCTCTTCGTTGGGTTTTAGCAGGTGCCGCAATACTTATATTAGGCGCAACTCTTATACTTGCTGAAACTACAAACGGTGCTAAGAACTGGTTATCTTTGGGCGGTATTTCGATTCAACCGTCTGAATTTGTAAAAGTAGCCTTTGTTTTTGTTGGTGCTGTAACCCTTGAAAAACTGCAATCCATCAAAAACCTTACTATGTACATCGTCTTTTCCGCTGTTTGTGTAGGCGAGTTGTTTTTGATGTACGATTTCGGTACGGCATTAATTTTCTTCTTTACATTTCTGGTAATTGCTTTTATGCGTTCAGGCGATATAAAAACACTTTCGTTGGTTTGCTTTGTTGCAGCGATAGGGGCAGTGTTGATACTTGTGCTCAAACCTTACGTTGCAAGCCGTTTTTCGACATATCTTCACGTGTGGGAATATATGGATGAAGGCGGTTACCAGCAAACACGAACTTTGATATATTCCGCAAGTGGCGGTCTGTTCGGTTTGGGTTTGGGTAACGGAGAACTTCGCAATATTTTTGCCGCTTCCGAGGACTTGGTTTTTGGTGTGGTGTGCGAGGAGTTCGGGCTTATTATGGGCTTTTTAATTCCTGTTGTTTATGCAATTATTGCTGTTTGGGCGATGATTAATGCCAAAAAAACCAAATCAACATTCTATGCAATAGCCGGTATAGGCGCAATAGCAATGATGCTTTTCCAGACAATGCTCAGCATTTTCGGAATAACCGATTTGTTACCTCTTACAGGTGTTACGCTGCCTTTTGTAAGCAAAGGCGGTTCAAGTATAATCAGCAGTTTCTGTTTACTTGCTTATATCAAAACTTTAGATGTACGAACTTTTGCAAGTTTCAAACCGCAACTTGAAGGGGGCGAGGAAGAATGAAAACAACGGCAAGACGTGGTTTTATAGTTTTATTGCTCGTTTTCGTAGTTGTTGGAGGACTTGCCTTGCTGGGTTTCCGTTTTGTTGTTAACGGCGAAAAATGGGCAACACTCCGAGCCAACGAGCATTTAACGGAAAACGGGAGTTTTATTGCTGCCGGTAACGTTACCGACAGAAACGGTGAGGTTCTCGCTTATACCAAAGATGACACAAGGTTTTACAGCGATTCCGAAAGAGTAAGACGCTCTACGCTTCATATTGTTGGTGATACCGAAGGTTATATAGCCTCCGGTGTGCAGACAGCATATAAAACAAAACTTACAGGCTATAACCCTGTTACCGGTATATATTCGCTGAAAAAGTACGGCAGAGGAAATGACGTTAGTCTTACAATCGATAGCCAAGTGAGTGCATTGGCGTATGATCAACTTAAGGGCAATAAAGGCGTAATCGCTGCATATAACTACAAAACAGGTGAACTCCTTTGCTCGGTTTCGGGTCCCAACTATGATATCGAGAATAAACCTTCAGCGGAAGAAATAGAACAAAATAAAAACGGAAAATATGACGGTATTTATATAAACAGGCTTATTGACGGCTTATATACACCCGGGTCTACCTTTAAAATAATAACTACCGCCAGTGCCGTTGAAAATATTCCGGATATATCTTCGTGGAGCTATAAATGCACAGGCGAAGATGTTGTTGGCGGTGTTAAGGTGACTTGTCCGAAAGTTCACGGAGAAATGGATTTTGAAGAAGCTTTTGCGAAATCCTGTAACTGTGCTTATGCGGTTATTTCTCAGGAACTCGGAAAAGAAAAATTAGAAGCAACCGCGTCGGAATTTAGCTTCGGTAGGAGCTTTCCTTTTGGAAACAGTGAAACCGCTGCAAGTATATTTAACCTTGCCGAGGCTGAAGAATCGGATGTTGCCTGGGCAAGCGTAGGGCAGTATACAACACTTGTCAATCCTTATCATATGCTTACGGTTTTAGGTGCGGTTGCCAATGATGGTAATGCAGTTTTGCCTTATGCAGTTTCTGCGGTTACTACTCCGGCAGGTAGGGTGATTCAAAAAGCAGATGTTGTATCTGAAACATACATCACTCCCGAAGTATCAAAAGCGGTTAAAGATATGATGCGTAATAATGTTGAAACAAATTACGGCGACGATAAATTCAAAGGTCTTTCCATGTGTGGCAAAACCGGTACTGCCGAAGTTTCGGACAATGAAAAACCGCATTCCTGGTTTGTTGGTTTTTCGACTAACCCTAATTGTCCGGTGGCAATAGTGGTTGTTGTTGAAAATGGTGGTTGGGGAACATCAAAAGCGTTGCCCATTGCATCGGATGTTATGGAAGCCATTTATAAATCGCTTTCATAAAAATCTGAGTTGTTAAGTTTTTATTACCAAACGTTATTTTGGTTGACTTGTTACGACAAATATTGTACAATGTTTTTTATGGTGAAAAATTATAATTTGAAAGGCTGAAACAAATGAGCTTTATTGAATTTGACTCTGTTTATAAGAGATATAAAATGGGCGAGATAGTTATCAATGCTGCCGATGGTGTTACATTTAACGTGGAACAAGGCGAGTTTTGTGTAATTGTCGGTGCCAGCGGTGCAGGTAAAACAACCGTTCTTAATATTTTAGGTGGTATGGACGACTGCGATGACGGTAAAGTCCGTGTTGCAGGTGACCTTGTAAATGAATATGACAGCAAGCGTCTTATTGAATACAGACGTTTTGATGTTGGTTTCGTTTTCCAGTTTTATAACCTTGTTCCCAACTTGACCGCTCTTGAAAATGTTGAGCTTGCAACACAGATTGGCACAAAAGCCCTTAATCCGGCAAAGGTGCTTGAAAGGGTAGGTCTTGGAGAACGTCTTGATAACTTCCCGGCACAGCTTTCCGGTGGTGAACAGCAGCGTGTTTCTATTGCACGTGCTCTTGCTAAAAACCCGAAGCTTCTTTTATGTGACGAGCCCACAGGTGCTCTTGACTATAATACAGGTAAACAGATTCTTAAACTTTTGCAGGATACAAGCCGTGAAACAGGTATGACGGTTATCGTCATTACCCATAACCAGGCTCTCACTCCTATGGCAGATAGAGTTATTTCTATGAAAAGCGGACGCGTAGTCAGCATGGAGACCAACGAGAATCCTATGTCTGTTGATGATATTGAATGGTAACCTATTTTTGAAAGGATAATTTGAAAATGACAAGTGCCTATATTACAGATAGTTTCCGTTCAATAAAACGCACATTCAGCCGATTCGTTTCAATAATTGCAATCGTTGCAATGGGCAGTGGATTGTTCTGCGGATTGAATGCTGTCGGTCCTGATATGATAAACACAGCCGACCAGTATTATTACGAATACAACCTTATGGATTTAAGGTTGCAGTCTTACTTAGGTCTTTATGAAGAAGACTTGCAAAAAGTAAGAGAAATAGATGGCGTTGAATCAGTCCAGGGTGCTAAATTTGTTGACGGATATGTTCAGACACCTAACGATGAAGGTGAATTTGAGGGTATCGTTGATATCGACGGTTCTGAGCTCACCATTAAAGTTCTCGGCGTTGACCTTATGAGCGCTGTTAATTTTGAAAACGGCGCCGATGACCCCAATTACATAAACAGACTTAAGCTTGTTGAAGGAAGATATCCCGAAGCTCCTAACCAGTGTGTTGTTACTTGCAGCGGTCTTACAACTCCCGAACAGTTCGTAATAGGTAACAAGATTAAGGTCGTTGGCGATGATGAAGATATTTCATACTACCTTAAATATGATGAGTTTGAAATAGTCGGTGTTGTTCAGACACCTTATTGGGTTTCATATGAACGTGGCGTTACCACCGCAGGTAGTGGTAAGCTCGGTGACTTTATTTATGTCAATAACGATGCATTTACCGACAAAATAAATTATTACAGCGAAGCCTACGTTACACTTGAAGGTGCAGATAAATACGAAGCATATTCAGAAGAATACGATGAATTTGTTGAAGGTATGCGCCAGAAAATAGCAGAAGCTGCTGAAGGAATTGCTGCAAATCGTCGAGCTCAGTTATCGGTTGGTCTTGTTGAAAAGGTTCTTAATGCAAGAAATCAGATTGAACAAGCGGAAGGCTTAGTTAACTCTAAACTTTCTGAAGGTAAAAAGCAACTTGAAGATCTTTATGAGCAAGAAAAAACAGGTGCTAAACAGCTTGAAGAAGCGCAGAAGCTTATGGATGAGGAATACGCAAAGGCGCAGAACCAGCTCCAAAGCGGAAGCAATGAGTATATGACTGCGGTAAATGAGTATAATGCTAAGATTGCAACAGTTTCTCAAAAGCAGGTTGAACTTGCCAACAAAAAATCAGAATATAATGCAAAAAAGACACAAGCCGATGCTGCAAAAGAACAACTGGATGAAGCCAAGGTTCAGTTAACCGTTGCAGAGAAAGAGATAAAATACACAGAGGGTCTTGTTACAACAACACAAACAACTTTAGAATCACTAAAAAAAAATCAGGACGTTTCTCAATCAGATCTTGATCTTGATGCTATGGCAGACAGGCTTGAAGAAACCAACCCGGAACTTGCACAGATGCTTCGTTCAGCATCTAACCTTACTGCTCAGGGTATGGCGGCGGATGCCATTGTAGAGGTGGATCAGCTTCTTGATCAGTATCAGACTGAACTTGCAATTGCGAAAGAACAGTATGAAAACGGCAAGAAACAGTATGACAGCAGTTATGCACAGTGGGAGTCTGCTGATGCACAGCTTAACGCTGCTAAATCACAACTTGATGCTGCAGATGCTCAACTTAAAGATGCTGAAAAACAACTTGAAATATTTAAAGAAAAAATTGAGTCCGGCGGTAATGAGCTTCAGTTCGGCGCGATTGAAGCTCAGACCAAATATATGACTGCACAGGCAACACTTGCCTTGAAGACGACACAGTATCAGAACATTAAAGCAATTATAGCAGAAGCTGAGAAATTATATGCACAAAAAGAAGCGGAAGCAAAAGCTCAACTTGGTGCTGCAAAAACTGAATACCAAAAAGGTGAAAGCCTTCTTAAAAATATAAACGATGGTGTGGGTTGGTTTGTTTACACCAGAGATGATAGCCCCGGTTATACCGGCTATGGTCAGGCGGCAGCCAATATGCGACGACTCGCTTATATTTTCCCTACATTCTTCTTTATTGTTTCAACAATGGTTTGTCTTACGACCTTAACCCGAATGGTTGAAGAAGAAAGAACACAGTTAGGTACACTTAA
>JAZNLH010000011.1:0-140468 GCA_045578985.1 Acutalibacteraceae bacterium | reverse complement strand
GTTTACCACCCATACCCTTTTCGGTGTTTCGCTTAATTTTTTCTTTTAAAACATCACGTACAAGAGGAAGATATGCATTCAACCCCTTACCTGAACGACAGTCAACGGGCAAGGCAAACATACCATTCTTTTTATAATATTCAACCCATTTGGCAGTTGTTTTTTCATCTGCAACGTCGCACTTATTAAGAAGAACTATTCTTGGCTTTGAGCCTATCATTTCTGCAAGCTCGGGGTTAGATGAGCTTAAAGGAATTCTCGCATCTACTATTTCTGTTACCAAATCAACAAAAGGCAGGCTTTCTTTAATAAGCCTGCGTGTTTTTGCCATATGACCCGGGAACCATTGTACTATTTGCTTTTGGTTATCATTCATAATCGTAAATATCAAAATCTCCGAAAGGTAAAATTCTTACTACCGCTTTACCTAAAATACATCTTTCGTCTATATCGCCTACGTGATAGGAACGGCTATCTGTAGAACCGTTTCTGTTATCGCCCATACAGAAAAGATGACCTTCGGGAACTGTGTAAGGGAACTCCCTATAATCACCCTTTTCAAGCATGTAATCTTCTCTGATATAAGGTTCGTCTAAAGCAACGCCATCCACATAAACAGTTGCAGTTTGGTAGTCTATATCAACGGTCTGACCGCCTGTTGCAATAACCCTCTTAATGAGAGGTTCATGGAAATAAGTGTCTTGAGTAATTACAACAATATCGCCATATTCATACTCGGGCTTTTGGACAGTTAAAAGCCAATCACCATCTTGAAGTGTATTTGTCATAGACTGACCATCAACACCTACAAGTCTGAATGCAAATGTAAATATGATAGCTATAATGATAAAGGAACTCATTACAACAGAAACTAAATCATACACAGATATATGAAACTTCTTTTTAGAATCCACTTTATCTTCACTATCTATATCCGTAGTTTTATCATCATCAGAAGATACCTTTATAGGAGCTTCCTCGGTATAATCTACTTCTTCAGAAATGTCCGCAGTATCCTCAGAACCGCTTTCTATATCAATTATTCTATCGTCTTTATCCATAATAATTCAACCATCCGTTAAATAAGAATTGAGGGCAGATAATATATATCTGCCCCACCCTCCGACTTTATCAGCCGATTTTTTCCTTAACCTTAGAAGCCTTGCCGACTCTGTCACGAAGATAATAAAGTTTTGCTCTGCGAACTTTACCGCGACGAACAATTTTAATATCTGCAACGTTGGGAGAATGAACAGGGAATACTCTCTCAACTCCTAGACCGTAAGATACGCGGCGTACTGTGAAAGTTTCGCTGATGCCGCTGCCGTGTTTAGCAATAACGGTACCTTCGAAAGCCTGAATTCTTTCTCTCTCGCCTTCACGGATTTTAACATCGATTCTGATGGTATCACCGATTTCGAAAGCGGGCTTCTCAGCCTTAAGGCTGTCCTGTGCAATAAGTTTTAATGCGTCCATAATAACCTCCGTTTTTTTCAAGCGTTCATACCGAAATTTTCGTAGCGGACCGCCAGCTTTAATGTTGCCATTAACTGCCGTTGACCCCTTGCGGGTAACAACGCACACATAGACTTAAGTATAATAACACATACTTTTGTAAAATGCAACAGTTTTTTTAAGTTTTTTTAATGTAATTTTACCAAAGACTATTTATATATTCGAACGCTTCTATATTGGTACAGTAATAAATGTCTTCTCTGCCTGCAAGTGTTTGGCACACTTGTTCAAAAAACTCCCAATCGTCCTCAACATCAAGTTCATAGCTGTGACCCCAGATATAAAACAACTGCAATTTATCGGACGAGTTATTTAAAAACTCTTCACACAAAGTGAGCAGTCTTTCTTTATTTTTAGTAAGGCTGATTGTGGGTTTAAATACATATAAATCCTTTTGTACATCAAAGTTGTACGAATGAACTATTGTTCTCGCATACTTTACCGAAGTTTTATTCTTTATTAACTCTGCAACCGCTTTGTTATAATTAATTCCACCGCCGGGATATGCAAAACCCTGAATATCATACCCCACTAAATCACTCAAATTTTTCACATCTTCTTCAACCTGTCTCACGACCTCTTCGGGTGGGAGTGTGGTAAGATTCGGATGGGATAAAGTATGTGCCGCAACCTCGTGACCTTTATAAATATCTTTAATTGCTTCGGGAGCGATTTTTTTATGACTTATTTTTTTCCCTTGGATATTTAAAAAACCGTCTTTCCCCAATAATTCAGAATTGAGATTGAATGTGCATTTCAAACCATAGTTATTAAGAATACTTATAAAACGCTCATCCTGAGTTATTCCGTCATCAAAACTAAAAGTCAATATTTTTTTATATTCCATAAAACGCTCCAAAAAAATATAGTAACGGAATCAAATGAATCCGTTACTATTATATTACTTTTATAATGTTTTTTCAAGCAGAGGGAATAAATATCATTTTTAGATTTTCCGTGGTATCCCCTTCTAAATCGTTTTCTTCGGCAATTGCTTTTACTGTGGTGTTATACCGCCTTGCTATTGACCACAGACTTTCGTTGCTGCTCTCGGGAAAATAAACTGTAATTGCGTTGCAACTACGGCTGACTGGTGTTTCGCTCTCAACAATATCAGTTACCGCATCAACTACCAACTTAACAAAAACAGAACCGGTTACACCTATCTCGGCACGTACATCAATGCTATTGGCACCTTTCACAGTACAATCAAGCGACAAAAGAGTCAAATCGGGAACGCAAACAATATTTTTATCGGTAACATCGGTTTTTCTTTTATAAACATAGTCAAACATTTTGCTTATACCGGAAAGGCTTCCTGCCGAATCCTTAATAATGAGTGAAACAGACAAACTACCGCAAACAGCCAATTCACCATTTTCGACTTTAACCTGCGCTCCGGTTATCTCACCGCAACAATCAATGATAGAACCTACACCCTCACCATTTACAGGGAAATTACCATCAAAAACATATTTATCGCTGATTTGCTCTGAAGCCGTATAGAATGAAAATGGCGCTTTTTTAAGTTCAAGTGCGGCGCCCACTGCATAGGCATCGGAAATAACAAGAAGTTCTTTTTCTTCCCACATTGAAACTGATGCATCAACACCCAAAGATATATCAAACGCCGTAGCTATTCCGGTAGACTCGCCTTTGAGCATTACGTCGAGTGCCGTAACTTGCAAAACAACATCACCCGTAAATCGCTCCTCCATACCATCAAATTCCAATATCTGATTTATCGGTATACTGTGTTTTATGTGTTCTGCGGATGTCTTATCGTTAGCATTAACGTAACAAACATCAATTATTGCGTCACCTTTAATCATAATCTTGTTGTTTATTTTCCGTATTTCCGTACAAACAGCACTCGCCCTACTGCTGATCAAAAATGCCGCAGGAGAATTTAAAGTGATTGTATCACTCATAGAAAACGATCTTGTTTTTCTGCACCCTAAGGACATAGCTCTTACAGGAATAGTTTTTTGTTCAATTTCTTTTGTATTGTTAAGGGAGATAACCTCCTCTTTTTCTTCGCAGTAAACGCAAAATTTAATAACCAGCCCTGCTTTAATTTCAGCACGTTTTGTTCCTGTTGCACGGCAATTAACGTAAGAAACGCCTACTTTTGAATTAACATCTACCGCTTCCGTAAAAGCAGCATTTTCACAGTGCCTGGTAAATGGTCTTGATTGCGAAAAACAATATATACAGCCATCTTCAGCGGTGTAAATCATTCGTAAATCACAAACACCATCAACCGTAACTCTCTCGCCTACTAAACGGCAGGAATTAATTTTAGGCTCAGCGGTAGACTTTATAATTCGTAATATTTCAGGCATATACTCCGGCAAAGTAAGTTCTGCTTCAACGCATTCCTCCACAGAGTTATCAGTTAATGTTTTGAGAAATTTATAATCCTCATTTTTGAATGAAATTTCCATAAAAATAAACTCCCTTCATATATTCTCATTGAAATATATGAGGGAGTTATTTGTAATATTACTTTTATTCAGTATCGCTTGTTTCGGAAGAATCCTCGTTTTTTTCTACAACAGGTTCTTCATAAAGCAACTCATAAAGTTTTTCACGATTTTCTTCTAAATCAAGAGAAATGCTGGAACCGTCCCATTCCGAAGAGTACCACCAGGTATCTTCAAAAGGCAACTGACCTGTAGCAAGAAGCTTGTCCATATCCGTTCCGGATTTTGTAACACAAGACATAAGACTGAAAATCAAGCTCCAAAAATCAGCTGTTGATAAAGTTGTTTCAATGTACGGTGCAACTTCTTTTGCCGTAGAGATAAGTCCGAATATTTCTACGGGGTTAAGTTTGCCTTTAACATCTTTAACTATTGCCGAAATAACTTTACGTTGACGTTCAGTACGGTTAAAGTCTGAATCCAGTTTTCTTATTCTCGCGTACCAAAGTGCCTGATAACCGGTAAGATGAACGTTTTCACCACTTTCAACAGGCTCCGGTTTTTCTTCTTTACCATATCTGTGGCGATTATTGATGTAATCCGCCTCATCTTCGGTAACATCAACTTCTATACCGCCTAAACCATCGATCAAGGCAGTGAACATCTCAAAGTTAACTGTTGCATAATCATCAATTTTTATGCCGAAATTCTGCTCAACAGTTTGCACAAGAAGGTTTGCACCACCCCAAGCATAAGCGGCGTTAATTTTTGATTCTCTGTGGTCGGGTACATCAAGATGAGTATCACGCAAAATTGAAACAACAGTAATTCGCCCTGTTTTTTTATTTACAGAAGCAATCATTATACTATCACTTCTTGATGCTCCACCCTTTTCTTTATCGGCACCAATAAGAAGGATATTTTTCACGTGACTTTCACTTACAAGTGAATCAACATCCTCTACGTGTTCAATTTCCTCCGCTTTTGTAAACTTGCTTACAATACCATTCGCCATTACAAACAGCATACCGCTTAAACCAATTACAACCGCAAGTAATAAGGCGACAAAAGCAAAGAATTTGCTGTGACCTTTTTTCTTTCTACCGGATGATTTTTTCCCATATCGTGCTTCGTAATCAGAAATCTCATCGTCGTTATCAAGTTGCGGAATTTTCGGGATTTTCTTAGTATCGGATTTGTCGTTTTTCTGTCGAGGGGGCAATTGTGTGCTTCTGCTTTGTCTTACACGGCTCTCATCGGAATGAGTTTCGGGACGTCTTCTTTGCGGTTGTTCATCGGAAGAAGTTTGTCTTTGTGGTTGAGGTGATTTCGCACCATCACTATGAGAGTAAAAATCGTTGCTTTGGTTATTTCTTCGTCTGGAAATGTAAATATCCTCAGAGGATTCCGGCTGACGTTTTTTAGAACGACTTATATAAATATCATTAGAAGAATCACTGAAGACATCCTCAAACTCATCCTCGTCATCGTCGCCATATTCACTGAGGAGTGTAAGGTAATCATCATTAAAATCTGCTTGAGGGTTATCCTCGTTATCGTTATGTATATATCGTTTGTCGTCCAAAAGAATTACTCCTTTTTACATATAATACAGGAATTTTATCACAATATAATGGAAAATGCAACTTTTATGGCTAAACGAAACACAAAAGGACGGTGTTTACCGTCCTTTTGGAAAAAATCAGTTAACTTTTACAATCCAGCCGTTCTTATCTTCGATTTTACCCCACTGAATACCTGTGAGTTCATCGTAAAGGAACTGTGCAACGGGACCGATTTCATTATTATTGATAATAATGTGTTCGTCTCCGTCAATATATTCACCAACAGGAGAAATAACCGCTGCAGTACCTGTACCGAAAGATTCATTAAGAGTGCCGTTTTTGTGAGCTTCTTTAACTTCGTCAATAGAAATCTTGCGTTCCTCAACTTTATAACCGTGTGCTTTAAGAACTTCTATACAACTTGCTCTTGTAACACCGGGAAGAATGTTACCGTCTGTAAGTTCAGGTGTAATAACAACGCCATCGATTACAAAGAAAACGTTCATTGCACCAACTTCATCAATGTACTTTCTTTCAACACCATCAAGCCAAAGGACCTGTGCATAACCCATTTTATCAGCCTTTTCCTGACCGATAAGAGATGCTGCATAGTTACCACCGGCTTTTGCCATACCTGTACCGCCCTTAACGCAACGTACATACTCGCGTTCAATAGCGATTTTAACGGGATCCATACCATTGGGATAGTAAGAACCAACTGGTGAAAGGATTATAGCAAAAAGGTAGCTGTGTGAAGGATGAACACCGAGGAATTCATCAGTAGCAATAATGAAGGGACGGATATAAAGTGATGTACCTTCGCTGTGAGGAACCCAGTCGCTGTCAACATCAACAACTGTCTTAATTGCCTCGAGAACCATATCGGGATCAAGACGAGGAACACAAAGACGGTCGCAAGTGTTGTTCATTCTTTCAATATTTTTCTGAGGACGGAAAAGCTGAATGCTGCCGTCAGCAGTTCTGTATGCTTTAAGACCTTCGAAAAGTTCCTGAGCATAGTGGAAAACCATTGCAGAAGGGTCAAGAGAGAGAGGACCATAAGGAACAACTCGACCATCATGCCAACCCTGACCTTCATTATAGTTCATTAAAAACATATGGTCAGTAAAAATTTTACCGAAACCGAGTTTTGCTTCGCTCTCGGGCTTTGCCTTGGGAGCAGTAGTTCTTTCAATTTTGAATTCGTAACTCATTGAAATAACCTCTTTTCAAAATTCTATCATTAAAATATGATTAATAATCGTAACCGAGTTTAAGTGCAGTTTTATTTACTTCAAGAAGATCCTGGTGACGTGCAGAAACAACCTTTGAGAGCGGTGCATCAATACCATCAAAACCAAGCATAGGAACTTCTTTAAGAAGTTTACCGGTAATAATCATATTTGCAAGGGTGCTTATGCCCTTTTCATTTGCAATTTCAGTAGAAGGAATATAGTAAACATCAACATCTGTTCTTTCAACCTTACGTGAAATAAGAGTTGAGTCAACAAAAATCTTACCACCGGGAACAACTTCATTCTCATATTTATCAAGAGAAGGAAGGTTCATTGCTACGAGTACGTCGGGTTTACCAACTATGGGAGAACCTATGGGCTCATCACTTACGATAACACTGCAGTTTGCAGTACCGCCACGCATTTCGGGACCGTATGAAGGAAGCCAGGAAACCTGCTTATTTTCAAGAAGTCCTTTGTATGCTACAAATTTACCTGCGAAAAGGATACCCTGACCGCCGAAGCCGGCAAAAAGAATATTACATGTATTGCTCATTATTTTGCCTCCTCTGCATAGATATCTTTATAAACACCAAGAGGATAGTAAGGAAGCATATTATCCTCAAGCCACTTAAGTGCTTTTTCGGGTGTAAGACCCCAGTTTGTAGGACAAGTTGAAACAACTTCAACAAGTGAGAAGCCTTTGCCTTCAATCTGATTCTGGAAAGCCTTTTTGATTGCAGCTTTTGCTTTTCTTACGTTTGCAGGATTGTTAACAGCAACTCTTTCAAGATATGCAGCGCCATCAACATTCTGAAGAAGTTCACAAACTTTTACGGGATAACCAACTGTTTCAACATCTCTGCCGTAAGGTGAAGTCTGGGTTACCTGACCGGGAAGTGTTGTGGGAGCCATCTGACCGCCTGTCATACCGTAAATTGCGTTGTTAACGAAAATAACTGTGATGTTTTCACGTCTTGCAGCAGCGTGAACTGTTTCAGCAGTACCGATAGCAGCAAGGTCACCGTCACCCTGATATGTGAAAACAATGTTGTTTTCGGGGTCTGCACGTTTTACACCTGTTGCAACTGCCGGTGCTCTACCGTGAGGTGCCTGAATAAAGTCGCAAGTAAAATAATCATAAGCCATAACGGAGCAACCAACAGGAGCTACACCGATTGTTCTGCCGTCAATACCGAGTTCATCAATAACTTCGGCAACAAGTCTGTGGATAATACCGTGTGTGCAACCGGGACAATAGTGAAGCGGTGCATCGGTGAGTGTTTTTGGTTTTTCAAATACTACCATTATTCGTCGCCTCCTTCATTGATTTCCTCAATCTTTGCAAGAACTTCTTCGGGTGAAGGAATCATACCGCCTGTGCGATTGCAAAGATATACGGGTTTTTTGCATTCTGTTGCAAGCTTAACATCTTCAATCATCTGACCCATATTCATTTCAACAGAAAGGAATGCTTTGCACTTATCTGCAGCAGCTCTTAAAACTTTCTTGGGGAAAGGCCAGAGTGTAATAGGACGAATCATACCAACTTTGATACCTTTAGCACGTGCTTCAACAATAGCGTTTTTAGCAACACGAGCTGTAATACCGAAAGATACTACGCAGATTTCTGCATCGTCCATAAGATATTCTTCATAAAGAACTTCGTTTTCTTCAATTGTTTTGTATCTTGCAAAACGTTCGAAGTTTGTCTTTTCGAGTTCTTCGGGTTTAAGGTAAAGAGAGTTAACAATATTGTGTTTTCTCTCCCCTTTTGTACCTGTAAGAGCCCAGGGCTTAACGAATGTGTTGGGCTTTGTTTCGGGAAGCTCAACAGGCTCCATCATCTGACCCATTGTACCATCTGCAAGAATCATTGCAGGCATTCTGTACTTATCAGCAAGATCAAAAGCTGTGCTTGTAAGAGAAGCCATTTCCTGAACGGAAGAAGGTGCAAGAACGATTTTCATAAAGTCGCCATGGCTACCGCCTTTAACTGCCTGGAAATAGTCGGACTGTGAGGGCTGGATACCGCCGAGACCGGGGCCACCACGCTGTACGTTAACGATAAGTGCAGGAACATCGCTACCTGCTATGTATGAAATACCCTCGCTCTTAAGAGATACTCCGGGGCTTGAGCTTGATGTCATAACTCGTTTGCCTGTTGCAGCAACACCGAGAACCATATTGATAGCGGCAATTTCACTTTCTGCCTGAAGGAACACGCCGCCTACTTTGGGCATACGTTTTGCCATATATGCGGCAATTTCTGTCTGAGGGGTAATGGGATAGCCGAAATAGTGCATACAACCTGCTCTGATAGCAGCTTCAGCGATGGCTTCATTACCTTTCATTAAAACTTTCTCACCCATTTATTTCACCTTACCTTTCAACAGTTATAGCGCAGTCGGGGCACATTGTTGCGCAGAAAGCACAACCGATGCACTTGCTTTCATCAATGCAATGTGCAGGATGATGTCCTTTTGCATTAAGTTTTGAAGAGTCGAGCTCTACGATTTTTTTAGGGCATGCAGTTACGCATAAACCGCAACCCTTGCATACATTTTCTGCAAATGTAACTTTTGCCATTGTTCTTCCTCCTGTTTCGATTAGGATTTTATACAATTTTCTTTTGTAAAGTCAGCGGAAACAGATTTTCAACTTTTCCGTTGAGATTATTAACTAAATCAGCTCTTACGGTTGTCATTTTAACGGGTAAGCCTGTTAATTGACTTAACCTTTCAGTTTCGGCAACCGAATCGAGTATATCTTGCGCCTGTGTCATTTCGCCTAAATTTGAGTTGTTGACAATTGCAGTGAATTTCATTTTACAAGCATCTTCGATTTCACGCATTATTTCAACTGCAGATTCAGCATCGGGAGTCAACGGACGAAATTTATTGAAAACGAAAAGAAGTTCATAGTCATTTTCTTCAATAATAGCATCCGAATATCTGCCAAGAGCATAGGCACCGCGGTCATCACCGCCTATATCCATTATCGCCTTTTCTTCACGTTTGTCAAGAAGTGAATACACTTCCTGCGGTAACGCAGGCAAATCCACGTTGGAACTTGCAAATTCCGAAGAAATAAGCTTTATCCCTGCGGCAGTCAATTCATCAAGACTATCACGAGTTCTGAAATACGGATTTACAATATCAAGGTCGGCAATAACTACATCGTTACCGAGTGATTTTAGATGCAGTGCATAGTTTACGGCAATATTAGTTTTACCGCTTCCGTAGTGCCCTGCAAACAAGGTCATTCTTTTATACTGCATCTTATCACCTCTTAAAGTTTGTTTCGTTGAATTTTACCGCTTGTTGTCTTAGGAAGTTCATCTTTAAATACAACAATACGCGGATATTTATAAGGAGCTGTTCTTTCCTTAACATACTGCTGAATTTCTTTCTTAAGTTCGTCTGTACCCTCTGTACCGGAAACGAGAACGATACTTGCTTTAACTACCTGTCCTCTTACCTCATCGGGTGCAGCAGAAACACCACATTCAAGAACATAAGGAAGTTCCATAATAACACTTTCGATTTCAAAGGGTCCTATACGATAACCGGATGACTTAATAACGTCATCAACTCGACCAACATACCAATAGAAACCATCTTCATCCATCCAGGCAACGTCGCCTGTATGATAGTAACCGTCGTGCCATACTTCTCTGGTCTTTTCTTCGTCATGGTAGTAACCTGTAAACAAGCCACATGGTGCGCCATCTTTAACTTTAACAACGATTTCGCCGTTTTCACCGGCTTTAACAGGATTTCCGTCGCTATCGAGAAGGCAAACATCATAAATAGGTGCGGGTTTACCCATTGAACCGATTTTATGAGGTGCGCCGGTCATATTACCGATAATCATTGTGCTTTCAGTCTGACCGAAGCCTTCAAGAATCTGAAGTCCTGTTGCCTTTTCGAACTGTCGGTAAACTTCGGGGTTAAGAGCCTCACCGGCAGTTGTCATATGTTTAACTGAACTAAAATCATATTTTGAAATGTCTTGTTTTATCATCATTCTGAGCATTGTTGGAGGTGCGCAGAAAGTTGTTATCTTATGTTTTGCAAACATAGGAAGAATGTCTGCAGCATCAAATCGGTCAAAGTCATAAACGAACAATGCTGCTTCACAAAGCCACTGACCATAAAGTTTACCCCACATTGCCTTTGCCCAACCTGTATCAGAGATTGTGAAGTGCAAACCATCAGGATCTACGTTATGCCAATACTTTGCAGTATGGAAATGACCGAGAGCATATTTATAGTTATGTACTGCGATTTTGGGATATCCCGTTGTACCGGAGGTGAAAAACATAAGCATCAAATCATCGCCACCGGGAGCATCCGCAGTTCTTTCGTAATGAGAACTGAAAAGAGTGCTTTCTTCGTCATAGTTTCGCCAACCATCACGAGTGCCGCCAACTGCTATTTTAATTTCAAGACCGGGACACTTTGCCGCTGCTAAATCAACCTGATTTGCAGTATCACCATCAGTTGTACAAAGTATTGCCTTAACACCTGCAGCCTGAAAACGATACTCAAGGTCGTGCTCCAAAAGCTGGTTTGGCGCAGGAATACCGATAGCCCCCAATTTATTAAGACCGAGCATTGCAAACCAATACTGATAATGACGTTTAAGAATAAGCATTACCCTGTCGCCCTTTTTGATACCTAAAGATTTGAAATAGTTTGCAGCCTGGTTGGATGCCCTTTTCATATCTTTAAATGTGAAACGACGTTCTGTTTTATCCCTTGAAACGTGGAGCATCGCAAGTTTTTCGGGTTCTTTATCTGCAAGGGCATCGATAAGGTCAAACGCAAAGTTGAAGTTTTCTGTATTCTTGAATTTAATAGATGTGGGAGTGCCGTTATCATTTTCTTCAACATCAATAAATTTGCGGTAAATACGGTCTTTAGTATCTTTATGAGAAGTTTTTGTATCTCTTAAAGTCTGTGCGTGTGCAAGTTCGGGAATAGGTTCTCCGGTAGGATTAAGAACGAGTGCATAGAAAGTACAGTCGCTACCATCAACAGCTATCATACCATGAGGAGTTAAACTATCGTAATAAATACTGTCACCGGGTCCGAGAATCTCGTAATGCTCGCCTACCTGGACTTTAAGTTTACCCTCGATAACAATATCAAGCTCCTGACCTGCGTGGGTTGTAAGTTCGATATCGCTATGTTGTTTGCTTTCATCATATGTACTGCGAACAAAAAGAGGTTCGGCAATTCTGTTTTTGAAGGATGCTGCAAGGTTGTAATAAGTCATACCATGAGCTTTTTCAATTTTTTGTCCTTTACCTGCTTTTGTAAAAACATAGTTTGAAAGTTTGGGGCTGTGGCCCTCAATAATACTTGTTACGTCAACATTAAATGCAAGTGCGCAACGGTAAATAAACGCAAAGTTAAGGTCGCTTTCGCCGTTTTCACACGCAATATATTCACTTTCGCTAACGTCGGTTTTAATTGCCATTTCAGCAACGCTTAAATTCTCGATTTCTCTGAGTTCCCGGATACGCGCTGCCATTTCCTTGATTTTAAAATCAAGACCGGTAATTTTTTCCATAATTTTCCTCCTGTAATCCAATCGGCGGGACGAAAAAAACAAGAACTCGTCCCAAAGATAATCTTTGAGACGAGTAATAAATCAAATTTATACCCGCGGTACCACTCAAATTGCAGTAACAAAACTGCCTCTCTCAAGGTCAAACAACCTCTATGCCTTTACGCAGCAATCACGGAGAGGTTCTACTAAGCGAAACCGCCTTTCTTCCTCCCGGCTCAGAAACTACAAACATCAGTTACACAACCTATGGCTTGCACCAACCGCCACTTCTCTGACAGGTGAATTAACTGCGCCCCTTTTCTTCAACGCCTTTATATTCAGTTTCCTCAAAGATACCACATCTGCCCTTTTTTGTCAATAGCAGACTGTTAATTTATAATGTTATTTCCGTTGATTACAGTTTATTTCTGATAATCTTTCCGCTGATAGTTTTGGGAAGTTCATCTTTAAACACAACTATACGGGGATATTTATATGGCGCAGTATTTTTCTTAACATAATCCTGAATTTCTTTTTTAAGTTCTTCTGTACCTTCGGTACCTTTTGTAAGAACAATACTTGCTTTAACAACCTGACCCCTTACCTCATCGGGTGCAGCAGAAACACCACACTCAAGAACATAAGGAAGTTCCATAATAACGTTTTCGATTTCAAATGGTCCTATACGATAACCGGATGATTTGATGACATCATCAACACGGCCAACATACCATAAGTAGCCGTCCTCATCACGCCAAGCGGTGTCACCTGTGTGATAGAGACCATCGTGATAAACTTCTCTTGTCTTTTCTTCATCGTTGTAATAACCAAGGAAAAGACCGCAAGGAACGCCGTTATCGGTATGAACTACAATTTCACCTGTTTCACCGTCTGCAACGGGATTACCGTCAGGATCAACTATATCAATATCGTAAAGAGGTGTAGGTTTACCCATTGCACCGATTTTAAGAGGTGTGCCGTTAAGGTTTGCGATTGAAAGAGTTGTTTCAGTCTGACCGAAGCCCTCGTGAACACGAAGTCCTGTAGCCTTTTTAAACTGCTTGAATACTTCAGGGTTAAGCGCCTCACCTGCTGTTGTAGCGTGTTTTATGGATGAAAGGTCATACTGTGAAATATCCTGTTTTATAAGCATTCTGTACATTGTGGGAGGTGCACAGAAGGTTGTGATGTTATATTTCGCAAACATCGGAAGAATTTTTGAAGCATCGAAACGTTCAAAGTCATATACAAAAACTGCACCCTCACAGAGCCATTGACCATAGAGCTTGCCCCAAAGAGCTTTACCCCAACCTGTTTCGGAAATGGTAAAGTGGATGCCATCACGTTCAACACAATGCCAATATTTAGCGGTGATAAAGTGTCCGAGAGGATATTTGTGACTGTGTACGGCAATTTTGGGATAGCCTGTTGTACCCGATGTGAAGAACATTATCATAGGGTCATCGCCACAAGCAGTATCATCATCACGAACAAAACGACGACTGAAAAGTCCGAATTCTTCATCAAAGCTATGCCATCCATCTTTTTTGCCGTTGGCAACGATTTTGATTTCTAATGAAGGACTATTCGCCTGTGCTTCGTCAATATTATCGGTAGCCTTGCCGTCAGCAGTAGCGATTACTGCGGATACACCGGCTGAATTAAAGCGGTATTCGTAATCGTGAACAACGAGCTGGTTCGTTGCAGGGATTGCAACGGCACCAAGTTTATGAAGTCCGAGAATTGCAATCCAGAACTGATAATTTCTTTTAAGAACAAGAAGTACTCTGTCGCCTTTCTTGATACCTAAAGATTTAAAATAGTTAGCAGCCTGTGAAGATGCTTCTTTAATATCTTTGAAAGTGAATCGACGTTCTGTTAAATCATCCGAAATATGAAGCATTGCAAGTTTATCGGGATACTTTCTGCCCAATTCGTCAATTACATCGAACGCAAAGTTGAATTTATCTTCGTCATGGAATTTGATGCTGTCACAAACGCCTTTTTCATCAACGGTAGTTGTGATGAACTTGTTGCAAACAAGAGGAACATCCTTAGGCTCTTTGTTCACGTTAACTGTACTCATATGCTCATCTGCTACATCTTCATCCTCTGCCATAACCATAGCAAGGAAAAGACAATCCTCACCGTCAACGGCAATCATACCGTGAGGAGTTGAGCTTTTATAATAAATGCTGTCACCTTCGTGAAGCACTTCAACGTGGTCACCAATCTGAACCTTAAGAGCACCTTTTATAACAAGGTCAAATTCCTGACCGGAGTGTGTTGTAACTTCAATGGGTTTTGATTGAAGTTCACTGGAATATTCATATCTGACCCAATAGGGATTAGCGAGCTTCTTCTTAAAATTAGCCGCAAGATTCTGAATGAGAATTCCTTCCTCGTTTGCAGTTATTGTGCCTTCACCACGGCGTGTTACATTATAAGTTGAAAGCTTTGCACTCTGACCTTCCAACAAATCTGTAATTTCAACACCGAAAGCAAGTGCGCATTTATGAACGAATGTAAAAGGCATATCGTCACTACCATCTAAATAAGAGTGGTATTCTTCCTGGCTGACTTCTGTTTTCTTAGCCATTTCTTCATCAGTAAAGCCATAAATATTACGAAGCTCGGATATACGCTCTGCTACCTCAGCGAGTTTGTTTGTTACTGAATTATCTGCCATAATTTTTCATCCTTTCAAAAAAAGAAATAATCAAAAAAGCACAAATAAAAAAGCCCCAAAATAAAGTATCTCTACTTTACTTTGAGACGAATAATAATATCCGCGGTACCACTCAAATTGCAATAATAAAATTGCCACCTTAAGAGTCAATCAACTCCGTTGCACTAACGCAGCATTCTCGGAAAGCGCCTACTCAATAATAATCTTTCGGACCTTCGGCTCGGAAGGGATGGGTCAATGAAAAAAACAAACTGTCGGCTCACAGCAACCGCCGACTCTCTGGAAGTCGTTAATTTCGACCGTCTTCGTCATAGCTTTTATTTGTGATATTTTTTAATTTACAAAAGATTATCACACTTTAAATTCCCTGTCAATAGTTTTTTTAAATTTTTTCTTTATTACAATATAAAAAATAAAAATAAATGTTGACAAACCCCGGAAATAGTGATATTATTTCACACATATTCATAAATGCGATGAAGGAATTACGTTTTTTTGGTTTGACATTTCAGAGAGTTGACGGTTGCTGCGAGTCAATGTGTTGCAAAAATTCGGTCTCGTTCCGGAGCAGAGTTTCCCAACCGTTTTCGCGTGTAAGAAACTACGGCGGCCCCGTTACCATGGCTACAGGCTTATATGAGCTTTAATGAGTGACTGCTTTTGCAGTAACCGGGGTGGTACCGCGGATTTTTTTAAATTCGTCCCTGAGATAAGGATTATTATCTCAGGGACTTTATTTATGCATTTTTTTATTACATTATATATTTTATGCTGAAAAGGATGAGTAAAGTGAAAAAAATTATCATTTCCGACATCACACTTAAAAAGATTTCAGAGGACAGAGCTGTATCATTACTATTCAGAGAAAAATCAGCAATTGCAAACTGTGCCGATAAAATCGGTGTAGATGTAATTGAAATTCCTGCAGTAAAATCTCCTGCCGAAGACAAAATCATCTATAAAACAATTGCACAGAACGTGCAGAACGCAATTTTTGCAATTCCTGTTGGCTTCAGCAGTGAAGATGTTGCTGTTGCTTGGGAATGCATAAAGGATGCCCGGACCCCCCGTCTTCAGGTTGAGCTTCCCGTTTCCACAATTCAAATGGAATACACATATCACGTAAAACAGGCAAAAATGCTTGAAAAAATTTCGGAGCTTATCAAGACCGCAAAGGAATTTTGTGCTGACGTTGAATTTTCTGCACTTGATGCAACAAGAGCAGATGAAGATTTCCTCATTGCCGCAGTAAAAGAAGCAGAAGCTTCAGGGGCAAATATTGTTACAATCTGTGACGATGCAGGTGCTTCAACTCCCGACGATATTGCAAATTTGGTTACAAAAGTAAAAGCAGCGGTAAGCATCCCTGTTTATGTTCAGGTATCAGACAGCATCAGTATGGCAGTTGCTTCTGCATTTTCCGCTATCAAATGTGGTGCTGACGGTCTCAAATGTGCAATGGCAGGTAAAAATGCACTTCTCACAGGTGAGCTTTCCGATGCAATTAACGCTTGTGGCACACAGATTGATGCTGAAATCAAGCTTAACAACACAAAAATCCACGCAAGCATCGAAGATATGTTATCAAGCATCAGCCACGATGCTTATGAAACCAACGAATCCATAAGCGAAGGTAAGAGAATTCTTCTTGACTCTGATTCAACAATTGATCAGGTCGCTCAGGCAGCGGCTGTTTTAGGCTACGAACTTTCCGATTCCGATATCGGCAACGTGCACAAGGTTCTTAAACAGGTATGTGAAAAGAAGGGTGCTGTTGGCTACAAAGAGTTTGAAGCAATTATAGCAAGCTCTGCAATGCAGGCTCCCTCCACCTATCACTTTGAAACTTATACAACAACAAGCAGCAATATGTCAGCATCCATGTCTCAGGTTACTTTGAAATGTAATGATGAAATCATTTGTGGCGTGAGCAACGGTGACGGTCCTATTGACTCTGTATTCCGTGCAATTGAGCAGTGTATCGGTCACCACTATGAGCTTGACGATTTCCAGGTACAGTCTGTAACAGAAGGCAAAGAGGCTCTCGGCTCGGCACTTGTAAGACTTCGCAACAACGGAAAACTCTATTCAGGTAACGGCACATCCACTGACATTGTTGCTGCAAGCATCAGAGCATATATCAATGCATTAAACAAAATCGTATTCGAGGAGGCATAATATGAAAATTGTATTTTCGACCAAAAATGTGCGTCGAGCCTCATTTCTTGACACCTGCCGTTATGCCTTTGACTATGGTTTTGAAGGATTTGAAATTTACGATGCTATAAAAGAAAGAAGCGGACATCACGACAGTGTTTTAAGACGTGAACGTATTGCTGACGCGAAAAGAAAGCTCATCAACAGAAACCTTACTGTTTCAGCACTTCGTATGCCCGATCCCATCGAAAGCGAAAGCACTACCGCTGAACTTATTGAAAAATATGTAAGCATGGCAGTTGCATCAGGCATCGAAAACGTTATTGTTCACACACAGGGTAAGGTTGCTTTTGATGTTCTTGACGAAAAAATGACAGGTGCAATCAAACGCGCTCAGTCAGGTGACGTTAACATTTTATTTGAAACAATCGGATATCTTGCAAGAACTGAAAACGTGATTGATGTTATCAACCACTTTGCTTCTGCTGCTATCGGTGTTTCATGGAATGTAAGAGGAACATATTTCGATGTAGGCGAAACTGCTGAAACTACTATCAAAAACTTAGGTGCTTACATTAAATACGTACGCCTTGGTGATATGAAGGACGGAAAGACTGTTTTAATCGGCGAAGGCGATTTGGATGTTGAGAAGTTATTGAACGCTCTTTCTTCACTTAATTATGAGGGCTTCATCTGTGCTGCATGGAACGAAGAAATCAGCGATGCTGACATTGTTCTCACTCACTTCACAAACTACATTTCCTCTTTAGGTCGTGAAAAAAAGGTTTATGACCGTGTACATTATAACCGTGATAAATCAGGTACATTCCCTTGGAAAAAGTTTGATGTTATTGATGCAACCTTCTCCGATGTACTTGATAAAATGGCAGAAAAATATCCCGACCAGTACGCTTTTAAATATCCCACACTTGACTACACAAGAACTTACGAGCAGTTCCGTCGTGACGTTGACGAATGTGCTGCAGCGTTGATTTCACTGGGCGTAAAAGCAGGTGACCACGTTGCAATCTGGGCGACTAATGTTCCTCAGTGGTTCATCACCTTCTGGGCAACAACAAAAATCGGTGCAGTTCTTGTTACAGTTAACACAGCATATAAAATTCACGAAATAGAATACCTGCTCAAGCAGTCTGATACTCATACGCTTGTTATGATTGAGTACTGCAAGGATATCAACTACAAGAAAATTATTGAAGAGCTTTGTCCCGAGCTCAAAAACCTTGAACCCGGCTCAGCCTTGTACTCAAAGAACCTCCCCTTCCTTCGTAATGTTGTTACTGTAGGTTTTGAGATGGATGGTTGTCTTACTTGGGAACAGATGTTATCACGTTCTTCACTTGTTCCAAGAGAAGAGGTTCGCAGACGTTCCTCACTTGTAAAGCCTGATGATGTTTGTAATATGCAATACACCTCAGGTACAACAGGCTTCCCCAAGGGCGTTATGCTTACACACCGTAACATTATAAACAATGGTAAAACAATCGGTGACAGAATGAATTTATCCACTGCCGACCGCATGATGATTCAGGTTCCTATGTTCCACTGCTTCGGCATGGTGCTTTCAATGACATCTACGATGACCCACGGTGGTACACTTTACCCCATCCCTTACTTCTCACCCAAGTCATCACTCGCTTGTGTAAATAATGAACGCATTACCTGTTTCAACGGTGTTCCCACAATGTTTATTGCAATGTTCGGTCATCCGGATTTTGCCAAAACCGACTTCTCATATATGCGAACCGGCATTATGGCTGGTGCTAACTGCCCTGCAGACCTTATGCGCCGTGCATCAGTAGAAATGAATATGCGTGAAATTATTTCGGTTTATGGTCAGACAGAGGCTTCTCCAGGTTGCACAATGGGCGAAGTAAACGAAGATCTTGACCACCGTGTTGAAACCGTTGGTAGTGCATTCCCCGGTGTAGAATGTAAAATCATCGATCCTGAAACCGGTCTTGAGCTTCCCGACGGTCAGAGTGGTGAGTTTGTTGCACGTGGCTTTAACATTATGAAGGGTTACTACAAAATGCCTGAAGCAACTGCTCAGGCAATTGATAACGAAGGTTGGCTTCACTCCGGTGACATTTGTATGAGAACACCTGACGGCTACTACAAGGTTACAGGACGTCTTAAAGATATGATTATCCGTGGCGGTGAAAACCTATATCCCCGTGAAATCGAGGAATTCTACCTTACCAACCCCAAGGTTCGTGACGTTCAGGTTGTTGGTGTTCCCGATGAACAGTACGGCGAGGAATGCTGTGCTTGGATTATTCTTCATAAGGGTGAAACTGCTGACGAAAAAGAAATGAAGGAATACGGCTACGCATCTATTGCAAAACACAAAGTTCCAAAATACTTCTTATTCGTAAACGAATTCCCCATGAACGCTGCAGGTAAGATTCTCAAATACAAAATGAGAGAAGAATCACTCGACAGATACAATAGTCAGAAATAAATTGCATTAGTTACCAGAAGTCGGGTCAGATACTCGACTTCTGTGTTTTTAAGTTGACGAGAGCAGGTCCTAAAATGAATTACAAAGATTTCAAAATAATTGACTCACATTGTCACATATTTCCCGATAAGATAGCCCAAAAGGCTACTGACAGCATTGATATTTTTTATAAAATCAGCAAATCAGGAGTAATTGACGGCTGCGGCTTTGTGGGTACTGCAAAAACACTTATACAACAATGCGATCAAACAGGGGTTCAAAAGTGTCTTGTGACCTCCGTTGCTACAACACCGCACCACGCTCAAAGTATCAATAGTTTCATTGCAAACGAGGTCAAACTTTTTCCCGACAGGTTTATAGGCTTCGGCTCACTTCACCCCGAAAGCGAAGATTTAGAAGAGGATGTAGAACACCTTATAGAGCTTGGCTCAAAGGGTGTAAAGCTACACCCGGATATTCAAAGCTTCAAGGTTGATGACCCTAAAGTAATCAGAATATTTGAAATTTGTAACGAAAAAGGTCTGCCCATTCTTCTTCATACAGGCGATTCACGTTATGACAACTCGAACCCTAACAGGGTTGCGCCTGTGCTTGAAAAATTCCCCGACCTTATTGTTATTGGTGCTCATCTTGGCGGTTGGTCAATATGGGAGGATGCGGCAGAAAAGCTGTCACAATACAAGAATTTTTATGTTGACACCTGTTCATCCTTCTATGCCCTGAAAAAAGAAACCGCCAGAAAGATTATTGAAATCTACGGTACAGATAAAGTAATTTTCGGAACAGATTTTCCTATGTGGCGACAGGACGAAGAATTAAAATATCTGTTCTCACTGGGCTTTTCCAAAAAGCAGCTGGAAGACATACTTTATAATAATTTACTTAGAGCATTAAAAATCGAGCAATAAAAATTACAGCTAAAAACGCCATTCAAATCGCTAAAGTTGTTCAGAAATTTCTAATTCTGCACTCAATAAATTATACTTGCAAAAGCAAGATTTATATGCTAAACTTGTAAACTGTACGTTTTAGATTCATAAGATGAAGTAATATACATTTTCAACATCAATTTTGAGGTGTTACACGATGATTTGTAATAACATTTTAGAGGCAATGGGAAACACTCCTGTTATACGTCTTAACCGAATGGTTGATGATGACAGTGCCGAAATACTCGTTAAATTCGAAGGTCTTAATGTTGGTGGTTCTATTAAAACAAGAACTGCTTACAATATGATTTTACAAGCTGAAAAACAGGGAAAAATCAATAAAGATACAATAATCGTTGAACCCACAAGCGGTAACCAGGGTATTGGCCTTGCCCTTGTAGGCGCGGTAAGAGGTTATAAAACTGTTATTATTATGCCCGACTCCGTCAGCGAAGAACGCAGAAAACTCGTTAAGCACTACGGTGCAGAGGTAAAACTTGTTCACGATGCAGGTAATATCGGTAAATGTATTGATGAATGTTTGCAATTAGCATTAAAGATGCAGGAAGAAGACGAAAATGTTTTTGTTCCACAACAGTTCGAAAACCCTGCTAATCCGGAAATTCAGCGTAAGAAAACCGCTATGGAAATTCTTGAACAAGTTGGTAAACCCATTGATGGTTTCTGCGCAGGCATCGGCACAGGTGGCACCCTTACAGGTATAGGCGAAGTTCTTAAAGAGGCTAACCCGGATATCAAAATCTGGGCTGTCGAACCAGAAGATGCGGCAATACTTTCAGGCGGACTTATAGGCACCCACATTCAGATGGGTATCGGTGACGGTCTTATTCCTCCCATACTTAACACATCCATTTACAGTGATATCTGCATAGTTACCGACGAAGAAGCTCTTAACACAGCAAAAGACCTTGCTTCAAAAGAAGGTATACTCTGCGGTATTTCCAGCGGTACTAACGTTGCTGCAGCAATCAAACTTGCAAAAAAACTCGGTAAAGGTAAAACAGTTGTTGCTGTTCTTCCCGACACCGCCGAAAGATACTTTTCCACTCCCCTTTTTGATGAATAAAAATATATCACCTGATACACGATAAAGATGTATCAGGTGTTTTTTATTATGTAGATTCAGTTATTTTTATATTAGCTGCATCAAATTTTGTGTTTGTTGTTACTATGTCCATAATCTGCAGGGCTATATCTTCATTGAGAATACCTTTTTTTACAACAACCTGTGCAGAAGTGTCGTTTATTACTACAACACATTCTCCTGAAATCTTGGCGGAAATAAGCGACTCAACGTCATTTTCTATTTTAATCTGAGTTGTAAGCTTATCAATGGAGGCGGTTATCGCCTTTGCTTCATCCGAACCCGTTTTTGCATTTTTTAGTGAATTGTTCAGTTTATCAATGGCTTCATCCCTTGTTTTCTGTCGATTAAGTTTAACTTGGCTGAAATAATCGGTGGTGCCCTCTGCATTTACATATTTAGCTTCACCTAAATTCTGCACATACTCCGTTTGGGTAGTTTCCTCGGTTGTTTTTATAGAGTTATTGCCCGTATAATACCAATTCACAAAAACTGCCGCACCAAGAGCTACAACCAAACTTGCCAGAATAAGTTGTCTTCTTTTCAAAATAATATTCATAAACTCTGCTCCTCTTATTTTTTTATTTAGCCGTCATCTTTTCTACAGAAACCTTTGCGCTACTTATACCGAATAACGCACACACTGTTTCTGTTATTGCTGCTTTAACATTAACATCATCAGCCCCTTCTGCTACTATTGCCACGCCTTTAACTGTGGGTTCATACACTTTAACAACAAGGCATTCCTCATTATTAGATCCGTTTTTCACTATTATGTATTCCTCGGTCATTTCATTTGAATCTTTGTGGTCCTCCTGCTCATTTTTAGTAGAATATCCCTTTGCATATACATTTTCATAACAACTTTCTAGTGTCACCATTGCGCGGACATCTCCGGCGCCGTTAATTTTACTTAAAATCGACTCAAGTTCTTTTTCAATTTCTTTGGTATACTGTGCAGCATATACAGATGTATTCTGAATATCCACAGGCTCGTTCTTATCAGTACTGACAAACTCACTCAACAGAAGAACAAGCAACGCAACAACCGCCAACACAATGGGAATAAAATGCTTCGGTAAAGTCAATTTACGTATATTTTTTAATATTTCGCTCATCTTTACACCATCTTTTCGACAACCAAAACCACCAGATATTCTTCTTTAACCAATTTTTGTATTTCCGGTATTTTGTCCGCAAATTTTTCGGGCACCTCAATTTTTATGGAATCAAGAAAAACAGTATTTTCTTCTTTTTCTACTGTTGTGTTTACATATATTTCATATTCATCTATTTCAAGATTTATGAGTATATCACGCATCTCGTTATAAATCTTTTTTTCGGTTAAGTTAGCAGTATGCATTAATGCATCATAAGTCGCTGTTTCATTATTTTCGTAAACTGAGGTTATATTTGCAAAATCAAAATCAATTTTTAAAATCGGTGACAAAGATGTTATAAGCATAATTGAAACAACCGCTACACGCAAAGTTTTACGTGCATTTTGTGGGGCAACATATTCAAGAAGACCGCCAACCAAAGCACAGGTTATGTAATTTACAAAGACAGTTTTTATAATTTCACTCATGCTACACCGCCTTTTACCGCTATCACAACACCTACCGAAACAATAAAAATCGTTGACACAATTACAATGGTCGCCACCAACAAAATGAGTGTATCCTTTAAAACATTTAGCATTCCCATAGCTTTGCTTGTACCGAAAGATTCTGAAATTGATATAGATAATTCAAGAGCCAATAACCACATAAGAAGATCTATGAGTGTAGGAAGAACGGTCACTATAACTGTTATTATCCCAAATATACCTACTGTATTTTTTATCAGCGTAAGACTTGAAACCAAAGCCGAATAGGTTTCACTTACTGTTCCGCCAACCACAGGAAGACTTCTTCCGACAACAAACCTGATGCTTTTAGCCGTAAGAGTATCTACACCATCACTCAAAACACCTTTGATAGTAATTATTCCTGAAAACACAGTACCTATAAAGCTCATAAAAAAAACATACACTTTTTTTACTGTCCCCGAAAACCGCGTACTGAAATCGAAAAAATCAAAACACGATAAAAAACCTAACGAACACATTGCACTAACAACGGGTTGACAAAACTCTGCCAGAAGCCCGGAAAACAACGCATCGGAGAATATTGTAATTGCTGAATGTGTTGTACTTGCTGTTAAAAGTCCCGCTGATGAAACTATTGCGCAAAATACACCTGTGAAAGCAGTCGTAAAAACGCTCAGTGTTTCAAGAACGGAAAACGAAGTTGTTACAATACCCGCAACAGGTACGGCGGCACTCAAAGCAATAACCGAACCACCTACCAACGACACACTTTCGGTAGAATTTACCACAGACGATATAAGTGTTGTGAGTATAAGCACACCAACAGTTATTATCAAGAACTGAAAAGGTTCTTTAACCGCTTGGGTAACTATATTAAAAAGTGCTTTAAACACCTTTGACGGATCTACCGAAAAAATGCTTTTGTAACTTATTTCATCTATTCCGATCTCTTTTAAAATACCCAAAGTTTCATCATCCGCAGAAGATAAAATTATATCAAAATCAAATTCCTCTGAGTATTGATCAATGTTTGGCTCAACCGCATAAACAGAAACACAACCAAAAACTATTGTTAATACGGTAACAAAAAATACAACGATAATTTTAGACTTTCTTTTCATTTTTTCACCTATTGAAAAATGATGAAGCAACACTTACAACCGCCGAAAAAACAGGCAACGCACATGATATTGCCAAAATTTTCACGGATAACTCAACAGTGTTGGCAACTGCATTCTGACCATTATCGCGACATATATCAGCAGTTATGGAGCCGACAGTTAGAATTGCAAAAATTTTGAGCATAATTTTTATTGCCCCGCTACTCAAATTTTCCGCTAAATAAAATCCGCTTAAAACTGAAATCAACTCTTCAATTTGAGGAAATACTGTCAGCAGAATAATAATCACTAAAGCAACCTGGACTACGGCTGAATATGTAGACGTATTGTTCTTCAAAAGTGCAATCATTATTACACCCGCAATCGCCAGGACTGCTATTTTTAACACAATCAAAACTGAATCATGGATGCTAATTCATCCTTTAATTGAGTTAAATACGGCAAGAACATCAAAAGCACAATAATTAAACCTGCGAGTGTTGTAAGCAAGGTATACTCTTCCTTGCCTGCCTTTTGCAATAACTGATTCATAATCGCAACCACCATACCTACCGCTACCATTTTAAAAATTATTGTTAAATCCATTACTCCACCTTATATAAAAAGAATAATTACGCACAGCGCACTCAAAACACTGAGTGCGGCATTTACTTGTATTTTGCTTTTTTCGTTTTGTTTGCGTTCGGTAAGTTTTTCTGAAAATCGGTTTATGTACTCGTCACACAAAGCAATTTGACCATCTGTATCAGTTGTGCCGATACGGCTGACGAACTCATAAAATTCGTTTTTTACGTATACATCAACAGAATCTTCAAGAAATATATTTGATTTTTCGAAACCGATATATTTATATTTTTGTTTTTTTGCAGAGTCAATTAAGGAATCAAAATCCGATGTTCTGTAATGAAGTTCACCTTTTATAAAGCATACAAACCGAACTATTTCATCAAGAATGCTTGTTTTGCTTTTTTGCTTGAAAATATCGTAAGCACCTATACCTAAAAAAGTTAATGCAACGCTTATAACCACCACGGTTTTCAAAGGGAAACCATCTCCTTTACAGCACAAGGATTTTCTCGCCCTTCAAGAACTACCGCCTTTTTAAAAACACCTGCATTCACAAGAGTTTTTATATTAGGTCGCCTTAACACTTCTTCAAATGTGGCACCATGGGCAGTTGCGATAAAATTAACACCGCTGTTCATTCCCGAAAGAAGTGCCTTTGATTCATCATCAGCACCGATTTCATCAAGAATTATAATATCCGGAGAAAGTGTTCTGACAGCAATTTCTGTTCCCAATGCTTTGGGATAGAGGGTCAATACATCGGTGTGTTCTCCCACTTCAAGTCCGTAACCAAATGAACGCGAAGCAATTTCATCACGTTCATCTATGATTGCGGTTTTAAGAGGTGTAACTGCATTTTTTCCGGAATAATGGCGGCACAAATCTCTCAAAAGTGTTGTCTTGCCGGAAAGAGGCGGCCCCACAATAATATACGAATGACAATCCTCTACTTTTTTAATAATATCTTCGGAGCAGCCGTAAAACTCTCGTGAAATACGTATATTAACCGAGTTAAATGACGAAACTGAATAAACAGAGCCGTTTTTTATAACCGCTCTGCCCGCAACACCGGCTTTACACCCTCCTCTGAGGGGAATAAAACCTTTTGCGATCATATCCTGGTATGTATGCAGTGATCGTCGTGAGAGCATAAAAACGATTTCTTGCATTTCACGGTCATCTGTTTTTAAAACATTGTCACAATAAGTTGCGGTCAACAAACCGCTATCTGTCAAATAATATATACGCTCTTTCCCGTTAAGAGTTACCGCGTTGCCGTTTCTGAAACGTATCTCCTTGATCTCTTTGGCTTGTGATTCCCCTATTCGTGACAAAATATTTTTATATTTATCAGGCAAAAGGGATATTGCATTTAAGAATTCCTTCATTGTTTACCATTCCTTTCAAAAAATACTTATTTTCCCTTGTCCCAAAATAGAACAGAAAATATAAACAAATTAAAAATAAAATTTAAAATCATTGAAAGAATTTTACATATATGGTATTATTTATTCTGTATATAAATACAGTAAATCAAAGGATGACAAAGTAATGAAAGATAAACTCAAAAACAACCCTTTAATAAAAAAATCTATAGATGTCAGGTACTGTTTCCTTGCTGCAGCTTGTACCGCAGCAATAATGACTGTTGTCTATTTTTGTTATGATTTGGCACCTTTCGGTGATGTAACAATTTTAAGAATGGACCTTTATCACCAGTATGGTCCGCTGTTTGCAGAGCTTTATGAAAGAGTAACTAATTTAGATAGTTTCCTTTATTCATGGAAATCCGGTGGCGGTAGCTCGTTCTTAGGAAACTTCTATAACTATTTATCCTCACCCCTTGCAATTATTATGATTTTATTCGGACATAAAAATATGCCCGAAGCAATTGCCGCTATGGTACTTCTTAAAGCCACAATTGCATCGTTTACTTTCTCATATTTCATTTCTAAAAAGCACAAAGTGCAGTCACCTCTTGTATCCGCTTTTGGTGTTCTTTATGCTTGCAGCGGTTATTTTATTGCCTACTATTGGAACATAATGTGGATTGATTCTTTCTACCTTTTCCCTTTGGTTATTCTGGGTATTGAGAAGCTCATCAGCGAACGCAAAATGCGACTTTACACCATAACCCTCGCTCTTACACTGATTACCAACTATTATATGGGTTATATGGTGTGCATTTTCTCTGTTCTTTACTTTATTTACTACTATTTTTCCAATTACGATTTATCTGAAACATACTTCGGCAGACTTGCAAAACGCGAAAAAGGCTTCAGCGGATTCTTTGTATGGGGTTATAACAATCTGAGAAACTATAAATTTATAGATTCGGGTGTAAGATTTGCTTTTTCTTCAATCGGTTCCGCTCTTCTTGGTTGTTTTGCCCTTGTACCTGTTTACTTTATTCTTTTAAACTGTTCCGCAACATCAGGAACATGGCCACAAGAGTTTAAAACCTACTTTTCTATTTTTGATTTTCTTGCCAATCACCTTGCATACCTTGATCCGACTATTCGCAGCAGCGGTACAGATGTTTTGCCTAATGTTTACTGCGGTATTCTTACGGTTATGCTTGTGCCGTTGTATATCTTTTCTAACAAAATCTCTCTTAAAGAGAAAATCTTCAGTGTTGGTATCCTTGGCGTAATGTTCGCAAGTTGCTACACAAACTACCTTAACTATATCTGGCACGGTTTCCATTTCCCCAACGATTTGCCCTACCGTTTTTCATATATGTATTCCTTTATTCTTTTAACACTTGCTTTCAAGGCGTTGATGAATATCAAAGAATACACGAATCGTCAGATAATCGGTGTAGGTGCAGCCACGATTTTCTTTATAATCCTCGTCCAGGAAATCGGTTCCAAGAACTTCAGCGAAACAGGTGTCTGGATTTGCGTTGCGTTTATAGGTATCTACTGCCTCGCTCTTGGTATTCTCAAAAACGATAAATATCCTGCAATAGCAGCGGCTGCGCTTATTCTCTGTTCTTGCTGTGCTGAATATACAGTTGCTAACACAAATAATTACAGCATGGACCAAACCAAAGTGAATTTCGTAGGCGATTACGACAATTTCCAGGAAATCAAAACTCAGATTGATGAATACGAAGGAAATGACTATTACCGTATGGAACTCACAAATCTGAGAGCCCGTATGGACCCATGTTGGTACTACTATAACGGTGTTTCAACATTCTCCTCTATGGCATACGAAAAAGTTTCAAATATGCAGTCGCATCTCGGTATGTTCAGTAACTATATCAACAGTTACACCTATAACAGACAAACACCTGTTTACAACGCATTCTTTGCCCTTGATTATATAGTTGATAACAACACAGGCTCAAAGGCTGAGATGAATCCTGAAATCTACAACAAAATAGGTGCTGTTGCAAAATACACAGCTTACGAAAATCTTTATCAGTTACCCATAGCATTCAGAGTTAACGAGGATATTCTTCAATGGTCACATGATAATCCCAATCCCTTTGAAGTTCAAAGTGGTCTTTTCGGCTCATCCACAGGTATCCATACTGTTTTCAACGATATGGAAATGACTTCGCTTTCCGGCAATGGTGTAAACTGCACCGATCTGTCAGACAGTGAAAGCGGCTGTTATCCTTATTCCGTAACAGACCCCGCAGGCGCTTCTGTTTCTTTTGAATTAACTGTTAAAGAAAGCGGTAACGCATATCTCTATCTTAAATCGAGCAACAACGATATTGATAACATCACAGTTTCCCTCCCCGATGGAACTGCAATAGCGCAACCTGTCGGCACAAAACCTCATATTCTTGATTTAGGGGCGTTAAAAGCCGGAGATGTTATAAACATCTATGCACCTTTTAACGAAGTCAAAGACGGCTACTTATACCTTTTCGGTGTAACACTTGATAACGAATCTTTTATAGCAGGTTATAACCAATTAAAGAGCAACTCTCTTAACGTAACAAAGTTCGATGAAACTGTTATAGAAGGTACTTTTAACGCTTCCGATGACGGTATTCTTTACACCTCTATCAACTACGACAAAGGTTGGTCTGTATATATTGACGGTGAAAAAGTGAGCGACGATAAAATTTACGATATCGGCAACGGCGCCCTCTTAGGCGTGGAAATCACAAAAGGCGAACACACCGTTAAACTCCAATATGTACCGCAAGGTCTTTTGGAAGGTTGCATCATTTCAGCTGTTGCTCTTATAATGCTCCTTATGATTTGCGCAATAATTAAAACAGGTATATTTAAATTTGATCCGCCTTTATATGTTGAAGAAGACGATGAAGACGAAGATGAAGAATACAAGACAACACTTGAAAATATAGAAATTCCTGTTTCAGTTGATACGAATACACAATCTGACGATACACAGGATAACAGTGAAGAAGATATTGAGTAATTGAGGGATTTATATGTTCTCAAAAATTAAAAGTGTCGGTCTGTTAGGATTAGAATCTTATATGATCGATGTTGAACTTAATATAAGCAGCGGCAAATATTCAATGGAGGTAGTCGGGCTTCCGGATACTGCAGTCAGCGAAGCCCGTGACCGAATTGTTGCGGCGCTCAACAACTCAGGTTATGAGATGCATATGACTTCTCACTATACCTTCAACCTCGCACCTGCTGATATAAAAAAAGAAGGTTCACTTTACGATTTACCCATGGCAGTAGCGGTTCTTTCTGCTACCAGACAAATAATGGGCGACTATAAAAATGCTGCATTTATTGGTGAACTTTCCCTTTCAGGTGATATAAAAAGTGTCAAAGGCGTTCTGCCTATGGTTATGGCTGCAAAAGATAACGGACTTAAGGATATTTATATTCCTTTTAAAAATGCCGAAGAAGCGGCTGTTATTGACGGAATAAATATTTATGCAGTTAAAAATCTCAAAGAGTTAGTTGATCACATAAATGACTTCCAAAAGCTTGATACAGTTGAATTAAAACCATTTAAGCACTACGAATTGCCCGAATTTCTTCCCGATTTTAAAGATGTTAAAGGGCAGTATGAAGTTAAACGAGCATTAGAAGTTGCAGCAGCCGGTGGTCATAATGTTATGATGATAGGCCCTCCCGGCTCCGGAAAAAGTATGCTTGCAAAACGCATACCCACAATTTTGCCGGATATCACAGTTGACGAAGCTCTTGAAACCACAAAAATATATTCTTTATCCGGTCATTTATCAAAAGAAAAACCCATAATCAATTACAGACCTTTCAGATCTCCTCATCATTCTGTTTCCGCAGCGGGTCTTTCCGGTGGCGGAACTATACCGAAACCCGGTGAATTATCACTTGCCCACAACGGTGTTCTATTCCTTGATGAATTACCCGAATTTTCCCGTAACACAATGGAAGTTCTCAGACAACCCATTGAAAACGGAAATATTACCATTTCTCGTGCGGCTTGTACTTTAACATACCCTTGCTCTGTTATGCTCATTTGTGCTATGAATCCTTGTCCTTGCGGTTATTTCGGTCATCCCACAAGAAGTTGTTCATGTCCTAACGGAGCGCCGGCAAGGTATCTTTCAAAAGTTTCCGGTCCGCTACTGGACAGGCTTGATATACATATAGAAGTGCCGCCCGTTGATTATGCACAACTTTCGGAAACGGAAGCCGGAGAACCTTCATCGGCAATACGCGAGCGAGTTAACAAAGCCAGAAAAATTCAGATTGAACGATTTAAAGGAACTAACATTTCCTGTAATGCAAAAATGACATCTTCATTGACAAGAAAATACTGTATTCTTTCCGAAAGTGCTTCAAAAACACTTGAACTTTCTTTTGAAAGATTAGGTCTTTCCGCACGTGCATACGATAAAATACTCAAAGTTGCAAGAACAATTGCAGACCTTGATGCTTCTGAAAATATAGAGAATAAGCACATTCTGGAAGCCATACAGTACAGAAGTCTTGACAGAAAATTTTGGAAGGCATAGGAATTAAAATGCGAAAACTTCTTAAAAAACTAACATATACACAGATTATTGTCTTAAGTTTCCTGCTATTAATTTTATTGGGAACCTTGCTTTTGTGTTTGCCCGTATCATCAGCAAACGGAACTTTCACGCCACCTATTAACGCTATGTTCACTGCAACAAGTGCAACCTGTGTTACAGGTCTTATTGTATATGATACATTTACCCATTGGTCGCTATTTGGTCAAATTGTAATTATTTCATTAATACAAATAGGCGGTCTGGGATTCCTGGTATTCATTTCAATGTTTTCGGTTTTTTTAAAAAAGAAAATCGGCGTATATGAACGCCGACTTCTTATGCAAGCCGAAGGCAACATCCGCCTTAGCGGTGCAGTTGTGCTTCTAAAGCGCATCGTTAAGGGTACATTCACTTTTGAAGCAATCGGAGCAATAATCCTTGCCTTCAGGTTTTGTCCTAAAATGGGGCTTGCAGAGGGCATTTTCAATGCAATATTTCATTCTATTTCCGCATTCTGTAATGCCGGCTTTGACTTAATGGGAAAATACAAGCAGTTTTCTTCCCTTTCCTCTTTTGCGAAAGATCCTGTTGTTATGATAACAATAATGTGCCTTGTGGTTATCGGCGGAATCGGTTTCCTTGTTTGGACAGATATTGTTACATTAAAAACCAATTTCAAAAAATACAGTTTGCACACAAAAATCGCACTATCTACAACAGCAATACTTTTATTAGGCTCTGCCCTACTGTTTTTCCTTCTTGAATTCAACGGCGTTTTAAAAGATTTTTCGATTATTGATAAAATTATCAATGCGTTTTTTCTTGCCGTTTCACCGAGAACTGCAGGTTTTAACACAGTTGAACTCTCTGCTTTGAGTCCGGGCAGTGAGGTTATTACTGACTTGCTTATGCTCATAGGCGGTAGCCCCGGTTCAACTGCCGGTGGTCTTAAAACAACTACTTTTGCAGTGCTTATAATTTCCACCATAGCAACCGCAAGACACGATACGCACCCGCAAATTTTCAAACGCAGACTGACTGATGATGCTTTAGATCAGGCGACGGCGATATTCACAATTTATGTTATAGTGTCCCTTGTTGCAGTTATTCTTATAAGTACAATTGAAAAATGCGATGTTATGACAGCTGCATTTGAAGTCATTTCGGCTATCGGAACAGTTGGCGCCACAAAAGGTCTGACTCCAACCCTTTGCAGTGTATCTAAACTCATTATAATGGGGCTTATGTTTGGTGGCAGAGTCGGTGGACTTTCATTAGTTCTTTCATTGGCTGAAAAACGTGATAACGTTCCGCTTGACAGAACTCCGGAAAAAATATTAATTGGTTAAGGTGATATTATGAAATCATTTCTTATAATTGGTGTCGGAAGATTCGGCAAACATCTGGCTAAAAAGCTTATTGAACTCGGCAACGATGTTGTTGCAGTTGATAAAGATACTGAAAAACTCGAAAGGCTCAACAATCTTTTAACAGATTCTTTTGTTGGCGATTGTACAAATGAAGGTGTTCTTCGTGCGCTAGGTATAAACAACTATGATGTTTGCTTTGTATGCACAGCAGAAGATTTTCAGGCTTCACTTGAAATAACATCAATGCTCAAAGAATTAGGCGCGAAATTTGTTGTTTCAACCGCCAAACGCGACAGACAGGCTGATTTGTTAAAGAAAATCGGTGCAGATGATGTAATTTATGCCGAAAGACAAATTGCAGAAAAAACAGGTATCAGGTACAATGCAAAGAATATTGTTGACCTGATACAAATAACTGATGATTATGCAATTTATGAAATTCCTGCTCCTTCAAGCTGGTTGAACAAATCAATTATTGATGTTGATGTGCGAAAGAATTACAAGGTCAACATCATTGCCATAAAAAACGGCGAAACTCTGACCGCTGCACCCGGAGCTGATTACAGATTTAAAGACAACGATTTTATTATGATTATAGGTAAACAGGAACACGTTTTTAAATTAACCGAAAAGAACTAAAACCGAAAAGAATAAAGGCAGTTGCAAATTAAAATTGCAACTGCCTTTTTATTATTAACTTATTCTCTCTGCATTATATTTTACTTCAACTGATTTTTTGAAAAGCAAGTAGTCGTATTTCGGTTTCCAGTCGTCACCTATTTCTATATCTGCAAACTTATCTTCGCTACGTGCTACATTGATTTCGGTAACACCAAAGAGGTTACCATCCTCTTTATAAACCGTATCCCAAAAAGCATGATGTCCGATATAAGTTACACTTTCGGGAATATAAATATAACTCAAAGCTTGGTTGTAACTGAATGCATCGGAGCCGATATACTCTAAGCCTTCGGGTAACGATTTGTAAACCTCACCCAGTGCTTTTTGGGTTGTGAAATGAGTATCGGTAACATCATCTGATTTATATGAATAAATATTTGTAAGTGATGGTGTTGTTTCCCATTCATTTTTACGTTCATGAAGTTTAAAAATTGATAATGTTTCAATGGTTTTAAGCCCTTCAGGTAAATAAATCACTCTGAGATTTGCATAATTAAAACACATTTCATCAATCTTTTTAACTGAAGACGGAACTACATAAGTCTGAATATCTTTTTCGTATTCAAGAGTAACTTCATCTTTAAAAAGCTCTTTTTCGTAACCATACTTCTGTCTGAGGTATTCATCGTGGTCACAGGGATAACAAAGAATTTCTGTTCTATCCTTGTTATAAAGAACACCATCAACGTCACAGTAATTAGGGTTATTTTCATCAACCTCAATATTCTGTAAAGCCCAGCAAGAGTAGAATGCTTTTGTATCAACAAACTCTACATTTGCACCGATATTGATGGTTTTGATTTTGTCATCACAATTAAGAGTAAACTCTCTGACGGATGTAATGGGCTTTGTGGTATCTTTTACAACTTTAAAATTGGTGTTAGGGTCGTTGTTACCCGGAATATACTCAACATCGCAAACATAGTCGATATCAAGTTCATAAAGATAACCGGTGTTGCTGAATTTTGAAAATTCAATACCCTCTTCTGTTTCCTTGTATTCAAAGGTTTCGTTTTGCAGCGCCATAACACTAAAAAACATTGAAAGTGAAACTGCTACAATAATTACAAGAACAAATATGGTTTTCTTTAAATTGTAGTATTTATAGGGCTTGTTGACATGAGGTGCCGCAAGACCCGGAACCTGATAAGTCCATATTTCATCTTCGGGAATATCGAGTTTAACGTCGGTCTGCCAATCATTAACTGATTTTTGTTTCTTTTCTTTCTTACTCATACAACTCACCCCCATTAACCTTTATATCCGCCTGATACAGAAACGCCTTCTTCTTCGGCTTTTTTATCTGTAACCTCTGCTCGACGTTTAAGAACTTCCATAACCATATTCTGCTTGTTGTTGTCGTAATCCCAGAAAAGATATGGAATCGTCATCAGGAAGAAACCTATGGCATCAACAATAATCGGTATAACAACAATGTTACTTCTTGAACCGTCAAAGAAAAGAATTTCCCAGTTACTGTTGAAACCGTATTTGAGCAGGAAGATAGGAATAATAAGACCAACAAAGGATGTTATGGGACCTGTGAACCAACCGAAAATACCAGCAAAGCTTTCAAGACGTTCACCCGACAAGTACATCTGATAGTCACCAACACGAATATTCATATCATGACCTGCAGTTGTGGGAACTGTTTTAGTCATTTCCATAAAGAACAGAACTACAACGCATATTGTTCCGCAAAGTGCAAGATTATCACCAAGAGTCCACATTGCGACAGCAATAATAGCGTTACCGATTGCACGGCTGAGCTGATAGAATATCATAATCTGTTTATATGAAAATCTCTTAAGGAAATATGGTGAAAGGAGATCCGGTGGAGTACCCGCAAAGGAAATGAGTGCAACCAACAAGCTATACGGAAGACCGCTTAAACGGAATGTGTAGAAATACAGGATGGTTGCAAAAGGAAGCATACCATTACCAAGTGAGTCAATAAGACCAACAACGGTATTTATAAGAAGATATTTATTTTTAAGAACACCTAACATACCATCCCAGAATTTAATCTGAACCTTCTTCTCAATAGGCGGTTGAGGAATCCTTTCTTTGACTCTGCCCGAAAAATACATTGTAAACGCCGCAGAAATACAAAATGTTATAGGAATAACATATCTGTAGAAGTTAATATCTGCCCACTCGTGACGAAGAGTACCAACAATAGCAGGAAGGATAATTGCAAGAATTGAGTTGAAAATATGCGAAAGTTTTACCGGATAGCTTCGAACGAGAATTCGTTCCTGCAGGTTGGGGCTGATAACCTTTGTACACTGTTCAAGAACGTTACCAAAGCCGAATACGTTATATGTAGCAAACAGAAGGTTTGCAACCCACACACGTGTTGCAACATCAGCAATATTATAAACCGGAAGCCAACCGACAAGAATAACCATTATACATTTTGGAATTACGTCGCAATAAAGGCTATACTTATATCTGCCATATTTGGGAATCAACTTTTTACGCCAGAAAATATTACGGGCGCCAACCCAACCGGTATACAGGAAATGAGTGCCGAAGGTCTTAAAGCACGCCGTAGCATTCATACCTTCAAAGCTGTTCAGAATAGTAATGAACGAACCCGACTGGTCAAACAGTCTTGAATAGTCAAATATCAGCGTAGATATACCAAAAAACATCATAAGACCGTAAACCAGATAAACTTTTTTCTCGGTCTTTTTAGGTAAAAAGCCCAGGTTATCACAAACATACCACCAAATAAGAGCCGAAATATAGCCCAACGGCATATTCAGAAGACCAATAACCGAGAATGTAAGATAGGGCAATCTGTAGTGGTGCATAATAAGGAAGCAACTTGACCAGAAACCGATATACTCAAGTGTTTTTGTTCCTGTGTAGTTACTGCCTACGGCAATTACTATATCTTTATACTCTTTGTACGGAACATATTTACCCTCAGCAGGAGTATTCCAATGTTCCTTTATTTCGGTAAACAGCTCCTTAGCTTTTGTAGCGAGAGATGTTTTCCCATCTTTGCTCATCCAAAGATACCCCCCTTGAATACTTATTTAAAGTCATTTTATCACATATACACAATTTTTACAATGCAATTTAAGTATTTTTTGTACTTTATTTTAATACGATAAAAAAATAAAAATCAGGGTAAAAATCATGGGACGGTTCTATGATTGATGCTTTCAACACTTAGAACCCTCCCCTGTTGTTATACCACTCCTCTGTCCTTAAACCAAAGCCAAAAACATCAACTATCGTAGGGTTTAGGCTTGCCTAAACCATAAAAACACTGTTATATATTTTCACGGTAAGGGCAAGCCCTTACCCTACGGTTGTGTGTTGTTTTATAAAAATTGTATAATAGAAAAGGGCCGTTTGTGACTAAAAATTCATCCCAAACCGTCCGCATATTGTTATTATTCAATTTTTTCGCGAAATTTTTTCATCGTAACAAAATAGAAAATAAGGGATAACACCGTTGCCGTTGTCCAACCGATGGGCCATGAGTACCAGATACCCATATAACCCCATATTGGAGCAAACAGGAATGCGAGAACTACTCGCAAAACGAGGTCGGTGAAGGTTGCGACCATAAAAAGCTTCATCGTGCCGGTTCCTCTTAAAATTCCGTCACCAACAAGTTTAATTCCTATAAAGCAGTAAAACGGTGCAACTGTTTTTAAAAAGGCGGTTCCTGCGGTAACTGCGGCTGCGCTGCCGTCCCCTTCCATAAACACTTTTATTAACGGCACGTTAAATAACAAATATGCTGCGGCAAACGCACAACCTGTTATTATTACCATAATTGAGCCGCACTTCATCCCCTCTTTGATTCTGCTGTGTTTTCCTGCGCCCAAATTCTGGGCTGTAAAGCTTGAAACACCGTTACCGAATGTGCAGAGAGCATTTATTGTAAATGTATTAAGTTTAATTGCAGCCGAATAACCTGCCACAACGGATGAGCCGAAGCCGTTTATAAGTTTTTGTATAAAAACGTTACCTACTGAAACAAAACTTTGCTGAAGAACGCTTGGAATTGAAATTCGTGCAATTCTTTTTAGTATCGGGAATGAAAACAATTCTGTTTTTCCGTCTGTCTCGAGTTTTTTCAGGTGTTTTAAAAGAGTTAACAATGATAGTACACCTGCTATACCCTGAGCAATAAAAGTTGCCCATGCAACGCCTGATACACCCATTTTAAAGTACACAACAAATATGTAATCAAGAACCACATTGAAAACAGAAGAAAAAATCAAAAAGTACAAAGACGTTTTAGAATCGCCCAACGAAGTAAAAATGCCGTTTGCTATATTATAAACAAACAGAAAAACAAATCCACCTACATATATTTTAAGATACAAAGCAGAATCTGTAAAAATATTTTCGGGAGTATTAATTGCTGTCATAAGCGTAGGCGTTAAAGCAATACCTGAACAAGTTAAAACTGCACCTAAAACCACACACGCAATAATTGAAGTTGAAGCAGCGGTTTTTACTTTTTTATACTGCCCTGCACCGAAAAATTGCGAAATAACAACGCTACAACCGATATTGCAACCGATTGCTACGGCGTTAAAAATATTTGTAATCGAGTATGATGCACCCACAGCTGCCAAGGCATCTTCACCTGCAAAGCGCCCTGCTATAAGACTGTCAGCAATACTGTACATCTGCTGAAACACGACACTTATAAAAAGTGGCATTGTAAATTTCAGCAAAACTTTATTGGTTTTTCCTTTTGTTAAATCCTTAGCCATCTCTAATTCTATCTTTCAAAAAATTTCAATATAATTATAGTGGATTTTAAAAAAAAGTAAAGAACGGAGATGAGAAAATTTGCAGAGTTTTTTAAATGCGGTGGGCTCAGTCGTTTGGGGAATTCCTATGTTGATATTCTTTATCTTCACTTCTCTGCGTTTCACTTTTAAAAGCAGATTTTTTCAGTTAACAGGCATAAAAAAGATTTTCAAATCAACTCTCGGTTCAATGTTCAAAGAAAAAAACAACGGTGGAATATCACAATTTTCCGCATTCTGCTCGGTACTCGGTGCATGTATTGGTACGGGAAATATTGTAGGTGTTGCCACGGCAATATACTCGGGTGGTCCCGGTACTGTTTTCTGGATGGTTCTATCCGCAACTTTCTCTATGATGACAGCATACGCTGAAAATTACCTTGGTGTAAAATACAGAAAAAAAGACCTCTTTGGTGTTATAAGCGGCGGTGCTTTTTCTTACATAGAAAATGGTCTGAAAATGAAAGGGCTTGCAAAAGTTTACGCATTCTTTTGCCTTATGTCAGCCATAGGCATGGGCAATACGACTCAGAGCAATTCAATAGCAAGTTCTTTAAACAGCAGTTTCAACATTCCACCTGTTATTACCGGAATTTTTACTGCTGTGCTATGTTCTGTTATAATACTCGGCGGAGTAAACCGCATTGCAAAAGTACAAACATTTACGGTTCCGGTTATGAGTCTTTTTTATTTTGTTATTTCTGGTATGGTGCTTTTTAAATTCAGAGAAAATATTCTCCCCTGCGTTTCATTGATTGTAAAAGAAGCTTTTACGCTAAAGGCTGTCGGCGGATTTGGAATATATAAAGCCGCAAGATATGGAATTTCACGGGGTGTTTTTTCAAACGAAGCGGGGCTCGGTTCATCCACCATATTACACTCTCAGGCAGAAAACCAGGATGGCGAAAAACAGGGCATCTGGGCAATACTGGAAGTATTTATAGATACAATAGTGATGTGCAGTATAACTGCTCTTGTGTTGCTTGTAAGCACCAATTATAACGAAAATAATCTTTATGGCGCAGAGTATTCTGTTTTTGCATATTCAACAATCGGTGAAATAGGAAAAAAAGGTGTGGGTTTGTTGACGGCAATATTTGCTTTCAGTTCACTTTCAAGTTGCTCTTTTTACGGCGAAAAAAGCTTTGAATACCTGTTTGGTAAAAAATATATTAAGCTTTATAAATTTTTTTATATTGCGCTTGCGTTATTGGGTAGCATCAATTCACCAAAAATTGTATGGAGTTTTGCCGATATCTGTAACGGTCTTATGGCCGTTCCTAACTTATTTGCGCTAAACTACCTTGCAAAAGAAATTGATTTTCCGAAAAAAGCAAAACCCTGTCATAAATGACAGGGTGAAACTTTTTACATAGTATTTATATCAATTTATATTTATATTATGTAATTAAGCCTCTGCTTCTTTTTTCTTTTTGAAGCAATCGCTGCAATAAACAGGGCGATCTTCACGGGGCTTGAAGGGAACTTCAGCAACTCCGCCACACTCTGCACATACTGCTGTGAATTTTTCACGCTCGCCTCTTAAAGCCTGCTTACGTGCATCACGGCATGCTTTACAGCTCTTGGGCTCATTAACTAAGCCTTTTTCTGCATAAAATTCCTGTTCTCCGGCTGTGAAAATAAATTCGTTGCCGCACTCTTTACAGATGAGTGTCTTGTCTTCGTACATTTTTGCTACCTCGCTTGTATATAATGTTGCCCTCTAACGGAATTGCACCGCCATCTTTAGTGCAGGTTTCGAATAACCTAAACAACGCTCTTCTTTTAAGCTAAGAGGACATATATGTAAAGCCGAAAATCAATCGGCAAATACATTTTTTAATTTACGCCTTGCACGTTGAACCGCATTATCAACCGATTTGGGTGACATACCCAATTTTTCGCCTATTTCAACGTAAGACATTCCGCTTGCTCTGAAAAAAACCACCGTTTTTTCAACCCCTGAAAGAGTAACTTCGCAAGCTTCAAGAACTTCGTTTAAACGTTCTGCTGTAATGACGTGTTTCAAGGGGTCTTCGGCACTTTCAAGACCGACGAATGTTTCGGAATTACCGTCAACAGGTATATCTGAAACAATATTACCTGCGGCATTATTTATGCTGTTACGCATACATATCCCGGCATAAGCCTCGAACGGCACACCCTTGTTGATATCAAAGGTTCTGACGGCGTTTAAAAAGCCGAACATACCTTCCTGGACAAAATCATCCGAATCAAGGTACGCCACATTTGCATTACGATAACGGGTGTTTAAAAAACGGCGTGAAAGCGTGTTAAACGCATACTCATCACCATTTTGGGCTAAAAGTACAAGTTCCTCATTGTTAAGATTAACATAGTCGGAATATTTTTTAGTGCCCAACATATCACCTCGTATAGCACACGTACATTATACGTATGATAATATCACACTTTTGTTATTTTGTCAAATATTTTTTAATTACAAGTGATTTTTTTGTATAAAATACAGAATATTTCTAATTTCGACAAAAAAACTCCTGTTTTAACCTTTCAGCCAAAACAGGAAGTCTATTTTTCAATATTCAAAAACTCGTTATAAACAGTTTTATCAACTTTATACCATCGACCTTTGATTTTCATACACCAGAAATCGTTGTAAACGCTTTTATATGTCCCTTTTTCGCCTTTAGCAATAATCTCAACAGAAAGCACTTCAACCTTTGAAGGAAATTCTATGTAACCGAATCCGGTTTCTAATACAGTTTTAAATTCTGCCAATTCTTCATCGGAAAGAGCTTGTGAAGAAGTCACTTTATACGAAAGCTTATAATCTTCACCGCATTTGTCAACGTAAAAAGCATCACTCTCTGTCATAGGGAGAACAATTTGGGCATAAGTTTCGTCATCACCGAAATATCGATTGTCTTTTTTATATTTTTTTATATTATCATCAAAAAGAGAATAATATAAATCAGCATCCGTTGTTTGAGTCGCTTTAACAAAATTCTTTACAACTTTTTCCGGTTTTGAACCTGTAAAAACAACTGTTAAAGTAGCAGCAAGAATAAGAACTGAAGCCAATATTACCAAAGCTAAAATAACATTTTTAAGAGAAAGATTTATTTTTACATTTCTTTTTTTTACGAACTTGGTTGGTTCTTTCTTTTTTGATGATTCAAGTTTTGCGCCGCAATAAGCGCAAGTTACAAAATTATCCGGACTTTGTTTGTGACACTTATCACAGTACACACCAATCACCTCTTTATAGTTATTTACAAATAAAAACCGTAGAAAGAGAAATCTTCCTACGGTTGTATTTGTATAAACGGTTTTAACCGTAATAAATTCAGATAAAAGAATTTAATTATTCTTCAGTAGCCTCTTCTGCAACCTCTTCAGCGGGAGCTGCTTCTTCTGCAACTTCTTCGGGAAGGAGAGCGCGGATTGAAAGGCTAACTCTCTTTCTTTCTTCATCAATATCAGTAATCTTTACATTTACTTTTTCACCGATCTTGAGTACATCAGCAGGTTTTGCTACGTGCTTGTTAGCAATCTGTGAAATATGGATAAGACCATCGATACCGGGAATGATGTGTGCAAAAGCACCGAAATCTGTGAAGTTTGCGATTTCAACTTCTGCTTCGGAACCTACTGCATAATCTCTCTTGAAGATTTCCCAGGGGTTGTCCTCGATTTTCTTGTAACCGAGAGCGATCTGTTTCTTTTCGGGGTTGAGTGACTTAATTGTAACTTCAACTTCGTCACCTACACTGAGAACCTCTGAAGGATCTTTGATTCTATTCCAGGAAAGTTCGGAAATGTGAATCATACCGTCTACGCCACCGATGTCAACAAAAGCACCGAATTTCATAAGAGACTTAACAACACCCTTACGAACTTCACCTTCCTGAGCTTCTGCCCAGAATTTTTCTTCGTTAGCTTTTCTTTCTTCTTTAATAACGGCGCGGATTGAGCCTACAGCGCGTCTTCTCTGCTTGTTAACTTCGATAACTTTAAACTTAACTGTCTTTTTAACAAGATCTTCAAGCTTATCGTTACGGCTTGCTGTTGCAAGTGAAGCAGGAATGAAAAGACGAGCGTTGTTGGATACTACTATAACACCGCCACGAACGATTTCAGTAACAACGCCTTCAAGGATTTTATCTGTTCCTTCAGCATTTACGATTTCGTCCCATGCAGCAATTGCATCATAGCGTTTTTTGGAAAGCATTGTAACGCCTTCCTGGTCATTGGTTTTCATGATGATGAGATTAAGTGTGTCGCCGATTTTAAGTTCAGCTTTAGGATCTGCATTGGGGTCATTGCTGTATTCGCCGTAGGGAATATAGCCAGTCTGCTTCCTGCCGATATCGACCTGGATCTCTGTGGGAGATACACTCAATACTGTACCAACAACTTTTTGGTCGCTGTTCATACTGCTGAGTGATTCCTCTAAAGCTGCTGCAAAATCAAATTCTTCAGTAGCTGCTGCAGAGTCCTGCACTTTCTCCTCCTCAATCATTTGGTTGTCATTTACAATTTCGGACATGGTTTCAAGTACCTCCTTTATAATACCGGCGGGAGTAGATGCACCCGCAGTGAGACCGATTGAGCCGTAGCCACCCAGAGGAATACCATAAAGCTCTGAAGCAGTTTCGACAAGAAATGCAGGGCAATTACTTTCACACACACTAAGTAATTTTCGGGTGTTGGAACTGTGTCTTCCGCCAACTATTACCATAGCATCGCAAGAACGCGAAAGCAAAGCTGCCTCGTTTTGTCTTTCTTCGGTCGCGCTACATATTGTATCAAATATTTTCGCATTTGTACATAGTAAATTTATTTTTTTTCTACTTTTTTGCCATTCTTTTATACTAAAAGTTGTCTGAGCCACAAAAATCAGTGGTTTTTCTGTTAAAGAAGTTTGATTTTTTATAAGTTCATCAATATCATCGGCGTTCCCTACTACGTAAGACTCGCCTTTTGCACAACTTTTTATACCTTTAACTTCCGGATGATTCTCGTCACCGGCTATAACAGTAACAACATCTTCCGAAGAATTTTCAAGAACTGTTTTGTGGATTTTCTTTACGAATGGACAAGCCGCATCTATAAACTCGCAACCGCTTTTTTCTACTTCCTGCAAAACATCCTGTGTAACACCATGGGTACGAAGAATAAGTACAGCACCATCTTCAACCTCGTAAGGTGAATCAACAATCTTAACTCCCCTGGCTGCCAAATCTTCAATTACCTGACTGTTGTGTATTATAGGTCCGAGAGTTGCTACCTTACGACCATCATCCACAAGTTTTTCAATGAGCTTTATTGCTCTGTCAACACCAAAACAGAAGCCTGCTTTTTTTGCTAAAGTTATTTCAGCCATTAAAGACGCTCCTTTATAACCTTAAGCATATACTCAATTGAACCATCAAGATCAAGTTCGGTTGTATCAACAAGAATTGCATCATCCGCCTTTTTAAGCGGTGCAATTTCACGATGGGTATCCTGATAATCACGAAGCTCGATTTCTTTGAGAATATCGTCGTAATTAACCTCTTGCCCTTTTTCAACAAGTTCTTTATATCGTCTGTCGGCTCTGGCTTGTGCAGAAGCTGTAAGATAAATCTTGATCTGCGCATTAGGAAGAACAACGGTACCTATATCTCTGCCATCCATAATGCAATTATTCTTTTCTGCAATATCTCTCTGTAAGCCAAAAAGGAATTCTCTGACTTTAGGAATTGCAGATACGTTAGACGCAGCCATAGAAACTTCATTCTGTCTTATGGCTGCCGAAACATCTTCATCCCCAAGAAAAACACGTTGTTCACCATCAACAAAACGTAAAGACACCTTAAGTCCTTCAAGTGCAGGAACTACATCTGCTTCGTTTTTTGTATCCTTCCCCTGTCTTAAAACATTAAGTCCGACAGTTCTGTATAATGCACCTGTATCAACATAAATAAAGCCTAATTCCTTAGATACTTTTTTTGCGATTGTGCTTTTACCTGCACCAGCAGGGCCGTCAATTGCTATGTTAATTGCCATAGTCTATTCTCCTTATTCAAAATCTTCATATAACAGGCACAGAGTGCCAATAACAGCTCATTTTTTGAATACCAAGCATCAATTATGAAACGGAGTTTCCTGCAAGACTGCCGGTTGAAAAAGCAATCTGCAGATTAAAGCCACCCGTATATGCATCAACATCAATTACTTCACCTGCGAAATAAAGTCCGTCGATTATTTTACTCTTCATTGTTTTTGGATCTATTTCAGAAACACTTACACCGCCCGATGTTATAATCGCTTCATCAATCGGTCTGAAATCCGTTACGGTAAGTCTTATATCTTTGAGAAGTTCCACCAAAGTTGCTCTCATATCTTTCGTTACCTGATTGGATTTTATATTGCCGTTGAGTCCCGAAAGTTTCACAACAATCGGTATCATCTTACGGGGTAACATCAGCGAAAGTGTGTTATAAAGATTTTTATTGGAACACTCCAATAAATCTCGCTGTAAACGTTTATCAAGTTGTTCATAAGTAAGAGCCGGTTTAAAGTCAATATGAACAACATATCGTCCGCGTTCCATATTGCGCATATGAGAAGATGCCGAAAGCACCATAGGACCTGATATTCCGAAATGGGTGAAAAGCATCTCACCGAAATCTTTGTAAACCTCTTTGTAAGTTTTAGTGTCTTCTATGCGTATTTCAACGTTACGCAGTGAAAGACCCTGGGCATCTGTACACCAACCTTCGTGACATTCCAACGGCACAAGAGATGGTTTTAATTCTGTTATTGTATGCCCCGCTTGTTTTGCAAGTGTGTATCCGTCACCGGTTGATCCAGTTGCAGGATAAGACATACCACCGGTTGCAATAAGTACGTTTTCTGCAAAAAATTCTCTGCCGTCATCGGTAATGCAACCTTTAACTGCGCCGTTTTCAATAATGAGTTCGGTCACTCTGCCCTGTTTTCTTTTAACGCCGTTTACGGTTATGAACTTATTAAGCGCGTCAACAATATCAAGTGCTCTGTCTGATACAGGAAAAACTCGGTTGCCGCGTTCAATTTTAAGGGGTGCACCCAGTTCTTCAAAAAAGTCAATGGTATCGTCAGTTGTAAATCTTGAAAATGCACCGTAAAGAAATCTTCCGTTCACGGGAACATTAGCGATAAGGTCATTGAGCAACGGACAAGAATTAGTAACATTACATCTGCCTTTGCCGGTTATGGCGACCTTTCTTGCAAGTTTATCGTTACGTTCTATGAGAGTGACTTTTAACCCTCTTTGTGCCGCAGTACCTGCAGCCATAAGTCCGGCAGCTCCGCCACCGATTACGATTAAATCCATAAAATTTATCCTTTATAAAACTATTAATTTATCTGTCATTTCTCTGCCGCACACATCAACGGACGGAAGACACATGGAAAATATATCTCTCGCCTTACATTCAAGTTCAAATGCCCGTTTTGCACACACGTCCGAATATTTCAAATCAGAGGATTTTGTGACAATGGGAAGTGTTGCAGTAGCTTTAGCCTGTTTTAAGACTTCTGCACCTCTTTTATTAAAACCGAGAACTCTGATATACGGCACCGGCGCAGAAGCATCGGATTTTGTTACGCCCAGCAAGGCGCAAAGAACAATTCTTCTGAGTCTTGAATGAGTATACCTCTTTGTCTTAACTTTTTCAAGTATTTCACGAACACTGACCGAAGTCCGCACTGCTTCAACAAATCTGTGTTCAAGTCCTTCACTCACATCGGGAATCAAACTGAAATCATCAGCACTCATGGTACGCAGTTTATATAATATGGCGTTTTCAAGTTTACCGAAGTCGGCAGGTGCTTTTGAATCTTCTATTGCAGATTTTAAAATATCCGCAGATTCTTTCGGCATAAACTTAAGGTAATCCTCTTCGCTTTTTAAAAATCCGCGAATAGCGGAAGCTGAACAAATTTCACCTGCTGTTTCAGTTGAATCGTGTGAAACACCCAGACGTTTAACCGACTCAGGTTTTATATTGAATCCGTATTTATTTATTGCTTTAATGTACTCAACACCTAAAATATCGTTTGGAGAAGCAAGGGCATCAGCAAAACTATCGCCATATAAATCACGCAACGCCTTTTGCCTTGCGGTTGGAAAAGAAAGACCCTCACTCAAGCGATTTTCAAGAAGCGGTGAAAATTCTTCGCCGGTTATAGCCTCAGCACATTTTTTCAAAGTTTCAACGTCTCCGCTTTCGGAGCCGAAACCGAGAGCATCTATACACCCCAAAGAACCCAAAACTGCAACTCCGCCTTCCGCAAAACGCTCTGCAGATGCAGTAGCATAGGCAACAGGTAGCGAAAGAACTAAATCTACTCCGCAAGAAAGTGACATTTGAGTTCTTTCGTAAGGTGAAAGACAAGCACATTCACCACGTTGTACAAAACTTTCGGACATTACTGCCGTAACGGTATTTTTGCCATCTGCACGTAATGTATCAACAAGATACTTATGCCCGTTATGAAACGGATTAAATTCCGCCACAAGACCGTAATTCACAGTAACGCCCCTTTCCGTAATTCAGAGTATTATATTTATTCGTTTTTACACTTGAAAAACAAATAATTAGTGATATAATTATTACTTGGTAAGTATTTTACACAATTATCACGCGTTTTATTTTCCAAAAAAGAATAATTCGCTTTTTATTGGAGGTTTATTGATGAAAATTCTCGTAATTAACTGCGGAAGCTCCTCACTTAAGTATCAGCTTTTTGATATGGAGGGCGAAAAAGTTCTCGCAAAAGGTATTTGCGAATCAATTGCTACTGATATGAGCCACACAAAAGGCTCCACATTTGATGGCAGAAGCTTTGACAAATACGTTGATATCCCCGACCACAAAGTTGCTTTCAACATTGTTAAGGATGCTCTCACAACAGGTGACTGCAAAGTTATTGACAGCCTTTCCGAAATCAGCGCAATCGGTCACAGAGTTGTTCAGGGCGGCGATATTTTCACAGAAAGTGTTCTTATTGATGACAGTGTTCTTAAAGCAATTGACGATCTTAGTGTTCTTGCTCCCCTTCACAACCCTGCTCACGTTGTAGGTATCGAATGCTGTAACGAGGTTTTTGGCGCAAGTGTTCCTCAGGTTGCAGTTTTTGACAATGCATTCCACAGCACAATGCCCGAAACATCATATATGTTCGGTATACCCTATAAATACTATGAAGAAGACCATATCCGCCGTTACGGTGCACATGGTACTTCTCACCGTTTTGTTGCTTACAGAACTGCAGAAATCGTAGGCAAAGACCTTAAAGACATCAAACTTATCACTTGCCACCTTGGCAATGGTTGCTCTATCACCGCTATTAAAGACGGTAAAGTTCTTGATACAAGTATGGGTCTTACTCCCCTTGACGGCTTTATGATGGGTACACGTTGCGGTGCTATCGACCCTTCAGTTGTTACTTATATAATGGATAAACACAACCTTTCACCCAAGGAAATGGACACAATAATGAACAAGCAGAGTGGTGTTCTCGGTATTTCAGGCGTTCACTCTGATGACAGAGCTGTCCGCGCCGCTGCCGAAGAAGGCAACAAGAGAGCAAAACTTGCACGTGATATGCAGTGGTATCAGATTCGCAAGTGCATCGGTTCTTACGTTGCTGCTATGGATGGTGTTGATGTTATCGCATTCACAGGCGGTATCGGTGAAAACTGTACAGACCTTCGCGAAGATGTTCTTAACAACCTCTCATACCTCGGCATTAAACTTGATGAAAATGCAAACGCAGTACGTGGTGAAGAAATCGAACTTACACAGCCCGGTTGCCCGGTAAGAGCATTCTGCGTGCCCACAAACGAAGAGCTTGCTATTGCAAGAGATACAAAACAAATTGTCGAAGCTCTTTAATTCTTGATTTAAAAGTCAACACCCTATACAATTTTTTATTGTATAGGGTGTTTTTTATTTACTGTTTTTTCTTTCTGAATAAATTCTCAACCGGTAACTGTGCAAGGATTATTGCAAGGAAAACCAAGACGCAACCGAAGATTTCGTTTATGGAAAGTCTTTCGCCGAAAAACGCCCCTGCTAAGGCAGCAAAAACAGATTCAAGGCTCATAAGAAGACTTGCTACTGTTGGGTTAAGATTCTTCTGTGCTACTATCTGTAATGTAAACGCAATACCCGATGAAAGAACTCCGGCATAGAAAATTGAAAACCAGGCTTCGCTAATGGCTACAGGATCAACCTCTTCAAAAATGAACATACCTACTATTGAAATAAGGGCAGAAACTGCGAATTGAACAAGAGAAAGCCTCACTCCATCAACAGTTTCTACAAAATAGTCCACAATCATTATCTGAACTGCGAAAAGAAACGCGCACATTATAAGAAGAATATCGCCTATATTTATGCCGCCTGATTCCGTAACGCACAAAAAGTACATACCGCAGGTAGCAAGCACAATACAAAACCATAATATAGGTTTAACCTTTCTTTTAAACAAAAGACCTAAAAGCGGAACAATCAGTATATAAAGAGTGGTTAAAAAACCTGATTTTCCAACACCTGAAAGAATTATTCCGTATTGCTGAACGAGTGAAGCAAGACACACAGACGCACCGCATAAAACACCACCCAAAATAAGTCTTTTGGAAAAGAATGCTTTATTCTCTCCGTGTTCTCCGTCCCCTATTTTTTTCTTGTTATTTTTATATATAAACAATGATACGGGTGTCAGAAAAACTACCGCAAGACAAGATCTTAATGCCAAAAATGTAAAATTTCCGATTTGTTCAAGACCTTTACTTTGTGCTACAAAAGCCGTACCCCATATAAAAGCCGCAAGCATCAGCAAAAATGATGAAAACAGCGTTTTTGATTTTCTTACTTTCTCTGTCATAACTACCTCTGCAACTAAAATTCAAACAAACGGTATAATACCACAATTAAATATTTTAATCAATAAAATAACTGCTGAAAATATTATTATTTTCAGCAGTTATTTAGCTTTTATTCAGTTGAGGGTTTGTCGCACAATTAATGCCCGTAGTTTATCCCGTTCCGTTCTGTCCAAGGGTCTGTCGACCGAAAGAGAAATCGTTGCAGGTTGCATATGAATCATTAATGCCTCTATCTGAGCACAATCCATATTGATTAACCCTTTAACCGCACCTAATCTTACAAGAGAGATAAGTTCCATAAACTCATTTGTATCTATGAGTCTTGCGTATTTCAGCACACCGTAGGCCCTGTAAATTTTATCTTCTGTAATGGGTGTTTTAAATATTTCTTCACGGGCTACTCTTTCTTGAGCAGCAATCTGAAGTGCTATAGATTTAAGATTTTCAATAGCCGCCTTTTCGGAAATCCCCAGGGTGATGGTGTTACTAAGTCGGAACATATCACCTTTTGCCGCTGCACCTTCACCATAAGAACCACGAAGCGAAAGACCGAGTTTTGAAACGGTTGTTATGAGTTTTGTAATCTGCGAGGTAGAAACAAGTGCAGGAAGATGCAAAACAACCGATGCATTCATCCCTGTTCCTAAAGCAGTTGGATCCTGGGTAAGATAACCTAATTTATCATCAAACGCAAAATCCAATTCACCGGAAAGTTTTTTTTCAATATTACTTGCTGTTCTGTAAGCTTCATCAAGTGCAAAACCCGCATACATTACCTGGAGTCTTATATGGTCTTCTTCATTTAACATAATGCTTACTGCTTCATCTTCTGTAAGGAGCAAGGCTCTGCCATCACGTGAAAACGCAAACTCCGGACTGACAAGGTGTCTTTCAGCAAGGGAAACAACTTCGGATTGGGAGAGTGTTTTCATCTCATAATAGTTAAAAGAATACTCGTCAATGGAATCTGCCGCTGTTTTTATAACTGAATTCACTTTAAGTTTTTCAGGAAGAGAAAGTCTTGCAGGAAAAGGAAAACCTTTAACGTTACGGGCAAGGTGAATACTTGTGTTTATAACAACATCATTCTGTGCACCTGTACCCAGATACCATTTTGCACACATTACGCATTCTCCCCTTTCTTTGACAAATCTTTTATTTCATCGCGAATTTGTGCGGCAAGTTCAAAGTTTTGTTCATCAACCGCAATTGCAAGTTGGGTCTTAAGTTCAGAAAGTCGGGTATCGTAAGAAACCGATTCACTTTTAACAGGTTTACTTCCTACATGTGTTGCTTTGCCGTGAATACGGCGGAGCGACGGTAAAAGTTTATCGTAAAATACACTGTAACATTCAGCGCACCCCATTTTGCCGTCAGCCACAATTTCATCAAAAGTTTTATTGCAACCGGGACAACGAAGCGCCGAATTGGAAATGCCATCACTTTTATTCAGTAACTCGCCGAACAACTCGCCCAAGCCTAAACCGAAACCTGAAAAAGCTTCGCCATAACCGAGTGAACGCGCACAGTCAGAACATAGATGAACCTCTGCCGCTCTACCGTTAATAATGCGTTTCATATGCATATTCGCTTCATTTTTATTACAATTCTGACAAATCAAAACAATTCACCTCAAAACAACAATGAATCTTAAAACTGTTCAATATTATTATACGACAATTACACGAACAATTCAAGAAGTACACAAAAAGTTTAAATCAGCAAAACATCAGGCAAGATTTTTCAATCCCACCTGATGTAGTTTGTGATTTTTCAGTTAAGCAACGCGTGGGTTTTCGGGATAAGGGAATTTGAAGATTTTCAAATCAACATTTCTGATCCACTCTTTAGGGGTCATCGACTTCTGTATTCTGAAAGGTGTAATGCCGTGCATACCGGTCATCTCGTAAAGACTGCTGACATTGATATAATCAAAATCAGGCAATGCCGTTACAAAAGGATACTGACCCTGTTTTATTATTAAAACCTCGCTCTTTTCTTTTTCCTTTCTGAAATGCTGCATTGAAACTGCTGAAATAAACTCGTGTTCTCTTCCGTTACTGTCAATTTCAGTACCGCATATTTTACTCAGTTTTTCTAAGAAACACATCTCTTTAGAGCTGAAACAAATCCAGTTATTACAGTTAGAAAGAATTGTTTCTGCGTGATCTTTATATTTTTCTTTCAACTGACCATAAGACTGTATAAACAGAAAATATCTGATATTTTTAGAACGCGCTTCGCTTATTCTGTTGTCAAAGTTTTCAACCTTAGCAAGGTTAGAGAATTCGTCAAGCACAAAATTCACTCTCACCGGAAGTCTATCGTTTGGCATATCAGCTGATATGCTGACTAATGTTTCGTATATCTGAGTATAGAGAAGCGAAACCAAGAAATTAAGATTATTCTTTTCATCAGGATAAACAACATATATTAATGTCTGTTTTTTGCCAATTTGTTCAAGATCTACGGAATCGTCGCACAACATATCCAGCAAAGCTTTATTCTGTACGAAAGGCTGCAACACAGAAAGCAACATACTGTATACACAGGATTTTGTTTTTTCTGCCGTAAGATCAATAACTGTACGCAGACCAAAAACGGCTGTTGAGGTCTGGTCCATTCTATCAACTATCTGCTTCAAAACGCGCTCGTTACTTTCGTAGCAAAAAGGAATAAGATTTTTGAAATTGAAATAATCTTTCGGAACAGAGTCCATAATTATAAGCATCAACGCTGTCAAGAAAATTCTGCTTGTTTCACCCCAATAAGTATCATTAGTTTTCACCATAGAAGGAGCAACCACCGATTCCGCGAAGTCGGTTATACACTGAAGAGCTTCTTCGTGCTTGCCTTTTTCATGGAAACGCAGTGCCTGCATCATCGGGTTCCATCCCTGAGATTGACTTGGTTTTCTGAAATTCAAAAGAACTACGTCTGCACCGACTTTTCTGGCACGTTTTGCTGTTCTTCGGTAAATTTCGCCTTTAGGATCATTGATAACAGCACTCTCACCGGCTTCAATAATTGATGCAACCGTCGAGTAGCATGTTACCCTGGACTTTTTACAACCCGTTGGGCCTACAACTAAAGTGTGGTTATCCTGATTATCTACGTACACTTTCCCTTTTTCGTAATAAAGCGGTGCACCGGCCGCTCTGTTGTTTTCACCGCAAAAAGCAGTTTCAGCTGTTTCTTTTATTTCTTCGGGTTCTGCAAATCTAACGGTATTTCTTGTGATATACCTCTGGTATTTAGATTCATACATTATTGCCAACCTCCTCTTCAATGATAAAACCAATTTTTCTTTTAGGTTCTTTTTCTTTTACTTCTGTTAATTCCATAACTTTTATCTCAAAAAATGATTCAAGGTTTTCCAGAAGCTGTTCGTTACATTTATTCTCAACTATGAAAGTGCATTTAAGACCCGGGCTATCTTTTAAAAAGTACATGAAAGCTTCAAAATATTCGTTAACTTCTTTTGAATTCCATGATGTAAGATTAATAAGAACTGGTCCGTCATACCTATTTTTGAAGCGAGTCATGGTGTGCTTTGACTCCCACAAAAACCTATCAAGTTCTCTGAAGTGTTCATTCTTTGGTACATACGATAAATCAAACTCAAAGAAATCCGTCATCGTCGCATCAGCGTAATGTTTTTTTGCTATTTCGTACTTACCTTGCAATAAATTAATCATACTTTTTTACCTCCTGTCTTTCTTTACAGCTTTATTATATATAGAGCAAAAAATTTGATGGGATTTTATTTTTTATGAAAATCGCCGTCCGCAGAAAGCGAACGGCGATTCCCAAAAAAAAGAAAGGAATAAAAAAGAAAGGAATTAAAAAAATGAAGAAATCTAAATTAATTAAAACACTAATTGTTTTTTAAAAGAGATTTGATCCATAAAAAACTTTCATATCATCTAACCTGAGCAAAGCCGGTGAACGTCCGTAACCTGCACCTATATCAATATCGATCCAAGTATCGGTGATGAGAATGTCTCCATCGTAGCATTTGCCGAAGCCCCAGGTTGGTGTATGTCCAAATATAGTTGTTATATTTTCAAAATATTTATCAGTAATGTTAGGTCTATTCCACAGAAAATCATTAGGCTCATATTCCTCAATGGGTTTCCCGGGAACAAAATTCTCAATACCACTATGAGTTAAAAGAAAATCACGGCCATTAACTGTAACTTGATCATAAAGCGGACAATCCTCGAGATATTCAAAAATCGCTAAAACGCTTTCTTTATCCATTTTTGACAGAGCATCCAAAGTTGGTTGTGCTCCGTTTCCAATCCAGTTTTCAAGTGTTTCAAGTTCATAATCTTTCAGATTATCAAGAAAGTCGTTTGTAACAACATCAAATATAAATCCACAGGCTAACATCATCGCCTCGTGATTACCTAAAATCAACTGAAAATTCGGTTGAAACATTAACCATTTCAGTAATTCAATACCTTCTTTACCTCTGTCGATTACATCGCCCAGAACAAAACAAAAATCGTCATCACTGAACTTTGCTTTTTTTAATAAATCTTTAAAATCTTTTAACGGAAATCCGTGCAAATCAGATGTTACATAAACCATTGTTATCCCCTTCTCAACAACTCAAAATACATTTTGAACTTTCGTATACCGCATACGGATCAAGATATCTGGCACTCTCGAACTGTTTAATATATTTTTTGTTATTTTTCTTTTTCACAAAAAAATCTGCCACGATAATAACAGGTATTTCATCAACCACAATATATGTATATAAAATTCTAAGCTGAACATCTGATTTTCTACATTTAAAGGTATAGAACTCGCCGTGTTTATCGTATTTTACCCGTTCGTCATTAAAAATTCGTTCAAACGGAACATTTTGGTTTTCGTATAATGATATTCGTTCGTATAATGATCGCACTCCGCAAATTATTGCTCTTTGAATATCCGAAGATTCTTTGAAATAATCATTTTTGTATACGCATATATTCATTAAAAGCACCTCTTTTTTTGTGGTGATTTAATTATACAACGCATAAAAACATCAATGGGATTTTTGTTTTTAGGGTTTCTTCCTGACAACTAAGAAAGATAATTTTCGAAACACTCTTTTTCAAAACTCATAATTTCGTTTTTGACCGTAATTATATTCTGATGCATTACTTTAAAGTTTAAAGGTAAAACCCTGTCTTTTTTTATTTTATATTCATATATAACATCATTGCCATTATAACTGAACGTACCTTCTCGTATGAGAACTGTTTCTTTATAAACTTCATTTGCAGAAACATTTTTTAATACTGAATTTACAACAATATATTCATTATCGGAATCAAAATCAATAGTTATATGCTCAGTTATAGAACTGTGCAAATCGCTTTGGAAATCAAAAGCAATTTCAATTATATGATCAGGTCTTGAAAAGCCGGTAATATAATAACAATCACTTTTAATCATAGTTAGCAAAATAATTGTATTATTAAACGTTTCTCTCGTTGAGAAAGGTGTTGCTGTTATTCTGTAAAAATCATTACACTCCATTATCTCCCTCGCTTTCGTAATTATTATATACTCACCGCGAAAAAATAATGGGAAAAAAGTTTATTCACCATAAAATCCAAAGAGATTTTTGGTTAGGTTATCTACTACTCATTAAAAAAACACTTATCCGGGTTCAATTGTTGTTATCTTGTTCAAAACCGGGTTCATTAAAGAAAGAGTATTCAATAATATTTTCAAACATTTCAAAAGGATTCGAAGAAACAAGTGACAGTAAAATCAAATTTTCAAATCTGTTTGCAGGGTACAATTTTGACATACCGCAACGCAATAAAACATCGTTACATTCATCAACAAAAATCTGATAATCAGATGATGAATATTCACCACCGTTCTCCTGCAAATCCAAGTGGAATGTATAGAATTTCAAGAAAACCAAATCTTTTCTTTCTACAGGTTTTTTCTCTTTAATTAAATCATCGAGCCTGTCTTTTAACAAAAGATTCATCGTAACTTCTTTAGGAAGAGTTGTGGTTTGCACTTTTTTACTCTTCTGTCCGTTTTCACCGTTAGAAATAGAAATAAAATCGTGAGAAACAACTTTTTTGCCATCGCCTTTAACCTTTTCTGTTGTTGCTCTCGGAACAAACATAAACATAGCTTTTGCTAACTGCTCGGTATTACTTACCGCTTGCAAAGCTCGGGAACGATTAATTCTTTCTATGTGCTCGTGAAAATCAACAGAAGTTGTATCAGAAATATACAGTGTATGGTCATCGTTTGATAATACCTGAATTTTGCTTTTTTCAAGAGCTTCTGTAAATAACGACATAAACTCATTATAAATTGTTCTTGAATATCCGGAATAATTTGAACGATTGCTTAATAAAAATTCAAACAATTGTTCCTCGGTTTCAACCTGAATGGCAACTGTTCTACGCGCAAATTTTGTGTAACCTTCTTTTGCTGTATCTTCCACAGGCAGATCTGCCGCTTTTTCTGAATACTCTTTTTTCAGGCGCAAATAATCAATATAATTATTAACCTCTTCATGTGTATGGCAGTAATAGGCAATAATTTCATCAGGATTTCTGTAATTATATGATTGCTCCGCCAATACATCTGTAAGAAATTTTATAACAACGCTGCTATTCATATGTAATGCGAAACTAATTAAAAACAGTTTGCTGCGCATACAGGCACTTTCAACCTTCAGCAAACGACGTGCTTCAGCTTTTGTGATATCAGACACCAAATTGCCGTTTTCATCAGTATTATATTTTGCGTTGATAAGCATAAAAATTTCAGTAAATTCCGCAACATCATCAACAGTTATATCATAGTCTTCCCTGCGATAATCCGAAACAGAAAAGACCTTACCGTCCCCAAAATCGAAACTAAAAGTTTTGGTTGTTTCATCAAAACCATTACTGAATTCCGAACAGATGTATCTGCGCAATGCAAGACCCAAAGGCATTGAACAACGGATATTATTAAGGTATTCAATTATAGCTGCCTCGTTGTCTTCAAGAGAACTTAAATCATCTTCAATTTCATATATAAGCTCCTCGAAGTCCTCCATTGTGACATACATAATAGACGTAAAATCATCTTTAAAACTAAAATCATGAGGATTATTAGTTGATTTTTCTGACATATTAAAACCTCCGTTAGTTTGAATCATTTTGCTTTGAATAATACTCAGCTATTTCTCTCAAAAGCCCATCTGATGAGTCTTCTTGTGTTCCGACATTTTTATTTGTTTGCTGTTCATTAAATACAGAAGTAATATCAGCCAATAAAGCATCCGTCGAATCGCCTGAAGCATCATCATTTGAATCTTCTATCGGTTCAACTGAAGAATCTACAAAATCATTTGAGTTTTCGTCAAATGAATAGCCTAAAACCTCTTCACTTGAAGCATTTGAAACAACATTATAACCATCATAATCGTCGTCATCATAATCGTCATCATCATAATCGTCATAAAGTTCGACATTTGAATCGGATGATTTACGAATGTAATATTCAATATTTTGTTTTATATTATTATATAAATGATCCTCAGTTTCACCGATAGCTTCACAAATGCTTTCGGCATTTCTTAACCTCTCTAAAGCTGCTTCGTAATCAATTTTGTAATCACCGAGGAAAACAGCATAATCGTTTTGCAACAATGCATCTAAATAAGTATTTCTTAAATCGCCCTTTTCAATTAATTCATCAGCTAAAACAAAATAATCAACACAATCAGCTGATGTAAGCATAATTTTTTCCCCAACGTTTACTAAGAAGAAGAGACGTTGCTTACTGCATTCACCAAAAGTTCGACTTAAATATTCATCTTCCTGCTTAACGAAACTTTCCGCTTCACCAAAACGATTATTTCTATACAATATATCATAATAAGTAACCGAATTTACAACACGCATTTCACCTTTATCACCAACAGGATCATATATTTGATAAGTTTTGTCGTACAATTCAAGCGCTATATTATCATCACCATTAACCGAATAAACCTGTGCAAGATTTGAAAGCATCAGGAAATATTCATATGAGTTACAAATGCCAATATTTTCACAAGCATCAACAGCCAGGCTAATGTAATGTATAGCGTCATTAATTTCATTAAGACCAAATAAAGCCCATCCATAATTATAGCAGACTACGGCATCGTGATATGTAGTTGGGTTTAATACCTCAGGCCTCATTTTGATTATTTTATCACAGTAAACTAAAGCTTCTTCAAAATCCTCGTTATCTATATGGAGATTAAGAATATTGTTATATAACTCAAAATAGCGTTCTTCGGGCAAATTATACTTTTGTAAGTATTCAAAGCACTCTTCGAGAGTTTGCATACATTTGTCTTTATCGCCTGCTCGACCATAATAAAGCGCCTTATCACTTTTTATAGCGAATATGAACAGACCATTTTCTTCAGTATCCTCCAAAGAATTCAAAGTCTCATCTAATTTTGCAATGGCGCCATCGTAATCCTTTTTTAAAAATAGAATTTCAGCTGCTATACGATAATATCTCAAATTCCACAAACTTTTTACAGGACTACTTTCAAATTCAAGAAAACATGCATATGCATCTTCAATACGCTTTTCTGCTTGAGCTAAATTTCCGCGACGCAAATCAGCAGTTGCTAATAAGAAATACGCTTGAGCACGTGTGGGAACATCTATCTTTTTCTTGCTTAAAATTTCATAACAAAGTTTTTCTAATTCATCGTATTCACTAAATGCGGCTAACAGCTCACCAACACTGTTAAAGTATAGGGAGAAAGCGTAGTTGCCTTGAAACTTCGACATATCCACAGTTTCATAAATTCTTCGTGCTTCCTCCTTTTGCCCACAAAGCAAGGCATTGTTTATAAATGCCATCTTTGCTGTAAAGCAAGTATAGGAATCGCCCTCGCCTATTTTTTGGCAAATATCAATCGCTCTTTTTGCACAATCAAGTGCATAATTCACCTCGTTTATGATGCCAAAAATCTCAGCTATTGATGCAAGAGCATCCGCCATTTCAAAAGAGTCCTTACCATAAGTGTTCTCTATAAATTCTAAAGACTCAGATACAAGACGTTTACCTTCGTCGACGTTACGATTGATTATATAAAAAGTCCATCTGGTTTTTGCCAAATCCTTATAAATCGGAGAATCCTCGCCAAGTTCACTTCTTTTTTTAGCAAGATACTCATCAAAGGTTTTGGCTACATTCCCATAATCACCAATCTCCAACAATCTTTCAATGTCAGAAAAATCATCGGATGTTTCTTCATGGGAATCCCAAATTCTCTGTTTTTGGCTTAACCTCCTGTATTTTTGGGCTTTTTCATCATATTCCAGGTCTTCGCATACCGCTGCAAGACTTGAATATATATATGAATTATCGATTAGCAAAAAATGTGTTTTGGCAAAGCGCAACGCTTCTTTATATTGGTTGAAAGCTTTTTGCGTTTCATGATTATCTGCATATATATTTGCAATTTTAAGCATTGAATCATATACAATATAGTATTCTCGGGTTTTAATTTTTCGCCCTTCGTTAATTGCTGCTTTCAAATACTTAATAGCCTCAAGACTAGTACCAAAATCTTTTTCTACATCGCCAAGGTTATAATAAATAGAAGTAATACTGATACTATCTTTTTCGGCTTTGGCTAAATCCAAAGCTTCTAACAAGCATTTCCTTGCATCCTCGTGACGATAAACGTTTGCATACAATTTGCCTAATTGTATCAGCTTATAACTAAGCAAATCCTTATCATCAATTCTGAATCTTCTAGCAAGATGAACTGCATATGCCAACTTTTCCATTACAACAGAAATATGGCTCAAATAATCAGGATTACAGTATTCATCAAGTGCCATTATTAAGCTGTAATAACTGCTCGTTTTTACAATGTTTGCATCACAGGATAACAAATCCGAGATAATAGAATGAAGAGATATATAATTGTCTGTGTTTTTGGTTATCCATCCATGGTTAACAAGACTGTTAATAACACTTTCATTTACAGATTCAGATTGACAACAATCCACAAACGCTGCTATGGATATTCCCACCGATGGAATAAGAGTCATATCTTTCAATACCTCTTTTTCTGCATCAGTGAGTCTGCTTACATTGAATATTGCATTAAGATGAGAATTTATTTTGTTATATGTATCGATTTCTTCTGCGGAAAAATCATATTCATGAAAAACCTTAGTCTCAATATCAGATATTTTTTGATTTTTAAGGTTGTCACGTATCTCCTTCAAAGGTGCGCCCGAGCGCTTTAATGCGGAAGCGATTAAAACAAGAACAAGAGTATTGTAATCAATAATTTCAATTATCTCTCTGAAAATCGCTTTATCCTGATCAGATAACTCTGCGCCGTAATGCAAAGAAAAAAGCACTTCACAATTTTCATAAGTCAAGTGAGATAATTCCAGCACTTTATCGTTATAATAATTTGATGCAGGAATACAACGAGTTGTAAATATAACTTTAAAAGAATCGTTGTTTGATGGTAAAAATTCACGCAGGAAGTCATCGTGGGTAACATTAAAATTATCCACGATGATAAGCGTATGTTTATCACTCAAATGTAAGATTTTATTTTTTTCTCTTACAAGCTTTTCAAAATCAGTATACTGTTCATCATTTATACCATTAACCGGTATAGATGCTACAAGAGAGCGCAACGAATCGCCATACTTGCAGAACTGAACAGTATGGTATTCATTGGAATATTTCTTTGCAAATTGTTTAGCAATTTCGGATTTCCCCAAACCGCCTACTGATCTTACGAAAACATAACCATCATTATCAAGACGGGATTTGATTTCGCTCAATTCATCTTTTCTTCCTACACTGTAAAGAGATGGCTGCCACTTAGGTAAATCGAGAATATAAGATGCACCATTTGGTGAAACAAGCGCTATAATTTTAGAAAGTTGATTTTTAAGTTCAGCTATATTTTTATAGCGTTTTACCTTTGCGGTCCTTAGTGTCTTTGAAAAAAGTTCCTGAATTTCATATTTAGCTTGTGGTGAAACACCCGTAAGCATAGGACAAGAATCAAGATCAAATACATAATTATTCTGTAATTCTTTGATTTCGTGGGGTCTGCCAAATAAACGCATAAATAACATTGCGCCTATTTCAAAGATATCTGTTTGTACACTTATATTTCTTATATTAAGGTTATATAGTTCGGGCACATAATAATCCTCAGGACTCGGAACAAAACACCTTCTGCTTTTAAGAGTTTCAATATGCGTTAAACTATCAAAATCGAACAATTTAATTATATCGGACACACCATCTAAAACCAGAATATTAGCAGGTTTTATATCAAGATGCAAAAAGCCTTCATTATGATATAATTCAACAGCTTTAGAAACTGCCAGCATCAATTTCAGGACGGTGTATATATTATCGTCTTCAATTTCATCATATGTTTTTCCATAATCACAGGAAGCTAATGTATAAAGTGTATTGTTACCCTCATAAAGACCCAATTGAACCGGGTGATAATTGGATGCGGACTGGCTTTCCGCTAAATATGAATTAATTTTTTTATAAGATTGCACAAATCTCTCAAGGTCTTGTGAAAACTGTTCTTTGCGGTTTTCAGGTATAATTAACTCCTGACCGTTTCTGAAAAACGCTCCGCCATCACTTAAATAAACAGGAACAAATTCCTTTAGAATTCCTTTGTGAACAATATCTTGAGATTCCCAATATGATACTTTATAGGCAACGCAGCTTCCGCCTCCGCCTTCTACTTTATCGATGCGGAAACTCGTTACACTATTATCTTTTTTTAATTCAACAATTGACGATACAGCAAGATTTCGTTTCATTTTGCGCCTCCGTTGTTACTCACGAATCAAAAATGTTCACAAATTCAACATCTCATACAACATATTTTTTTGTTAAAAATCACTTTATTTTATCATAAAATAAATATAAGTGTCAACTCTTAGTGCTTTTTGAAAATAAAACAAATTCAGTGAAATATAACAATAATTATGAGTGTTAAAAATTATACTATTTGGGTTATAGTGATTATAAAACGCGCAAAAGAATCAATGTGTTTTTATTTTTTAACTTAAGAAAGCAGAAAAACATTTAACTACATATCGTACCTGTCCTCATCACCATATTCATCCTCAAATATGAACTCTTCTGCATATTCATAGTCAAAGTCGTCGTCCATATAATCAGAATAGTTGCGTGAGGTATATTTTTTAAACTTATCAAAATCAAATGTAAAACTCATAAAGCCACACCTTTCAAATTGTTCTATGCAAGATATTTGACACATTTATTCTGTTCTTTATTTTTCTTTATATTCAACTGTAACAAAAATTAGTCAATTACATATTATGCATTGAAAGGGGGATTAAGAATGGGTTGCTTCTTTAACAACGGTAATAATTGCTCTTGGATTATTATCCTCATCATCATCTTCTTAGTTTGCGGCAACGGTAACGGTTGCGGTAACACTTGCATGACCAATGACTGCGGTCGTAACGACTGTGGCTGTGGCTGCTGCTAATTGTAGTTAAGCACAAAAAAAGTTTTACCGCCGTTTCAACAGAAACGGCGGTAACTTTATTTTTATAGTATTACAGAAAAAACAACTGCAACAACACTTAAAACCATTAAGCCTGCAAGAACGAAGCAGACTATTCTTTTCATTTTATCACTAAACATTATTCAATACCGAGAAGAGTCTTAACACTGTCTGAAACAACTTGAAGTTTGTTCTCTGCTTCCTCTCTTGAAGATGCTTTAGCGGTAATGTAAATTTTAATTTTGGGTTCTGTACCGGAAGGTCTTACGATAACTGTATCGCCACTTTCCATTCTGTAAGAAAGAACGTTAGACTTAGGAAGTCCTGTTTCACCGTCAGTTGTTTTACCGGTTTTGTAGTCACCTACCCAAACCACTTTACTTCCGCAGATTTCCTCAGGAGGATTATTTCTTAATGAATCCATCATATCAGCCATCTTCTGCATACCTGCAGCACCTTCAAAGGCATAGTTATCAAGGCGGTTAAAATAGAAACCGTATTTTTCATAAATACTGTTCATAAACTGCCAGAGTGTAATACCCTTTGTTTTATAAAATGCTGCCATTTCGCAGATTATCATAGCACCGTTAACGCCGTCTTTATCACGTGCGTGGATACCTGTAAGATAACCGTAACTTTCCTCAAGACCGAGAATATATCTGTCCTCTTCCCCTGCTGCCTCAAGCTCTGTAATACATTCACCGATATATTTAAAACCTGTAAGAAGGTCGCGCATATCTGCATTATATTCTTTACAAATAGCAGAAATAAGGGGTGTTGTAACAATAGTCTTAACAATAACGGGATTTTCGGGAAGCTTGCCCTTTGCTTTAAGTTCGGAAAGAAGATATTCGCAAAGCATTGCACCCACTTCGTTACCTGTCATAAGTTTATATTCGCCGTTATCACGCACTGCAATACCAACGCGGTCACAGTCGGGGTCGGTTGCAATCATAAGGTCTGCAGGAAATTCATCGGTCATAGCAAGACCTTCCTCAAATACCTGGCGAATTTCGGGATTCGGATAAGGACAGGTTGGGAAATTACCATCGGGTTTTTCTTGTGATTTAACAACCTGTAACTCTTTAACGCCTAATTTCTTAAGAACTCTGCGGACGGGTTTATTACCTGTACCGTTAAGAGGTGTATAAAGAATCTTAATTCCTGATTTTTTAACAACATCTTTATTTATTGAGCAATCAAGAACACAATCGATGAATTCTTCTTTAAGCCAATCTTCGATATAGTCCACCATATCCTCTGCAAGAGCATCTTCAAAAGACATACGTTTAACACCGTCAAAAATATCAACGTTTTTCATATAACCGTAAATCTTTGCAGCTGCCTCATCGGTTATTTGATAACCTGTTGGGTCATAGCATTTATAACCGTTATATTTTGAGGGATTGTGACTGGCTGTAAGCACAATACCGGAAGAACAATGTAATCTTCTTACTGCGAAAGAAAGCATAGGTGTGGGCATAAGCTCGGGGTAAATATAAACTTTTACACCGTTTGCTGCAAGAACACCTGCGGCACATTCCGCGAAAACATCGGATTTAATACGAGAGTCGTATGCGATAGCGACACTGGGTTCGTCAAATGTTTCGTTAAGATAATCAGCAAGACCTTGTGTTGCCTGAGCAACTGTATACACGTTCATACGGTTTGTACCGGCACCTATAACACCTCTTAAACCGCCTGTTCCGAATTCAAGATTTTTATAAAAACGATCAAGTATTTCTTCTTCGTTGCCTTCAACAGATGACAATTCTTCCTGTAAATCGTTGTCGAGAATAGCTTTTTCTCGCCAAAGTTTGTAAAGAGCATGAATATCGTTCATTGCACTCATCCTTTCCTTTATGCCAATCGGCTTAAACTGATTATATCACAAAAAAATATAAAATCAATTATCTGATAAAATTAGTTCTGATTTTAGGCTCATCGGCAGGTCTTTCAATACCATTATTTTTACCTGAATCTATACATTTAAGAATCCAAGCCATATTTTTTCCTAAAGTGCGCATAACCTGAAGTCCTTCTTCATCTTTAAGTACATCTTCTGCTTTTGAGCCGTGCACCATATTCCAATAACCGGAAGATACAATAGGCATATTACTGATAGTAAAATACTTATTAAGAACATCGAAAGCTGCTGTTGAACCTGCTCTTCGGCAACTGAGTATTGCTGCACCGGGTTTATATTTGAAATTCTTACCGCCTGCATAAAAAGCTCTGTCCAGCACAGCACAGATTGTACCTGACGGCGCTGCATAATGTACGGGTGAACCAAACACAAATCCGTCTGCGCTCTCGGCTTTATCAATAAGAGTATTGGCAATATCATCGTCAAATACACAATGGCCGCCGTTTTTGGCGCATCCGCCACAGCCAACGCATCCTCTTACAGCTTTTTTGCCGAGCCAGAAAATTTCTGTTTCAACACCGGCATTATTAAGTTCTTTTTCGATTTCTGTAAGTGCTGTGTATGTACAACCTTTTTCGTGTGGTCCGCCATTTACAAGTAAAACTTTCATTTTTATTACCTCTCTATAATACAATTTCCGTTATTTGTGACGGTTTATCTATAATATATTCCGGTTCAAGGCTTTCTAAAACCGATTTATCACGAAAGCCCCAGGTTACTGCAATACAAGGTATACCTGAATTTTTTGCCGTCTCAATATCAACCTCGGAATCACCGATATATATAGTTTTATTCTTGTCTGCTTTTAAATATTCCATAGCTGCAAAAACCGAGTCCGGACAAGGTTTGCGTCTTACACCCTCTTTTTCACCTACTGCAAAATGGAAAACATCGGGAAAATACCTTAGCACAAGCCCCTGAACAGCAAAATCCGCTTTATTTGAAACAACCGCAATTTTCACACCACGTGATTTAAGCTCTTTTAATACACAAATTATCTCCGGATATGGTTTGGTTAAGTTAGCAGAATTATTTTTATAATGAGCCTTAAAATCGACAAAACACTTATTTATAATTTCCTCTTGGGTGTTTTCGGGTACGGCACGTTCAATAAGAAGCCTTATTCCGTTACCCACAAATGCTCTTACTTCATCGGTGCTGCGAGTAGGTAAATCATTTGTCAAAAGAGCATAATTCACACTGTCACGTAAATCATTAAGTGTGTCAAGAATAGTACCATCAAGGTCAAATATAGCAGTATCAAACTTCATCTTCGTGACACTCCAAATCAACAACGGTATAATCTCTGCCGAGTGCGGGAAGAACCTTCTCTTTTAAATCACTTGTGAGAAAGCGCACAGTAGCGGTATTAACACAAGGGTGACAAGCAAAATACTCATCATTAAAAACATTCTTTTCTATAAGAAGTTCAACAGTTTTTTCCTTGTCAAACATTAAAGAAAGCACAGTAAGGGATCCGGGCGAAACATTAAGAAGATTTTCCATCTGCTCACCGCTTGCAAAAGAAAGCCTGGAAGAATTAATCTGAGCAGAAAGATACTTAGTTTTAAAAGGCATATCACCGGGAATAAGCAACATATAGAACTTGGTCTGCTGACGGTTGCAAAGAAGTAAGTTTTTGCAAATCTTTGCATTTATAATTTTCTCTACACCCTCGCAAAGTTCAATCGTTGCCGCTTCATCGTGCTCGGCTCTTATATATTCAACCCCGTTATTTTCAAGAAAAAGATAACTTTGCATCTCCTTTTCTGTGGCTGTTGTTTCAGGATGAATATTAAAAGTTTTTTCGTTTATGTACATAAGACTTACTCCAATAATCAGTATAAATTCAAAGTTTTTTCAGCCATTTCTCTAAGGCAAAAACCTGTAAGAATCACAGCATCGTAATTATATTTTTCAACTAATATTTCAAGTGCCTCTTTATTCTCCGTTGTTGGCTCTTTTCTGGCAATGTAAATTGCATCAAGCAAATCACAACACATTGAAAATTTTCTCACCCATTTTTTAAGTTCTTTGAACATGGGAATATCATCATTCTCAAGCATATTGAGACATTCACGCATATTTTTGTTATATTCAGCAAACTCCATAAAACCTTCTTCGGTTTTTCCGTTTGATAAAAGGAAATTGATATGTGATAACTTTTCACTCATAAATGCTGAACTGTATTTTGAAAGGCAGGAAACGCCTAAATGATCTGCAAAATAACCGAACAACTCCGCTTTATCACCTAAGATTTCTTTGTGTGCATTTTTAAGTGATTCATCGGGATTATATTCCATGGGATTCCATAAATAGTCGGCTATTGTCATAAGCGGAATTTTGGAACATTCCGCATACTCCATAACATTTGAAACAAGACCTTCACAATGTTTGTACAGCTCTTTATCCCTACCTATCAATGCACCAAGATGCATTTCGTGGAACATTTCGCAATCGTTTACAGGGTAATTATCCCAAAACAGCGGTTTATGGGCAGTGGAATTGAAAAGGTCCTTTGATTCTCTTACTGTTAATACTCTCGAACAAATCTCCTCGCCTGTCCAGAACATTTTAACATCTGACGGTATGCCCTTACCGAATTTTGAAATATAACTTCCGTATTCGTCACCACTATACTGAGTAGGACACACAACTAAATTAATACCACTGTCAAACGCCTTTAACGCGATGTAGGTTTTATTAACAAGGTCAATATGGGCATCTACAATGTTTTCATATTTTTCGGCATCTTCCGGGTATTGAAAATCCCAAGGAATATCATCAAGAAGAAGACCGAAATTCCTGACACCGATGTTATAAATACTTTTAATTTTTTCTACAAGAAGTGTAAAATCCTCGTCTGAAGTATATTTATATGTAAGACCGGGACCAATACACCAATTGAAGAACAGACAATTGGAAGTAGCTTCATCAACCAATGCTTTTAAATTAATATAGTCTTTTTCGGGATAAAGCTCACGCCATTTTTCACGATGGTAAATATCGTCTTTAGGTGCATAGAAATAGGTGTTCATTCCATATTTTGCCATTAAGCGCATAACAGAAAGTCTTTTTTCATGTTCCCATGTAGGCCCGTAAAAGCCCTCAATATAACCACGGGTTTTGAACAACGGATAATCTTCGATATACCCCATTTTAAGTTCGTTTTTAATTATAAGTTTTGAAAGGGTGTTAATTGCCCTGAACACACCCAAATCAGTTGATGCTTCTACTAAAGCTCGGTCCCTTGAGACATTAATAAAATATTTTTCAAGATTATCTGTATCAATCCCCGACACTTCTTCTTCATCTGAACCGAGCATTTTTATTTCAACAGTAAACTCGCCGTTTGTATCAATGTTATATTCACTGAATATTCTTTCGGCAAGAAAAGAGAAATCACCGAAAGCCCTTACGGACTTAATCGAAACAACGTCACCGGTTAAATTGTTTTTTTGTATTTTAGGATAAATCATAAATATTTTCCTTTACTATTTAGTTTCTCTTGCAATTTTTAATGCCCCTTCTTCAGGAGGAACGATTAACATTTCAATCTTGATGCCCGGATATTTTTCGCGTAGTACAGAAACAAACATATCTTTGAAAATACTGTTGTTCTGAAAAACACCGCCATATAGATAAACAATTTCACAACCGGGTATTTCATTCAAAAGGGAGTACACAGTTCTTAATAATTTCGAACATTCGCAAGACAATATTTCGAGACATATTCTGTTGCCTTTTTCACCTTCTTGTGAAACGATTTTTGCAAATCCGGCAAGTTTATCTTTTGTTGTATCCTCAGAGTAAACAGTATCTATAATTTTTCTTAAATCATCAGTTTTAAAAAAATCACAGGCACATTTTACAAGAGTATCTTCTGTTTTGTTTTCGTCATAAAGAAGTACAGCCTCTTTTAAAGCGTGAACGGCAATAGAATAGGCTGAGCCTTCATCGCCTATAATATGTCCCCAACCGCCTTTAACAACGATTTTGTTGTTAGCATCTTCTCCTATAACCATAGAGCCTGTACCGCATATAACTACGCAACGTGCTACACTGCAATCACCTGAAAAAAGCGCCACATACGCATCACTATCCATAGCGATTTTTTCACTATTTATAATATCGCCACATAACTTTTCAACAATCTCATTATCAGCGGCACAATCAAGGGCAGAACAGCCAATAAATGCATTTTTAAAAACTGTATTTCCGATATGTATATAAACATCTTTCATTATATCAAAAAGATTCTGACGTGCTTTTTCTATACCGACAGAGTAAAAATTGATCGTTTTTCCTACGGATTTATAAACTATATTTCCGTATTCATCCGAAACGGCTGCGGTAGTTTTTGTGCCACCACCGTCAATACCCAGATAATACTCCATAAGAACATCCCTTCACCTTATGCCAAAAAAGGGAGTATCTCTACTCCCTTTCAAAAATTATTTTACACGTTTCATAATGTCAGCAACATTTTCTGCAATTGTTTCGTTTGTAAGGTAACCAAGAGAGTTGGTTTCGTGATAATGTCTTCTGTCGAAAACGTCTTTACCCTGCTCTATGTAGGGCTGTGTTTCGTGAAGAATGAAATCGTTAGGTGTAACGCAATACCCAGTCATATCGTTAGTTACACAGTATACAAGAAGCTCTTTGTCACCTACGATATCGATTAAAGGTGTGGGATTAATCTCTGTACCCTTACCTGTTGCGGATTCCTCTGCAGGTGCGGCACCACCATAAACAACTTCGGGGAAAGGTTCACCCGGAAGAAGTAAAATCTGCTGAGTACCGAGTTTTATGTAAACCATCTCTGTAAGAAGTGCAAGACCTAAGTCGCCTTTATCATAAGCATAACGCTGTGAAGAACAAGCGTTAATTGTTGCCATAAGCGCAAGAAGACCGTTATCAACCGGTGAATAATATTTCTGTTGAAGCACTGTAATTTCAACAGGCATTTCTTTATCGTTATCTATACCGAGAGCAGCCTTACCGAGAGTTTCACCCTCTATACGTGTTCTTTCGGGTTTATCATCGCAGAAATCACCGGGGTCAACAGCGCCGATAGCGCCTACACCATAAAGAACATTAACTGCCTTTTCATCGTTAATTGTTTTTCTTAACCAATAGGGATAATCTGCGCTACATTCACGGTTATCACCACCCAATGTATTGGGATGTGCCTCGTAGTTAAGGAACCAGGTTTCGGTTGAACCGTCAGCAGGAACAAAGCGAGTTCTTGTAAGAACATCATGCATTGCATTGGGTTCACGTTTGCAGAACTGTGCCTCGGGAACGTGAACCGTACCGATATAAAGTTTACCCGGTTTGCGGTTTTCATAGGCTTCAATAGCTACTTCTTTAAGAGATTTAAGAAGAAGCTCCATATATTCAGGGTCTTTACCACTCTGAAGTTTCAAAAGTTGTCCCCAATAACCTACTGTATCAAAACCTGCGTGTGTATGAGTACAAGACACAAACACACCTGCACATTTACTTTTTTCGATCAAATCTTTAAGCTCTGCACGAACAAGATTAAGTTCATAGTTTGTAAGTCCGATAATATCAGCGCTTATATGAATATAACCACCATTATCATCAGCACCGATCCACATTGCACTAACTGTTATGGGATCGTGAACACTTTCAATAACATGACCCATACCATGACCTGCAATCCAATATTTTTTAGCTTTAATATCCGCAGGCATAACTTCCCTTACAGCATAACCACAAACATAATTTTCACCAGTAATTACGGTAGGCTCAGGTCTGGGCAAAGCAACGGCTTTTACACCTTTTCTTGTTAATTTTTTTGAACTCATTTTACCAATTTTCCGAACAGCCTTTGCAGCAAATTCATTGATTCCCATAGATAAAACCTCCTCGGGTTTAAGAATACATATTTATACATATATATTTTACCAATAACAGGATATAAAGTCAATTAAACAACTTACCAAATACAATGTTAAGAAATTGTTGAAAAAAGAGAAAAGGGACGGCAAAACCGTCCCTATACCAATAAATTAATAATTTTCTTTTCTTACTTCAAAATATGCCTGAGGATGTTTGCACACAGGGCAAACTTCCGGAGCCTTTTTACCCATTACAAGGTGACCGCAATTACGGCATTCCCACATTGTTTCTTCTGATTTTGCAAAAACTGCCTGCATTTCAACATTATTAAGAAGTGCTCTGTAACGTTCTTCGTGGGATTTTTCGATTTCAGCAACCATACGGAAACGTTGTGCAATTTCTGTAAAACCTTCTTCCTCTGCTTCTTCAGCAAATGTAGCGTACATATCGGTCCATTCATAATTTTCACCATTAGCTGCAGCAAGAAGATTATCTGCAGTTGTGCCGATACCCTGAAGTTCTTTAAACCACATTTTTGCATGTTCTTTTTCGTTATTGGCAGTTTGTTCAAAAATTGCTGCTATCTGCTGATAGCCTTCTTTTTTAGCAACTGATGCGAAATAAGTGTATTTGTTTCTTGCTTCGCTTTCGCCTGAGAATGCATCACGAAGATTCTGTTCTGTTTTTGAGCCTTTAAGTTCCATTATAATCATCCTTTCAAAAAAGTTCTGTAACAATTATTCCCATTAATGTGTTAATTATACTATAATTCAAAAAAAACTGTTTGTCAAACAAATTCAATAATATTTTAAATCATTGACACTATCTATTGAATATGATAAAATGTGTTTACAATTTTTATGTTAGAGGTGTGTAAAATGAGTTGGTTAGATAATATCGATGCCGCTGCTGCAAAAAAAGGTAAAAAGGTTGAAACCTTTTGGCAGTTTGTAAAATTTATTGTTGTTAGCCTTGGTGCTTGTATTGTTCAGGTTGTTTCTCTTGCAATACTCTACAACATTCCCGCAATTAAAGAATTAAGTGATACCGCTTTCCACTGGTGGGTATTTGATTACCCCGTAATCGAAGGTGAACGTTGCGGTCTTGCACTTTTCATTTCTGCAAACGTAGCAAATATTCTTGCACAAATTGTTGCTTTCTTTATCAACAAAGAAAAAACATTCAATTCAAGTGCAAACATAAAAGTTGCTCTTCCCATCTACATAATCTTCACAGTTGCTCTTGTTTGCTTCTCTGCTTGGCTCAACCCCGTTATTTTTGAACTTTGTGTTTCAAAATTCGGTCTTGGTAGCGGTCTTGCACTTACTATTGCAACTGCAGTTTGCTCTACTCTTCAGTTTGTTCTTTACTTCCCTGTTGATAAACTTCTTTTCCATGAAAAGAAAGAGAAAAAGGACTAATAAAGCCAAAAATTACCGACTTGCTCAGCAAGTCGGTTTTTTTATTTAAAAATTCATTCCATTCCAACCCCAGTCGTTATAACCGGTGTATTTAATATAGATTCTGTCGGGTGAAATACCGAGTTCTGCGCTTATAATATCGCACATTTCCTTGGTCATAGCGGCGCTACCCTCTTTTGAAACTGTACCTAAAAGGTCAACATCGACAATAGCACTATCCTTTGAAGCATCACCTTTAAACCAAAGCTTTGCATCATCTTCAATACCAACCATAAGCCAGGCTTCAGTTTTCCCGGGAAAACATTCTATAGCCTTACCAAATGCTGTTTTTAAGCTTTCGCATTGTTCTGGTGTAACTTTTTTTGTTGTTTTTAAATTAATATAAGGCATATAAAAACCTCCTTAAAATTTCTGTATTTATTATACAACAAAAATTTTAAAAAAGTCAAAGGTTACTTCATATCAACCTTTATTTTCAAGCCACTTATACGCGTTATACGCCATAACGGCACTGCCAATTTTTAAAACAGATGCATCGAAGGTAACTTTGGGATGATGCAATTGATACTTGAAACCTTTTTCAGGCTCCCCTGCCGCCATGGCAACCATCAAGGTGGGAACCTCTTTGCTTATATACGAAAAATCTTCCGAGCCGCCTCTATGGGTATTTTCATCACCGAATGATGCAGCATTCAACACATATTCTTCACCGAGGAGTTCTTTGGTGTTTTTTTCAACAAACTTTGCCAGATCCTCATTATTCGTAAGCGTAGGGCAACCGCTACCGAAAGTGACCGTTGTTTTTGCGTGGTATGCGTTACCGATGTTTTCGGAAATTTCAACAAGACGTTTTTTTATTTTATCACGTATTTTATCGTCAAAAGCACGCAACGTGCCTTGCATTACAGCAGTATCAGCGATAACATTACCTGCCGTTCCGCCGTGAAGTGACCCTATTGTAAGGAGTGCTTCATCGGCAACACCTAATTCCCTTGCAGAAATCTCCTGAAGACCTAACAGGATACGTGCAGCAACAGAAAGCGAATCTATTCCCAATTGTGGTGTTGAGCCGTGACAACCCTTACCCTGTATATTTATTGTAAAATAGTCTGCCGCAGGAGCTCCTATGCCGGGTTTGGGAACAATCACTGTACCGGATTTTATAGGAAAACCGGTTAAAATATGAATCATCATAGCTGCATCGACATCAGGGTTTTTAAGCACACCATTTTCAATCATATTTTTTGCACCCGACAAAGTTTCTTCGGCAGGTTGAAACATCAGCTTAACAGTACCCTTCAATTCACTTTCATGCTTTTTTAAGATTTTAGCAGCACCCAAAAGCATAGCCGTATGCATATCGTGACCGCAGGCGTGCATATTACCTGTATCACAGGCATAACCTAAATCTGACTTTTCTTTAATCGGTAAGCCATCCATATCCGCCCTTAATAGAAAGACTTTATCACTTTCACCGTCACCAATTAGCGCAACCACACCGCTTTTACCACAGTCGGTACACTCGCAACCGATTTCATTAAGTTTTTCTTTTACAAATGCAACGGTTTCGGTAAGTTCAAACCCTGTTTCTGCATGAGAATGAAGAAAACGTCGGTTTTCGGTTAATTCATTTTCAATTGAATTAGCATCATTAAAAAAAGTTTCCGGAGTCATATTCCACTCACTTTCAGTATTATAAAAATTCACGAATATCCACCGCAAGTTTTTCTTCAAGATTTATAAGGCGCTTTGCAATATCCTTGGTTTTTTCATCTGCCGCCTCATACTGATTAAGATATTTATTAAGTGATTTAACACCCATATTGCAACCATCTGTCATAAGGTCAGCAATCATACTGTCGGAAGGCTCCATACTGAGTTTAACATTTGTTTTCATCCAGGACATACCTTTGGCAATAGGATTAGGATTTTTGCCGTCATCCTTGTATTTTGCAAGGAGCATCTGAATCTCGGTATCGAGTTTATAATGCTCATCCTTGCACTCTATGAGAAATCTTTTCAAAGACTCACTTTTAACGTGCTCCAAAACGTCTTCAATTGATGCAACACCCATCTTTACACCGGCATCACATTCGCGCAAAAGTCTTATAGTATCTTGTTCTATCATAAAATTCATCCTTTCATATTTCTAAAACCATTATTCCCCTATTTATGTATTTTAAACAAAAAAGCACCAACGAATACGTTGGTGCTTTTTATTTGGCCCGCCCAAAGGGATTCGAACCCCCGTTCTTCAGAATCGGAATCTGCTGCGTTATCCAACTGCGCCATGGACGGAAACATAAAAAATGCTATATAATTATAATCACATCTTACACATTTTTCAAGAGAAAAAAATATTTTTATGTGGTGTATTCTATCTTTATATAGCTAATTGATAAAAATTAAAAACTATGATATATTAAGTTGTAAGGTGGTGGCATTATGAAACTATTGAAAGAAAATGAAGATTTCATTTATAATTTTATAAATAACGAACTAAAATTCTTTCCATGTGTCAGTTCAGAGATTCCATTTTTGCCTTTTTCAATAAACCGCCCTTTTTCAATTTACGATATTTCTCAGATAAATGATAGTTCAACTAAATCACTGCGCGAAATAATGCCCTCGGTATTAGCTGACTGTTTGCCTAAAGGTTATCAACTATATGCTATCGACTGGGAACACAATGTGATTTTATATGATCCGCGCAATCCTCAAAACACACAAAGCAACGACCCGTGCACCCCATTTTTCAATACACAAGGAATTGCATATTACAACGATTTTTATCCTGATGGTGACTATTACTTTTTTATAGATAAATATGGTTCGTTCGGTTATCTTTCACATCCTTGGCGACAGGAGGTATGGGTATACGGAGAACCACTTGTAAGTAAAGTGAGAGAAATACATAAACAAATAGGTTTTATTTTAAAAAGTGATGTAAATTAAAAAAGGAGTTGAGTTTATGCTTTTAGAAATGCTCAAAGAGAGAAATGTTCCCGAGCTTTTATCGAGGAATGATATGCTCAATATTATTCAATCCCACTTATTCGGTTACTTACCGCCAAAGCCCGAAAGAATAACTTTTGAAACAGAAGAATGTATTATACCTAAATTTTGTGCAGGTAAGGCTGACTGCCACAGAATAACCGCAAACTGCGTTATTAACGGCAAGAAATTCTCCTTCCCTTTTTTAGCAAATTTGCCGACCGATAATGAAAAACATCCATTTTTTGTCCACATAAATTTCCGACCTGATAATCCCGACAGATATATGCCCACCGAAGAACTTATAGACAACGGTTTCGCTGTTCTTTCCGTATACTACAACGATATTACAAGTGATGATGGTGATTTCACAAACGGTCTTGGTGCTGTCCTGTTTGAGAATGGTAACCGAAACGACACTGACTGCGGAAAAATTGCAATGTGGGCTTGGGCAGCACAAAGGGTTCTGGATTATGCTGAAACATTACCCGACAAGCTCGATATGAGCCGTTCTGTTGTTTGCGGTCATTCAAGGCTCGGCAAAACTGCTCTTTTAGCCGGTGCAACAGACGAACGTTTTGCATTTTCTTACTCTAACGATTCCGGTTGCAGTGGCGCAGCAATAGCAAGAGGCACCGCTCCAGGTGGCGAAAGGATTGCAGATATTTGCCGCAATTTTCCATTCTGGTTTTGTAAAAACTATCTTGAATACTGCAATAATGAAGAAAATATGCCATTTGACCAACACTACCTTGTGGCTTCAATTGCACCCAGAAAGGTGCTTATAGGAAGTGCTTCTGAAGACAAATGGGCTGATCCTCTTTCGGAGATGCTTTCTTGCGTTGCAGCTAGTCCTGCATTTAATAAAGGCTTTAAATACGAAGACCGTCCGCCACAGATTAACGATAAATTCTTAGATGGCGATATCGGCTACCATATGAGAAAAGGTCTTCATTATTTCAGCCGTGAAGATTGGTTAAGGCTTATCGAATTTGTGAATATACATAGTTAAAGTTAAATCCCCCAACCTTTTGAGGTTGAGGGATTCTTGTTTTATTCAGGTTTCTTTATCTGATTAAGAGCTGCGTTAAGGCCCAGAAGTTGTTCTTTTGTAAACTTAAGATTTGCAGCACCCATAAGGCTTGTAAGGCGAATAACGGTAAAACTGCCTAACATCTGCATCATAGGACCACTTACCATTTCAGCACCCATATCGCCCATCATAGTGTCATCCTTCTGGTTTTTCATAGCGTTCTGCATAAGACCCATAAAGAGCTGTCTTCCTTCTTCAGAAGCCATAATATCCGATAGCTTATCGTTAAGCGAGAAATATCCTTCAGGTTCAGTAATATCAAACCAGTTGAGAATTGCGCCTTTTTCACGAAGTCTGTAATCCTCATTAAATTTTTCAACTTTACGGATTTTTGATATATCCTTGAACTCGCCTGATACTGCAACAAGTTCTGTTTCGCCAACGTTGGGTACATCAAAATAGAAGAAATGCTCTGCACTCTGTACTTTGCCAAGGCTCTTGCCATTTGCAAAAAGTTCAACCTCGGGAAGATTTGAGTAAACAGTAATTTTTGTTACATCCTCCACCCTGTCAACATAGCGTTTACCACAGATGTGAACAAATTTTTCATCAGAAAGCCATGCTTTGTATGCGTAGAAAGAATCTTTTTTATACTTACGGTCGAAAGTCACAAGACCTTTGTGGTTCTGTCCGTTTTCGCCACCTTCGTTACGGCTGTCTGCACCAAAGTCAAACATATTCCATACATGAGTTGCCCACATATATTTTCTTGAGAAGAACTGTTTAATGAGTTCTTCGTGATAATATGCCTGATACTCCTCTGTATAGTCACCTTGCTGTGGATTGGAAGTATGCCAATTAAGAGCTTCGCAACCATACTCACTACAACCGATGGGAATATTGGGGTATTTAGCATGGAAATTATCGAACCAAGGTCCGTTCATTGTTGTGTCGCCACCATACCAGCCGAAGTAATGGTTGTAGGAAACAACATCGGGAATCTGGATATAAGGACTATCTATATTGCACATTGAAACAGCTGCAATAGTTGTAAGTCTTGTTTTATCCATTTCATGAACCATATCATTAAGGATATTGTGATTTTCAAGCAAATCAGGATCACTGTCACCCTGCATCGTGATCTCGTTAGAGAGTCCCCAAACAACAATAGAGGGATGATTATAGTTCTGAATAATAAGCTCTTTCATCTGTGAAATTGTGTTTTCACGACCTGTGGGCATATGCTTTGAAATATATGGAATTTCAGCCCAGATTACGAGACCGCGTTCGTCGCAAAGGTCATAAAAATACTGATCATGCTGATAGTGTGCAAGACGGATAGTTGTTGCACCAACTTCACAAATAAGATCCATATCCTCTTTGTGATGTTCAGGAAGAAGTGCGTTACCGAATCCCCAACGGTCCTGATGGCGAGATACACCGCGAAGAGGATATTCTTCACCGTTAAGGATAAAACCGTTTTCAGGGTCAATTTTGAAGGTTCGGCAACCGAAACGTGATGAAATGTTATCAATTACATTTTCATCGCTGATAAGTTCGATTTCTGCAGTGTAAAGATAGGGGTCTTTTTTACCGTGCCAACGGTGAACTTTCTTGATTTCAAGATTTACCTTTGTATTGGTTGTTACTGTTTCGGCAACAACTGAACCATCTGCATCTTTAACAATATAGCGAAGTTTCTGTCCGTCGCAGAAGTTCTTAACCCAGGTTTCGATTTCTACTTCTGCATCTGCACCCTCAACTACAGGTGTAATTTTAAGACCGGGACCACCGTGATGCATAAGTTCAAAGTGAGAATTATTAACGCAGATTATATTTACATCTCTGTAAAGACCGCCGTAGAATGTGAAGTCTGCCATCTGGGGATAAACGGTTTCATTTGCAGAGTTATCAACAGCGATTACAAAAAGGTTATTAACATCGAGGGCATCAGTAATATCCACACGCCAGGTTGAATAACCGCCATCGTGATGGGCAAGTTTTTTACCATTCACATAAACATCGGCAGAGGAATTTGCCCCTTTAATTTCAAGATAATATCTGTCTGTTTCGGGAAGATCCAATTTATCAAGTTTTTTCACATAATAACAAGTACCGCGAAAATAATCGTTATCGCCGTCCTGTCCGTCAATAGCATTCCAGGAATGAGGAACATTCACCCAATCCCAGTTCAAGGGAAGTTCCTGAGGAATTTCTGTTGCCTGTTTTGAAAATGCCCATTTTCTGTTAATGTTAACAATATTTCTCATAAGCGTCTCCTTTTATCTTCATAAACAACTGCCGACACAAAGCCGGCAGTTTTTAGTTCGTTTATATTTTTTCGATTATTCAGTAACTTGAGTTGCTTTTCTTGCAGCAAGTTCAGAATTCATCTGAGCAAGTGTCTTTTTATCCAAGTTGTAAACTACAGCAAGACCAACAAACTGTAAAACAGCACTGAACATATACAAACCTGCAACTAACCAACACATATTATGCGATGTTTCAAAACTCTGACCAATAGTACCCAATTTAGAATTATAACCCAAAATTCCCATAATATAAATAACAGCAGAAGGACCGATACCCTGTGCTAATTTACGGAAGAATGAGTGAAGTGAATAAACAACACCTTCTTCGCGTGTACCGAATTTCCACTCGTTGTAATCAATTGCATCACCCATCAATGCCCAGGAAACACAACTGTATATACCCATACCTATACCGAATAAAATAAGTCCGGCAAGATAAATAAGTAATGCTGTATCGCGGTTTTCAACTGTGGGGAACACCAACATTATTGCAGCGCCCACAATAGAAACTAATGTTCCTGCAACACATGCTTCTTTTTTACCGAATTTATTAACAAGTTTCTTTATAAAGGGTATGAAGAGAATCATGGGAGCAAAACCTATAGCCTGAACTAAACCGGTCATTGAAGCATTGTTGAAATAAGTAGCAAACATAATTGTGTTTGCTGTAGTTGCTGACTGCATACCGAGGAACATACCCATAGCGGCAAGTGTAGCACCAACTGCAGGACGGTTCTTCATAAATTTGCCGAAAGCGGCAATTACGTTGAATTTTTCCTGTTTTTCGTTTGTTTTCACAGAATTCTCGTCAACACGGATAGTGATCTTCTTAATCATAAACATAAAGGCTATGAATCCAAGAACACCCATTATAAGAGCTGCCCAGAAAACACGGTCGCCCAAAAGGTTTTCAAACTGTTTACCGGTAAGGGGATCAAGAACAGGATCACCTATTTTGTATGCCTCACCTGTTACAGGATTATTATGGTAGTTACCGCTTCCGTCATAAGTAACCTTCTGCCAGATCAACATAGGTAAAATAATTGTGGGAATTATGTTACCGAACATAGAACCAACGCTACGCCATGTTGATAACTCAGCACGTTCACCGCCATCTTCGGAGATAAGTGATAACATAGCACCATAAGGAACATTGGCAATTGTATAGCAAGCATCCCAGATAATATAACCCAAAACGAATAAAATAGCCTTAACAACTGTACTTGCATTGGGGAAAGGAAGGAAAACTGCCGCACCGGCAACCAACAAACCGCAAGCACCTATAAAAATATAGGTTTTGAATTTACCCATTTTATATTTTCTTTTATCATTATCGATAATATTTCCGATAATGGGGTCATTGATAGCATCCCAAGCCTGAACGAGTAATAACAAACCGGATAACAAACCGGTCTCCATTGTCATGTAAACCAACCAGAAAGTCTGAACTGTGCCTTTAAGAGCAAAACTCATGTTGCAACCGAAGTCACCTGCGGCATACGCAATTTTATCAATCATTCCAAATTTGCGAAAGCCTTTAGAATCTAATTTAGCTTCTTTTTTAGCCATTATAGATTCTCCTCCTTTTTTCTATATTTTTCCGGTTTCGATAACATTTTTTGTTAAAAATCCACAAAACCATTTGACAAGTTCATTTTATTATAATTAAGTATTTTCGGTGAGTATAATTTTTGTTTTTTATAGTAAAATTTTTATATAAATATTGATTTATCACAAAAATTGTACGATAATATGGATATGCAGGTAATAATATACAGTTGGGAGTTACAGCAATGTTTTACGAAAGTGAATTAAACTTCTTCAGAAATGTTATTGAAAGATGTAAAATTAAAACTGTTATAATAACAAAAACTGAAATTCCTCAAAAAATTGATATGGGCATTCGCGACTTTTTAAATCTTAAAAGTGACTACGAAGAACTTTTTAATATTTTCAGCAACGATAACGTGATTACAAAAGTTACAGATCCATTCTTTTGTAACTATGTTTTCATTCCGTTGCCCCATAATGAACAAAGCACTGTTCTCATAGTGGGCCCTTACACCAAAAAACTTGTAACTAAAGACGAGATAACAAAAAGAAGCGAAGAATATGCTCTAAGCAAAAAAATACAAACCCAAATCCAACAATATTTTTCAACTGTCCCCTATCTTACCGATGACGGAATAATTATGACCCTTGTAAACTGTTTATGTGAAAAAATATTCGGATCTATGGAAAATTTTTCAGTGACAACAAAAAACATCTCTGAATTATCTGACACTTCATTTTTAAACAGGTTGGATAATGCTGAAAAAAACGACGATCCTTGGATGACTGTTCAGCTTATTGAACGCAGATACAATGCCGAAAACGCTTTATTAAGCGCAGTTTCTCAAGGCTTACTCCACAAGGCAGAAATGGTTTTTACAAACATAAAGCCAAGCGCATCTTTAGAAACACGTATTGCAGACCCGTTAAGGAATGCGAAAAACTTTATGATAATCCTAAACACTTTGTTGAGAAAAGCAGCGGAACAAGGCTCGGTTCATCCGCTATATATAGACAGTGTTTCATCTGACTTCGCCCGAAAAATAGAAGCACTTCAAACATTGGACGAAACAGACGAACTTTTCACATATATGGTCAGGAAGTATTGTCGTTTGGTAAACCGCCATTCAAAAAAGAATTACTCTTTATTAATACAAAAGGTTATTACACGAATAGATGCAGATATTACCGCTGACCTCAGTCTGAAAAAACAAGCAGAAATATTAAATGTAAATCCAAGCTATCTTTCTACCCTTTTCAAAAAAGAAACCGGCATGACATTAACCGATTACGTGAACCAAAAACGAATTGAAAAAGCAAAGCATCTTTTGCAATCGAGCAATATGCAAGTTCAAACCATCGCTCAAAGTTGCGGAATACTTGATGTAAACTATTTTACAAAGATATTTAAGAAATATACGAATAAAACACCTAATGAATTCAGGAAAGGTTAAATTTAAGCAAAAATCATTTTTGCAGTTCATATAATTTAATATAAATTTTTTAATAAAAAATCTTGACATTCGTTACACTAAAGATTATAATTTAGTGGATGTGCCGGTGTGGCGGAATAGGCAGACGCAAGGGACTTAAAATCCCTCGGTGGCAACATCGTACCGGTTCAAGTCCGGTCACCGGCACCAAATATAGAGAAATCACTTTTTGTGGTTTCTCTATATTTTTTGCTTTTGTAATACTAGGACTTGAACCGGTCTCGCCGAAGGCGAACATAATCGGGTGTTCGCGTAGCGAATGACGGGCAGAGCCCGTCAAGTCCGGTCACCGGCACCAAACAGAGGATTTACACACTTGTGTAAATCCTCTGTCTTTTTGTTTTTGTTTTAATATTATTTAAACTTTCCACTACCCAAACTGTTTTATAGCAACAAAGGCTTTTACACCATACTACACAAAACACTAAAAGCATTTACCGTCTTTGCAATCTTCAGCTGAGCCGCCTCGGTAACAAAGCTCGTTAGGACACTGGTTTGTTTGAAATAACTGCACAATGTTTTTCACTGTGGTTTCTGCAATGTTTTCTAATGCTTCTTCGGTTAAAAATGCCTGGTGAGATGTTACGAGAACATTGGGCATTGAAATAAGACGTGCAAGTGTATCATCTTCCATAATATGCCCTGAGTTATCCTCAAAGAACAGGTCGGATTCTTCTTCGTAAACGTCAAGACACGCTGCACCTACTTTACGGTCTTTTATACCCTGGAGAAGTGCTTCAGCATCAACCAAAGCCCCTCTTGACGTATTAAGAATTACTACACCGCGCTTACACTTCTTAAGAGCTGTTTCATCAATAATGTGGTGAGTATCCTCCGTCAAAGGACAATGCAGTGAGATAATATCACTGTTTTTAAAAAGTTCGTCTAATTCAACATATTTTATTGTATCGCCGTTATCAAGACCGGTTGCCGGAAATTTATCGTAAGCGAGAACATTCATACCGAAACCGCGACAAATATCAATAAAAACGCGACCGATACGACCCGTGCCTATTACGCCCACAGTTTTCCCATACAAATCGAACCCTGTAAGATTTGAAAGGCTGAAATTGAAATCTTTTGTACGAATGTAGGCTTTATGAATACGGCGGATTGATGTTAAGAGCAACGCCATTGTATGCTCAGCAACCGCATAAGGCGAATACGCAGGTACGCGCAAAACATGAATTTTTCCAAATGCGTGTTTCATATCCACATTATTAAAGCCGGCACAACGCAAAGCGACTACTTTAATATCCATATCACAAAGCTTATCTATAACTCCTGCATTAATCGTGTCATTGACGAATGCACAAACCCCGTCAAAACCATGCGCTAAGTCCACCGTATCTTCGTTAAGCTTTGTTTCGAAATATTTAAATTCAACACCGAACGCCTCACCATATTTATCAAAAGATGGTTTATCGTAGGGTTTAGTATCAAAAAAAGCAATTTTCATACCTATTCCTCCAATTTTTGGATTTATTTATATTATTTTTTTAATGTGTATTCTGTAATTTATATATGTTTAGTTTATCCTAATATTTATTATAAAACAAGACCTGCTACACCTTTTCAGGAAATAGCAGGTCGATTTTTGAACATTCCGTGTTATTATCCGAAGGTTAGTTATACCGCAAATTTAATATCGCAAACACGTTGGAAATATTCGCTTGTCGCTTTAAGAGTCTCATAATCTCCGTGAGCGACCAAACACCCATCCTCCATAAGAAGAATTTCATCGTACATTTTGATTAATTTACCCGAGAAATTATGAGAGATAAATATTACGGTCTTATCTTCAAAATCAAGAACCATTTTTTCAATATCGTATGCCGTTTCGATATCGAGTGTTGAAATAACTTCATCAAACACCATAATAGGAACTGCGTTTATAAGACTTCTTGCAATTTCAATCTTACGTTGCTCACCACTTGATACATTGTGCGCACCATCGACAATTACTCTACTACCGTCCAACGTCATACGCGCACCGATAACAGCATTATTATATGCTTCTTCGCTTAAATTACGATACAACAAAACATTTTCGTTAATAGTCCCCGAAAACAATGAAACACTTTCACCAAGATATGAAACATGGCGACTAAGCTGAGTGTTATCAATTTCATTAAGATTTAAATTATTGATTTTTATAGAACCCTCGTAACTATTAAAACGTTTTTTCAGCAATTTGAAAAGAGAACTCTTTCCTGAACCGTTTTTACCGATTATCAAGTATTTTTTTCCCTTTTCAAATTTGAAAGAAAAGTTGTTGACAATCTTTTTCCCGTTGAATTCAATACTTACGTTTTCGTACTCGATGCAATTTGTTAATTCATCCGTTGTTAATTCTTCATGTTCAGAATCCGAAGTTTGTTTCACATCCTCGCCTTCCAAGGAACGAATTCTTTCCACAACTTTACTAATAGAGCGAATGGAGTTAATACTCCAGACAATCTGCTGTAAAGGCGCAGCCAAATCGCTCGAAAAAGATCTTGCCGCTATAACAACACCTACTAATATCTCGCCGTTGACAACCATAATCAAACCGATACCGATGGCAATGATTTGCATAAACCAAGACAACATAGTGCCAATGCTATTGGCTAACGTAAGAGAACATTCGGATTTATACTTTGATTCTTCTGTGTCCATATTAATTTCATGGAACAAATCAAGAACTTGTTCTTCAACAGCATAATTTTTTATTGTAGGATAAAAACTAAAGAATTCTTTAATTTTTTGCGTAAAATTGGCAACTTTCTCTGAGTACTCTAAGCTATCCCTACTGAGTTTTTTTGCGAAAACTGCCGGAAGAGCCATAGTCACTATACCGAATATCAATATTGCGCAAGCTATCTTAAAATTGAGTAACAAAAATGATGATGAAAGAATGATTACAGAGGCTATGCTCGAAATCAGTGCCATAATACTATTAAAGAAGCGTTGCTCAATAAGCAGAATATCATTGGTAAAAACCGAGATATACTCCCCACTGCTTAACTTATTTGTAACCTCTGAAACATCATGAAAAAAAACTTTTACAAAGAGTCTTCTTTTCAGATCTTGTTTAACATTGCATACGATTCCGTTTTTTACAGTATCTGAAGTGAAATTTATAATTCTTCTGGTTACCCAAACAATGAAACCTATGGTAATCATTCGCACAATAAGGAGTTTAGAAGCTCCCGTTGAGGCATAGTTAAATATGTCTTGCAACCAGAAATTCAGCCATGAACTAATTGCCGGATCAATTATGATAAAAAACAGAATTGCTAACAATGACCACTTCTGTTTAAAAAGGAGTTTAAGCATCTTCTTTCACTTCCCTGCGATGGTTTCAAAACACAAACTTATTGCTCTCTTGAAATTTCCCATATCGTTTCAGATTCATCTAACATTATTACGAAATCATCTGTAACAGGATATATTTCAACAATTTTCGACATTGTTTCTATATGTACTAAACCATTATCATCCCAATAATACGGACATGAAATAAAGGGTTCCTCGCTACCATTACGATAATCTTCAAATGTGTTTTCAGTAAATATTACATACTCGTTATCAGCATCCGGTAAATTGCCCTGCATTACAACTTTCCATTTGCCTATGATAACAGCTTTTTTGTCTTCTACAGTTTTGTTGTCCATTCCACCAACTCTGATAACGCGCAACTCACTTTTGTCTGCTGTATTTACAAGCACGATGTTGTTTTCAGAAATAAAATGAATATAATATTGCACATCGAGGTCTTTTAAGTACACATCTGTGCCTTTGATTGTATATGCGGATGTGTGAACAACTTTACCGTCGCGATATTGCGATGCGGTAGCATTCTCGAACACCAAAAATTCGGTATCAACCCTTTCACCGGCATTTTCTAAAACTTTCCAAGTACCCTCAATATTAAACGCTAAGTCTTTGCCTTCATCTTTTGTCTTATACAAAAAAATACCTGTCACCACAAGAGCAACAACAATTAAGGCGATACCCAATCCAATAAATACTTTTTTCACAGAAAAACCTCCAAAAAAATAAAATTTATTAATAAACCAGCATAAAAATTGCCAGAATTATATAACTTATGAACGCAATAATAGTAATAAGGAATATGCCAATAAGCCAACTTTTGATTTTTTCTAAATTTTTAGGTTTCTTGTTGTTAGTATTTTTCATATATCCTCCTTGTTTAAAAAGAACATTTTCGCTTCATTACATTTTGTTCTGATTAAAAAATTCCGATACGATACCCGAAATTTAATCTATGTGCAGAAAAACATTAAACCAAAACACTTTTTTCTTATTCGACAAAATCACCAATTTTATTACATATTACAACAAACCATTTTTTATGTCAACACCGATTCGGCTATTAATTTATAATAATTGCAACAAAAAACAGCCACCAAACGGTGACTGTTTAAGTACGCTAAATATACTTAATTCAGAATATTTCGTCTTATGAATTTTTGAAAAATTGGTGCTGTTTATATGTTGGTTTCAGTTGTAAATTTAACACTTTTTGCCCACTGAATGAAGTCATTGTAGCGGATTTCATAATTATCAGAAAATGTTGCAAATTGTACCAGCCAAAAAGCATCCGGACCTTTATATACAACAGCAAAATATTTGTATACATCGTTGTTTTCAGGGTTTGTCCATTCGTATTCATAAGTCGTTAAACCATCAACATTTTTCAATTGGACATTGGTTTGGAAATTGTTGTTATCAACAACCAAATTCCCGTATTCCTCAAGGGTATAATCTTCAAAACCCTCCAACAAAGAAAAATCTTCCCGTAGAACAAACACTGCCACTTCACCTGAGTCATAGCAAGCCGTAAAGCCTTCAGATTCTGAATCATAGAACTCATTAGTTAATGTAATTTCCATTCCGTTTGTTGAAAACACTTCGGGAGCAACTTCCGGAGCAAACAAATCCGAACTGCTTAGAAAGCCAAACAAAAAACCAACAACAAGAGCAACAATTAAAACAAGCACACCGTTTCTCTTGACTTTTTTACGATTTCGGGCAACTTCTTCATCGGGCACCCCATCAAACTGAAAAGTATTACCGGTTAATGGATTATAACGGTTTTTACCGCTCAGGTAAATATTTTCAAAACCGGCAGGAATATTATAAAACTCATTATATAAGTTTTTAGTTAATTTATCAAAAACAACAAAAACTTTAGCAGCATCATCTCCGATGAGAAAAGTTTTTTCTTCACCACTTTTTAAATCCCCCAATTTACTGCAAGGCATACCGTTTATCTTAGTGTCTCCGTTAATGGGATCTTCAATATAAACCTTCATTTTGTTTAAACAAGCCACAAATGTATTGTCTCTTCTGATTGTTAAATTTCTCATAAAATCACCCTATCACATTGTAACACAGTAAAATTAAATTTTCAACAAAAATATTAATGTATTAGACAGAAATTGCATTTTACAAACAAATAAACTTTTTCTAATTTTTTTAATAAAAAACACTTGACAAACGTATAATATTAGTGTTATACTTCTTAAGCACTCAGACGAGTGAAGTAAATATCGCGGAGTAGAGCAGCTTGGTAGCTCGTCGGGCTCATAACCCGGAGGTCATGTGGTTCAAATCCCATCTCCGCAACCAATAAGGAAAGATACCCAACAGGGTATCTTTTCTTTTTTGTTATGAAATCAATTGAATCACATGACCGACGGGTTCCCGGGGCGCCGAACACGACCGCCGCCGGTGGCGGATGAAGGGAGTGTGAGGGGGCGTAGCGGTCAAAATCGACAGCGACGAGCAGGAGCGACCGTCGATTTTGGGCACCGCAAGGGGGCAAAATGTGAAGGAATCCCATCTCCGCAACCAATAAGGAAAGATACCCAACAGGGTATCTTTTCTTTTTTGTTATGAAATCAATTGAATCACATGACCGACGGGTTCCCGGGGCAAGCTACACGACCGCCGCCACAATCATCTATATATATTTTTTTGTTCTTTTAACCTGACAAAAAATGTTAAAAACCTTTGCGGAAGGCTAATGCCTATCTACAAAGGTTTTAATTTAGATATATTCTTTTGCTTTATTAAAAAGTTCAGCACGATTATTAATTTCGAGCTTTTTGAAAATGCTTGATGTATGTTTTTTGATTGTACTTTCTGTTACAAAAAGTTCATCGGCAATATCTTTACGTTTTTTGTTTTGCATAATCAATATGAGAACCTCTTTCTCTCGTTGAGAAAGACTGTTAATTACATCCCATTTTTTTAAAATCGCGTCAATTTGTTCTTTATTAAATTTTCTTATATCGGAATCATTATCGACACTGCAATCTTGCACCTGGTTTGATTGAGAACTGACAGATTCAGTAGCTATTCTCTCCGTATCCGCCAATCCATAATCTTGCAAAATACCATACAGGAATAAAATAAGGCCTTCAGTTATAATATAGGATATTGACATAAACTCAAAGCCTGCATTTATACTGTTTTCAACAAGCCAAATTGCAATATTACCGATAACAACAAACGCCAGAAAAACAGAGTGTTTGACTGAAACAACTGTTTTTTTAACGGCTGTGTATATAATAATCGCAATCATCGCGGAAACATATGCAAACAAAAAAATCTTATACAGGTTATGCAAAGGACCATATTCTTTAATCAGAACACCGACGCCATTTACTATTTCAAATGAAACATTTTTATAATATATAGGAAGAAAACCACCGCTCGAAACAATAAACAGCATTATCATATTTACGCTGATTAAAACGCGTGATAAGTATTTCGGATAACTGAATCTTGAAAGATTCATAATCATCATAAGTACAGAAAAAGGTAAGAAAACATTTCCGAGATAAGCTATTCTGTTTGCCCACAACGCAAAATCCAACGATTTTGAAAGAGATAAAAGGAAATACCCTAAGTCACATACAGCAACAGAAATGAATAATTGAAAAAGCCAGATATCACGCTTTCGATCAACAAAAAAATAAGCAGGAATCATCAAAAGAGAAATAACAAAAATGATACCGTAGAAAGTAGTCATATTATTCCTCCTTTATGTTGAATCTGCTTTCGTTACTCATACGCAAAGAGAAATCTCCCCTACCACATCCGCATATGGTGTTCGATTTTTTCTTCGCGTCAACAAACTATAGTATAAAAATCATCTTTTTATTTATCAGCTTCATTTTATATCAACTATAAAACAATACGTACAAAACCAACCTATTCTTAAAATGTCAGTTTGTATATTTTTATTTTGATATTTTTCATACATTTGTTTAATACAATATAACACACTTTAAATATGATGTCAATTTTTTAAAATTAAATCGACCAGCCTTTTTATTTATGCAACTTATATAAACAAAAATTGTTATTTTTGACATGGTAGCCCTAAACGTAGCCCTCTTTTTATGAAAGTAACCCTTAAGGCTACTTTCATTTGAATATATGTAAAAGATAAAATTGTATTATAATCATAGTATTTAAGGAGGGCTGTGTATGCTGAAAGCTGTAACAAAAAGATTTACCGATAAATCAACAATCAATCAGTTCGAGTTTGAGTTTTACTGCGACTGTTGCGGTAAACCAATTAAAACTGATGTGCTCGAATTTGTTTCAGGTTTCAAAAACAAAAAGTTCTTAAGCAACGATGAACGAGAAGCAAGAGCAATAATTTATGCAAATGACCACGGAAAAGCTTATGAACGAGCAAATAATGAAGTTCGACTTGAGTTGAATAAGTGTGAAATTTGTGGCAATATGGTTTGTGAAGAATGCACAGTATATGGAGTTGACCTTCAAGGAGGCCTCTGTTGTAAAGACTGTGCGGTAAAATAAATTATTAATTGAAGGAGAAATTAATATGGGACTTATTAAAGCAGGTATAGGAGCACTCGGTGGTGTTCTTGCTGACCAATGGAAAGAGTTTTTCTATTGCGATGCTATTGACAAAGATATAATGGTTGTTAAGGGAACAAAACGCGTTGGTGGACGTTCCTCAAACACAAAAGGTAACGACAATATCATTTCTAACGGTTCAGGTATCGCTGTTGCTGATGGACAATGTATGATCATTGTTGAACAAGGTAAAATTGTTGAAATTTGTGCAGAACCAGGTGAATTCACTTATGATGCTTCAACAGAACCCAGCATTTTTTCAGGAAAGCTTGGCGACAGCATCAAAGAGTCATTTAAAGCAATCGGAAAGCGATTCACTTATGGTGGTGACACAGGAAAAGACCAAAGAGTATATTATTTCAATACCAAAGAACTTATTGGTAATATGTTTGGTACACCTAACCCTGTTCCCTTCCGAGTTATTGACCGAAATATCGGTTTGGATATAGATATTTCTGTTCGTTGTAATGGTACATATTCATATAAAATAAGTGACCCCATTTTGTTCTATACAAACGTATGCGGCAATGTGGAACGCGAATATGCCAGAGATGAAATTGACAGTCAGTTAAAATCTGAATTCTTAAATGCTTTACAACCTGCATTTGCAAAGATTTCAGACATGGGTATTCGTTACAGTGCATTACCGGGTCACACTATGGAACTCGCCGATGCAATGAATGAAGTACTTACAGAAAAATGGGGTAATCTTCGTGGACTGTCGGTTGTGTCTGTTGCCATAAATTCAATCACAGCACCTAAAGAAGACGAGGATATGATTAAACAGCTTCAAAGAAATGCTGTTATGCGTGACCCCACAATGGCTGCAGCAACATTGGTTGGTGCTCAGGCTCAGGCTATGCAGGATGCCGCAAAGAATGACGCAGGCGCTATGACCGGCTTTATGGGCATGGGTATGGCAATGAATACAGGTGGCGGAATGAATGCACAGAACCTTTTCGCAATGGGACAGCAACAGGCCACACAACAGGCTGCACAACAGGCACCTGCACAGAATGGTTGGAGTTGTTCATGCGGAAATATGGTTTCCGGCAACTTCTGTCCTAACTGTGGTGCAAAAAAGCCTGAACCAAAACCTGCTGTAGATGGTTGGAAATGTTCTTGCGGAGCAACTGCAAATGGAAAATTCTGTCCCGAATGTGGTTCTCCAAAGCCTGCTGATGATGGTTGGACCTGTTCCTGTGGTGCAGTTAACAAAGGTAAATTCTGTCAGAATTGTGGTAGTCAGAAACCTGCAGGTGCACCTCTTTACCAGTGTGATAAATGTGGTTGGAAACCACAAGATCCACACAATCCACCAAAGTTCTGCCCTGAATGTGGCGATATTTTTGATGTTAATGATGCTAAATGATTTAGGAGGAAAATATAATGGGACTTTTTGATAAAAAATATTGTGATATATGTGGTGAAAAAATCGGTCTTTTAGGTAACAGAAAGCTTGAAGACGGTAACATGTGCAAGGATTGTGCAAAAAAGCTCTCTCCATTTTTCAGTGATAGAAGAAGCTCAACTGTAACAGAGATTAAAAATCAACTTGCATACAGAGAGCAAAACAAACAGGTTCTTTCAACCTTTTCACCGACCATGAATTTCGGTGACAGTGAAAAGGTTTATATTGATGTGATGAAAGGTAATTTTGTTGTATCTCGTCGCAATCCCGGTAACTGGTCAGATGAAAACCCTGATGTTATCCCGATTTCAAGTGTTATGAGCTGCAATCTCAGAATAGATGAAGATAAAGATGAAATCTATACCACAGGCAAAGATGGTGAAAATGTTAGCTACAATCCACCAAGATACAAGTTCTACTATGACTTCATTCTTGAAATCAAGGTTAACAATCCGTATTTTGATGAAATAGAAATCAAACTTAACAGTTCCCGAGTTGATGGTATGGGTACTATGGAATATAACCGTTATCAACAGATGGCTATGCAGATTACAAATAACCTTACACAAAATGGTGTTGCCGGTATGAATCAAGGCTACAGCCAGCCTATGAATCAAGGCTACAGCCAGCCTATGAATCAGGGCTACGGCCAGCCTATGAATCAAGGCTACGGCCAGCCTATGAATCAGGGCTACGGCCAGCCTATGAATCAGGGCTACGGCCAGCCTATGAATCAGGGCTACGGTCAGCCTATGAATCAAGGCTACGGCCAGCCTATGAATCAAGGCTACGGTCAGCCTATGAATCAGGGCTATAACCAACAGCCCGGATATAGTCAGCCTGTACAATCTCCTTCCCCTGTTTCTCAGGCTTGGGTTTGTCCGGCTTGTAATGCCACAAATGAGGGTGGTAGATTTTGCATGGCTTGTGGTACACCACGAGGATAAAAAATGAAAAACAAAATTATAATTGCAATAATCATTCTTCTTGTAGTTCTTTTAATTGGTGTTATATATTATGTAAAAAATGTAATGATTGTTTACGATAAAAACGGCATGGTCAACACACCGAGAGAACAGATTACTATGAATGATGAAACGTACAAAAAAGGAGATGATTAACAGTGGCAACAATTGCTGAACAAAAATGTCCTTGTTGTGGCGGCGGCGTACAGTTTGATGCAGGTGCACAAAAGCTAAAATGCCCCTATTGTGAAACCGAATTTGAAATCAACCAGTTAGGTCAGGAAACTACTGACGACTCTGATTCAATAAACTGGTCTACGCAAAGCAATCAATGGTCATCAGGTGAAACAGAAGGAATGAATGTTTATTCATGTCAGTCCTGTGGTGGCGAAATAATTGCTGACAGCACAACAGCAGCTTCAAAATGTCCGTATTGTGATAATCCTGTTGTGATGAAAGGTCAATTTTCAGGTGCATTACGTCCTGATTTGGTTATTCCTTTCAAATTAGACAAAAAAGCTGCCAAGGAAGCATTGAAAAAGCATCTTGCTGATAAGAAATTTGTTCCTAAAGCTTTTCTTGATAATAACAGAATAGAAGAAATCAAAGGTGTTTATGTTCCTCACTGGCTTTTCACCTGTGATGCCATGGGAAGCGCAAATTTCAAGGCAACAAAAGTAAGAACATGGTCTGACAACAATTACATTTACAAGGAAACCTCCTATTATGATATTTACAGAAGCGGAAACATAAGTTTTGATAACATTCCTGTTGATGGTTCAACAAAAATGCCTGATGACCTTATGGAATCCGTTGAGCCCTTTGATTTATCACAAGCGGTTGATTTCAACACAGCATATCTTGCAGGTTACCTTGCAGATAAATATGATGTTACTGCAGAAGAAAGCATGAACAGAGCAAACGAAAGAATTCGAACAAGTGTTGGCGATGCACTGGCGGGTACAGTTAAGGGCTACAACTCAATTGATTCACATGTGGTAAACATGAATATTGCAAACGGATTTTACAAATACGCCCTCTACCCTGTTTGGATTCTCAACACAGAATGGAACGGCAATAAATATACTTTTGCAATGAATGGTCAGACAGGTAAGTTTGTTGGTAATCTTCCAACAGATAAGAAGGCAGTTGTCACGGCTTCTTTATTACTTGGTGCAGGAATGAGTGCGGTTTTATGTGTCTTATCATACCTGCTCGGATGGCTTTAAGGAGGTATCGGATATTATGAAAAAAATACTGACAATTCTCCTTGTTAGCGTGATTTGTGTCTGTTCGTTGATTTCGGTTTCAGCATATACTGACCAGTATATTTTCGACTTTAGTGAATCATTGTCGTATAGCGAAATTGAAGAACTGGAAAACACAGCACAACAGATTGAGAACAATTACGGTTACTGTGTAATGTTCTGCATCACAGACGAAGATACTTACGAAGGCTATGAACAGAACATTTATGATACATACACAGACAATGAAGATGGTATAATTTTCGTTCACGACTTAAAAAACGAAATGTACTATTACTACGTAACCGAATCTGCAAAATCACAATTTACCGCAACAAAAATTTCAAAAATGCAGAACGCCTATGACTCAAACAGCAGTTATTTTGGCGGAATAGAAGATTTTTATATTGTTACCGAAGACCTGTTGGGACAAGGCGGAATAGTAATTCAAAACACCGAAGAGAATTACACAACAGGTATCGAAACAACAACTCACACCAACAATCCTGTACTAACTATATGTATCTGTATCCTTGTTGGTATGGCTATAGGTTTTGTTATCATTCTTTCCATAGCATCTAAAAACAAATCTGTCAGAATGCAGAAAAATGCAACAGAATATACACGTCCCGGAAGCTTTGTTTTAACAGGAAATTATGATAATTTCCTTTATAAGAACATTGATAAAAAACCGAAGCCTAAACAAGAGAATAAGGGATAATGAAAGGCTATAAAATTTCTTAACTATTTTCGCGACCAGACCCTCGAAGTATACGGACAAGCTCTTCATCCGTGGGTATTAATTGACAAGGTTTATATTCACTCACATATTGTCCGCGTTCAGTTAGGTTTTGTGCCGCGAATGGTGAAAATTTCAAAAAATTCATCTCGTCTTATACTTCTCGACAAAGCAGTAACCCTTTGGTATAAAAAAAGAAAAAAGGAGAAACTATTATGAAAAAATATTTAGCAATATTACTTGCTGTTGTTATGTTAGTTTCACTGGCAGCGTGTGGTGGTAATAAAGACAAAGAGAATACCAACGACACAAACAAGCCCACAGGTAATGCCGATGCAGCTATTGTTACAACATTGTTTACCCTTGATTACGATAAGGCTGTATGGACATATTATGAAGAAGATACGCAGAACGAAGAAGATTATTGTTATGTTGTTCTTCAGATTCCGGATCCTGACGACTCTGAATATTATCTTATAAATGCAGAGATCGAAGTTTCCATTGATGAACCTTACGATTTCCGTGAAGATTTAGTTTATTATGGTTTTAACCAGTATGAATATGCTGTTAATAACAAGTATGAAACTGTTAATATCGGTGGTGTTGACCTTCTTAAATATGAAGATGATGACACATTATTATACTTTAACCGTATCGAAAATGCCGGTGCAACAGTAAGCATTGAGTTTGACGCAGAAGATTTTGCTGACGCTCGCATCGCCGAGCTCGTTAAAGGTCTCGAAATTATCGTTAAGGATACCGGCAATGAAGACGGACCTTGGGAATGGGAAGGAACAGCATTCACGGCAGAAAACAAAAGTGTTACAGCAGGTTCTTTAACAATACAGTCACAGTGGATTAAGCCTGATGAACACATCTCAACATTTGAAACATTCAACCATTCTGTTGCAGCAGTAGGAAATACAGTATACCTTCTTATTGATGGCGAACTCAGACAATGCAGCTTTGATGGTAATACATTAGCATTTATTCAACAAATTGAACTCCCCGAAGATGATTACGATAGTATTGAAGCAACTAATGACGGAACACTTTGGCTCAGCGGTTCAATGAACGATATCATTTGCATCAAAAATGGTTCAATTTCAACAACCTACGAAGACATTGACAATCTTGCAATGCATCCGTCAGGAAGCTGGGGTATTAACTTCTTCACCTCAAATGAATGTAGCAAGGTTACTTTCAATGGTGGCACATATACTTCTACTCCTATGACATTTGCTGAAGTTGATACAATTATGCATATTAATGTTGATGAAAATAATATTTATGTATGCGCAAATGCTGCAGACGAAAGCGGACACAAGGTTTTCGTTTATAACACAGACGGCAAATTACAGAAAGTTTTGTGTGATTCCGAAGGCGAAGGACTTGGTAGCGTTACATTCATGGCAAAGAGTGCAAACGGATATATTGGATTTGACGGAAATATGAGAGATGTTATTCTTTGGGATAACGATGGCAAGTTTGTTGCGGAATGTTCTGACGATACTTTATTCAGCACAAGCTACCCCTGGTTCTGTAATTCAGCATTACTTTCCGATGGAAGCATCATCACAATTATGACAGATGAACGTGCTGATAGATCTGCAACAGAGCTTGTTGTATTCACAGTGAAAGGCTTCTAATTAATGATGCGAAATAGAAAATCTTTAAGTATATTTATCGTTCTGTGTTTGTTATTCACATTTTCATCATGTAACCAAAAAACAGAAAAGCCTGAACAAAATGTGTCTGACAATAAAAATGAAACCAACACGGTTGAATTTTTAGATTTAGAAAAAACCATTGTTCTGAATGATTATCGGAACGAGGATAAAAATACTTTATTTGTCAAGAGTGAGTATTCCAATATAGTACTATCACAGGACCATGCTGGAAAATATCCCGAACTTTCAAAGGCATTAGACGGTATTGCTGTCAAGAAAAAGAAAGCCATGGATGAAGAGTACGATAATTTTGTAAGTTTTGCCAATGAAGATTTACTGAATTTCGGCATGGTTTCACGTGCTTATATTTCCACTCTTGATGTTACGGTAAGACGAGCAGACAATATAGCATTGAGTCTTTTGACAGACTCATATTCAGATTACGGAGGCATCAGAAACTATCGAGTATTTCATGGTACTAATTTTGATGTCCAGAGCGGAAGGGAATTGAAAATATCGGATGTAATCAAAGATATGAGTTCAATTCCTGAATTAATCGGTAAAGAATTAGATGCACTTGTATGGACGGGTGAGCCTTGTGACAAAGAAGCCATTACCCAGTATTTTCTCAACACACAGGTTGAGGATATTTCATGGACTTTAGACTACAATGGTGTAACCTTCTACTTTTCTCCTGAAACTATCGCAGAAAAAGAACACGGGCCCCAAACAATAACCCTTACATTTGCGTCTTACCCTGATTTATTCAACAAAAAATATACTATTGTACCCGATAGTTATATGGTTGAAATTCCAAAAAACAGCACATTTTTCACAGATTTTGATCTGGATGGCGTTTGCGACAGCATCCGCTTTTCCGGAGAAAACGATGTGATAAATAACACATATGTTAATTTTGGAATTTATACTGATGATAGCAATTGTTATTTCTATGAAGAATGCTCAAATTTAAAATTAAATCTGTATTATGTAAAAACTGCAAACCAAAACGGGTTACTCTATCTTTTCACCGAGAACACAGAGGGTCTAGCAAAAACGTATATATTCAACCTGAAAGACGATGAAATCAAAAAAGAAAGTGAAATGGATGTAGGTTTGAATTATAAAGGCAATAATACAATTGCCATCCCTGCAGACCCAAATAATATCCAATAAGTTAGAAAAAGATACCACTACCAACCATTTTGTGTTGATAGTGGTATCGTTTTTTCGCTTATAAAAACAAGCGTTGCATTTTGGGTGTATTCCCCCATCCTGCAACGCTTTTCTTTTTTGTCTTTTATCGTGATTTAACTTGACATTTCCTATGATTTTTTTAAGAGAACTATTCTCAATAATAAATTCACCTACAAAAACTATCCCTTTCTATAATCGTCAAATTTTTATATAGAACTTTATATATTCAAAACATAATTCATTTCATTCTGATGCGTCACTTGTATCAATTTTCGTAAGTGAAAATTTTGTGGGTGAATCCCCACTTAAAACATCGCCGTCAAGCTTACCTTGCAAATCAACAAACCCATAGGTTTCAGGTTTTTCAATCCATTCGTATGAAGTAAAAGAATAGAGGTCCGTTTCGATATCATATGTCACATTCATATAGTACCTACCGCTTTCTGCATTGCTTCTTCCCGGAAGACTATAAAAGTCAAACAAAGCCTTGTATTGGTTACCCTCTTTGTAAACAGTTAGTGTTAAGCCTGTTTCACCTTGAGTGGCAAAATATGAGCCCTTATATGTACCTACTAAATCCTTGCAAAAATCGTCTTTAATTTTTAGTGTATAGTTTTCGTCACCTAGCCCCTTTAATTTGCAATCCTTCTGATAAAAATCATATTCCTTTCTTACCAAAGCATCGGCATCCTTAATAGCTTGGTTAATATTATCGCCTTCTAAAAGACTGGCAATAACACCGGTAAACTGCATATAATCATTTTCAAAAACAACGCTATTATCCCAGCCTTCAACCCATGACGCACCGCGAGATAAAATACCCTTGGCCAATTTATCTGTTCTCATGCTGTTACAAGAAGCGAAATGGAAAAACATTCCGTCTAATTGATTTTCAGCATAATAATGTTGATAGAATTTTCCTCCGACACCTATTCTTCCATCGCTAAGATTAACAACCGTGCGTCCGAAAAAGAAATCTGCAGATAACATAACATATGCCAAACGAGAGTTGGCAAACTCACCGGTCATAGTGTAGGGATCGCTGTTAGTAATTTCCCACGCAGAGTTAAAAAAGTTACTCAAAGCTCCATGAGAATAAAACCAGACCATATCAAAATCGTCTAAATTTTTCAACAAATCTAAAGAAACCTCTTCGTCTTTAAAAAATGTAAAATCACAATCTGTGTATTTCTTCATTGTTTCGCCCAAATAATTGTATCCGTCCAGTATAAAGTTAGAATCTTCGGATGCATATGGACATAGAATCGCTATACTCTCAACATCCGAAGGAATCTCGGATGGAACAGTTGCTTCAGCCACAACTAAATTTCTCGGCATATTGTTTTTGCTGATATTACCAATAGTGTTTTCGGTTTCAGGTGTCCAAACACCTGTTACACCAAATTCTGTGCGGCATGATACTCCGCCATCTTCAGTTTCATCAACCTCTTCAATCCAATCAATTTCCTCGAGATATTCTTTTATCTCTTGTTGACTACTGTTTTTATCTTCAAATTTACTAATAGCATTGAGCAGACCAATCATTTTATCTGCATCCTTATCGGAAATTCGAGTATATTCCTCTTCGTTTTTTTGCTGTGTATCCACATTAGCATTTGAATCGTCGAAACCACAACCATTCAATGTAGCAATTAATGCGAAACATAATATTATTGAGATAATCTTTTTCATACAAAACGAATCTCCTTAACGCTCTTTTTGCTTCTATAACAATATAACACAAAAACTATATTGGTGCAATATTTGGGCTTTATAAACAAACATTATACTCACGCCTCAATTACACCAATACACAAAACAAAAGCAACACAGCCATTTCACTGTGTTGCTTAATTTCAAGATTTTTAGTTTTACCAATCTTACGCGTCTTTAAATCTGCAATTATTTATCTGCATATTTTTCTAACAACGTGTCAATAACCCTCTTGCCCTCTTCCGGATTTATGCACAATTCAGATGACGAATTATTGAATTTTTCGATTATATCATTGGCGCTCATCCAAACCACCTCAGAAACCTCAGAAGCCTGAAGCTCTAACTCCGACTCGTTCAAATCCATCTCTACCGCATAAACAACATTGATTTCATTGTCATTAAATACTTTTTGATGAAAAATATTTTCTGAGTGTATCCTTTGAGTAAACAATTCCTCAAGATTATTAACATCCACATCTATTCCTAACTCTTCGAGGAGCTCTTTTTTAGCTGTCTGCAAAAAGTCCGAGCCATATTCAATATGCCCTGCAGAAGAGGTGTCAAGACATCCCGGAAAGCTATCCTTGTTAAGGCTTCTGCGCTGAAGCAACAAAAAAAGCTTATTAGCTTCCCACTTATATATGTATGTATGACTTGCACCATGTAATACGCCTTCACTATGTGCTACTAAACGAGACACACCTTCATTCAAAGCATTGCCTTCTGAGTCATAAACCTGAAGCATCTCTCCATTATTATATGCAATACCAAGTCTGTTTAATGCTTCAAAAACCATACGCTTCTGGTCATAAGCAAAATCTATGCCATGAATTACATCAATTTCAACAAATTTAAGTTCATCCATATCATGTGTTGAACAAAGAACTGATGAAAACTCATCAACATTTCCGTCGACAACAACGGCAAAGCACTGTGATCCGCCACCTAAGGTTCCGTTAATGCGTTCATCTTCAGAGGCATAAATACCGGTAAAAAACATTTCGCTTTTAATAGCGCCGAGATTTTCTATTATTATTTCTGCCGGTTCGCAGCTATTATCGTTTACTGTTATTTCTATGCCTGTTTCTGCAAAAAAGCATCTTGTAGCAGCGTCTATAGGTGATTCGAACTCTTTAATTCCACCACCGGGTATTGCCCAGGTATTTGGAAAATCAATCTTCTCACTATTCCTTTTTCCTGTAAGAAGATATTTTTTCTTTTTTTCTGTATCGTTAACAACAAAGACGATATCAACTGTCTGTCTTCCCGGAATAAACTCCTGTCCTTTTCCTTCCGAAGCCATTTTTATTTCTTTTGCAACCTGACTAAGGACTATTGATTTTATCTCTGGCGGTAGCATAGAATCAAGTAAATCAAGCTCGTTGTTAAGAATTGCGTTACGTATATCTGTGGCATGATACGGAAAGTCACTTGTATCCTCTGGATTAATCATTTCAGTTTCAAGATGCAAGTTTTTTTCTTTCATTACATTAAGGATATCTTCTTTATTGCCTGTGCAAAAATGAGTTACCTGATATTTATCGCAAAGTGCAACAACATCCATAAACCAAGCTTCAAATGTTGGTCTGTCCTGTACGGGCACTATAATCACATTTGAAAGCCCTTCATTCTTGAAAATTTTACGCAACAGTTTTTCTCTTTCTATTGCGGGTATACAATTTCGTGGTGTTCCGTTTTCATAGCACGAGCCTATACCGATAACAAGCCTGTCATATTTTTTTGCAAGATTTATGAGAAAATTTTTATGACCTATATGAATAGGCATCCATCTTCCTATCGCCAACACTGTTGTTTGCATATTGTTTATCCCCTAATCCAAATCAATCTATATTAAACACTATTATTATAGCATAAACCATTTTTATCTTCAATAATATTAACCTGATTTTTATAATATAGACCTTATTATAAAATACGGCATACAACATTAGAACTCATGTTGATTTTTATTGAAAAGAGTAGAATATTATTCTATAATAAAGATTAGAATTGCAAACAAAGGGGCGATTTAAGATGAAACAAGAAATGTTTTTCAACAACGCAAAATGGGTCGGCGCATCTGAGCGTACACCCAAATCGTTTTCCATATTACGCGGACACTTTTACATAGATGAAATAATCAATGTATCCCTAAATATTCTCGGACTTGGATTTTTTAAATGCTATATTAACGGTCAATGTATCAATCCCGATACATTCTTGCCACTTTCTTCTGATTTTGAAAGTGGTTGTGACCCTATCGACGAGGTTTTATCAGCACACAGAGTTTATGTTCCGAATTTCGATATAACGCCTTTTGTAAAATGTGGTCACAATGTAATCGCCATACATTTTGGCGGTGGTTGGTATACCCACAAGCATCGTGTTTTCGGTTTACCGAAGGTTATATACAATATAACTGTAAAAACCACATCCGAAACAAAAAACTATGGTTCAGATACAAGGTGCCGTATAGGAAAAAGCTATATAAATGATTATGATTTTGTGGAATATGAAACACATAATTACAACGATTTCAATTCTTGTTTTGATATTGATTTTGATGACAGTGCATGGGAATATGCCACACTCACAGAACCCCTTGAAACCGAATACTGCATCACAGAATGTCCTTGGGATAAACTGATTGAAAAGCTTTCTGTAAAAAAAATCGGACAAGGCGATTCAGGTATCGTATACGATTGCGGTGAAAACACAACCGGATACCCGGTTTTAGAATTAACAGCACAAGAAAACGAAGCCGTTTATGTGTTGTTTTCCGAAGAACTTCTGCCCAATGGTAAATTGGACCCTGAACACGCACATGGTCAAAAATACACAGTTGTATCTGACGGTCATAATCGAGAAGTACAGCCGGAATTCACCTGGTTTGGTTTCAGATATTTTGAAGTAATCGGTAATGCTGAGCCGAAATTTGTTAAAGTTATTCACTCAGATGTTCCTGTTTCTTCAAGTTTTGATTGCGATAACGAAACATTGAATTGGATATACAAAACATTTATCCATACAATGCTCTGTAATATGCATACCGGTCATCCGTCCGACTGTCCGCATCTTGAAAGAAGAGGCTATACAGGCGACGGTCAGCTCACTTGCCACGCAGCTTTATCAATATTTGATTCGAAGGTTTTTTACGAAAAATGGTTGCAGGATATTGCTGACAGTCAGGACATCATAAGCGGACACATTCAATACACCGCACCCTATATCCGTAGCGGAGGCGGTCCCGGTGGTTGGGGAAGCGCCATTGTAGAAGTCCCCTATCAGTTATACCGTCATTTCGGAGATTCAACAATTCTTGCGAAATACTACGATAATATGCGACGTTATATTGATTACTTGGAAGCTCACTCAGAATTCGGCCTTGTTACAAGTGACAAAACGGGAGAATGGTGCTTGGGTGACTGGTGCGGTCCCAATATACTTTATCCGGATAAAGATATCACTTCCCATAATCAGCAGATTTTTCTTCCTGCACCAATGGTAAACACCTATTTTATGATAAAATCATTGAACCAAATGTGTGATATTGCCCATATTATCGGAAAAGAATCAGACATTCCCGAATATGAGCAAAAGATAACATTAAGAAAAAATGCTCTCCGTGCTGCTTATTTCAACGCCTTTGATAACAATTTTGTTATGAATGCTCAGGGTGCAAACGCTTTTGCTATTGATTTAGGTCTCGGCAATGATGAAACCTATAAAAACATGGTAAAATACTATAAAAAGGTTGGCTGTTTTGATACCGGAATTTTTGCTACTGACATCCTTACACGTTTATTATTCGAAAAGGGCGACGATGAATTGGCTGTTGAACTATTGACTAACGACGGCGAACAAGGCTTTGAGCATTGGCGTCAGAATGGTGCTACAACCTTCCATGAGTACTGGGACAGCAACCGAAGCCGTTCACACAATCATCCTATGTTTGGTGCGGTAGTAGCATATCTCTTTGAGCACCTTTTGGGAATAAAGCAGCAGGAAAACACAGCAGGATATACTTCACTTTTAATAGAGCCCAAAGCCGTTCCAAAATTCGGCAGAATGTCCGGTAGTTTAAAAACGCCAATGGGTATTGTATCGGTTAGTTACGTTAATGATTCTATATGTACAAAGTTCAAAATTCACATTCCAAAGAATACAAAAGCTACATTCCACTATTCCGGACAAGATATTGAACTTGTTCAAGGAGAAAATATATTAGAAATAAACTAATTTGTAAATTTGTATTTGGAAACATTTTTTGGAAAAATCACCAATAAATCACTAAAAAATATGTTGATTTTTACGAAGTACAGTTTTATAATATATCTAACACAATGAATCGAGGCGATTATTTTGAATATATGGCACGATATTAACCCAGAAAGAATTTCACGTTCATCTTATGCTGCCGTTATTGAAATCAGTAAGGGCAGCAAAATGAAATACGAACTCGACAAAGAAACAGGTCTTTTACGTCTTGACAGGGTGCTTTATACATCCACCCACTACCCTGCTAACTATGGTTTTATTCCGAGAACATACGCTAAAGACAACGACCCTCTTGATGTTCTTGTTTTATGCTCACAACAAATCCAGCCTATGGCTATTGTTGAATGTTATCCCATAGGTGTTATTACTATGCTCGATAATGGTGCGGCTGACGATAAAATCATATCAATCCCCTTCAATGACCCAACATATAACACTTACAAGGATATCAGCCAACTTCCACCACATGTATTTGATGAGATGAAACACTTCTTTTCGGTGTACAAAACACTCGAAAGTAAAGATACTGCTATAGACGAAGTAAAGGGCGTTCTTGATGCCGTTTCTATCATAGAGGATGCCATAAAAGCATACGACGAATATTTCGGAAAATAATTTCAAATTTCTTACAAACTTTTAAAAAAATAACTTGCAATTATGCTTCATTCGTGGTATCATATGTGAATGTATGAACGAAAAAAGGAGGTGCCATAATGCCCAACATTAAATCTGCAAAGAAGAGAGTTCTTGTTAACGCAACAAAGGCTGCTAACAACAAGGCTACTACATCTGCTCTTAAGACTGCTATTAAAAAAGCTAACGCAGCTATCGAATCAGGCGATGCTAACAAAGCTGAAGCTGTTAGAGTTGCTGTTAAAAAGCTTGACCAGGCTGCTGCAAAAGGTCTTCTTCATAAAAACAACGCAGCTCACAAGAAGTCACAGCTTGTTAGCAAACTCAACAAGTCCAACTAATTAATTTAATCTGACTTGAAGAAAAAACCCCGCAACTAAGTTGCGGGGCTTTCTTTTTTTTAATTTAAAATACAAAACGCAAAAGCCTGGACCTACGACAATTATAAATGCTGACCGCAGGTCCCGAGAATCACGCATTACGAATTATTTTGAGGGGTAAAAACCAACTTTTTTCATAACCTTGTCCAGTGTTCTCTGAGAAATGCGTGTTGCAAGTTCTGCGCCTTTTCTCATACATTCTTCAAGGTATTTCTTATCGGCAATAAGTTCTTTATAACGAGCTTGGATTGGTGCAAGTTCTGCAATAACCGCCTCAGCTACTGCAACTTTGAAATCGCCGTAGCCTTTGCCTTCAAACTCTTTTTCAATCTCATCAAAAGATTTACCTGTGCAACAGGAATAAATGGTCATAAGGTTGTTTATTCCGTCTTTGCCCTCTGCATATCTTACGCAAGCCTCGCTATCTGTAACAGCACTCTTGATTTTCTTCATAATCACATTAGGCTCGTCGAGCATTGAAATATAGGATCTGGGGTTATCGTCAGATTTGCTCATTTTATGAGCAGGGTCCTGAAGTGAGCAAATCTTTGCACCTGCCTTGCCGATAAAAGGATCAGGCATTTTAAGAACGTCGCCGTAAATCATATTAAAACGGTCAACAATATTTCTTGCAAGTTCAAGGTGTTGCTTCTGATCTGCACCGATAGGTACAAAATCAGCACCGTAAACAAGAATATCAGCCGCCATAAGTACAGGATAATCAAAAAGTCCTACGGAAATATTACCGCCTAATTTCTGGCTTTTCTCCTTAAACTGTGTCATTCTTGCCGCTTCACCGAACTGGGTGTAGCAGTTAAGAATCCAGCCTAACTGTGCGTGTGTAGGCACGTGGCTCTGAACAAAAACAATATTTTTTTCAGGGTCAATACCGATAGCCAACAAAAGTGCATAAAGTTCTAATGTATTCTTTTTAAGTTGTAAGGGATTCTCGCGGAATGTGGGCACTGTAATAGAGTGCAAATCCGCAACACCATAAAGGCAATCATAATCCTCACACATATTTTTCCAGTTTTTAAGTGCGCCAAGATAGTTACCCAAGGTAGGTGTACCTGTGGGCTGAATGCAACTCAAAACAATTTTCTTTCTCTCAGGGGTCTGGTTTTCCATTATATATTTCTCCTAAATTTATCAGAAAAGTCCTGTGATCTTTCCGTTTTCGTCAACATCGATACGTTCTGCCGCAGGTGATTTGGGAAGACCGGGCATTGTCATAATATCGCCTGTAAGAACCACAATAAAGCCTGCACCTGCAGAAACTTTAAGGTTTCTTACTGTTACGCGGAAGTTTTCGGGTGCACCGAGTTTCAACGGATCATCAGAGAAACTGTACTGTGTCTTAGCAACGCATATAGGCAAATTACCGAAGCCGTCTGCTTTGAGTGAATCAAGCTGTTTTTTTGCATTTGTTGTAAAGTCAACGCCGTCACCGCCGTAAACTTTTGTAACGATTGCTTCAATTTTTTCTTCAATTGTTGCATCTGTTTCGTATGAATACGTAAAGTTAGAATTATCTTCTTCCTCACAAAGGCGAACAACTTCTTTTGCAAGTTCTGTGCCACCTTTGCCACCATCTGCCCAAACTGTTGAAAGAACTGTATTAACACCGAGTTCTTTACATTTAGCGATGATGAATTCAATTTCATTATCTGTATCTGTGGGGAAACGATTGACTGCAACAACACAAGGAAGTTTATAAACGTTTTTAATATTTGAAACGTGACGAAGAAGGTTGGGTATACCCTTTTCAAGTGCTTCGATATTTTCTTCGCCAAGTTGGTCTTTCTTAAGTCCGCCATGCATTTTGAGAGCTCTTACTGTTGCAACAACTACAACTGCAGAGGGTTTAAGGTTTGCTGCTCGGCACTTAATATCAAGGAATTTTTCGGCACCTAAGTCAGCGCCAAAACCTGCTTCTGTAATTGCATAATCTGCAGTTGACATAGCCATTTTTGTTGCAAGAACAGTATTGCAACCATGTGCGATATTTGCAAAAGGTCCGCCGTGAACAAATGCAGGTGTACCCTCAAGAGTCTGTACAAGATTGGGTTTAACTGCATCAACAAGAAGTGCAGTCATTGCACCCTGTGCCTTAATATCGCCACAAGTAACGGGTTTGCCGCTGTAATCATAAGCAACAACGATTCTTGCAAGACGTTCTTTAAGGTCGGTAATTGAGGTAGCAAGGCAGAAAACAGCCATAATTTCACTTGCTACTGTAATATCAAAACCATCTTCACGGGGAACACCGTTCATTCTGCCGCCAAGACCATTAATTACGTTTCTCAACTGTCTGTCGTTCATATCAACGCAACGTTTCCAGGTGATACGCTTTGTATCAATACCTAAAGCATTACCCTGCTGGATATGGTTATCAAGCATAGCTGCAAGAAGGTTGTTTGCAGCACCTATGGCGTGGAAGTCACCTGTGAAATGGAGGTTGATATCTTCCATAGGTACAACCTGTGCGTAACCGCCACCCGCTGCACCACCTTTGATACCGAAAACGGGACCTAAAGAGGGTTCACGTAAAGCAACTGTAGTTTTATAACCCAAAAGGTTCATTGCATCAGCAAGACCGATTGTCGTTGTTGTTTTACCCTCACCTGCCGGTGTAGGTGTAATTGCTGTTACGAGAACAAGCTTTCCCTCTTTTTTACATTCTTTGATATAAGACAAATCAATCTTTGCCTTGTATCTTCCATAAGGTTCAAGGTATTCATCGCCTACGCCTGCCGTTGCGGCAATTTCTGCAATGGGTTTCATTTTGCAACTCTGTGCAATTTCAATATCTGTAAGATAAGCCATTTTTTACTTCTCCTCATCAGTTATATTTAATTTCTCTCGACAAAGATCTTTGAAAAACTCAAAATTCTCTTCGCCGCAAATATCAATGTTATACATTAACTGCCCCTGATACTCATCAAAAAGCTTCTGTTGTGTTTTTGGGTTTTTGGTTTTTTCTATTTTTTCAATAAGTTCGGTAAAAGATTCGTATATAAATCCACGTATTATTTTATCTCGTTTGCTTTCTAAATCTTCAAGCTGTTCTGTTGGTGTATGTCCGTCAAAGCGCCAATATGGTTCAAGCTTCTGAAGATTCTCCGTTGATGAAATCAAATCTTTGAATGATTGAAAAAACACCTGCGGATGCTTTGTTGTGTTAACATTATGGGCGGCATTAGAGCCGATTTTAATATTCTTAACAACAAAATTATTAATAGCGGTTACCAGTAACTCCTGCGAAAGAAGTTTTCGCGTAACGGGAATTGAAGATACGATTTTTTGTATTTCAATTTTTTCATCCCTGTCAAACTGACGTGGTTTATATACATAACCTTGTTGTTCCGGTGTTGGTTTTTTTCTTTTAAAAAACATATCAGTAAACATCCTTAACCTTAATGCCGTCGTGATAGAAACTACTAAGGGTAGTTCCGTTATACGCTCTGACAGTATAAATGTAAGTTTGTCCTTTCTTAGCAGTTTTATCTACAAAGCTTAAAGTTTTGCCACTTGTTGTCTTACCTACAAAAGACCAGGAGCCATTTACAGTTCTTCTGTAAATATAATAGCCCTGACATCCGTTGACTGCATTATATTTAACATTTATGCCGTTTCTGGTGCTGACCGCAGAATAAATCTTAGGTGAAGAAAGGAACTTAATAGCAATACCGTCCTCATCAAAGCCACCTAAATATGACCCGCTGTAGCCTATTACCGTATAAATGTAATTAATTGAACTCTTTGCCTTGGTATCAAGATAAGAAAGGGTATTATTTCCCTTTACCACGGCTATTTTTGACCAACTACCACCGGGAACTTTTCTGTAAACATTATATCCGTCTGCTCCTACAGATTTATTCCAGGAAACCATTACACCTGAAATTCTGTTATCCACCTTCAGCTTCAAGGGCGCCTGAATACGTTTTATTTCTGTGCCTTGATAAACATAGCCGCTCAAAGAGCCTGAATACACAGACCTTACGGTATATCTGTATGTTGTTCCGTTGACAGCGGTAGTATCCTTATATGAGGTTTTATTGCCGGGCACTCTGCTTATCAACACCCAACCGCCGTTACCGGTTTTTCTGTAAACATTGTATGCATCCGCGGTACTTGCAGGAGTCCAGCTTACAGTTATATTGTCTGGTTTATTAAGTACACGGAAAGTAGGATTCTTTACAAAAGTTATGCCGAGACCCTTTGTATCCCATGAGCTTTTTGCCACACCGTCATATCCGCGAACTGTATATGAATACTTCTGGTTTTTTGCAACAGTTGTATCCACATAGTAAGAAGCGGTTCCTGAAACACAGCAAAGATAATGCCATCCTGTTTCGCCGGGTGCTTTTCTGTATATATATTGGTATTTAGCGCCATCTTGCGGATACCAGTTTATTTGTATTCCGTTAAGAGCATTCCATATTGATTTTATAACAGGTGCAGGAACATAATGCATAGTTATTCCGCCGGTATCAAAACTGTCACTTCCGTTAAAATAAAAAACCTGAAGTGCGTAAGTGTTATCGCTGTTAGGATATGGATCGGTATCAAGGTACTTTGTTTCGGCACCGTCTATTTGCTTCAGGAAAGTCCACGAACCATTAGCCGCTTTTCTGTAAAGCTTATAATAGAAAACTTCATCAGAATATTTCCACGTTACAGAAACGCCACCATACGCATTAACAGCACTGACAAGATGAGATGCTTTTATATACTGTAATCTGTTGTTTTTTGCGTACTGCTCGCCAACCGAACCTTTAGGTGCGAACAATTTAAATTTGGTGTTGGCATAGCAATAAACAAAAGCATTAGGGCTATATCCTGCCATTTCCGAATAATATTCATAGTTACTCATATTCAACGTCAGATAGCTTATACCCGCTTCATCAAGAGCATCACCAAGAGCATCTAAAGCCACGTCGTAGGTATAGCCTATGGTTTTATCGCCGATATAATTCACAGAAGAAGGCAGATGCAATTCTTTCAACGAATTGCAGGATAAAAATACGCTGTCATAAAGGCGTTCAACACCATTTTGCAGAACAACTTCAGATAATTTTGAACATCCTGCAAAAGCCATTTTTCTGATATTTTTAACATTTGAGGGAATGGTGATTGATTCGACTTCCGTACCATAAAATGCACTTTCGGAAATTTCTGTTACTGACTTAGGAATTGTAAATTTATATCCGGAGGTCAGGAACTTACCGGGTGCGGCAACCACAAGCTTTGTCATATCCTTTGAATAAATATTACCGCCGGAGCTTTTATAATAGGGATTCTGACTATCAACTGTAAATTGCGTTATTGTTGAACCAGCAAACATAGCACCGTTAACATAGCTGACTTTTTTAGGAATATTAAATTTTTCGATAGCTGTATACGCAAATGCATTTTCGCCTATTCGCTCAATTGTACTCGGCAAATTAACTTCTTCAAGATAAATTTCGCCTGCAAAAGCATCGGACATAATGCTTTTTACGCCTTCACCTATAGTTACTTCATAAATATAGCAGTTTGCCTCACGCTGAACCTGAAACCAATCCTGATCGGTTCCGTTAGGCATATAACCATTACCGGTGATTTTAAGAGAAGCTCTTCCTGTGCCTGTATTGTATGTATAGGACCAATATATTACCCCGCCGTTTGAGGTAGATGTATCTCTCATTACGCCGGTTTCGGTTACTGTGTTACCGACAGCGCTAACAGACACACCGAGAACTATAAAAAGACTGCATATTAGGGCAAAGCAAATAATTGCAGATAAAACTTTTCTTTTCATACATAAACCTCCATATTGTCTGTTAAAATTATATATACACCATTCTATTATAGTTTTGTTGTGAAAAAAAGTCAACAAAAACAGAAAAACAGGCATTTATTTAATGCCTGTTTTTTACAGTATTTATATTCAACTTATCGTCTTTCCAAAAGCAATATAATCGGTCGCCATTTTTTATTTCACCTGAAAGATGTTTTTCTGTTAATTCGTCTTCTATATAAGACGTTACCGCACGTCTTAAGGGTCTTGCGCCATAAACAGAATCAATACCATTTTCCGCTATCATAGCAACTACACTTTCATCAAACTCTATTTCAATGTTTCCGGTTTTGCATCTTTCTGAAAGTTCACCCAGCATCCTACGTGCAATTTCTTTGATTTCGCTTTCGGATAATGATGTGAAAATAATCATCTCATCCACCCTATTTATAAATTCTGGTTTAAAGAATTTTTTCACTTCATCTTTTACAAGTTCTTTTATTCTTTCATTCTTTTTCGAGTACGTATCACTCTCTGCAAAGCCCATTGAAGTTTTATTATCCGATATCATTTTTGCGCCTATGTTGGATGTCATTATAAGAACGCAGTTTTTAAAATCAGCCTTTCTGCCGTTAGAATCTGTAAGAACGCCGTCTTCCAGAATTTGAAGAAGAATGTTGAAGATTTCTGCATCTGCTTTTTCCAATTCATCAAACAACACTATTGAATACGGATGACGTCGAACTTTTTCGGTAAGTTGACCACCCTCCTCAAAGCCTACGTATCCGGGTGGCGAACCTACAAGACGGGACACAGAATGTTTTTCCATATACTCAGACATATCAAATCTTATAATATGCTGTTCCGAACCAAAAAGGCACTCAGCAAGAGCTTTCGTAAGTTCGGTCTTACCAACACCGGTGGGACCTAAAAACAAAAACGAGCCGATTGGTCTTTTAGGGTTCTTAAAAACTGAACGACCACGTCTTACTGCTTTTGATACGGCAACTATTGCTTCTGTTTGACCAACTATTCTTTTTTTAATAATTTCTTCTAAATTTAAAAGACGTTCACTTTCCTCCTGAGTAAGACGCGCTACCGGAACACCCGTCCAGGTTGATACTACCGCAGCAACATCCTCTTCGGTAACATTTTTTATTTCATTTCTAGCCGAATCCTGCCACACCTGTTTTTTTGTTCTTAATATTCCTGTTAGTTCTTTTTCTTCATCTCTTAACCCGGCCGCCACTTCAAAATCCTGGTTTTCTATGGCTTTATATTTTTTCTCCGAAACTGCACGTATTGTTTTTTCCAGGTCTTGTATTTCTTCGGGTGGAGTGTAACCTTTCAAACGGACACGGGATGAGGCTTCATCAATAAGGTCAATGGCTTTATCAGGCAAGAATCTATCAGATATATACCTGATGCTGAGAGTTACAGCCGCTTCCAGTGCACCATCCGATATTATCACACTATGATGTTTTTCATAGCGTTCTTTCAGACCTTTTAACATAAGCAACGCATTTTCAGGTGACGGCTCTTCAACGCTGACAGTCTGAAACCGTCTTTCCAGTGCCGCATCTTTTTCTATATACTTACGGTACTCATCCAGTGTTGTTGCACCCACAACCTGTAACTCTCCGCGTGCCAGAGACGGTTTTAGTATATTAGCTGCATCAACTGCACCTTCCGCAGAACCTGCCCCCACTATATTATGAAGTTCATCTATGAACAAAATAACATTACCATCCGATGCCACTTCTTCTATAATATTTTTTACACGTTCTTCAAAATCACCCCTGTATTTTGTTCCTGCAACCATACAGGTTAAATCGACACTGATAACACGTTTTGACTTCAGCAGTTCGGGAACTTTTCCTTTTGCTATTTCGATAGCCAGCCCCTCTGCAACTGCGGTTTTCCCTACACCGGGTTCACCTATAAGACAAGGATTATTTTTAGTTCTTCTGCATAGTATTTCAATAACTCTTGATATCTCCGCATCTCTGCCTATAACCGGGTCTATGGCATCATTCATGGCAAGCTCGGTTAAATCACGTCCGTATTTTTTCAGCGTAGTTTTAGAAAACTTGTTACTTTTACTGTTCTTACTTTCGGTCTCCTCGCTGTCTGTTGAATAATTATTTACAAAATCATAAGGTTGAACACCCATCGCCGAAATAACTTTACACGCTGCGCAATTGGGTTCGCGGATAAGTGCATTAAGAAGCTGCTCTGTACCGGCTTCGCCTGTTGGTTGCCCACGACCTGCCGCTAAGGCATTTTCAATAATTTTTCTACACCTCGGAGTTATATCATCAGGAGTTAAATTTGTGGGCATACCTACGCCAACAATGCTTTTTATTTGTTCTTCTGCTTTTTTCAATGTGATTTTTTTTGAGCTTAAAACCGCAGCTGAAACCATTCTTGAATCAGATGCAAGACCTAAAAGAATATGTTCACTGCCTATATAAGTGTGCCCCATATTCTCTGCTGTTTCCACCGCATAATTTAAGGCTGCATTTGCACTCTCTGTAAAGCCGGTAAATTTATACATATATTCCCACCTGTTTAATCATTTTTAGTTATTGCAAGGGTTAATACTGTCATATCATCATTTTTTTCCGGTTGATATCGTCTGATGTTTTCGCAAAGTTCTGTTGTAAAGTTACGGACGTTACCGTTATCGAAACTTTTTAACCCACGTTTCAAATAATCTATATCTTCTTCTCGTACTCCGTCAGAGTGAACAATCATAACGTCACCTACGCCCAGCATACCACTGCCGCAACCTACATCCAAACTATTGATAATACCCAGAGGGAGCGAAGAAAATCCGACATCAACTATTTTTCCGTTTCTCTTAACTACTGTATCCGAAGCACCGCATTTATAGAACTCTACCCTGCCGGTAAATAAATCAAACACAACCAGGTCAAGCGTTACGGAACATTCATCACCGGATTTTGATATCAATGATGTATTAACGGTATTTATTGAGGATTTTATACCGAATCCGGCTTTTATTAATTTTTCCAGAAGAGTTACAGCAAGATTCGAGGATATTGCTGCTTTTGTTCCCGTACCCATACCATCGCAAATGACTGCGTAGAAATATCCGTTATTATCTTGAAAAGTTGAAAATGAATCGCCTGAATATTTTTCACCGTTAGCATTAAACTGCACACCGGCAGACACAATTTTATATTCCGCCTTTTCTTTATACACAAACCTTGCATATGAATCGTAATTTTCTATTTCAGGTAATTCAAGTTCTCTTCCTGTTATTATTTTAAGTTGAATTCCCAGGCTCTTTACAAGTGTCTTATCGTAGGGAATCTTAACTTTTAATTCTATGGTCATTTTTTCAAGAGTATTCACAGCACAACAGGATTCCAACGGCTCAAAACCACAAGAAGATGCTGCTGCACGAACTCTTGCGGCAATATCCATATCAAATCTTACGTCTTCGTTTATATCTTGGCACAATGAATCGAGCAAAGAAGAAACATTTATAAATTGCTCTGCAGCAATGTTATAAATCTCTTTTATTCTTTCCTGATTACGTTCACGGATTATATACTCCGTATAAAGATTATTAAAATTACTTGCTATATTTTCAGACCGGATGCAAAATGAGGCAAAATGTTGAGGTACAGTTTTATATTCAAGATAAACTCCGTTTTTCTTCAAATCCAACAGTGATTCAAAGGCTTTGCTTGTTACTGAAAAACTTTCGCCCCAACAAACATCATACAGACCGCAAGAGCCACAAATTTGTTCTTTAGTTTTTTTAGGAATGAGTTTCATATCGGTTTTTTCGGTTTTACTTAAGACATCGTTAACACTTGTAAGGGACGAACATATCTCCGTTGAAATATCCGATGCTCTTTTCAGTTTGCTTACAATTCCGCTTTTGACGGTATCTATTACAGGTGAAGTAACCGAGGGCACAAAAACCGCCTCGAGTTTTGTATTGAATTTGCTCGAAAGAAGAAAAAATATAATCCCCGATGCAGCTGTTTCGATAAGTGTAGCCTTTATATCCACGGAAGAATAAGCAATAGCCGTAACCGCTACACCGGAAAACGCAAAAGCCACAAAAGTTGCTATTCTGCCAAGTGCAGAAAAAGCACCTGAAAGCAAACCACCCAACGAATAAAATGCAAGTAAAAAAATATTGGAATTACCCAAACTCATTGTAATTCCACCACATATACCGACTATCGCTCCGCCGGCTTCCCTACCGTAAAAAGCACATATCAATACGAGAACCTGAGCTATAACATGTACAGGGTAAATTCCCCAAAAACTAAAACCATTTAATGAAAGCAAAAGCAACATTACGCTTATAACAATAGCCGTAGCTTCTTTTGATGTAAGCATAGAAAGTCCGCCACGCAAAGAAATGATACTACGACTTTTAGTTAACGCAAAAGATGTGGCTGCGCCTATGGCGCTCTCGGCAAAGCAAAGGAGGAAACCTGTTGCCGTAACACCTTCAGAAAAAGTTATGGCAAGTCCGGTAACAAAAAGACAAACAAACACCACTGCCACAGGAGTAAATACATTATCCCGAATTTGCTTTAACGGCTTCAGGGCACTCATAATTACGCACAAAGCGAGTATTGCCGCAGTATACCTTAAAGCGATCACAGAATCCATTGTTAAAAAATATCCTATAACTGCGCCTGCCGCTGCTGTTAAAGTAAAATTTTTAGGAACACTTGCAACAAATGCGGTCCCGAAAGGTGAAAAATCCTTGTTAAATCCGGCAACGCTGAATAACGCACCTAAAACTACACAACCCATATGTTGCAACAAAAGTTTTTCTATTGTTTTTCCGTATCTTTCCTCTGTTTTCCCTTTATACACCCTCACTGCTTGCTTGACACTCATACACGTTCTCCTAAGACTGTTTTTTTACAATTTTATATAAAACACAGCAAGAAAAAGGTCACATTGTAATGTAAAATACAAGATTTTTGTGTCGTAAGATATTGAAAACAGTATGGTTATGGGACATACGGGCGAATAATAATAAAAAAATAAAAAAACTCGTCCCGGTAAAGTGGACGAGTGAAAAAGTAAAATAAATAATAAAGAATAGAGAATAAAGAATAATACAAAAGCGGCGGTAAAGTCACTCTTTATTATTTCTTATTTATTCTCTATTCTTTATTCTTTCAGACAACGAACGTTGCCGCTTTTGGCACCCCCAATAGGAATCGAACCTATAACTAACCCTTAGGAGGGGTTTATTATATCCATTTAACTATGGAGGCATATATATTAACAAAAAAACAACACGTCAATTATATCAAATATTATCGGTTTGTCAAGATAACGATACAACGAAAAACGGCTTTCACCGGAAAGCCGTTTAAATGTATTATTCTGCCTTTTTCTTTTTAAAAATTACAAATTTACTGAAAACGTAGTTCAGTATAACAACTACTATGGAAAGCATCAATTTTATAATCATTTGATCTGTAATGGTAAAACCAATAACAGTGAAAGAGAATCCCGAAACTGCCAAAACATCAACAAAAAACCACATTCCCACTTCTTCAAAAGCAAAACTGAGCAATCTGGCTGAAACGAACTCGGCAAACTCTTTTGTCCAGACTTTCAACTTCCACTCTTTAGATTTAAACACCCAGATTTTGTTGGTTATAAATGCTACAATAACGCCTGTTATCCATGCAATAGCATTATTCAGAAGATAAAGTTCCTCGCCCAACAAAAATGTTGACAATAAGAACGCCAATAGATTCGAAACTGTTGTAAAAACACCGAATATGGCATATAGTACAAATTCTTTGTATTTTATATAAAGTGCTTTCATTTAATATCTTCCTTACCAAGATGTTCTTTTAAAATAAAAATAGGTCTGTTTTTTACCTGAATATATATTTTTGACAGATATTCACCCAAAAGCCCCAAACTGAAAAGCTGAATGCCTCCAAGGAATAAAACCAACACAACTATCGTAGCATAACCCGGAACATCAATTCCGAAAAATAATTTTTGTATTATTACAACCAAAAGATAAATAAGCGATGCAAAAGATGTAACCAACCCCACACTTGTTACAAACTTCAACGGAAATGTAGAGAAGGAAATAATTCCATCAACCGCATACTTCAAAAGTTTTATAAAATTCCATTTTGATTCGCCAAACTCACGTTCTGCAACGGTGTAAGGGATATATTGGGTATTGAAGCCGACCCAACTGAAAAGCCCTTTTGAAAAGCGGTGACATTCACTCATATTTAGAATAGCATTCACCATTGTTCTTTTCATAAGACGGAAATCTGATGCACCGTTAACAAAATCAACGTCTGCAATTTTATTTATGAATTTATAAAACCCGGATTTAATTCCGGACATAACCTTACTTTCTTTGCGACTTTCCTGGTATGCAGTTACACAATCGGTATTTTCATCCTCACTCATAACCTGAAGCATTTCCAAAACAACTTCCGGACGTTGCTGTAAATCAGCATCAATTATACAAACCAAATCGCCTTTTGCGAATGAAAGCCCTGCGTAAATGGCAGCTTCTTTACCGAAATTGCGGCTGAATGTAAGAACTTGTACTTTATCGCTGTGCATTTCATAAACTTCTTTTAACTTTTCCTGGGTTTTATCGGTACTTCCGTCATTAACAAAAACAATTTCATAATTACGGATTACGCCATCGAAAACCTTCGCTGTTTCATCATAAAAACGTTGAACGTTTTCCTGCTCATTAAAACAAGGCACTACAAGTGATAATTTCATTTCACAATCCTCACTGTAAAATTTTATTACTCTTTACAGTATAACACAAAAAAACAGCTTATTTCAATACAATGAACAAAATTAAACGATAAATTGGAAATTACCGGATACCACAGCTAAATTGCACTTTACATTTTTTTAAAAATATTATAATATATGCCTATAAAATTTTGAAATGGGGCACATATATGAAAAAAGACCACTCAACAAAAGCCGCCGAATTATTTGTAAACGGTTGCAACTGCAGTCAAGCTGTTTTAGTAGCTTTTGCAGAGGATTGCGGAATTGATGAAAAAATGGCTATGAAACTCTCATCATCTTTCGGTGGTGGTATGGGAAGACTCAGGGAAGTTTGCGGTGCTGTTTCCGCTATGTTTATGGTAACAGGTCTTTTGGTGGGGTACGAAAACACCGACAACAAAGAGAAAAAAGATAACCACTACAAGCTCATACAATCCCTTGCAGAAGAGTTCAACAACGTTCACGGGACATACATTTGTCGCGAACTTTTAGGAACAGTCGGCAAATCCTCCCCTATTTCAGATCCCAGAACCGCACAATACTACAAAACACGTCCCTGTGTTAAATTCGTCATAACTGCCGCAGAAATTCTTGATAAATATTTTTTTTATGAATGAATACTAAAATTCCTCTTTACAAAACTTTAGTATGGTAGTATAATAAAGCAAAATTTATATATAAAGGGTGTTTTTTATGGAAAAAGGTCTTAAAAAACAATACGGACTTTTAATGGCTATCTGCATGGTTGTAGGTACCGTTGTAGGTTCAGGTGTTTTCTTTAAAGCACAGGCAATTCTTCAAAAGACAAATGGCGATATGCCCATGGGTATTCTTGCTTGGATTATCGGTGGCGCTGTAATGATTTTTTGTGTGCTTGCTTTCTGTGTTATGGCTCAGCGCTATGAAAAGGTTAATGGTCTCGTTGACTATGCGGAAGCAACTGTCGGTGGTAAATATGCCTATATGATGGGTTGGTTTGCTACCACAATTTACACTCCCGCAATGACATCTGTTCTTGCTTGGCTTACAGCAAGATATTTCCTTACTTTTTTAGTATCAGTTAATCCCGATTTCACACTTAACGGTGACCCTGTAACAGGTACAGAAACTTTCCTTCTTGCCGGTTTCATTCTCATTTTTGTATTTGCAGTCAACACACTTTCCTCAAAACTTGCAGGAAAACTTCAGATCAGTGCTACATTTATCAAGCTCATTCCCCTTCTTCTTATGGCTATAGTGGGCACAATCTACGGTTGCACACACAATATCGCAGGAGAACCCACAACAATCCTCGCTTCCAACTTTGCAACAGGCACAGGCGATTTCACACCTCTCTTTGGCGCTGTTGTTGCAACAGCTTTCGCTTACGAAGGTTGGATTCTTGCCACTTCAATTAACTCAGAAATCAAAGATTCCAAAAAGAATCTTCCTATCGCTCTTGTATTAGGCGGTATTATTATCATTGCTATTTACTTATTCTATTACATAGGTGTTGCCGGCGGTGCTCCCGTACAGACTCTTATTGATGAAGGTACAGCTCCTGCTTTCGTAACTGTTTTCGGCAACATTCTCGGTAATATTCTTAACCTCTTCGTTGCAGTATCTTGTCTCGGTACACTTAACGGTCTTCTTATCGGTTGTATCCGTGGTATGTACTCCATTTCAGTTCGTGGCTATGGTCCCAAGGTTAAACTTATGAAACAGATTGACCCTGCATCAGGTATGCCTTCAAACTCCTGTATCGTAGGTCTTGTAATCGTTGCTGCGTGGCTCGTTTATTTCTATGGTGCTAACCTTACTACACCTTGGTTCGGTAAATTCAGTTTCGACTCATCTGAACTTCCCATTATCACAATTTATGCTCTTTACATTCCTATGTTCATAATGTTTATGAAAAAGGAAAAAGATCTTTCACCCGTTAAGAGATTTGTTTTACCTGCACTCGGTCTTATCGGCTCCGCATTCATGGTATTCGCTGCAATTTACTCACACGGCTATGCTCCTTACTTGGCTGCTAAAGAAGCAGGTCAAGGCTTCTCTTGCCCCGTTCTCTTCTATCTTATAGTATTTGCAGTTATAATGGCAATCGGTTTATTGGTTATGAACCCGAAAGAAGCAAAGAAGAATAAATAATTAAAGATATAACAATACCGACTGAACAAATTGTTCAGTCGGTATATTTTTTTTAAAAAGCTACGGGAGTCTTTTCAAATTCACATTTTCTGTAAGGGATACCTTTTGCGATTTTGTTGCCGTTTCGGGTTAATAAATCATCAACCCTTACAAACTCATATCCTTGCTCCTGAAGCTCCGGTATGGCCCTTAAAACAGCATTTACGGTTGCTTCATTTGTATCGTGCAAAAGAATAATTTCACCGTCATCGGCTTTTTTCATAATTCGATTATAAATTTCATCTTCGGAATCTTCGTCCCAATCATATGTATTTGCAGACCAACTGATAAAAAAGGTATCTAATTTTTTCAGTTGATATGCACTTACGTCACCATAAGGAGCTCTGACGAAAAACGGTTTTACACCTGTTATACTCTTTATTACTTCGGAACTTTTTGAAATCTCCTCTTTTGCATCAGAAACACTTTTAAGAGTTAATCTTGGGTGACTGTATGTATGATTACCTATCAAATGCCCTTCATCGAAGGCTCGTTTTACAATTTCAGGTTTTTTCTCCGCCTTTGAACCTATAACAAAAAATGTTACTTTGGCATCATATTCACTAAGTCCGTCAAGCAGTTTCTCCGTATACCCTGAAGGGCCATCATCAAATGTCAGGGCGATAGCTTTTTCGCCTATATGGCTTTCGCCAATATCAAGGCGCATAGTTCCGTCGGGAATACATCTGGATAAAATAATTAAACACAAAACAATAGACACGACTATGAAAACAAATTCGCGGTCTATTATACGTTTTTTCTTCTTTTTCATATAATTTGTTGTGTGCTATTACACATACTCCGTTAATAGTATAAAAAAACTGACCGGTATAATCCGGTCAGTTTTTTTTATTATTTTTTGAAAAGCCCGAGAATATCAACGATATCTCCGTCATCATCATCTGATGATGCTCCTGCATCAGAAGTAACGGCTGCACCGGATTTGTTTGCAATACCGTTAGAATCTGTGCCAAAACCTGTTGCGATAACTGTTACGATCATTTCATCGTCAAGTTTTTCATCAAATGCAACACCGAAAATGATATTCGCATCAGCATCAGCTGCTTCTGCAATGATGCTTGCTGAAACGTCAACATCATCAAGAGTAATGTCGGGTGAAGATGTAATACTGATGATTACGCCTTTAGCGCCCTGGATAGTTGTTTCAAGAAGAGGACTTGAAACTGCTGCATTAGCTGCTGCTTCTGCCTTTTCTTTACCGGAAGCGCGACCAACACCCATATGAGCATGTCCGGCATCTTTCATAACAGCTGTAACGTCAGCAAAGTCGAGGTTGATAAGACCGGGAACTTTGATAAGTTCTGAAATGCTCTTAACACCCTGACGAAGAACATCGTCTGCTACATCGAAAGCGTTAGCAAAAGTAATCTTCTGGTCAGAAACAAGTTTAAGTCTTTCGTTAGGAATAACGATAAGGCTGTCTACATGCTGTGCAAGTTCTGCGATACCTGCTTCAGCCTGCTGCATTCTTCTTTTGCCTTCAAATGCGAAAGGCTTTGTAACAATGCCTACTGTAAGTATACCGCTGCTTTTAGCGATTTCAGCAATAGCGGGAGCTGCACCTGTACCTGTACCACCGCCCATACCGGCTGTGATAAATACCATATTTGCACCGCTGAGAGCATCAACAATAGCATCTCTGCTTTCTTCTGCTGCTTTAAGACCCATTTCGGGACGAGCACCGGCGCCACGACCGCCTGTTACCTTTTCACCAATTTGAATCTTATGTGTAGCTTTTGAAAATGTAAGCACCTGTTTATCTGTATTAACTGCGATAAATTCAACGCCCTGAACGCCGGAGCTAACCATACGGTTAATAGCATTTCCGCCGCCGCCACCGACACCGATTACCTTTATCTGAGTAACGTCTTCAAAATCGTTGGAAAGTTCAAAGTTCATTTTTCTTCCTCCTAATTTATAGCTCTAATATACATTATTATATAAGCATAATACATCCCTTAAATGTTACCACAGAATTTACACAATATCAAGTTATTTTTTTAATTTTTACTGATTTTTAATATATAACCGTCACAAAATGTAAATTATATGTCAAATCAACAGTTAGTTGTCGTTATTCTCACCATTATCAGATGAGGTTTCCTCACTGACCGCTGTGGTTGCTGACTGCGTGTTTTCTGTTGCAGTAACTTTTTCTCCGGTTGCAGATGGTACAGTAGTGGCAACGGTTGTTTCTTCGCCGGGACTGAAATATGCATATGGATCTGTTCGCAAGTCAAGAACACCATCTGCATAAGCGTTAATTTCATTTTCTTTTTCAATCGCCGCCATCGCCCTTTGAAGCTTTTTATTCAGATTATACACACCACCGACTTTAATTGTAATTCTATCGTCATAACGCAAATCAAACTCGCCGTTTTCAGTTAAGTTGATTTCCGTAAGAAGTGTTATTTTACTTTCTTTAATAGCTTTGAGCAATTCCAGAAAATTATTAGTGTTGCTTTCATCATCAAGAACAACCGGTTCGCCTTCAACAATGCTTTTTGCTGTAATACCATTTACAACGGCGACACCTTCACGGAGCATGGATGCATCTTTATCCAGAACTTTGCCCGTATGGTCCACAAGAACAAAACCCGTACCCGCTTGCAAAGCGGCAACTTCACGTGTTGCGGTAACATTAATGATCACAGTATCCGGAAGTTGACGCTCCAGGGTAATTTTATCAATATACGGTAAAGATTTCGTAAGCTTTTCGTTAAGTTTTTCTTCATCGACTCTGAAGAGATTCTCACCTATTTCAACACCGCTTTTAAGAACAATCTCTTTATCCGAGTAAACCCGGTCACCCTTAATTGTCACGGTACCGATTTTAAAGAACACTGATAAAACCAAAACAATGCCTACACTGATGACGGCTATGGCTAAACCAATCAACAAAGCTAATCTTTTCGCTTTTCTTTTGCGCCTGATTTTTTTCTTGTTAATAGAACGCACTTCATCACGAGAAAGACTTTGTTTTTTCTTTTTTGGTGGTATTATTTTTGTCTTAGAACCTCTAGATTTTCTTTGATTCCTTTGTTCCATCAATTTTAACCTTCCTGTAAACATCCGCATTCAACATACAGAGGTTATTCTCCAACTCTTCATAACCTCTATCTATGAAATCAGTATTTTTAACAATTGTTGTATCCGAAGCACATAAACCTGCAACAACAAGCGCTGCACCGCCACGAAGATCAGGCGAAACTACCTCTGCTCCGTAAAGACGATCAACGCCTTCTACAACGGCAACCCTGCCCTCTGTACGTATTTTTGCACCCATTCGTACAAGTTCGGGAACGTGCTTTAATCGGCTTTCGAATATATTTTCTACTATCACACTCGTACCTGTGGCTATTGAAGCAAGGGTCGTAAAAGGCGCTTGTGCATCAGTAGGAAATCCCGGATACGGTTGAGTTATGATCTTATCCATTCTGCTTAACCTGCGTGGTGCTTTAAGGCGAATTGACTTACATCTTACTCTAACATCACAGCCCGATTCCTCCAAAATTGGTAAAATCGAATTAAGATGAAGCGGAACTGTATTCTGAAGCTCAATATCTCCGCCTGTAACAGCACCGGCAACAAGATACGTTGCTGCCGCAATACGATCGCATATTACCGAATACTCGCATCCTCGTAGTTCCTTTACACCTTCTACTGTAATAATGCTTTCCCCTGCTCCTGTTATTTTTGCACCGCATGAATTAAGGAAATTACATAAATCTATTATTTCCGGTTCACGTGCAGAATTAACAATGGTTGTTGCGCCCCTTGCTACCACTGATGCGAGTAATGCATTTTCGGTAGCTCCCACACTGGGAAAAGAAAATGTAATCTTTGTACCTTTCAATCCTTGAGGAACGGTACAAATGAGTTTACCGTAACTCTCCTCCACATTTACACCAAGACGTTTCACAGCATAAAGGTGTAAATCAATGGGTCTGAGCCCTATCTCACATCCACCCGGGGCAGAAACAGTAGCTTTCCCCATTTTACCGAGAATTGCACCCAGAAAAACAACTGAAGAACGCATTTCTCTCATTAATGCTTCCGGTATTTCAAAACCCGAAGAAGCGGAACTGTCAACTTCAACACTGGTGCCGGAACGTTTGACTTCACAACCTAAACTTTTGAGGATTTTTATGGTGCTTTCTGTGTCAGAAAGCGCAGGACAATTATGTATAACTGTCTTTCCGTTAACCAGTAATGTTGCGGCAAGTATGGGTAAGACACTATTTTTGGAGCCTTGAACACGCAAATTTCCGTTTAGGCGTCTTCCGCCGTTAATAACGAAGGCAGACATACAGCTGCTCCTTTCAGTATTTTCTACAAGGCGAAAAAAGCCTTACGCTGTATAATATGCCGTTATTTAAAAAATGTTAAATTACTTTTTTATCAGTCCTGTTACAATATCGCAAATACGGGCTGTCGCATCTGTTACAGCCATAGCACGTGCGTTTTTACCGATCGAATAAAGAAGCTCTTTATCTGTCATCAATTTATTGATTTCGTTACCGAGAGTTTCTCCCGTAAGATCTTTATCCTCAATAATTACTGCTGCACCTTTATTAACCAATGCCATAGCATTATGGAATTGGTGATTTTCCGTAACGTTAGGTGAAGGAATAAGAATTGAGGGTTTTCCGAGAGCTTGTATTTCAGAAAGTGACGATGCACCTGCACGACAAATTACAAGATCTGCTGCAGAAAGGCAACGTGCCATATCATCGATATATGTACGAACCTGAATATTACTTGCTTTTTCAAGGTCAATACCTCTTTTTGCGAGTTCATCGGGAACCCAAAGGCCGTTTTGACCTGTCGAAACTATATAATTAAAATCGGAATCTTGTTTATGTGAAACAAGAACCTCTACTATTGCCTCGTTTATAACTTTAGCACCTAAAGAACCACCCATACAGAGAATAATGGGTTTATCATTAAATCCCAACTCTCTACGTGACACTTCGCCATCCGCTTCAAACAACTCACCGCGAACAGGAAGCCCGGTTAAAATCGGTTCATTTTTGCAGTTCATATGCTTTTTTGCTTCTTCAGCAGTAAGCATTACTGCATCAACTTTTTCTGCAAGTGCTTTATTGGTAACACCGGGATATGCGTTTTGTTCGTGTATTGCTGTAGGAATACCCATTTTAGCAGCCATTCTTATAACCGGTCCGCTTACATAACCACCGAACCCCACTGCTACATCAGGTTTAAAGTCGGCGATTATCTTCTTAACGTTACTCGAACTTTTCAGAAGGCGAACAACCGTTTTTACATTTGCTTTAATATCCGCCGGCGAAAAACCTCTTTTAAAGCCTGAAATTTCAATGGTTTTTAACGGATAACCCGCAGCCGGAACTATTTTAGATTCGATTCTGTCAGGAGTTCCTACAAAACAAATTTCTGCATCCGGATATTGTTTTTTTATTTCACCTGCAACCGCAAGTGCAGGATTAACATGACCGCCTGTGCCGCCCGCTGCTATTAATACTCTCATAAAAACACTGTCCTTTTCAGGTTAAAATTTCAGAAAATATAAGTTACGATACTTTGGATTTTTTGTTTTTTCCAAAGAAATAAACATTTGGTAAATCTGCCTGACGTGAAACTGCCAATATGGTTCCCATTTCAAAAAGGGTTATTAACAAAGCCGAACCGCCATAACTAAAGAACGGCAAACTTATACCGGTATTGGGAACGGTATCTGTAACAACCGCAACATTAAACATTACTTGCAATGCAAGCTGAGCTGTCATACCGAAAACAAGTAACGCACCGAAACGATCTTTTGCTCTCATTCCGATATAAACGCCTCTCAAAATAAGGATTATAAATATACCAAGAATAAGAACGCAGCCTACAAAGCCAAGTTCTTCTCCGATAATTGAGAAAATAAAGTCTGTATGTGATTCGGAAACATAAAGGTATTTCTGCTTTGAATTACCAATGCCGGCTCCTAAAAAGCCACCGGAACCAAGGGCATATAAAGAGTGATTAATCTGCCAACGGGCATCGTCAGGCGAAAAATCCTTGATACGCCAAGCTTTAATACGCTCAATCATATATTCTTTTAAGGGAAGCTCTTCATAATTAAAAATTACATATATCAGCACAATAACTACCACTACACCGCCGATTGCAAACCATCTTGCTCTGCACTCGCCTATCCAGAGCATAGCTACGCCTATAAGCAGAATAAGTATAGCGCCGGAAAGATGGCTTCCCAAAAGAACCATACCTGCGGTTACGCCGATAACAATCGCGTAAAAGAACATTGTTGTTGTTCCTTGAGTCACTTTAATACGTCCGTTTGTGATTTCATATAATTTTTTTGCCCAGCCAACATTTGATGTTTCCGAACTGATTATCTTTTTATGATCTTTATCAAGACCGGTTGCACAGAAAATTATAAGTATAAACTTAGCAATTTCAGAGGGCTGAAACTGAAAAGAACCAATTCCGAACCAACGGTTAATACCGTCACCGCCACCTCGTAAGACGGTTATGGCAAGAATTCCTAAAGCTACAACAATACCGATATTTGCAAAATATTTTAAGTATTTATAATTCAATCTGGAATAGACCAACATAATTATTATACCGCCAACAGCAAAAACCAACTGACGTTTGAAATAATATAAACTGTCGCCTGAACCACTGTAATGAAAGGCGTAAATATAGCTTGAAGAAAGAAGCATAACCAGCCCAAATGCCATAAGACCCAACATAATAAGGAAGAAAGGTATATCAATACCATTTTTCACAAACAGGTCATTAAAGCGTTTTTTCTTTTCCATATTACCTCACCTTTCAAATTTTTTAAACTTATTATTTCGGTGCTCCGAAATAAGTAACCAACACAGCTATAATACCGCCGATAAGGTTAACAAGAGTGAAAATTTTAACTATTTTAACTTCTTTCCAACCGCACATTTCAAAATGATGATGAATTGGTGCCATTTTGAAAATACGTTTTCCGTGAGTTATTTTGAAATAGCCGATCTGAATAATATCTGAGCCGAACTCAGCGACATAAATTATACCTGTAAGAAGAATAATAATCGGACAGTCAACCGCATAAGCAAAAGCAACAATAAGACCGCCAAGGAACATTGAGCCTAAATCACCCATCATAACCTTTGCAGGATGCCAGTTCCAGATAAGATAACCGATAAGACCGCCTACAAGCGCTGAAGCTAGAAGGCTTACACCAAGACAGTTACGCAAAGCTGCCACCGCAATAAAACTGATAGCCGCTGTTACCGTAACAGAACCGCAAAGACCGTCAATACCATCAGTAAAGTTTACGGCGTTGGTAGTTGCGTAAATAACTATAAAACCAATCACCCAGAAGAAAATCTTTGTTTCCACTACGCCTACAAAGGGAATAAACATGCTACCCGTCGGATCATTAATGTAAAGAGAAAGAATATATCCCACCATCAAAACAACCTGAAGGACAGTTTTTTGTAAAATGGTAAGACCAAGATTACGTTTTTTTACTACTTTAATATAGTCATCAAAGAAGCCGATAAGCGCAAAGCCTAAAGCCATAATCAAGCCGCCAATAACTTTAATATAGTTTGACGTAGCTTTTGCTGATACCTGCTCTGAAACGAGCTGTGCAGCAGTTTCACCTACATTTACAGAGCCGACTATATCGCCACCAAGAGCTTTATCTATTATAACCACAACAGCAAAAGCTATTACTGTACCGAGAATAAACAGAATACCGCCCATGGTAGGTGTTCCCTGTTTATTCTTATGCCATTTGGGCCCTATATCGAGTATAGTCTGACCGAATTTCAATTTATGAAGATACGGGATAACCACATAACCCAAACCAAAAGATATTGCAAAAGATATTACCGCAGCAACAAGGCACGCAACAATAATGTTCATATTTTTTCTCCTTACTTTTTTCCTTAATCCTAACTTGAAAACAGATAAAAATCAAGTATCTTCAGGGTTATACCCTATTTTTTTATAGAGAGATAAGAAAATCTCTTCCATTTTCATTCCTCGACTGCCTTTAAAAAGGACTGCATCGCCTTCACCCAGGTTTTCAAACAGAAATTCTGCCAAAGCTTCTTTGTCATCAAATTTTTTAGCTTTGCATCCGTTTTTTTGTGCTTCGTCAGCTATATATCCGGAAAGCTCACCAAAGGTCAGAACCCATTCGCAGCCCGTTTTTGCGGCTTTTTCACCGACAAGACGATGAGCTTTTTCACTATATTCACCAAGCTCAAGCATATCACCAAGAACTGCAAAAGATTTCTTGGTTTTAATTGTTGCAAGTGCATCTAAAGATGCCAGCATACTGTCGGGATTTGCGTTATAACAATCCTCAATAAAAATCTTTCCGTCTGCGCGCGTTATTTTCTGGCGCATTCCTTCAGATTCAAAATCGGCAATACCTTCTGCTGACTCTTTAAGTGAATAACCGAGTTTTTTGCCTACACACATCGCACAGAGTGCATTGTAAACATTATGTATACCAACTGCAGGTACAAAAACCTCTGTTTCTTCTTCACCGTAAACGGCTTTAAAGGTGCTTCCTGTTTCATCAGATTTGATATCAACCGCTTTCATCTGAAGATTTTCGCCATCAATACCGAAACGCATTATTTCATAATCTTCCGTTTCAACAGTTGCCAACATATCGTTATCGCCGTTGATTATAAGAGTGGAACCTTTTTCCATACCGTGAAGAATCTCAAGTTTGGCTTTTAATATACCCTCTCTTGAGCCTAAATTTTCAATATGTGCGGTACCGACATTGGTAATTACCGCTATTGAAGGTTCAACAGTTTTTGAAAGCCTTGAGATTTCATCAAAATGGTTCATTCCCATCTCAATAACAGCCGCTTCGTGATATTCTTCCAGACAGAAAAGTGTTCTCGGAACACCTATCTCGTTATTAAGGTTACCCGCTGTACGCAAGGCGTTGAATTTTTTCTTAACAACCGAGTAAATCATACCTTTACTTGTTGTTTTCCCAACGCTCCCCGTAAGTCCTACAAAGGGAATATCAAACATTTTTCTATAGCCGTGAGCGATATCAAGAAGTGCTTTTCCTGTATCTTCAACATATATTATTCTTTCATCGTCGCCCATAGGTCTGCTGCAAACTACTGCTTTTACGCCTTTTTTAAGGACATCTTCAACAAAGTCATGAGCATCAAAACGTTCACCTATGAGTGCTACAAAAAGCGTATTTTCGTCAACATCGCGACTATCAATAGAAATCTTGCTTATTTCACAATCTGACGATGTTTCGGCTCCACAAAATTTTGCTATATCTTTAATTGAAATCTTTTTCATACCAAATCATCCTAATTGCAACAAACTCTGTTACATTTTCGATAATATTTCAGCTACAACTTCACGTTCATCGTAATGAACACGTTCTTTTCCGATTACCTGATAAGTCTCGTGACCCTTACCCGCAAGAAGAATTGTATCGCCTTTTTCGGCTATCTGCAAAGCATAGGCAATTGCCTCGCTTCTGTCGGTAATAGATACAACTTCCGCTTTTGAGCCTACTGTACCGATAAGAATTTCTTTTATAATTTCATCGGGATCTTCTGTACGTGGATTGTCAGTTGTAACAACAACTATATCGGACAAATCTGTTGCCATTCGCCCCATTTTAGGACGTTTCGTTTTATCTCTGTCGCCACCGCAACCGAAAAGAGTGATAACTCTGCCTTTGGTAAAACCGCGAACAGCATTAAGGGCTTTTTCAAGGCCGTCAGGAGTATGTGCATAATCTATAATTACTCCATATTCTGTGTTTGTTTTTAAAAGTTCGAGTCTGCCTTTAACTGTTGCAGCGCTGCAAATCGCCTTGACAACATCAGAAAAAGCAAAGCCGAGAGAACACACTGCACTGATCGCACAAAGTGAATTATAAACCGAGAAACCACCTGGAATGTGAAATACAACTCTTTCACCGTTTAAATCATATTCAACTCTATCAGAGAAAAATTCCGCATTTTCTGCTTTGTAGTCGCAAGGATTATTAATACCGTATGTTTTAACTTCAGCATCAATGCCATCGCTCATATACTCTCCGGATTCATCGTCGGCATTTATTACCGCCTTGTCACAATTAAAGAAAAGTGTCTTTTTACAACGTTTATACTCTTCGATAGTTCCGTGATAATCAAGATGATCCTGTGTAAGGTTAGTGAAAACACCTGTTTCAAAATGTATACCTGCAAGGCGCATCTGATGGAATGCCTGGGATGATGTTTCCATAACACAATATTCAATACCATCATCCACCATCATCTTGAAAAGCGCATGCATATCATACGGATCAGGTGTGGTAAGTTCGGTATAGAACTCTTTATCACCCACCATATTTTTCACTGTACCTATAAGACCGCTTTTTATTCCTAATTCTGAAAGGATATCTTTAACAACAAATGCTGTGGTAGTTTTTCCGTTTGTACCCGTAATACCGATTACAGTTAATTTATCAACTGCACAGCCATAGATATTTTTACACATTATCCCATATGCTTCTCGGGTATTTTCTACTAAAATTTGTTCTTTAAGACCTAAATCCCTTGAAACAATAACTGCTTTTGCGCCTTGTTTAACTGCGTTCTCCGCAAAAGAGTGTCCGTCAAAACGAGCACCCACCACGCAAACAAATGCGCAACCTTCGGAAATTTTACCGGTTTTATCTGTTACGTCTGCAATTTCTCTATCCTCATACTGAGATAACACGTTAAGTCCTTTTAAAAGTTCTGATAAAAGCATTTTAACTCTCCTTTATCTTAATCAGTCATCCTGAACGCCTGTGGTTGTTTTAAAATAAACTGTAATAGTTGAACCAAGTTCCGCTTTGGTGCCCTCCTCTATACTTTGACGGTAAGATACTACCTCGCTGTCAAGAGCTGCACCGGAAACTTTAATATTATAACCGGCATTTACTGCTCGTTGATTTGCTTCGCTGATACTCAAACCTGTAAGATCAGGTACTATGGATGTAGTATCGGTGCTACCTGCTTCTGTATACAGGATAACTACGCCACCAAGAGGAATACTCTGATCCTTAATAGGATACTGAGAAATAACTTTTTCACCATTACCAACAACTCTTGCAGTAAAATTCTGATTAGAAAGAGTTGTTTTTGCAGCAGATACTGTCATACCGCTTACATCGGGTGTGGTTGCGTTAATCTTTGAAAGCTCTGTATCTGTGTAAACAGGTTCTACATTCATATATTTAAGAGTCTGTTCAATAACAGAACCTGCAACAGGTGCCGCAATAGCGCCACCGCCGTGGTTGCCACCCTGGGGTTCATCGATGATTATAAGAACTGCAATTTGCGGATCATCCGCAGGTGCACAACCAACGAATGATGCGATATATTCACCATCAACGGTAAGTTTTTCTGAAGTACCTGTTTTACCTGCTACACGATATCCGGGAATATAAGCATTTTTACCTGTACCTTCGGAAACAACTTTTTCCATCATACCTATAACAGTCTCGCTTGTGCTTTCGGAAATCACCTGTCTTTTTACTGTAGGTGTTGTTTCACTTACTGTATTACCGTTCTGGTCAAGTTTTTTTGCCACAACATAGGGTTGCATAAGTCTTCCGCCGTTTGCAACTGCAGAAACAGCAGTAATCATCTGAATAGCGCTGACCTGGAATGTCTGACCGAAAGAGCTTGATGAAACTTCGGCTATACCTAAATTATCTTTTGAATGGTATGTAACATCTGCTTTCGGAGATGCCTCGGCAGGTAAATCTATACTGGTTTTTTCGGTAAAACCAAAAGCTTCAAAATATTTATAAAAACGATCCGAGCCTAATTCCTGACCTACCGTAATAAAAAATGGGTTACAAGAATTCATCAGACCTTGTGTGAAACTTTGTACACCATGACCTTCGTGCTTGTGGCAATGAATAGTATTGTCGGCAACTCTTATCGCTCCCGTGCAGTTATATGAAGAATCAACAGAAACTACGCCTTCTTCAAGGCCTGCAGCGGCAGTAAAGATTTTGAAAACAGAACCGGGCTCATAAGTATCGCTTATGGCTCTGTTTCGCCACATAAGAAACACCGCATTATTATAAGCTAAATCATACTCATCTTCATCTTTGATTTTATCAAGTTCCGCAAGAACTGCCTTATCCGTAATTACTGTGGGTGCGTTCAAATCATAATCCGGCATTGTTGCCATTGCCAGAATAGCGCCTGTATCAACATCCATAACAATGCCATATGCTGATGTGGCATCATTATCGGTAACAGCCTGAGAAAGACCTTTCTCAAGGTAATACTGAATAGTCTTATCAATGGTCAACACGAGACTTGTGCCCTGCTCAGCATCATATTTGGTTTCATAATTACTTGACATACGTCCGCTGTTTGCATCCTTGGCGGTTATAATTCTGCCCGGCACACCGGTTAAGGTGTCATTATATTTAAGCTCAATACCGGCTCTGCCGTCATTATCAATATTAGTCATACCAATAATTGTTGAAGCGAATTTACCATAGGGATAATATCTTTTAGTATCCGGGTCAAGACCTATTACTTCATAAAGCTCATTTTTCTTAATAAACTCCGAAATCGCAGTTTTCGCATTATATTCAATACGACCTTTAATTTTAACATAACTATAATCTTTATTGCTGATTTTTTCGCTGATGGTTTCTGCACTTACATCGCCGAGAATTTTTGCAAGACCTGTTGCAATCAGGTTTTTCTGCGTATCATCCTTTATTTTTGAAGGATTGACATAAACAAGCCACGCAGATGCACTTTCTGCCAAAACATTCATTCCGGCATCGTAAATTACTCCGCGATCAGCAGAAATAGCAGTATCGCTTAACTGCTGGGCTTCCGCTGCCGCTTTATATTCATCTGCTTTAATAACCTGAAAATAGAAAAGTCTGCAAATATCCATTCCAAAGCCCAGCACCAAAATAAATGCAATGGCTCCTATACATCTTTTCTTAAGTTTAGAATTAACTCGTGACAAACCTGCACCGCCCCTTTAATTGTTATAAAGGAAAAATAAAATTACTGAAAGATGCTGTAAAAAAGGTAAAAACACCTTTACCCACTCTATGCAAAAAAGAGAGTCGAGCATTTCTCAACTCTCATATATATTTTTTGATCAGAAAATATATGCAAACAGTGCTTTAATTTTTCCGTCAGTATCTTCCTTGTTATCAAGGGTTTTATCTCCGGAAATTACAACTTCATCGCCTTCAGAAAGATCTATATAACTAATCTGATAACTTTCTGCTTTAACCATGCCAAGCACATTCTCTGCATAGCTTTCGATTTTATCAGAAGCCATCAAACTACTGAGCTCAGCATTAAGTCTGACATTTTCGCTCTCAGCAATTTCAATCTCGTTCTGAACTGTTGCGATTTCACCCATAAGCATATCGCACTTTGTCTGCATAACAAGAAGAATTACAGCCATAACACCTAAAACCGCACAAAAGCATATAGCTTTCTTTACTGCGCTCGGAACAGCTGATTTTTTCGCATCACGTTCTACTTCATACTGAAAATCATCTATTATACCGGTAACCTTTGATTTTTTAGGTGCACTTTTTCTTACCGGTTGTTTTGTTCTTTTTTTATCGTTGCCGGATTTATTTTGTTTTCCGGGTTCCTCTATAACCTGTGGCTCAAAGAGCGAAAAATCATAAGCTTCTGTTCCTCTGTAAACCATACTTTCCTCCTGAATTATTTGGGTATTACTCCCCTATTTTTATTGCCGTACGCAGTTTTGCGCTACGGCTTCTGTTATTTTCATCTAATTCTTTTCCCGAAGCCTTTACACCTGCAGATTTAACAATGGCTTTTGGTTTTTTGCCACATACACACACAGGAAAATCTTTAGGGCAAGTGCAACCTTCGCGAAGGGTTTTAAAATAATCTTTTACTATTCTGTCTTCCAGGGAATGGAACGTAATTATTGCCATTACCCCGTTTTTATTGAGTTTTTCAAACATAACGGGAAGTGTGTTTTTCAAAACATCAAGTTCACCGTTAACTTCAATCCTTATAGCCTGGAATGTTTTTCTTGCAGGATGACCGTTCCTGCGGAATTTTGCAGGAATGGCAGATGACACTATTTCCGCAAATTCTGATGTAGTTTCAATATTCCCTGACTCTCGTGACTTAACTATGGCTTTTGCTACACGATCTGCAAACTTTTCTTCTCCGTATCGGGAGATAACCTTAAAAAGCTCATTCACGGAATAACTATTTATAATATCGTATGCACTTCTACCCTGCTGACTCATTCGCATATCAAGCGGTGCATCGTGATGGTACGAAAAACCTCTTTCTGCGGTATCCAGCTGATGACTGCTGACACCCAGATCGGCAACTATCCCATCCACTCCGTCGATACCGAGAGAGGCGAGTATACTATCTATATTATTGAAATTATTGTGTACGATAGTTACTCTGCTATCATCTTTAAAACGTTCTGTCAAAACCTGTATGGCATCCGGGTCCTGATCTATAAGAACCATTCTGCCGTGTTCACCCAAATGAGAAAGAATCGCTGCAGAATGACCACCGCCGCCTGCAGTGCAATCCACATATACGCCATCGGGTTTTATATTTAAAGAGTTAACCGAGTCTTCAAGAAGAACCGAAATATGCTTAAAATCCATAACAAGCCTCAGAAGTTAATATTAAGAGCGTCTGTTGACTGTTCATCCAGAATCGCAGATTCTTTATCCCATTCTTCGGGAGACCAAAGTTCAATGTGATTATTGTTGCCAACTATTAAAACTTCGTTATCAATACCCGCATAATCTTTGAGCTCGGTATCGAGAGTCAACCTTCCGCTTTTATCCACATCACCGCAAACAACACTTGAAAGAATTTTTCTTGTCATTCTGCGCTTCTGCTGATTATGCTCATCACCTTGATTGAACTGCCTGTAAAGCTCGTTCCACCCTTCCTCGGAATAAAGGAAGATACATTTTGTATCCGAGTCAGGTGATTGGATAAGATACGTTCTGATACCGAGTTCCTCACGAAGGTTTGCCGGTATTTTAAAACGTTTCTTTTCGTCGAGAGAATGTTTAAATCTGCTACAAAACATACCGACACTCCTTTCGCATTTTTACAGTCGATATCAAAAAACCGAAACACTTCGACCCACTTTGTACCACACCGTGACACTATTATACATATCAATAGCCACTTTTGTCAATACATTTAAATAAAAAAATAGCGATTTCAAGCCATTTTTGCTTGAAACCGCTATGCGCATTTCTTTTATTCTGTTTTTGATAAAGTTTGAAGAAGTTCTGTAGCCTCTTTCATTATTTTTTCAGCTTGTGAATCGGAACATTTATCTTTTTTGTATTTAAAAGTTATGTACCCCTCACCTTTTCTGCGAATAAAGCCGACATAAGTTGAAGAACGCATTTTAAAAGGTTCAAAAACGTCGAGTGAAACGTAATTTTCCAGAACACGCCAAAATTGTTGTTGAAGATTACACGAGAAAAAGTCGCATATTTTTTCACAAGTACATCCGTAATTTTCGGCAAGTTTTTTAGCTGCTTTGTTTTTGGTAAGCCCCACTGAATACATATAGGAAGCATCACATAACGCAGGTGATAATTTCATAAAAAACACATCGTCATAAAAAACTCTGAACGGTGATGTTGAGCCTTTATAACAATCCAAATGAAACTGCTTTATTCGTTCATCCAAGGTTGTAGAGTTTTCTTTTTTGTTTAAATCTGCGGTTATGATTCCGTTGAAAGCGCCGACCCCGTAATCTTTATAATTCTCAAAGAAAAATCTTGTGTCGGCATATATATTCATTTTATTATACTTTTTATTTACACCCAAATATTTAACAAGTGTTTCATAATAAGCAAACGCAACTAAAGATGAAACATCCACACCATTTTTTACACAATATGCTTCAAGTCCGCAAAGAACATCTGAACCGATTACCTCACGCAGCTCACCACGCGAAACGTTTTTTTCGCTATACACACTAAATGCTTTTTTATAATCATCAACTGAATATTTTTCAGTTTTTTCGCTCCACTGTGAATCAAGTTCAACAGAAAGCCTATCAACAATCGGCGAAGCGACTTCAATAGGTAAATCAACCATCTCCGGAAACAAGTTAATTTCAGAAACATCCACGCCGACCGTGGTTTTATTGCAAACCTCTGCTAATTCCACCGCCAAACGCAAAAGTGATTTTGCATCACACACCGCGGTATGACCGGCAATTATCAAGCATCCGTCATTCGATAGTGAAAATTCAAAAAGGCGTTCCCAAAAATTGATACCGTTTTTTTCGTAAATGTCAAGAATTGTTGAAGCTGTTTTTGAAAACCTGATTAATTTAGTTTCAACACTCTGTGTTAAAACGTACGCTGTACCATCATCCTCCAACTCAATTTTCGAACTAATTAATGGTTCTTTAAGGCAAAGCGTTTTAAAAGCTTTATCCAACACAGTGTCATCATAATCAATTTCTAATTTTGCACAAAGCAACACGCAATTATCGAACTCAAACAATCTGTTCCTTGTAAGACCGAGTTTATATTTTTCAGACATACTGATTATCTCCTGTTGTGTCTCCCGGTTGCATAATTTTTTTAATCATCGACTGTTTTATGCCCCAAAGTTTACCGGAAAAATCAACATAATATCTGTGGGGATTCTCGAAACGAATAACCTCTTCCCAAAGAGATGCAACCTGTTCATTACAATACGATCGAATATCTTCAAGAGAAGGACACTCATATACACATTCACCCTTTTTAAATACGGGGACGAGCATTTCACGAGCAACGAAATTATCAACAGTTTTTCTTTTCCAGGTAAAGTCGGGATCAAACAACGAATATGTTTTTTCGTCACTTATGCTTTCGTTTTCTGTTGTCAACACATCGGCAATAGCTTTTCCTGATTCCATATCAAAAAGTCGCCACACACGTTTTGAGCAAGGTGTTGTGATTTTATTGACGTTGTTGCTTACCATAATTGCGGGTAACTTTTCGCCGTCATTTTCTGTTTCGCAAAGTTTGTATACGCCATCCAGAACAGGTGAAGATGCAGATGTAATAAGTTTTTCACCCACTACAAAACCATCGATTTTAGCCCCTTGATTAAGCATATCTTTTATAAGAATCTCATCAAGTGAATTAGATGCATATATATCGCAATCCGGGAATCCTGCCTCGTCCAGCATCCTTCTGGCACGTTTGGAAAGATAAGTCATATCCCCACTGTCGATAATAATACCTGCCGGGCGAAGTCCCTTTGGCACAAGAACATCATTAAATGCCTGAATTGCATTTTTCACACCGCTGTCAAGGGTATCGTATGTATCAACAATCAACATACCATCCTCACCATGCTCTTCAAGATAAACTCTGAAAGCTTCGATTTCACTTTCAAAAAGCTGAACCCAACCGTGACCCATCATTGTAGCAACCGGTATGGAATATTCCTGTGACGCGGGATAAAGCGATGTAGCATTCACACCACCGATATAGGCCGCCCTTGCACCATCAACAGCAGCACAAAGCCCCTGTGCACGACGTGCCCCCATCTCTACAACCTGTCTGCCTGCCGCAGCACGAGAAACCCTGTTGGCTTTTGTTGCAACAAGTGTCTGATGATTAATAGTATTCAAAAGTAATGTTTCGATAAGTTGTGCCTGAAGAGCAGGACCGTGAACCTTTACAATAGGTTCGTTCGGAAAAACAGGTGTACCTTCGGGCATAGCATACACATCACACGCAAAACTGAAACTTCTGAAATAATCAATTAATTTATCAGAAAAACCCTGTTTTTTCAAAGAAGAAAGACTTTCCTCTGAAAAAGAAAGAGCATCAAGACGTTTTATCAACTGCTCAAGCCCTGCCATAATAGCAAAACCACCCTTATCGGGAATCTCACGGAAAAACATATCAAAAGTAACTTGTACATTTTCCATACCTGCAGCAAGTAGCCCTTCAGCAGTTGTAAGGCAATTGTAGTCAGCAAAAATATCTACACAAGAGTTCATATTGCACCTCTCACTGTAATTTAATACCTTTATTTTAACACATTCCAAACTCCATATCAAATATTTTATATAATTTTTACGCACCAAATTAACATTTTTTCATCAAAAAATCATTTTTTGTCGAAAAAAATATAAAATTTCCCTTGCAAGTTGTTTTTTAGTATGGTATCATTGACATATATAGTAATCCATTCAACAATAAGGGGGACTACAAGATGAGAATACGGAAACAGCCCATCGGCACCAAAAACATCTGCGGAACCAAAGTTGAAGAAAGAAGAAAAGCTATAGGTATGAAACAAAAAGATCTTCTTACACAGCTTCAAATCCGAGGTGTAGATCTTAACGCATCAGGTCTTTCAAAACTTGAAGGTCAGATTCGTTCTGTTTGTGACACAGAACTCATTGCGTTATCTGAGGTTCTTGGCGTATCGGTTAACTGGTTACTCGGTATAGATGAAGCTTAAAAAATCCAATTTCTCTTAAAACACCATTGTTACATGGTGTTTTAATTTTTCCATAAATTACAATTTATTTTCAACTCCACGTTACACACAATATTTGCCTACAAGGCGCAAAACTCACTTTACTAACCTGTTGATTTTTGTCGAACATTGTGGTAATATGTAGAAAATTCTACTTTGTGGGGTGAAAAGATGCTCTGTAACAGAATAAAACAATTCCGCGAATACAACGGGTTGGATGTAAAAATCCTTGCCGATATTCTGGAAATAGACGTGGCAGAATATGAAGCTTACGAAAAAGGAACGTCAACACCCACAATCGATATTATTTCAAAACTCGCTGAGTGTTATAAAGTTACGGTAAACGAGTTTTATGGTTATACTCCCTACCTCACATTACACACAAAAGATATTGAGGATTGGGACGACAAAGTTGATGAAAAAATCTTAAAAATGTCTGATCTATCCTGGGACGAAGCACAGTTGATTTTACACTATAGAAACCTTGATGATAAGGATGAAATAATAAATCAGATAATCAGGAAAAACTTAAAAAAAGATTAATGAGAAAACGGGTTACAGTTTTTACTGTAACCCGTTGTTTATTGCCAGGTATTATAAGCGTTTTTCATCCTCTTCTCTTTGCTTTTTGGAGTTAATTGCAAAGGGAATACCGAAGCCGAGACCGCCACCGACTCCAAGACCACCAAGAAGGAACAGCCACCAAAGAGGATTTTTCTTTTCTTCCTCTTCCTTTTTCTCTGCCTTGATAACCTTCTTTTCAATAAGAGTTTTTACCTCTTGTTCTTTTTCATAAACTTTGCCGAAAGCATCCTCATAAGTAATCTTAATTGTACCTTTTACATCACCTGTTTTTTCGCTGTCAACACGAAGATTTGCCGTTGCAGTTTTGCTTTCGCCAACAGGAATTTCTCCTGCAAAGCTACTGCCACCTGATTCAAGTCCTTCAATATCATATTCAACCTTGCAGTTGTAAAGAGTAGATTTACCTGTGTTCATAAGGTTAATATTAAGTGTAACCGTATCTTCCTGAACAACCTTAACGGGAAGCTTTGCACCGTCGTAATCAAGCTTTGCAGGTTGGCGCACCTGAACTCGCAAAGTATCGTTAGCAGAGTAACCCGAACCAAACTTATCTTCGTACTCGCAAGAGAAATTCAGTTTATGCTCACCCACAGTTGCAGAATGAATTACCGAAACAGAAATTTCCCAAGTGTAAAGCCTACCTGCACCTATTGAAGAAACATATTTTGTACCCATACCGTCGGGGCGGATTTCATCGGTTTCGTCACCAATTGAAAGCTTAATGTTTTCAACCGCTTTTGATGGATGCATATTCTGAAGCGTTACAGTTATTTTTCCTTCTTTTTCTGGAGTTAAATAATCATTCTCCACTACATAGCTTGTCACCATAAGGCGAGGTTGGGAGTTATCCACTGTTGCTTCTTCAATTTCTTCATTTTTTTCGACTACCTTTTCAGTTTCTTCTTTTACTGTCTTTTTGGTAGTCTTTTCTTTTTTAGTTGTTGTCTCTGATTTTTTTGTGGTTTCTTCCACCTTCTTTGTTGTGGCTTCGGTGGTTGCTTCAGTTGTGACTTCTGTCGTTTCCGTCACATTCTCTGCACCCTCTTCCGCTGCCAAGCAAGGCACTGTGCAGAGCATAAAACTCAATAATACTATCAATACTTTTTTCATAATATCACCTATTAAGTAGCGATTAGCGGTTAGCAATTAGCTGTTAGCTATTTGCTATTTGCTAATTTATAATTCCCTTATATTCTCAACAATACTGTTCCTTGTTTCTTTTCTTATCTTCGTATACACACTCAGTGAGCAGATTGCGAAAAGAATAAGACCTAATAGAAGTGTAACCCAAGGATTGAACATCATATTCTCCATAAAAGGTTTAAGTTCCGGGATCAATGAAAGAATAAGGTAACTGATTCCAAACAGACCAAAGCCTATACCAAAACCCCATTTAAACATAGAGAATAACTGAAGAATATATGAAAGTGTAATTTCCTTCTTATTGGCTCCTACGGCTCTGAGAGTACCAATCTTCTTTTTATCCTCTTTGATATTTGATGAAAGGGTGTTGTTTATAATGCTTCCGCTGATTGTATAAAAGAGTATAACTATCGAGCACACAAGAAGCATCATATTTCTCAAATCTTTTTTCTGTTGTATCTGTATATCGTAGTTTGATTGATAATGACCATTGTCAACACAATCAGCGACGGATTTAAGAATAGGGGTTACCGCTTTATCTATATCCTCAGTACATTCTTCTTTAAGGTCGAAGAAAATTTCTCTGTACTTACAGCGCGGGAAGAAATGCTCCATACCCTGTACGGATGTTATAATAGCCCAATCACTATATCGTGGTATTATAGTATCACCCATGGCGTCCACAACCGCGCCTATTTCAACCTGCTTATTTGTTACTTCGACATCGTCTTTTGTAACAATCGGTTCATCATTGATATCGAAATTCGAGTTGTTGGTCTCGGCGTATAACAGGCTTAAATCAAGCTTCTGTCCTGCTTTGTAATCGGATTTTTCAGTCGCGATTATTTCAATATCCTCTCCGGTGTCAATAGCATACTGAATATGCTCCTTTTGGGTGGAGGTATTAATGGATATGCCGAATTCATTGCTTCGCCTTGCAAGGTACATTTCTGCAGGTGCATATACAATAACCTGTTCACCGCTGTTAAGCTTGCTGATGTCAATTTTGCCATCATAAACACTATTGTTCAGTTTCTCTATAATCTCCTCATCAAGAGCAATTATTTCGGTATCAAGAAACTCACCATTATAACCTGCGGCATTTTTAATATCGGTATATTCAGGCGGCATACTGTATTTTATAAAGCTTCTGTAATTGCTTTTATTAACATTTTGCAAATCTTCTGTTTCGGGAACATTGGTATACTCTAACCCTGCAAGGAAACGATAATTTGAAAGGGAATCAAAATCCGAAACAAGTAAATTTATCTTTGCATTTTTATATCCGTAAGCAGAGCGTATATTTTCATTAAGTAAAACCGTCTGCTTATGGTTTTCGGTAAATCCGTTATTACCCTCGGGATAGTTAACCGCATACCCCCCCGACCAGCTTGAAAGACTCAGACAATAATCGTAATCTTCTTTATAAATATTTTTTACGGAATGTGTAAAAAATGACATTACATAAGAAGAACTGATGATTGTAATTACAAGAAAAACACTGACAAAAACCTGTTTTCTTTTTGATATGGCTAAATCTCTTTTAGCAAGGAGTTTATGCACGGTAAACGCCTTTTGAGAACGGATTTTTTTATTCTTCAGCTTTCTTGCGGTTTCAATATTTCTTATTGCCTGCATAGGTGTAACCCTTGATGCGGCAAAAAGAGGTATCATTGACGCTAAAACAACACACACAAGGCTGAAAGCACCGCAAAGAAGAAGCACCCATATATTAGGTTCAAAAAAGGCTTCGTTAAAAATATTGTTTACAATTACCTTTACACCAAAATATGATACCAAGAGACTTACAGGTGTACAAACGATACCGAGAAGCACAGCTTCACGCATAAACAGAGTAAATATTTGTTTTTTGGTGGCGCCCACAGCCCTGTATAATCCGATTTGCTTTTTGCGTTCCTTAAGATTTGTTGTAAATGCATTTATAATGCCCATTGACGAGGCAATTAAAAGAATCGCCACAATTATCAGAATATATACAAGGGATAGTGACTCATCAACATTCAATGCAAACTCTTCATTAAATGTAAAAACACAAGAGGACGAAAGAGTAGGTATATTACTAAACATACCCCATATATCGTTATAACCTTTATCAGTCAGCTCTGTGTAGCAAATTTTATTCTCTTTGCCGCCTAAATCCACATACTCATATTCACTCACGAATGCAGAGGGTATATTTTGTTTATCGTCAAAGCTCGTTGCAATATTAGCTCTTTTGTCTCTGAGTACACCCGACAAAACATAGGTTTTCTCTTTAACCTCAGGCATTAGCTCATCATCATTCTGAACTTGGAATTTAAGGGTTATTTTATCACCCGGCTTTGCAGCTATACCTAATTGAAGAAGTGTGGTTTGTTCAATTGCAATTTCCCCCTTCTTCTGAGGGTATGTACCGTTTATAAACAAGGGGTTAACAAGCTCCTTTGATACCTTGTCAAGCCTTACTACAGAAGTACCGTTCAGCTTATCCTCAGGGTCAGTAAAAGCAAAACCTATAACAGAACCCGTGCCCATTGTTTCAAACATATAGGATTTCGCATCATCAAAAACATCTTCGTCATAATCGGCACACATCATATCATACAAGCCTCTGTCGGCTTTGTTCTGCGCCTGTGAGGTTGTATATGCACTAAAAACAAAATATATTATACTGGATGAAAACACCATAGAAAGAACTATGCCTAAAATCATTAAGATGTATCTTTTCTTCCTGTGCTTCAGGTTTCCTAAAGCAAGGGAGTTAAAGGTTAATTTTTTCTTTTTCATAAAATCACCTTCTTTTATTGGTTATATTTACTGTCCTCAACAACAGCACCGTCTTCAATTCTTATAACTCTGTCTGCCTGCTCGGCAACGTGCAAATCGTGGGTAACAAGAATAAGGGTTATACCTAGTTCCTTACTTACATATTTAAGAAGTGAAAGCACCTCTCTGCCGCTTTTACCGTCAAGGTTACCCGTAGGTTCATCAGCAAAAAGGATTGATGGTTTGTTTGCCAAGGCTCTTGCAATAGCGATTCTCTGTTGCTGACCACCTGAAAGAGCAGACGGTAGATGGGAAAGTCTGTCTTCAATGCCGAGAATATCAATAATTTTCTTTAAATATTCCTCATCGGGTTTCTTTTTATCCAGCATAATGGGAAGTAAAATGTTTTCATAGCCTGTCAATTCTTCCACAAGGTTATATGCCTGAAAAACGAAGCCAAAGCGTCTTCTTCTAAGAATTGAAAGCTGATTATCGTTGTAATTTTTAAGGCTTTCGTTGTTATAAATCACCTCGCCTGAGGTTGCATTTTCAAGACTGCTTAAAACGTGTAAAAATGTTGACTTACCTGAACCTGAAGGTCCTGTTATTGCACAGAACTCTCCTTTTTCAAATTCCAATGACACATCATTAAGTGCCACAACTGTATTTTCACCACTT
>JAZNLH010000010.1:0-19437 GCA_045578985.1 Acutalibacteraceae bacterium | reverse complement strand
AGTTTAAATATAATCAACGCGTAAGCGTTCTGATAATTACGAATTACGCATTACGAATTCCGAATTCTCAGGAAACCCCCGGCGAGGGTTTCCTACGGCAAAACAGTCACACCGGACTGTTTTACCTACCTTCCTGCGCTTCTATGAGCAAAGGAGTTTCGCATTCTGCGGAATGCGCCAATGGGTTTCACCCCTTGACCCCACAACCTTTTAAAAAAGGTTGACGAAAACTTTAAATATAATCAACGCGTAAGCGTTCTGATAATTACGAATTACGCATTACGAATTACGAATTCTCAGGAAACCCCCGGCGAGGGTTTCCTACGGTAAAACAGTCACACAGGACTGTTTTACCTACCTTCCTGCGCTTCTGTGAGCAAAGGAGTTTCGCATTCTGCGGAATGCGCCAATGGGTTTCACCCCTTGACCCCACAACCTTTTGAAAAAGGTTGACGAAAACTTTATAATTGCAACGCAGTTCCCGGATTCCGAATTACGCATTACGAATTCCGAATTACAAATTGGTTTCTATTTCTTTATTAAAAAATTTTTAACCACGGGCAAAATCAAGAAGTCTGTTTTTCTGAATGCTGTGCTGTGACCGCCGTTTAAAACCATAACTTCCTCTGCACCCTCTACCGCTTTTGTTATTTTCCTTGAATGTCTTCTCTTTATCATATCAAATTCACCAAAAACATTAAGGAACGGCACCTTTATTGCAGAAAGCTTTTTATAATTGAGTTTCGGCTGACCTACCATCATACCCTCAATTTCGCATCTTCTTTTCCACTCGGGGTCCTTTGTAAGAGCTGCTTTAATTGCATAAATTCTGTGGTCTTTTATAATACCTAATTGGTCAAGGGTTTTAGTTCCCCTTGTGTTGAGATTGGAACCGAAAACCGCAAGTCTTAACACATATTCGGGATATGTAACCGCAAAGCACATACCAAGGTTACCGCCATCAGAGAAACCGCAAATATTAGTTTTTTCAACACCTAAATAATCCAGCAGAGCTTTAACATCATCACAAAAAAGTTCAAATGTAAGCTTTTTATCGCCTAAAGGTGTTTTCCCTGTACCGCGAGTTGAAAAACGGATTATTTTGAAATATTCCGACAACGGAACATACAAATCTCCTTCAAAACAACGGTAGTCACCGCCGTTGCCGTTAAGCATAAGAAGTGCTTCTCCATCGGGATTTCCGCTTACATGATATTCAAAATCAAGACCGTCATGCTTAAAAAAGCCATAGTCAATTACATTTACATTGTTCTCCATTTTATACCTCTATAATATTTTCAGGCTCCCAATTTAAATCTGTTATGCGGTAAACTCCGCTTTCAAATTTTCTGTAGCCAAGTTTTTTATCCTCAAAAATGAAGCCTTTGGGAAGTTGAATTTTTCCGTAAACTTCATCGGGTTTCTGAACGCTGAGTTCAATTATACCATTCTCGCGTTTCCAGGAAACACTTACTTTTCCTGCTACGCTTTCATAAAATGCACTTGCATCCGAAAGTGCAGGAACGAAGCAGGGCTCTATGTTGATTTCCTTACAATCTTCGCAGTAAGGATTAACTTTGATACCTGCAAAATATTCTGTAAACACCGCAGAAACATCTGAATAATTGTGGTGATTAAGCGAATCGGGGAACTCATTTTCCGGATGGAAATTTTCGGGAAGTGCAGTATAACCACGTTTTACCCAGTTGCCGTATGAGGGATAATCAGGACGGGCTATCATTTTATATGCAAGGTCGCATCTGCCGTATTCGCAAAGAGTTCGGAATACGGGTTTCACACCAATGAATCCGAAATCAACGTGCACTCCGTCATTCTCCACAATATCTACAAGCACCTTGAAAGCCTCTTGTTTTTCGCTTTCGTCAAACACATCGTAATAAATCGCCATAGACTGTGATGTCTGACAATTGCCGATAGCAGTCATAGTTGAAAAATCAATAAGATATTTTCTTACTGAAGAACGTATTTCTCCGTAAAGCTTTTCACAAAAATCTTTTTGAAGTGCCATTCCCATAACGTCAAACATATATGCCGCTTTTTTGAGAATATCCATTCCTATAACACTACTTGTAAATTCAAGGGGCGCTTTAATAACAGTTACGGGACACCAATCGCCTAAACCGAAATCTAAAGTACCGCGTTTTGTTCTCATATTAGAAAGGTATGCCGCATATCTGAAAACAGCATCTGCACTCTCTTCCATTATTGATTTATCACCGCGATATATGTACTCGTAATAGGGAATATATGTTAAAACGCAATCCCAGGCAGGACCGTTACCCCATTCATAACCCCAATTACCCGTAGGAACAATTCCCGGAAGTTGACCGTCTTGTTTTTGCGCCTTGACTATATTGCGTACCCATTCCCTGTAGCTCTTTTCGGGAGTAAGATTCATAACAGTTTGTTCGCAGGATATAGCCGCATCACCGGTCCAACCATTTTTCTCACGGTGCGGACAATCTGTGGGGAAATAATAGAAATTGGAAAGTGTAGAATTTCGTGCCATCGCCTGTAATTTATTCAATGTTATATCAGAGCAACGGAAATTTCCGCGTTCTTTAAGGGCAGAACTGCAAACTATAAAAGTAAGTAAATCCTCTGTTGCCTGTTCCTCGGTAATACCGAAAACAACGCAATAACGAAAACCGTGGTATGTAAACTGCGGTTCAAAAACTTCTTCGCCATCACCTTTGAGAACATATATATCTCGCTGGGAGAAACCGTCAGGATAAAACTGAACATTACTGATGTCGGGATTGCCGTTTTCATCTAAATATTCACCGAACTGCAAGTCAATCTTCTGACCTTTTTGACCCTTGATTTTAAGGCGTTCTATACCTGCAGAGGTTATTCCGAAATCATAAAGCCAGCCTTCACGCTCTTTAGAGGGAAAATCAGAATAATCCTTGGATACATCCTCTCTGGGTCTGAAAGGTAACACTCTGCATTTTCTGATGCTGATAGGTTTAAGTTTTCTTATAGGCAAAATCGGATCAGCCTCGCAGATACGTCTTTCGCCACGTGGTGTTTCCGCTTTCAGCGCATTGCTCCAATGAAAATCTGAAAAATCCGGTTCGGACCAATTTTCCTCCTCGTTTCTTGCATCATAAAAGCAACCTGCTCGTAAATCGTCAAAAATCACCGGTGACGGAGCAGTTTTTACTGTTTCGTCTGCCTCAAAAACAGAAGTTTCGCCATTATAATTTTTAATTTCAATACTGAACGCAACTCTGGGTGAACCTCGGAATTCTGATTTTTCAAAATCCCAGATTTCACCTCCGGGGCAATTCTGCATACCGTTGCCGAGTTGTATACCGATAACATTTTTTCCTGTTTTAATATATCGGGCAATATTATACACATCGTAATAAATAATGTGATCCGGATTGGATATGTATGGTGCTATAAGACCTTTTGTAATTTTATTGCCATTGATAAATATATCGTAAAAACCTGCACAACCGATAGTGACAGTTGCACTTTCTAAAGGTTCATCAACTATAAAAACTTTTCTGAATAATGGTGATGCAACAAAATCTTTATACGTAGAATAATCATAAGTTGCACAAATAAATTTTTTTGAAAGCAAAAGAAACACCCCTTTGACCTTATTTGTTATTATAATACCCCAACAAAAATCTGTCCGCAATAGGCAGTTTGTAAAGAAATTAACCGTATTTTTCGTTTCTGTTGACGGAAATAAAAGTTTTTAGTAAAATATCTGTTGTATTACAATTTCAGAACGAAGGAAAAACAATGGAACTCAACGAATATTTTACAACTCAATGCCGTGGCACTTCAATTCTTTTAAAAACTCAAAGCCCTGCATTTAAAACACTTGTATCGGGAATAAACGGAAAAAACAAAGATGGTCTTGTTGCCACATACAATTTCGACGGGTTTAAGCTTGATATATCCTACATCGAACACGGAAATATGGCGTATGCTCAGCAGACTATCTGGCTTTCTTTTACCCTTGAATGTGACCCCACCATTCCCTTTTCCGTATATGATATTTTAGCGTTTGTTGAACCTGATAATTTCAACTGCTATACATACACTTATGTAGATTCAAAAGAGCTTATGAGGGATTGCTTTGGTGAAATCAACGATTTGTTGACTACTCTCATCCCAAAACTTACAGTTTTACTTCAAAACGGCATAGAGAAAAATAAGCTTATAACTTCGCAAAGAGAAAGTGTTAACCGCTATTTCGGCGACAATGTTCTTGAAAGCGGTGAGATGCTTGGCGGTACTGCTGACAGGCTCATCAATATGATGTTGAAAAATTTCTTTGAAACTCAGATTGAATCAGCAGTAATAGGCGCACAATCACTTTTTTACAGTGGTAAAACAGAAAAAGCTTTAAAGAAATTAAAAAAATCCAAATACCGTTCGCTATATCACGAAAATCTTATAAAATATATGGAAAACGGAGGTTCAAACCCAAACACAAGCACAACCGTTAAAAATGCTTCTGTTGAAAAGGGTGCAAGTCGTCACGGCGGTGGTGTAAAAGGAACGTTTAAGTTATTGGGCTTATCTCTGTTTTTTGATTTATTCGTATCTTTGGTTTTATTCGGTTTATTTTACTTGATTTGTGCAATCTCTTTCAAAGACAGCGCATATATTCTGGGAATATGGGAAAAAGCAATTTTTATACCATCTTTCAGCATTATGCTTTCAACGGCACTGGGCGTTCACTATTTAGAGCACCGCCAACAGAAAGTAAAATCCCAAGACGACAAAACCGTTTATTCTCCCGGACCTTCCAAGAACTCTGATATGCTTTTAAAATACTTTACTATTGTAACAGAGTGCATAGCCGTTTTAGGGTTAATTATCTGTGTTAATTCCACCACCGTTTTTTATGAAAATTCTTTCAGATATTCACAAGAATTTTTCCCACTTTCGCAAAGTGAAATGGACTATTCTGCAATAGATTACTTTGCTTTTGTTGAGGGATACAATGATGACGGCGAATTCTGTGAAGACCCCCATATAATAGCGGTTACAAAAAGTGGTAAAACGATTGATTTATATGATTCCACATATTTTTCTGCTGAAGGCTTCAAAAAAGAATCCACCAAATTTTTCACCGAAAAAGGTATTGAATTTAAAAGCATTAAAACCACTGACGACATTAACAAAAATTAAATTGTTGAAAAAAAGAGATGGACTGTAAAAAAACTCGCGTTTTTTACAGCCCATTTTATTTTATAAAAATGACTCCGGTATATCTTTAAAAGCATCTTCACAAGGCTCTTTTGAAAGTTCAAAAGTTAAAACGCCGCCGGAAGTAATCTCAGAAAAAGTAAGATATGGCGTTGTTATTTCTTTTCCGTTAAAATGAACTTTTTTAATATAAAGATACTCTAAGGGATTTTTATCACATTCTATTGAGAGTGTATCTGCAACCTCGCAAGAGTGATATTTAGAATCAAGCTTAATTTTTGCCTTTTGGAAAAGCGGTGTGTTTATGAAATATTTTTCGTCGCAGGGACAAACCTGAGCAAAACCGAGTGCCGATAACACGTACCATGCAGAAAGCTGTCCTACATCTTCGTTTCCGCAAAAACCGAATGCGCCTGTGCGATAGGCTTCTTTTTGCACTCGCCTTGTCCAATACTGGGTTCTGTGGGGAAGTCCCAGCATACTGAAATAATGGGTTATATTATGGCAAGGCTCGTTTGAGTGGTTATAATCATCATTCCAAAGAGCACCCAAATCCGCTTTTTCGAAAAACCTTTCTAAAAGTTCAATTGTACGCTTTTCGCCGAACAGTTTTGAAAGCCCGACAACATCATAAGGAACGAACCACGACTGCTGATAAATGTTGCTTTCCACACATCCGTCATCGTCATACTCATCCTCTTCAAAAACAAAAGCTCCTGACTTTGTGCGTGGTGCCATAAAACCGAGTTCATCGTTAAAGTTTTCTTTATATCTCTTAACGCGATTCATAAAGAATTCTTCATCCTCGGTTTTACCCAACATTTTTGCAAGCTTCGCCGTAGTGTAATCTGCAAGTAAAAACTCCAAGGTATCGCTTAATTCATCGGGTACGTAGCAATTTTCAATATACTCCTTACAATCAGGTCTTACGGAGTGAAATTCTCTTCCGAAAAGCTCTTTTTTGCAAAGTGCAGAGGCTTTTATAATCTCATACGCTTTTTCCAAATCAAAGTTTTTAATACCCTTTACAGCAGCATCGCAAACTACAATTGTTGCAGGGTCACCTACCATACAGCCTGCGTTAATGCCCAAAAGCTCCCATTGAGGTAGTGACGTATTTCTGTATTCCGCAATTCTAAGTAACGAGTTAGCCTCGTCATTTACCATTTCAGGTCGGATAACCGTAAGCAAAGGGAACTCGCTTCTGTAAACATCCCATCCACTGAACACTGTACGATGCGTATAATCCGCCTTGAAAACAGTTCCCTCACCGAGAGTAAATCTGCCATCAACGTCCATTGCAGAATGTGGGTCTAAAAACACGTGATAAAGGCAGGTGTAAAAAAGCTTAAGGTCAATTTCATCTGTACCTGTCACGTCAATGCCGTCAAAAATTTTATTCCATTCATTTGATGCGTTGCTTTTCATTCTATCAAAATCAATATCCTTACATTCCGCATCAAAATTTTTACGAGCACCTTCCAAATCCACATATGAAATACCGACTTTTATAGTTACAGGGACGTTTACTTCTTCACCAAAGCAAACTATAAGACCTACGTCCTCTCCCTCAAAGCTTTTCACATCACCATCAATATATGTTTCGTCACAGAAAAACTGAAAATTCTTCCCGGGAGTTGATAATTCACATACAAAATAAAAATCATATGAAATGCCGCCATTGCCGTGACCGAAGCCGCCGCCTTTAGGTGTGCAACGAATATAACCCTCCATTCGCCTGTCATTTATAATATCAATATGCTGAAAATCAGCCTTGCCACCTATTCTTCTTGCGAAATTAAAAATAGCTCTTTTGTCGGCATTTTCGGGGTATGTAAAGCGCAACATTCCTGTATGGGCAGAAACTGTCGCTTCTGCAAGGATATTGTAGCGCTCTAATTCTACCGCATAATACCCGGCTTTAGCAGTTTCCTTTTCGTGGGAAAATTCGGATTTCCATCCGGAAGTGCCTTTTTTAAAAGGAATGTATTGATTGCTTCCGCTACGTAGGTCTGTCTCACCCACAACCGGCATAATCTGCAGGTTACCTAAATCGCCGTACCAACCGATACCGCTCATATGATTAAAGCTGAAACCCTCTATTGTATTTTGACAATAATTATATCCTGTGCCGTTATCTCCACCCGTAACAGTATCGGGTGAAAGCTGCACCATACCGCCGGGAGTACAAGCACCGGGATGGGTTTTACCGCCACCATGGGAGATTTCTGATTCTTCGTCACCCACAGTTCCAATCATAGGGTCAACATATTTTACCTTATCCATATTATCTCCTTTCTTTTGTCTGATAATTATTTTAGTCTAAAGTTACTTCTCCGCTGAGTCTTATATCTCTTGAGGAGGATGCGGCGTAAATGCCGAATTTGCCGGGTTCAACAACCCATTTATACTCCTGATTCATAAGACGGAACGCGTTGTAATCAAGGTTAAATTCAAGTTCTTTCTTTTCACCCGGTTCTAGAGTAACGCGTTTGAAATCTTTAAGAAGAAGTGTTGGTGTTACAACAGAGCTTTCGCAATCCTCAACGTAAATCTGAACTACTTCGTCACCGGTTACTTCACCGATATTTTTAACATTCAGCTTAACATTAACATCAGTTTCGCCTGTTTTTGTAATTACAAGCTCAGAATATTCAAACTCTGTATAGCTAAGACCGAAACCGAAGGGATAAAGAGCATCACCTTTGCCCTCATAATATTCGTTACTTGCACCGGGAAGCATTGAATAATAGCAGGGAATCATAGTCGACCTTCTCGGAAGTGAAAACGGAAGCTTTCCACCGGGATTTACAGCGCCAAGAAGAACATCGCAAATCGCCTGAGGACCGCTTTCACCACCAAACCAACAGGAAAGAACTGCATTTGACATATCGCTTTCTTCCTTAATCGCCAAGGGTTTACCATGTATCATAACAAAAACAATGGGCTTGCCGGTTTCGGAAAGTTTCTTTATAAGTTCACTTTGTCTTCCACATAAGGTGAGTTCGCATCTGTCTCTGCCCTCACCGCTTGAGATTGTATCATCACCGCCACAGTAAATTATTAAATCGCTGTCTTTAGCGAAATTTACTGCTTCGTCAATATTTTCTTCCTGCTCCTCTGCTTTAATACCCATCAGATGATGCTGATCGCCTAAAGCGAACTGAAAATCACCGTCGCTGATTCCACATCCGTCACACTGCAATATTTCTGTATCGGGAAGTTCTGATTTTAAAATATCGTAAATGGTTTTTAATTCTCTGCCGACGGGTTTGGCAGAATAGCCTCCAAGACGGACTTTATGGGATGACGGACCGATTAAAGCAATCTTTTTATATTTTTCTTTCTTAAGAGGAAGAATTCCATCATTTTTAAGAAGAATTATTGATTTTCTGGCGATTTCAAGTGCCTTGTCAAGGTGTGCCTGACAGTTAATTACGCCTTTATATGCTTCTTCGTCTGTATACGGGTTTTCAAATAACCCCAATTCAAATTTAAGTTTAAGTACACGGCGACAGGATTCATTGATGTTTTCTACATCAAGTTTTCCCTCATTTACAAGTTCCTCCAAGGAATTCACCCAGAATTGATTCGGATATTCGTCACCGCCCTGGCAGTCAAGACCGTTCTTTTTGGAAAGATAAATTGCCTCTTTCGGTGTTTTTGCCATTTTGTGAAGATAGTGAACACGTCTTAAGCCACCCCAGTCAGAACGGCAGATACCCTTAAGACCGAATCTTTTTTTGAGAACTTCCTGTAAATAGTGTTTTGATGTCATTAAAAGGTCGCCGTCTATGGAGTTATAGCTTACCATAACATCCTTTGCTCCGCCCTCTTTTATAGCAGCCTCAAACACAGGCAAATAGCAACTCTCGATTTCTCTCAAACCTGCTCTTGCCGTTGCGCAGTTTACACCGCCCTCGGGAATACCATGAACACAATAGTGTTTGGGTTCGGAAATAACAGAATCTTTTGCAGAAATATCACCGTTCTGATGACCTTTAACAATATTTACAGCCATCTTTGTTGAAAGGCAAGTATCCTCTCCGAAAGTTTCTTCAGTTCTGCCCCATCTCGGATCACGTGCAACATCAAGGTTAGGAGCAAGAATTTCGTAAATACCTAAAGCCCTTGTTTCCGTAGCGATTACGCGACCTGCTTCATAGGCATATTTCGGTTCAAACGTGGCTGCCCATGCTGTTGGTATGGGTAAAATAGTCGCTCTTGTTCCGGCTATGCCGTGAAGCGCCTCGCCTGTAAAAATAACAGGAATACCAAGTCTTGAATTCTCTATAAAAAACTTCTGTAATTTATTCATTACAGCGGGTACGCAGTAGTTATCGTGAAGATAACCCAGACCATCGGGAAAATCATTTTTTAATTCGTCCCAATAATAGTCTGTTGTTTCTGCAACGGAACAATGGTCGTCCGGGTGAACTTCAGTAGCATATTGGCTACCAAATTTCATATCAAGCTGTGCTATTTTCTCACGCAAGGTCATACGCGAAAGCAAATCCTCCGCACGTTCTTCAGGCGAAAATTCAGGACTTTTATATTTTGGTACTTCAGACATTTGAACAGCCTCCGTTCAATTCAGATCCTAAAAATTATACCCTATCCCAACCTTATTCGTCAAGGCAGGATAGGGTATAAAACTACTTTTTATGGGGTCATATTGACTAGTACTTTAGTTTAATTTACGGATTCCTTAATGAATTTTTATTTTGATACTATACCTATTCTATAGGCTTCACCCCTTTTTTATTTCATTTAAAGCTTTTACGGTGGGTTCCGCTGAACCCAATAATAATTGTAAAGGCACCGGGAAAAATAATGTAAAAAACATTTTTCGTAAAAAAACACACGCATCAGAACGATGCGTGTGTATTATAATTATTCAGTTTTAAACATATTCTTTCTGCGTCAGATCGTTTACGTGTAAGACAATAACCGATGCTATAATAGCAATCAGAGATATAGGTGCCAAAAATTTAACTATATTGCCAAATCCGGTTATAGTGCCTGAAAACGCCATTAAAACAACAACTGCATAAGATGCGGCTATAATACCATGCAGACCATTAATTATAAATACTAATATTCTTCCAAAAGAAAATATTGATTTTTTCTCGCCATATTTATCTTTTTTTCTGCGGCCGAAAACACCTCTTACCATAATTATTATACCTATAATCATGGTTATTTCCGCCAATATAACAACCAATACACTTTTAAAAAGGTGAAGAAGATTGAGAATTATAGTAGCAGTGGCAATACCCAAAAACGGCGCAAAAATCGGTAAAGGATGTGCTTTTTTATCAAAAACGCCTGAAAAAAGCTGGTCGAAGAAATGAACGCACACGCTTACGAGCATTGTATCAGGAAATGCCTGTAACAAAGTCATAAGGGTAATCGTAGGCATATCAGATATAGAAAAGCTACCCGAAGTCTGTACCAGCAGATTAGCAATCTCTTCAAACATAGGAATCTGGAAAATCAAGCCATTCATAAATTGACCGAATTCAGTAGCACCACCACCGGCTGCACTATTAATAGCATTAATAATTATTGCAATAAACGGCACAAGGATTCCTACAAGTGCAATCTGCGCAACGTTAATTATTATGTTCTTGATACCTGTAAAACCGTCAATAATACTTTTAAACATATATATCCCCTACCACACATAACAACACTTATTTTTAATTCTCAAATAATTGTTGTTTTATTATATCATACAGTTTAATACAATAAAAAAAATAAATGGGAAAACATTTTTTAACCATACACATCAAGGGTTGCACATGGCAAGTTGCTATGATTATTTAACTGTACTCATTCTTCGTACTCTTCCTTCACTTTTTTGTTTATATACCCAACAATAGATGACGCCACCAAAACAATCAAAGATAACAAAGCAATACGCCAAAATATATTCCAGAACCCTGTTGTCAGCCCTGCTACAACTACCATAATTGATGTTGAATAACACGAAATTATAACGGCATACAAACCGTCAATTATAAACAGAAACAATCTGCCTAATGAGTAAAAATTTTTCGCCTTTATTTCCTTCGTCTCTTTTTTTCTTTTTCTGGTTTTCTTTCGACCCTTTTTTTCCCCGATGAATAAACTTTTTATTGCTAATATGATACCGAATATTATGATAATACAGAGCAAACAAGATTCTAACAACATAGTAATCTTGTCACTTATGAAAATGTTCAGAATCATAATAAATATAGTAGCAGTAGTAATTCCTAAAATTGCCGGCATAAGAGTAGTGGACTTAGTGGCTTTTTTGGGATTGCGATGAAGAATTTGGGTGTAGAAATGACAACACACGCTTACAAGCATTGTTTCCGGTAAAGCCTTCAGTAAAGTCCATGGAGTAAATGCTAAAACAGCATTGGCCGGATTCCCCCAAAAAAAAGATAACATAAGCGCCGCAAGCTCTTGAAACAACGGAACTTTATCCAGCACTACTGCAATTACATGCTGAGCGAATTTGCTCTCTTCGCCTCCACACGCTAAATTGATATAATGAACGATTATCGTCGAAACTACCAATAAAGCCAATATCAGAGCGATTTGCAAAATATCATTTCTTTTAATCTTTTTTTTGGGTTTAAAAAAATCAAAAATACCTTTAAACATAAATATCCCCTACCACACAGAACAACACTTATTTTCTAAATTTCGAAAACAGTTTATCAAGACCTTTATCCACAACAGGGAAAAGGAATTTAACAATCAATACCGCAATAAGGGCACATATTGTTCCCGAAATGACACCGGCAATTACGTCTGTGCAATAATGCACCTGAACATAAATTCTGGAAAATCCCATAAGTGCTGCAAAAATTGTTGTGGGAATACCAAGCCTTCTGTCGTACCAAAGTAGCGCAATTGCTGCAGCAAAAGCCGAAGAAGTGTGCCCCGATGGAAAAGAAAAGCTGGATGGCTTATGTACAAGTCCGGGGAAAATATATTCACTGCCCCATTCCGCATACTTTTCCGGATTTACATCAAAAAGGTTAAAGGGTCGCGGTCTTGCAAAAAACTCTTTGAGAAACAGGTCATTACAGAGAAGCATTACAATAAGCGCTACAAGAACTCCAAGCCCAGCCTTGCGATATTTTTTTGTAAATAAAAGCACAAGTCCCAGCACAATAAAAACCGCACCTGCGTTACCAAGTGTTGTAATCCCAACCATAAGCATATCAAGAAAATCATTCTGAATGCTTTGAATCCATTGAAATACACTAAGGTCAAAATCTAAAAATGAATCAAAAACCGACTGCATTTAATCAACTCTTTCTTTTTCATTATAGTTACATTATAGCATATATTAAATATTTTCAGTGAAAATATTTTTTATAAACTTCTTCAACACAATGCTTTACAATTTCTATCTGAGATAATAAAATTTCTTCATCAAAATCAGAAAAATTGTTGTATTTTATCTGTCGACCTGTTAAGGCTATATACCACATAAGTCCGAGTGCGTATCTTCCGAGTCCGAAACTTGCATGGAAGGTGTCACGGTGCACTTTTTCAATTCCGCTGTCAATAAGCGCTTCAAAAAGCTCACCCGATGGAATTATAAAATCCGCTTCTATTTCATCAGCCGCCCTCTGATATGAGTTTTTGATATCCTCAAACATATCCTTATGGCTACCATAGCCCAATTCCATACAAAGGCGATAGCTGTCCTGCTCATATGCCCAGGTCTGGTGAACTACAATTTTTGCTTTCGGCACACGATCCCTTACATATTTAACAAGGCTGTTAAGATATGGTTGGTAAGTGTCATAACAGGGCGATTCGTTGCTTACCTGCTGAATTGTAATAACATCCCAATCGCGATTCAGAAGCGCTTCCTCCAAAGATACCTTAAAGCCTGTGCTTTGCCCATTCATTTCGAGGGTGTATTCACGTTCCGCGCTAAGCATATTTTTATAATGCAGAGATAACGGACAACCACCGATAAAAAGATTAAATGTATCAAGTTCAACACCGTCAGCCTTTGCGATACTGTGCAGATATCTTTGCGCATCTTGCGAAAAACTGTTTCCAATCGATAAAACATTCATTTCCCATTGCCCTCCTGTGACCTTTCACAAAAAAGATTATACGATAACACAACCTAAAAAACAACCCACCGATTTCTCGGTGGGAATAAAAATGTTTGTGTAATCAATTATTTTAATCAAAAATAACCTTGATTTCGTGTATAAGAGTTTCTATAATGTCACGAATCATACGGATTAATTTTCCGATAGCATCTTCCTGTTCGTACTCCGCATCCGTACCTGTGCCACCATAGCAGCCGATGTTTGTGCTTGTGATTTCGTTGCCGTAGAAATCTGTTGTTATACCGTCGTCCACTTTAGCACCTGCTCCGATAAGCGGTGAATCTTTGGAAAGTATGAAACTGTTTATATCTGAATAATCAGTGCCGGAAAATCCGGGTGCGGTGTTCATAGAAAACACATCAACAACAGGCGACATTACGCCATAATAGCAGTTGTTTTCAAACACATTTCCTCTTGTGGGATCGAAGTCATATGCAAATGTTGCACCGTCCATGGGAACGATTATATTATTTGCAATGTAAGAATCATAAAGATTTTTAAATTGGAATTCGCCACAGTTAACAATTGTGTTGTTATAGAAACTGAAATTATGCTCACCGCAGGAACCTACTGCAGTTGTTGAACGTCCGCCGTTATCGTTAACGGAAAGGCAATAGCGTACTGTATTGCCGTTGTGTCCGCTGTAATTGGGACAGTTGCACATAAAGCGCATATTGTCGTGGGAATAAATATACTGATAGGTGCAGTTATTTGTATGGGAGTCGAAGTCAATCGCCATACCGTCACCGACGTTTTTCTGTCCTGCGATTTCACAATACTGAATTGTACTGTTTTCACTGCCCCAGAACCACATGGCTGCCGTGAAATATTCGATTTCGCCGTTTTCGTCAACACCCTCGCCCTGACAACAGTTTATTGCACGGCAGTTTGTGACGAGTGCACCGTCACACATACCCACAATAACCGCTTCCGCATCCATTTCGTGGAAATAACATCCTTCTATGAGCAGACCTTCATTGTATACAGGGTCGATTTCGTCTTCCTCGCACCAAGGTGCCTGTTGTTCATTCCATGAACCCCAGATCATAAAGCCGTTGGCACAGTTATACACCTCGCAATTGCGGATTGTAAGGTCATTAACTGCATATCTGGATTTTGCGGGCAGACCTTTAACCATAACCGCTGCTCTTGCAGGTGCGGCACCGTTGGAATTGTCATCTCTGCTGTGAACCTTGTAATTCTGCATATCAGTGAAATAAACATTATCAATGATTATGCCTTCAGAAGTCTGGTTTCGGGTATCAATCCATATACCGCCACCGTTGGGTGCCTTGATATGCAGGTTGGATACTGTTATATATGAGCAGTCAAAAAGGCGTAAAACCTCAGTTTTTTCGTTTGTATAAAGGATAGCCTTTTCTCCCTCACCATAGGAAGATACAACAACGGGATTTTCTTTCGTGCCGTTGCAGGTAAGTGTAGCGGTACATTCGTATTCACCGCCGTTTTTAAACAAAAAATGAGTGCCCGCTTTAATATCAAGGTCCTTAAGACCCGCAATCGTCTTTACAGGGCTGTTTATGTCTGTACCGCTGTTTGAATCGTCACCATTTACGGAATCAATATAATAACTCTTCCCGATTTCCACCGCATAAGCAAAAAGGCCGGTGCACGATAAAATAACCGAAAGCGCCAACAATAAACAGAAAAACTTTTTTGCTTTTTTCATACCTATTTCCCCTTGAAATTTCAATTTCAAAATACATCTTGAACTTATTATCAAGATATTTTGTTTATTATATCATGTTGTTTTCTCTTTCTCAACAGTTTCTTTATTGTATTATGCAAAAGCAAAAACCGTCCGGTTTTCGGACGAATAAAACCGTTTATAAAATCCGATAGTTTCATTTTAGGGATTGCCGACTTTAGTTTCAAGGGTATGCCTGCGTGGTAGTTAGCAACGTGGGGAAAAGCCAATCATAACCATTCTCCATTGTTATTAACACAGCCTTGAACCGAAAACTATTTATATAAATCTCTTGACAGAACAACTGTTTTGTGTTATTATGACCCAAATTGAATTTTTGTCTATTTTGTAATTGGCTATTTCCTTAGGGAAATTGCGCCCATTTACAGGATAGGCTTTTTTTTATTGCCTTCCTGACAATATTGTTTAGGAGGAATTTTTTATGGGTTACTATTCAGACCCCACAGCATCAATGGCGGTGGGAAATGTTAATCGCGAGTTTTCTAAATATGAAAAGAAAGCCAGAAGGCTGAGAAAACTCTACAAAGATGGTAAGCTCACGGAAGAAGCTCTGGAAAGAGCGTATTCAGAGTTCACGGGAATTTACCAACACGTGCTCGATCACGTGTTCTGGGAAGAAGGTGAACTCTGGAAAGATACGGAATAACTGCCGAAGGCATATCGCTTTCCGCAGGAAAATATCGCAAAGAATAACTTCAATCTATTTGTGTTATCTTTTTCAGTGATATTCCGCCTTCTGCGGAGTGATATTTTCGCTTTGCGAAAGCACATAAAGGCGATATATCTGCTATGCAGATGCGATATATTTGATTTCATCAAATGCGATATATCTGACGATGCGATATGTTGCCTCTCGGCAACACGGTGCGATAAAAATCCCGCGTTTGCGTCAGCAAACATATCGCGTGTAAAACACATATCGCTTCCCAACGGGAAATATCGCAAATCCCGACAGGGATTTATATCGCAAAACAAAAAATCTGCTACCCTTTCGGGTAACAGATTTTGTTGTTTTATTAGGAATTAGTCCTTTAAGCCCCTGCGTGGCAGTTAGCAAAGTCGGGAAAGGTATCATTCCCCACCTGATTTTGAATCATTTATAATCTTCGACAAAATATGCGTTAGTGTTCGCCTTTTTTCCTGAGGGACCTATCACTTCAATTCGGAAGTATACATCCTCGTCCTCCAGTTGAAAATCTGCTTGAGTTACATATTCACCCACAGGAGCATGTAAAGCTTTCGAACGTCTTCCTGCAGTAGAAAGTGCTATACGTTGAGCCTGCGAACATTCAATGTGAACTCTGCCATTCTCTAAAGTCAGTTCAAAAATTCTCGGCTCACGGGTACAATAAAATGACCCACTTTGCATAGCGGATATAACAGATTCATAACTGAGTGAATCACAGAGAAAAACTGTTTTACCCCCAAAACTGTCGCAACGCACATCACCAAAAGGAAATTCATTATGATTATCGTCTGCCATAGTACAAAACAGTCGCTTTCCGCTACGAAGCATTTCATCATAAACCTGCTCTTGTCCGTCATCTCCGCCCTCAATAAACACAGAATTATTATATATTTCAACAATACTGCAGCCTTCTAAATCACGATAGTCGTCAAGACACTGCATTGACCAGTAAGGATGATTATACGCAACTATAAAGCCTAAATTTTTAAGTTTTTGTATATATTCGTTTACAGCTTTCATATCTCTATAGTCAGGTGTGGCAGGAAGAGTAACCTCTTTGTCACCATTTATATTAAATGCATTTAGGTGATAGCATCGACGAAACTGACTGCTACTCACAACATTGTCGCTGATATCTGCCTCAAAAGAATTAATGGCAACAAAATCATCTGTACAAAAATCACTGTGGTCAAAATAATTATCATGGTCCGAAAATGCAACTATACTGTACCCTTGTTCTTTATATGCATCACGAATTTCTTCAGGCGTTTTTCTGCCGTCTGAAAGTGTAGTATGACAATGCAAATTAGCAACATATTGGTTTTTCTCTTTAGAAATTAGTAGATGCTTCATCAGCGCTCTCTCCTTAAATATACACTTCATTTTTATCCGTATTTTATCATATCAACTCCATATAATCAAGCAACTATCCAAACAACCTTTGTTGTTTAGCAAAACGCGATATATTTGTTTAAAATATTACATCATACTGAACAAAAACCGAAAGAGAACTACCCACCACCAAAAGCGTTGCTTTTGGTCCCCCTCCCTATTTGCTACGCAAACAGGGATGATAGGCTTCGCAGTGCGATAAAAATCCCGCGTTTGCGTCAGCAAACATATCGCGTGTGAAACACATATCGCTTCCCAACGGGAAATATCGCAAATCCCGACAGGGATTTATATCGCAAAACAAAAAATCTGCTACCCTTTCGGGTAACAGATTTTGTTGTTTTATAAAGAATTAGTCCTTTAAGCTTCCTGTCCAGCGGTTAGCAAAGTGGGAAAATTCAATAATCGTCACTCAAGCACATATCCCCATGATTTGCCAATCCGCACCTTTTGAATAACTCCTTCATCAGTGAGTTTTGCGAGAATGCGATTTGCAGTCGCAGAAGAAACCTGAAACATTTGTCTTACATCTGAATTAGTAATAAATTCATTTTTTTGAAGAAAGTGTTCAATTTTATACCAACGCAATTCTACATTCGACATCTTTTCAGTTAATACTGTAGTTTCTACTGCTTCCATTAATGCCTCTTTAATAGCATCCAACATAAATATAATAAATGCTGTTGATTCACCTTCATAATTTGATTGATTGATAGCCTTGTAATATTCATCCTGACGGTCGTGAATAATTGATTCTATAGGCAGCCAAGCAAACATAGGCTTCCATTGAGTTAGCAGAAGCGTGTGCCACAAACGACCTATTCTGCCGTTACCATCAGCAAATGGATGTATTAATTCAAATTCATAATGAAAAACACAGCTTTTGATTAACATATGAACATCACTATTTTTTGCCCAATCCATAAGTTCATATACAAGTGTCGGAACATAATCAGGAAGTGTGCCTATATGCAAAACATTCCCATCTTTATCTACAACGCCTACAGGACCTGAACGAAAGCTCCCTGACTCTTTAACTAAATCCCTGGTCATAACACCATGCGCATTTAACAAGTCATCAACTGAGTATGGATTCAGAGTATCCATCATCTCATAAATCTCGTATGCGTTTTTAACTTCTGCTATATCCTTGGGTGGTGCAATAATATGTTTGCCATTAAGAACTGCTGTCACCTGTTCTAAACTCAATGTGTTTTGCTCAATGGCCAATGAAGAATATATAGTGCGAATTCGATTACTTCGTCTTAATGTAGGATTGGTAGATAAACCCTGCGTAGCACTAACATTTCCTACAAGTTCTGCAATTTCTGTAATAGAATCTAATATCTCATTTGTAATTTCAAATGGTGGTTTTTTATTATACATTTTCTCACCTCGCATTTATTATACCACTTCATCAATCATTTTTCAACAACAAATGAGTGATGAAGTGATTGATGAAAATTTTTCCTTGGACAAAAAACCCCTTGGATTTCTCCAAGGGGATTCGTTTAAACTCTAATTAAACTTACTCTTTTACTATTCAAGTATTAAATCAATCCTGTTTGTTAACAAATTTTTCTGCGAAGGACTTCCACCACCTGACAGGCTTTTTTGCTTTGGATTCTCCTCTATCTCTCCAAGCGCAAAATTCTTCGTATACAGATTCGTTGATAACCAGATGACTACCCAAACCGATATAAAAATAACGCCAACCGTCAGAAGCCTCGCCGCCGTTTCCGCACAAGCCAAATTTCCACATATTCATTATGGGAAAAGCGTCTTTAATATCTTCGAAACTAATATCCCCATTAAGAAAGTTTATTCGATACAGCTGTCCGTCAGGCTTAACCACACAAACAGTTCCCACATCGATATCCATAGCCCCCGCTTCAGTAAACTGTAAAAACAAAACATCTTCAAACAACTCACTCTTAAGCTCAGATTTAGAAATTTCAATCGTTTCCATAGAAACTCCTTTTTATTATTTTTCTTTGTCTCTTTGCTTCTTATATAAAGTATATCGTATTTGCTTGCAAAACACAAGAAAAAATGATGCTTGGACTGCTCCAAGGTGATTCGTTTAATTATTTGCTTTTTCGATTAATTAAGTTAATAATTAGTTTTATTTTATAATATTCCGCCTTCTGCGGAGTGATATTTTCCCAGAGCAATAATCGAACTGAAGGAAAACCGTAAGAGAACTACCCACCACCAAAAGCAAAGCTTTTGGTCCCCCTCCCTATTTGCTACGCAAACAGGGATGATAGGCTTCGCTCCATGATTTGAAT
>JAZNLH010000009.1:0-5959 GCA_045578985.1 Acutalibacteraceae bacterium | reverse complement strand
AATTGAAAATAAGATATCTCCACACTTTAATTGAGAGCGTTTTAACTTTTCGTTACATTCTTCAGAAATATGTGCAACCTTTTCTTTGATATAAGAACCGTTATCATCAAAACATTCAATTTTTAAAAAGTTAACTCCAGTTGACTGAAAACTATATCCAAGTGTCGTTGGAGTTGTTCCTTTTGTAATTAATTCAGCAATATTACAAAGTTTCACCTTGTTTATAACTTCCATAAACATCCCTACAAATCCGAATTTGTTTTGTTAAAACTCAAAAAAATTAGTTAATACCAAGCATTTTCTCAAGCTCGTCCATCGCTGACCCGATTTCAATTTCTAATTCACGGATATTTGCCATAATTTCTTCTGTGCTTGGGTACTCAATAGGCACATATACAGTTTTTTTGTATTTGTTGATTGAAAGGTCATAATCGTTTGACACAATCTCATCTTTGGGTACAAAGAAAGATTGCTCTGTTCTTTCTCTTTCTACTTCACCTTGGAGGTTATGGAAACGTGCAATTATATCGGGAATGTCATTATCTTCAATAGGTGTACGCTTGTCATCAAGAGTATGTCCGTCTGCTTTCATATCATAGAACCAAACATCATTTGTGCCAGATGGATCTTTTTTGAATATAAGTACAGCAGTTGAAACACCTGCATATGGTTTAAATACACCTGAAGGCATCGAAATTACAGCTTGTAAACAATTGTTTTCAATAAGTTCTTTCCTGATTGATTTGTGAGCATTTGAAGAACCAAAAAGAACGCCATCGGGAACAATACAAGCACATCTGCCACCGATTTTGAGCGATTTTATAAACAAAGCAAGGAATAAAAGTTCTGTTTTCTTTGTTTTGCAAAGTGCGAGAATATCTTTGCTGATGTCCTCTTGGAACACACTGCCTGTGAATGGTGGATTTGCAAGAATAAGTGAATATTCATCACGCACAGTGTTATCATCAGAAAGCGAATCTTGACGATGAATATTAGGCTCTTCAACATCATTTAAAAGCATATTCATAGCACCAATACGTAGCATTGTTGGGTCAGTATCAAAGCCATTAAACATTGTTTGATTATAGTGTTCTGCAATATTCTTACGCATTAATTCTGTTTTATAATGGTTTTGAATATATTTTGCACTACCTAAAAGAAAACCGGCGGTACCCATTGCAGGATCCAGAATCTTATCGTCAATATTAGGACAAACAAGCTCAACCATCATATCAACAATATGACGAGGTGTTCTGAATTGACCTAATGCACCTGCAGAAGACATAAGCCCAAGACAATATTCATAAACATCGCCCATAATATCTTTATTACTCATGTCAATTTCGTTAAGAGTATCAACACAAACCGCAAGAACTTTCGGTGTTGGAATAAGAAAAACTGCATCATTCATAAAGCGTGAAAAGGCTGTATCTTTTCCATCACCATTCACTGTTTTAATAAACGGGAAAACAAAGTTCCTTACAGTGTCAAACATAACGTTGGGTTCTGAATTATGGAACTTTTTCCAACGGAGTTCACTGTAAGCAATACTTGTGTTACCATCGTCAGGAGTGAATTCGCCATCTTTGAAAATTTTGCTCTTATATTCGAAACCAAGAGCAGCCGCTCCACCTTCTCTTCTAATTTCGTTATCGTCCAAAAGTTTCATAAACATAAGGTATGTAATCTGCTCAAGCACAGTTGATGGTGATGAAATACCTGCTGTCCAGATAGTATCCCAAATTTTATCAATTTTTGATTTTAATTCGCCAGTAATCATAAATTTACACTCCTAACAACGATACTACACTTACTCAAATTACATTATACTACAAATTCAAATTTTATTCAATAAAAAAGCGCGAAATAAACCGCATCGTTGTATTCTTCAATCGCCATCCCTTTTAATGTTGAAAAGCGTTTATATTTATGTTATTATGGTCACATAAAGGCATTATTTCGCACAGAGATGCACAGAGATAAGGAGTTGGCAATATGAAGCTTTTTAAAAATGTGACTGCGGTTTTGCTTGTGCTTGCGGTTATTTTTTCAATCAGTGCCTGCGGTAAAACTAATACGGATTCCGTAACAGAAAACACAACTACGGGTGTTTCTGAAAATGTTTTCACCCCTGACAACAACGGAATTGAAACCTACGCAGAAACCATTTATCAGGTTGACACAACATCCGCTACATACACACAAGCGCCTACCACCCAACCCACCACTAAAGCACCTGAAACCCAAGCCGAAACCCTTCCGCCTTCAACCGAGGCACAGACCACAGAGGCATCCGTTACAGTTGAGGTTCAAGGTGTCGGAAAATACACAGGCAATTATCAGGGTGTTGAACAGACAGTTTTCTATCCCTTAAGTGCCGAGGTTGATAGCAAGCTCTATCCCGTTGTAATTTTCGCTAACGGTACGGGCTTTGATTATAAAATATATGAAAATCTTCTTATAAAGCTTGCCGAAGGCGGTTATATCGTTGTTGCCAACAGCGAAACTATGGCTGCTGACGGCTCCGCTCAGATAGCATCCCTTGATTTCATACTTTCAGAAAACAACAACTCATCAAGTGTACTTTTTAACAATATTGACACTAACAAAGCCGCTGCTGCAGGTCATTCACAGGGTGGCAGAAGTGCTGTAAATGCAGCCGCCAAAGACTCTCGTTTTGACTGCGTTCTTTCACTTGCAGGAAGCAACTTCGCCGAAGAAGCTGAGCTGCTGCGTACTCCCGCACTTTTTATGGCAGGTACACGCGATATGATTGTTAACGCCGATAAATGGGTTAAAACCGCTTACGATGTATGCAAAGGTCCTGCTGTTTATGCTTCTCTCATAAACGGTGTTCACACAAGTTGTTGCACCAACCCTGAAACATACACCACCTACGCTATCGATTGGTTTGATGCCTGGCTTAAAAACGATTCCGCAGCACTCAACACCTTCCGTAACGGTGGAGCACTTTCAAATGACGGTGCCTGGACCGAATTTTCTTGCAAAGGCTTTTGATTTATAGTGTATATTTCAACAAAAATCGTTTTTGCAAATGGCGGTTTTATAACATATTTTTAGAACATTTTTATGTGGCGAAAAATTTACTGCTTCGCCCTTGACATTCTTTAAAAACAGTTTTAAAATTCATAATGTAGAAAATTTGATGCCACTGATAAACAGAGGTTTAAAGGAGCGTTTATAATGAAAAAACTCTATGAAGGCAAAACTAAAGACGTTTTCGAACTTGAAAATGGTAACGTGTTGCTTAAGTTCAAAGACGATTGCACAGGCAAAGACGGCGTTTTTGATCCCGGTGAAAACAGCGTTGGTCTTACTATCGAAGGTATCGGTAAAGAAAACCTTAAAACATCTATTTACTACTTTGATATGCTCAAAGAAGCAGGCATCAAAACTCACTATGTAAGTGCTGATGTTGAAAATGCTACTATGGAAGTTCTTCCCGGTAAAGTTTTCGGCCACGGTCTTGAAGTTATCTGCAGACTCGTTGCAACTGGTAGCTTTATCCGCAGATACGGCGAATATATTGAAGATGGCACAGTTCTCGAAGGCGGCTACGTTGAATGCACATTCAAGAACGATGCTAAGGGCGATCCCCTTGTTACAGGCGAAGGCCTTGCTGCTCTCGGTGTTATGAGCCCCGAAATGTTCGAAAGCATGAAAGAACAGACTCTTAAAATCACAAAGATTATCGCTGATGACCTTAAAACAATCGGTCTTGACCTTTGGGATATTAAATTTGAGTTCGGTTACAACAACGACGAGGTTATTCTTATTGACGAAATCGCTTCAGGTAATATGAGAGTTTACAAAGGCGATACAATCGTTGACCCCGTTGAGCTTACAAAGCTTATTCTCAACAGATAAACAACAACAGCCTCTGCTTCGGCAGAGGCTGTTTTAATGCGTAATTCGTAATGCGATTGTCGGAACGCTTACGCGTTTTAATCAGGGTTTAGAAAGTTACAGTTTTATTTTCAACTTCTGCAACTCCTGACTCAAACATTCTCCTTGATTTTACCACCCATTCTTTGTATAATGTAATAATCAAAAATAACGGAAGTGATTTTTTGGCAGAAATTCTTGCTATAATAATGGCTGTATTTGCCGTAATCGGCGCAATTGATAAAATAACAGGCAATCATTTGAAACTGGGTGATGAGTTTGAAAAGGGTATTATGACACTGGGACCGCTATCCTTGTCGATGCTCGGTATGATGACTATCGCCCCTGCCCTTGCAGAGTTAATTATCCCGGTAATTACGCCTGTTGCAAAGCTTTTCGGGTTCGACCCGTCTGCTCTTGCCGGCATACTTATAGCCAACGATATGGGCGGTGCGGCACTTGCAGATTCTATTGCTGCTGATTCGCTTCTCGGTTCGTTCCACGGACTTTGCGTTGCCTCAATGCTGGGTGCAACAATTTCATTCACAATTCCTGTTGCTCTTCATTCATCAAAAAAAGAAAATCATGATGACGTCCTTTTAGGCCTCCTTTGCGGTATCAGTACAATTCCCGTAGGTTGCTTTGTTTCGGGACTTGTTATGGGTATAAAACCACTGACTGTTATTTTAAATCTTTTACCTGCTCTTCTGATTTCCGTAATCATAATAATCGGTCTTTTAAAGTTCCAAAAAGTTACCGTTAAAATTTTCTCGATTTTCGGAAAATTCATTTCAATACTTATAACCTGCGGTTTGGCTTTAGGAATATTCCAACAACTCACCGGAAAAGTTATTTTAAAAAACACCGCTCCCCTTATGGAAAGCGCCGCAACAGTTTTCACTATCTGTATAACTCTTGCAGGTACATTCCCCCTTATCGCTATAATCTCAATGATACTCAAAAAACCCCTTTCCGCATTAGGAAAAAAGCTTGAACTTGATGATGTTTCTGTGGTGGGTCTTATTGCGACCCTTGCCAATTCAATCGCCACAATGGAAAGCGCCGACAAAATGAACCGTAAAGGAAGAATTTTAAACCTGGCATTTGCCGTTTCTGCCGCTTTCGTTTTCGGCGACCATCTGGCGTTCACCCTTTCATATAATCCTGAACATATACTTCCTGTAATTATAGGAAAATTAGTAGCCGGTTTTACCGCTTTAATAGTTGCAAGTATACTTTATAAAAAGAGTAATAAATAAAAATACTGCTCGATAGTTTTTCGCTATCGAGCAGTATTTTTTTACATAAGTTCTTTCAAAACAACTACTGCTTCTTCATTTGTAAATCCACCGGGAGTTTTATCAAAGTTCTTAACCTGCCCCCAACGTGAACACCATTCTACAATCTGTTCATCAGTTGCACCAAGATTTTTAATATTTGTAAGATTCTTAACAGTATTAATAATATTTTCTTCGCTGTCACCGATAACTTCTAAGAATTCGCAGAACCTTTCGTTTTTATAAGCCTTCGCCTTTTTAAGAAGATACGGCATAAACGCAGTACAGGCTTTTCCGTGAGGAATACCAAAATTTTCGGTCAATACATATCCTACTGTGTGAGGGAATGCAGCACCGCAAATATTAAGCTCAAGCCCTGCAAATATAGAACCGCAATATAAATCCTCTCTCAGCTTTTCATCGGGTAAAGCCTTGGTTTCATCAAGATATTTCAAGCCCTTGTAAATAAGCGGCAGTGCCATTTTTGCGTACTGTGTGGGCAATTCGTTGCACAAAGGCGAAAACCAGCCCTCAACCGCATGAGCAAATGCATCTAAAGCAGTTGAAACAGTAACATCATAATTCATAGAATGTGTGTATTTTGAATCCGCAAAAACAAGAGCCGCATAACAGTCTTGAACTGCCCCAAATTGTGCGGACAGTACAAAAAGAGACCTTTACGGTAGATAAAATTAAATTTTAAGCAACAAACTGATTTCGTTTTTCAAGCGGAGTCAGTTTTGTTTTTAGTTGAATTCTTTCATTGTTGTAGAAAT
>JAZNLH010000008.1:0-3179 GCA_045578985.1 Acutalibacteraceae bacterium | reverse complement strand
GACTGAAAAAGACAAAAAATGCAAACCAAGTGCAAACCAACCTGCCCTAAATGCAAACCAAGTTTGCCAACTTTCACGAAAATTCAGCCATAATCGTAGAGTCAATGCATTTTTAAGAATGATTAACAATTTTCGGTTTTTCTCTACTGCTCTCAAAAAATTACGACTATGGCAACAAATGTAAAAGTGGTCTTTGACCGCAGAAAGAGAGTTCAGGCGACAGGTAAGGGCAATGTTGAAATCATAATTCAACTATCCCGACTTGCGGTAAAGAAAATCATCGTGGACTCAATGACTCCCGATGAATGGGAAGTTTACAAAGATGCGCCCTATTTGAAAAAGGAAGTTGCGAACTATGAGAAGATAGTCAATGCAATGGAGCTGCTTGGCGAGGATATGACTGTAGATAACTTCAACAAGCATATCGGAGTTGTTACGATGACTGCTGAAAAGCGGAAAGAGAAAGAGGAACAGAAGGTAAGCCCTCTCAACGGTAATTTCATTGATTATATGAAGCACTGCATTGAGATAGAGAAAAGCCGCCAAAGCACTAAACGACAGAAACAAGTGGTAGTAGATGCCCTCATACGCTGGGGAGGTATTGAAACATTTGCCGACCTGACAGTAAAGAACATTAAAGAATTTGATGTTTGGCTACATGCCGACGGTACACGCAGTGATGCATGCGTATTCAACTACCATAAGCGATTGAAAGTTTGCACTCGCCTTGCATATGAAGAAGGTATCATTGAAAAGAACCCTTATGAAATGGTTAGCTTTTCGCGTGGTAAGAGCAAAGAACGCACACCACTATCGGAAAACGAGTTAAAATTGATTAGAGAAGCAAAACTTCCGACCAAAGAAGCAAGAGTTCGCGACCTATTCATATTTGCAGCATATACAGGACTTGCATTCTGTGATACGCAAAAGTTTGATTTCTTCACTATGACAGAGCAGATTGATGACTTGTTTTACATTAACAGTTCTCGACTAAAGACAGGAACAAACTTCTTCACCCCTATCCTATCTCCTGCAATGGAAGTATTAAGAAAGTACAATTTCAACTTGCCAAAAATCAGCAATGAAAAGGCAAACGACTACCTGCACTTGATAGAAAGCAGACTTAATATAAAAAAGTGCATGACATTCCACGTTGCCCGGCACTCGTTTGCCACAATCGCGCTTTCTCACGACATACCCATAGACAAAGTTGCACGAATGTTAGGACACAAGAATATAAAGACAACGCAGATATATGCCAAAGTCCTAAAATCAAGTATTGTGAACCACGCTACCAACCTATCAAAGGCAATCATTTGACTTTATAGAATACCCCTTTCAATAACTGCGACATTCCATTTTCAGTGAATGTTGCAGTTATTTTTTCACACAAATACCTCTGCCCTTTTATATAGAACAGGGCACGAGGGTTAGGTATATCATCTCCAAGGAAGGAGAAAGTATATTTGACATTTTCTTCAAGGGTATAGAATTGCTGTTTGTTATAACCATTCGTAAGACGAAGCGACATATCTTTAATATGATAAGTTCGCTCACCGACGACTGTAATGTAATCAATAATCGGACACGGCATAAGGTATGTTGTAAGTGCATTTCCCGTCCAAAAACCAAGATATATCTTATCGAAGAATTCCGTCTTTCTCTCCCTCTCCCCGGCAAGCAGATTATTTACGACAGGCATCTGTTGCCCTGAAGGGTTCCAGCCGTTATTGTCATTCGTGCGCTCATAGTTCTCTTCAGAAGCAGACGCATCAAACTCCGGCAGGTCGAGATATATACCCCAATTATAGCCCTCTACATTATCCAGCCATACAGGTACGCATTTAAGTTCAATGGTTTCGCCATTCTCATTACTGCTTTTTCTCTCTCTGAAAACATTTATAGGCATAACCACATACTCCTGCTGCCACCAAGTAAAGTCGCCTGTACGCTTCCGACAATAAAAGCACCTTGCCACAAAATAGGTATCAACATCTTTTACATAGAAAATGTAGTTCATTGCACGCACGCTACCGCTCCCCTCATACCAATAACCGCCTCTATCGTCCGAGTCGTCCATATATTGATAAAGATAATACTCAAATTCTCCCATATCGGGAAATTCCTTCACGGAACGCCTGTTCTCGTTGATGAACCAATCGCAGACATAACTCTTCCATGCTTGGTGGTCGCAGTCCGCATACCTCAAACCTACCTGCTCGATGTACTTGCAGGCATTATCCTGTGAAACATCGGCAGAATAACTATCTACTACCTTGTCGATACGGCAAGGCTGTATCTTCTCCTGTTCACTACGAATAAAGCGGAACACTATGCTGTGTGCTTTATGGTCGATACTGAAATCACCCCCAAGCAGATAGCCCAACTGCTCGAAGAACTCCGTAACAGTCCAATGAGGCAGAATAGACTCCCAATAGTAATTTTCCCAAGCATAGGGCAAGGCATTACATATAATAAGGTACTTGTATTGCGACTTCTCTATCTCCGAAATATCAACCTCATATTCAAGTCTAATACATATAAGCCTTATTATATATACAAGGTAAGGTTGATACGACAGCCCTTTCACATCGCTACCCCATTGCCAATTCGCACCTGATGACGGCTTTGTAATCTTGTTCTGCACATTACCGCTGGAGTTGTTCACCCACGGAAGAGCAACATAATTTTGGCTACGGTCAATACCGCGCCAACTATCGTATGGCGATGAAGTAAGAGTCGGAGAATATGAGCCAAGCTGCAATTCATTGATATAAATTTCATCAAACTTTATATCATAATTCTGTACGCTACGCCCTTCAAGGAACTGCGTCTTTACCTCGCTGTCCGATATGCTCGTAATGGTAATAATACCCTCACGACGGAATTTCCTGTCTATAATGGTGCAGTCAAAATTCACCTGCTCCCTTTCAACATCCGTGCGATGAATATTGCCGAATATCGCAATGTTCTCACTGCACCCTTTCAGCGGAAAGGTAATAGAGAGCGAATAAGAGTCCGAACCTGTGAAGTGCCTGTTCTCGGCCACGAACTGAAACGAAGAGCCTTTCTTTATGTAGGCAGGCTTGCCATTAACAATTATCTGCATATTATCTTCTTGATTTAGGTGTTTTGTTTCTAATCAGTTTGTCGTACTCGTCCTGCGCCTGCTTGATACC
>JAZNLH010000007.1:0-6929 GCA_045578985.1 Acutalibacteraceae bacterium | reverse complement strand
GAGGTTGCATTTTCAAGACTGCTTAAAACGTGTAAAAATGTTGACTTACCTGAACCTGAAGGTCCTGTTATTGCACAGAACTCTCCTTTTTCAAATTCCAATGACACATCATTAAGTGCCACAACTGTATTTTCACCACTTAAGTATTCCTTTGTGAGATTTTTGCATTCAATAATATTCATAGAAAGCGCTCCTTTGAATTTGATTTTTGGGAACACCATTCCCTTATGTTGACTTTAGTATAAAACATCAATCTTAATTTTAAGTGACTTTTATCTTAAGATTTCGTAAGATTATAAAAACTCTCTCTTTGATTAAACAAAGAGAGAGTTTTTTCCTCGTGCCAACGGCACATATCGCACCGAAGGTATATCGCACCGAAGGTATATCGCATCGTCAGATATATCGCAAATCCGAAGGATTTATATCGCTGTCAAGTTATACTTGGCAATCAAATAGCCTGATACCCATCAATATGCGGAAAGCACATTATAATATCAAGTCCCGTTGCGGTATTTACGGCACTGATTGTTCCGTGGTGCTTTTCAACAATTGCTTTGGTGATTGCAAGACCGATTCCTGCACTCTGAGGTTTGGCGTTTTTAGCTCTGTGAAACCTCTTGAATAGCTTACCAACATCGTCTTTATCAACACCACCACCGTTATCGGAAACCGTAACAATTGTGGAGCGTTCATTCTCCTCAATGGTTATATTGATTTCGCCATTGTTATCCGTATGCTCGCAGGCGTTTTTAATAACATTTCCTAAGGCTTCTGTCAGCCATTCCTTATCACATCTCATTCGGCTTTTTCCGACAACACCAAACTGCTTTTCAGGAAAAATGTGCTTCATATCAAGGAGTATGCTTTTAAGGATTTCGCTGATTTCATAAAATTGAAAGTCCATAACATATGTATGACTTTTTATCTTTTCAAGGCGTAAAAGCTTTGCAACAAGCTCTTCGGTTTTCTCCACAAGCTGAAGCTCTTTTTCTGTATGCTCTGTAGGATTTTGAGCGTTATCCATTTCAAGATAAAGGCGAAGCCCTGCAAGAGGCGTTTTCAACTGGTGAGATACATCTGCAATAAAATCGGTATTCTTTTTAGTTTCAAACTCTGTGTTTTGCTTTTGCACCTCAAGAGCATTTTCTAAATCACAAACTGCATTCTGAAGAGGTGCAAAGCTATCATCTTTTGTACTGAATTTTGTCAGTTCGCCTTTTTCAAGGTATTTATTGATGCTTTTAGTAAGCTTTTTTACTTTTCTTTTGTTGCCCCAAAGCGAACAGGCTAAAGCAAGCACTACTAAAATCAACAAACAAACGGAAATAATCAAACATATTTCCAAAGGACTCATTTCCCGTCCTCCCATCTGTAACCTATACCTCTGACGGTAACAATATGTTCTCCACCGATTTTTTCGCGAAGTCGGCTGATATGGACGGAAAGAGTGTTATCATCAATAAATGAACCGCCCTCATCCCAGATGTTCTCTAACAGTATTGCTCTTGTAACAATAACACCGCTGTTTCTTATGAGAGTAGAGAGAATCTGAAACTCTGTTGGAGTAACAAATACATTTTCTCCATCCTTTTTAACGGTCATTGTGTTTATATCAATAACAATATTCTCGCAACTATATACTGTTGATTTGTTCCTTCTTAAAAGAGCACGGATTCTTGAAAGCAATTCAAGAAGCTTGAAAGGCTTCGTGACATAGTCATCTGCACCTGCATCAAGACCACGGACAACCTGAACCTCGTCATCGCAAGCGGTTAAAAAAAGTATGGGGACATTACTGTCCTTTTCACGCACCGACAAACATAAATCAAAACCATTGCCGTCAGGAAGCATAACATCAAATATCAACAAATCAAAACTCTCTGCAGCTATATACCCTTTCGCTTCGCTGACAGTGCTTGCAACGGTTACGGAATAATTCTCTTTTCCGAGTATTTCACACAATCCGTCACGGAGAAAAGCATCGTCCTCAACTATCAATATTTTGCTCATCCTGTCACCTCCGGCACATTTCTAAATAAATAATAACACATTATTTTAATAAGTTCAATAAAACTAAAAAAGCCTTACGAAATCTTAAGAAATCAGATAAAAAACGGTCGCGGCTTTCACCGCGACCAAAATTTTAAGTAAATTATTTTACGATTTCACCCATCAAACCGGGAGTTGCGAATGCTGCGTTGCTTTCGTCTGTGTCGATGTGCATTGCAGGAGCAAAGTTGGGATGAACACGGCAAACAACATCACCGAAAACAAGTGAACGGCCATCGCTCTCGATTTTAACGCAAACAACCTCTTTGTCTTCAACGCCGAATTCCTCAGCAGCATCGGGAGTAAGGTGGATATGTCTTTTAGCAACGATTACACCTTCGCTGAGTTCAACTTCACCCTTAGGACCAACGAGTTTGCAAGAACCGCTTTCTGCAACATCGCCACTTTCTCTGACGGGTGCTTTAACGCCGATTGAACGTGCATCAGAAGCTGAAAGTTCAACCTGAGAAGCGTTTCTTGTGGGACCGAGAATTGAAACTGCGGGGAACTGACCCTTTGTACCCACAACGGCTACACGTTCTTCACATGCGAACTGACCGGGCTGTGAAAGATCTTTTTTAGGTGTAAGTTCGTAACCCTCACCAAAAAGAACATCAAGGTCTGCTCTTGAAACGTGTACGTGACGTGCAGAAGTTTCTATAAGTATTTTTGCCATAATAAAAATCCTTCTTTCGAATAATAATTAAATTTAAATTTATACTCAAGATTATACACAATGACAAATATTCTTGTCAAGTTAAACTATTAACAATATTGTGTATTGAAAAGGAGTTTTTTCTGTGGTAAAATAGCATAAACTTTTATAAGAAGGTGTTTTGTTTTGTCATTTTTAAAGAGCATAGTAGCCCTGTTTTTAGCTTTTCTTTCCGCACTTAACATTTTCAGCGGTCCTAACGAAGTTCCATCCCATGGTTCTAATGAATCTTTCCAGTATCTGGAATATCCCGAAGAAGCAATTATAAAACTTTCTTCCGCAGGTTTAACCGTAGATTCTTTTACAAGCCGTGCCGATGATGACGGTGACGAATTGTATGTAAATGCACAGGGTTATCAGGATATAAACGGTATAATTGAATCACCCTATTTTACAGTTCACGTTGAAAACACAAAAATCCCTGTATACGCCACAACAGTATTTGTCGGTAACACACAAAAAGGTGCACTTCACTCATTCTGTGAAATTTACGTTGATACGAGCAAAGAAATCTCACTTGATTTCCAGCTTAACACCCATGGTTTCATTATGAACAGCGTAACAGTATTCCCCAGGAGTGCCAACTTCACGCCCACTTTCCTTAACAATGTTCTTAACGAAAAAATCACCGAGTTAGGCACATATACTTTTGTTTTTAACGGAGATGACCAGGAACATGGTTTCACACTGTTTGTGCGTGAATTGGTTGATGAGGAGCAAGAGATTGCCCAACTAAAAGCAGAATACGGCGAAAACAATGTTGTCGTTGTAGAAAAAGGCCTTCATAACTCTGCACCTTGTTATAATTTTTTCGGTTACAGCAACACAGTATTTTATCTTAAACGCGGTGCATATCTCCTTGCTAAGCACACCTACGATATAACCAACGAAACCGATGATTTAAACGACACCTCTAAAATTGACACAGCCGAATACAATGCAGGTCAACTCCCCATGGGTCTGACACGTATACCGTACCTGAACTTCAACTGTTGTAATAATGTAAAACTTTTGGGTAATGGTGTCATTGACCTATCCCACCTTGACAGACGCGAACGTCGCGGAATTGTTTTTGCATACGGTAACAACCTCGAAGTTGACGGCATCAAGATTATTAATCCGCCGGAATGGTCTTTTATAGTTTACGACTGCGAAAATATTACAATCAGAAATGTTGATATTTTCGGTTATCGTCAGAATTCCGATGCATACGCTATTTGTAACACAAGAAACGCAATAATTGAAAACTCTTTCTGCAGAAGCGGTGATGATTTGTTTGACGTTAAAACAGCAGGCGGAAGACCCGAAGCAATAAGCCGTAATATCACATTCTCAGACTGTACCGCATGGAACGGAAAAGCAAGATGTTTCGGTATTTGCGGTGAAGTTTATATGGATATCAAAGACGTTACTTTCAAGGATTCAAGTGTTATTTTCCACGATGCTACATGGAATGCCGACCGAATACCTGCCCTTGCCATTGTTGTTGAAAATCCGGGCGGAAGTATCGACAACGTAACATTTGAGAATATTGACATCTACAGAGCATACAGCAGAGCGATTGCTTGCTTGATTTACGGTGAAAATGTTGAAAACTTCAGTATAACCAATGTAAAATACAAAAACATCAGATATACTGCACCTAAGACAAACAAAATCGCCTCAAATGGCAAAGTGAACACCATACAAACAGAGTTCGAAAACATCTACTCAAGCGGAACGAAAATAACACAACTCAGTTCAGATCATTTTGAATACGACTCATACGCAAGTATAACAATAAAATAAAAAGCAAAAGAAGCTCCCATCATCCTCTTTCGAGGACGATGGGAGTAATTATTCAGTTATTTCTTCAATAGCTTTTTCAATCTTTTCGACATCACCAACACGAGTTAAAAAATATCTGCTCAGTGCATTTGTCAAAGAAATTATCGGTTGATAGAATTTGTGTAACGGAGTTTCTTCTAAATCGCCAACCCACCAGCTGAAATCGTTCATATTAAGAAGAAGTTCACTGATTTTTTTAGGCACAAGATTTTCTTTACTGTATTCTTCTATGACACTATGTGTTTCCCTGAACAATTTTTGAAGCCTTGTTAAATCAACGTTTTCAAAATGTATAACCTTCTCTGTCAATTCATCCCATTGGCAAATGAGTTCTTCAATTAGCATATACAAACACTCCCAAACATTTAAAGTGAATATAGCATAGCACATTATTCTTGAAATGTTTAGCATTTTTTAAAAAATATAGACACATCATAATGGATAACTTCAAAATGATGTGTCTAACATTTATTTATTGATTTTTAACCTAATGAGATTTTACAAAACTAAAAAGTCTTGAAAACCCTATTATTTACAAGCTTCTTCAACTGCAACTGCACAAGCAACTGTAGCACCAACCATAGGATTGTTACCCATACCGATAAGACCCATCATCTCAACGTGTGCGGGAACTGAAGATGAACCTGCAAACTGAGCATCTGAGTGCATACGACCCATAGTATCTGTCATACCGTAGGAAGCAGGACCTGCAGCCATATTATCGGGGTGAAGTGTACGGCCTGTACCGCCACCGGAAGCAACTGAGAAGTATTTCTTACCCTTTTCAACACATTCTTTCTTGTATGTGCCTGCAACGGGATGCTGGAAACGAGTGGGGTTAGTTGAGTTACCTGTGATAGAAACGTCAACGCCTTCTTTCCACATAATAGCAACGCCTTCTGTTACATCGTTAGCGCCGTAGCAGTTAACTTTTGCACGAAGACCATCTGAATATGCTTTGCGGAATACTTCTTTAACTTCGCCTGTATAGTAATCCATCTCTGTTTCAACATATGTGAAACCGTTGATTCTTGCGATGATCTGAGCAGCATCTTTGCCGAGACCGTTAAGAATAACTCTGAGAGGTTTCTGTCTAACTTTGTTTGCTTTTTCTGCGATACCGATAGCACCTTCAGCAGCAGCGAAAGATTCGTGACCTGCAAGGAATGCGAAACATTCTGTATCTTCTTCAAGAAGCATTTTACCGAGGTTACCGTGGCCAAGACCAACTTTTCTCTGGTCAGCAACTGAACCGGGAATACAGAAAGCCTGAAGACCTTCACCGATTGCAGCAGCAGCATCAGCAGCTCTTGTGCAACCTTTTTTGATTGCGATAGCGCAACCTACTGTGTAAGCCCATTTTGCGTTTTCAAAGCAGATAGGCTGAATGCTTTCTGTGATTTTGTAGGGATCAAAGCCTTTAGCTTTGCAGATTTCAGCACATTCTTCGATAGAGTTGATGCCGTATTTATTAAGTACGTCGAGAATCTGTTTCTCACGTCTGTTGTAAGATTCAAATAAAGCCATTGTTATACCTCCTTATTCCTTTCTGGGGTCAACGATCTTAACTGCATCAGCAACACGGCCATACTGACCTTTTGCTTTTTCAAATGCTGTGTTAGCATCGTCACCAGCTTTGATGAAGTCCATCATTTTACCGAAGTTTACAAACTGATAACCAATGATTTCATCATCTTCATTAAGAGCAAGGCCTGTAACATAGCCGTCTGTCATTTCAAGGTAACGAGGACCTTTTGCAAGTGTACCGTACATTGTACCAACCTGTGAACGTAAGCCCTTACCAAGATCTTCAAGACCTGCACCTACTACAAGACCATCCTCTGAGAATGCAGACTGTGTACGACCGTAAACGATCTGGAGGAAGAGTTCTCTCATAGCTGTATTGATAGCATCACAAACAAGGTCTGTGTTGAGAGCTTCAAGGATTGTTCTGCCGGGAAGAATCTCGGAAGCCATAGCTGCTGAGTGAGTCATGCCGGAGCAACCAATTGTTTCAACGAGTGCTTCCTGGATAACGCCTTCCTTAACATTAAGAGTAAGTTTGCAAGTACCCTGCTGAGGAGCACACCAACCGATACCGTGAGTGAAGCCTGAAATATCTTTAATTTCTCTGGCTTTAACCCACTTTGCTTCTTCAGGGATGGGAGCAGCACCGTGAGCAGCGCCCTGAGCAATAGGGCACATTGTTTCAACTTCATGTGAATACTTCATTAAATTTTGACTCCTTTCGGATGTTAATTTTTTACCAATCAATATTTTATTACATCTTGTCCGTTAAGTCAAGTATAATCATTGACCCTACCGCAACAAAATA
>JAZNLH010000006.1:0-2947 GCA_045578985.1 Acutalibacteraceae bacterium | reverse complement strand
ATATCGTTAAAATAATAGTTTACTTTTTGCGAAATGAGTATAAAGGCATAGACCTGCAAGTATCATAATCATACTTTACAAGCCAGGAATTCTGCATATCATGTTTTGTAAAACGATATGTGTTCATAACCTTTACCTCATTTGTTTTTTTGTCAATATAACACCACAAAAATGATTTGTCAAGGAAAAGTTTATAATTGCTTTTCTTCTATATCAATGGTAGAATTATTGTAGCATTAATAGAAAGTGAAAAAATAATATGATTTTTACTTGGATAGATTACAACCCCGAAACGATGGGATATGTTGAAAACTGGCTTGATGAATATGCTGTCAGAATGACTGGTATGGATGAAGGCTTTCGTCAGGAATATGAATATTGGGCTAATGAGGATTACAATACCGTTGGTGAAAACTACTGGTGTAAGGTTGTTTTTGAAAATGGTGATCCTTTTGCTGTAATAGAGTTCGGTCTGTACGAGGGTGTTGTTACCATTATGGAAACCTTTGTTGCACCTGAAAAGCGTGGGCAAGGTATGGGTTCAAAGGCTATTAAAGAGCTTCTTGAGAAATCAAAAACAATAATTGGTATTGATATTGAGAAGGCTGAAGCTATTATTTACCCAAGCAATATAGCATCACAGAAAGCCTTTGAAAAAGCAGGGTTTAAATATCATAGTACCCACGAAGACGGCGATGCTATGACGTATGTTTATGATGAAAAAGAGGATTGAAATGAGCAGACAAGAATCAGAAAAAGTAATCTTAACCAATATGTGTATGGTTTATGACGGTAACAAAGTTTTAGTTCAAGACAGATTAAATAAGAAGTGGAAAGGTCTTACTTTTCCGGGCGGTCATATTGAAAAACACGAATCTTTTACCGATGCTGTTATCAGAGAAGTGAAAGAAGAAACAGGCTTGACTATTTCCAATCCTCAGCTTTGCGGTATTAAGCAATGGCCTGACTCAAAATCGGTGCGATACATAGTTTTATTTTACAAAACCGATAAGTTTGAGGGAGAACTGAAATCCTCTGCTGAGGGTGAAGTATTCTGGATGGATATAGAAGATTTCAAAAAAGCTGAGCTTGCCCGTGATATGTTAGGTATGCTTGATATTTTCCTCAATGATGATAAAAGCGAGTTTTATTATTATCACAACAAGATTGATGGCGAATGGAAATACGAAATTAAATAATAAGGATAGCACCATGAACAATAACCCCATCGCAAAACACTATGACATTTTAATAAACGAAGGAAATGACCCTGTTCACGACCCCGCGCCACTTAAAGCATATATGGATAAGTGGGATGGTCAGGCGTTTATTGATAGAATGCAGTTGTCAAAGGACAAGACTGTTCTTGAAATCGGTGTAGGAACAGGCAGAGTTGCTGTTCGTACTGCACCACTTTGCAAGGCTTTTTATGGTATCGATATTTCACCCGAAACAATAAAAGGAGCTCAAAAGAACCTTGAAGAATACCAAAATGTAAATCTCATGTGTGATGATTTTATGACATATAATTTCAAACTTACCTTTGATGTTATATATTCATCACTTACATTTATGCATATAAAAGACAAACCAAGTGCTATAAACAAGGCTCGGCAGTTACTTAAAAATGGTGGTTTATTTGTGTTATCTACAGATAAAAACCAAGATAAATATATTGATATCGGTTCAAATAAAATTGAGGTTTATCCCGACACAGCGGCAGATATTACACGGTGCATAAACAATTCGGGTTTACAATTTCTTGAACACTATGAAACTGAATTTGCAAATGTTTTTATTTGCAGGAAATGAAAAAGGACAAAAAATGAAAATAATCAACACTTGTGAAAAAATTAAATCCGTTTTTGCAGATGGTTATGATATTAAATTGTGGCGTGAATATGCAGGTGAAATATCAAAAAATCTTACGTCAAAATGCGAAAACGATGCCAAAAACTATGATTTTGAAAAAGAGGTTCTGCCTGTTCTTGAAAATGCTTTGAATGAAGAAAAAATCGATTTTGTAAGCCGTAATTTTCAAATAGTAATTGACACTTTGAACGAAAATCTTTCAAAGCTTTTTGAGAGCGAGCCTGACATAAATATTATTCTTTATCTTGGACTTTGTAATGGTGCAGGTTGGGCAACTACACTTGACGGCAAAAATACCGTTCTTCTCGGTGTTGAAAAGATTATCGAGCTTAATTGGGGCGATGAAACAAATATGCGCGCCCTGATACTGCACGAAATCGGTCATTTATGGCACAAAATGAACGGAAATCTTTATATTCCTGATTTCACTAAACGCAGAAAAGCTATTCAGCAACTCTATCAAGAGGGTGTTGCTATGGTTTGCGAACAGATTTTATGTGATGATGAATTTTATCATCAGAATAAAGACGGTTGGCTTGATTGGTGCTATGACAACGAGAACGATATAAAGAAAGAATATCTCCGTTGCCTTGATGAAAAAGAAAGTGTTCAGGATTTCTTTGGCGATTGGCAGAGCTACAACGGTCATTCTGATGTGGGCTATTTTCTCGGTTGCCGTTTTGTGCGTCACCTTATGAAAAAGCAGACCATAAAAGAAGTTGCGAATATGAAATACAAGGTAATAAACAAAGCATTCACAGAGTTTGCAAACACGGTTATCGAACCTCTCAAACTCGAAGAATACTACAAGTGCTCTAACATCTGGAACATGAAAGCTCAACCTCTTGCCGAAAAGTGGCGTGAGGAAATTGAGTCGGGCAATCGTCTTGTTTTTATTTATAAAATCAATGGCGAGTTTATAGGTGAGGGTGCATTGGTTTTAGATACAGGCGACCCTGATTATACTATATCTGGTCAGCGTGTTTATGTTTCGAGAATGATTGTTAAAAAGGAATACAGGAACCGTGGTATCGGTAGCGAAATTCTTGCGTTCCTTGTTGATAAAGCTAAGAAA
>JAZNLH010000005.1:0-104891 GCA_045578985.1 Acutalibacteraceae bacterium | reverse complement strand
GCAACGTAAAGTGAATTTACGTCCATGTTTTTGTTTTCCGCATTTGCGATAGCGGATTTAAGAAGCTTCTCAAGCGGCTCACAAGCGGCCTTCGGTGTGTGCTTGAGAATTGCCATTGCTTCGTCTGCAGGCTTGTTGCGGATAAGGTCAAGAACGATCTGAACCTTACGGGGAGCTATTCTTAAATAAGTAGCTTTTGCTGTTGCCTCCATTTTTAACACACTCCTTTCGACCTATTATTTACCGTTGTTTGAAGTTTTTGATCCCGCATGACCTTTGAAGGTTCTTGTGGGAGCGAATTCACCGAGCTTATGACCAACCATATCCTCTGTTACATATACAGGAACATGTTTACGACCATCATGAACTGCAAAAGTGTGACCAACAAAATCCGGGAAGATTGTTGAGCTTCTGCTCCATGTTTTAAGAACGATTTTTTCGCCGTTTTCATTCATTTTCTGAACTCTTTCGAGCAGCTTAGGCTGCACATAAGGTCCTTTTTTAATGCTTCTGCTCATTAAATACTGCTCCTTTCCGGCTTATTTGCCGTTACGACGCTTCACGATAAGCTTATCGGAGCGATTCTTCTTGGCTCTTGTCTTATAACCGAGAGCGGGTTTACCCCAGGGGGTAACGGGACCGGGACGACCGATGGGTGATTTACCTTCACCACCACCGTGGGGGTGGTCATTGGGGTTCATTACAGAACCACGGACTGTAGGTCTGATACCCATGTGACGTGTACGTCCTGCTTTACCGATCTTAACGTTCTCGTGGTCAAGGTTACCAACCTGACCAACAGTTGCCATACAATTTACGGGCACGTTACGAAGCTCACCAGAGGGAAGTCTGAGAAGAGCATAAGCGCCTTCTTTAGCCATAAGCTGAGCTGCATTACCTGCTGCTCTTGCAAGCTGACCGCCCTTACCGGGATAAAGTTCAACGTTGTGAACGAAAGTACCAACAGGGATATTAACAAGCGGAAGTGCGTTACCGGGTTTAATATCTGCTGAGGGGCCTGCTGAAACTTTATCGCCAACCTTAAGACCAACGGGAGCAAGGATATATGCTTTTTCGCCGTCAGTGTACTCAACAAGTGCAATGTGAGCTGAACGGTTGGGATCGTATTCAAGAGTTAAAACTGTTGCTTCAATATCGAACTTTGTTCTTTTGAAGTCTATTACTCTGTACTTTCTGCGGTTTCCGCCACCACGATGGCGAACAGTGATTCTACCGTAGCTGTTACGGCCTGAATGCTTGTTAAGAGGCTTTAAAAGACTCTTTTCGGGAGCAACCTTTGAAAGTTCGGAGTAATCTGTAACCGACATGCTACGTCTTGCGTTTGTTGTCGGCTTAAAAACTTTAATAGACATTTTATTCACACTCCTATAAATGGTTTTGCGGAGAATGTCAACTCCATACTATACCAAGTGGGGTATAAGTTATTTAAGTTTTAGATTACATCATGCCATCAAAGAACTCAATTGTCTTTGAATCTTCAGTAAGAGTAACAATGGCTTTTTTCCAAGATGCTGTATAGCCTTCGAATCTGCCATATCTTCTCATTTTACCGTTAACAGATACTGTGTTAACTTTTGCTACCTTAACGCCAAAAAGTTCTTCAACAGCTTTAGCTATTTCAACTTTGTTAGCATCAGCAGCTACCTCAAAGGTATATTTCTTAAAACCTATGCCCATCATAGAAGCTTCTGTGATGATAGGCTTAATGATAATGTCTTGTGCAAGTTTCATTATGCATATACCTCCTCGATTTTTGTAACAGCATCCTTAAGAACTACGATTTTGTCGCAGTTAAGGATATCGTAAACGTTGAGGGTATTTACAGTTGAAACTTTAGCACCCTCGATATTACGAATGCTCTTGTAAATAACTTCGTTATTCTCGGGAAGAACTACAAGAACTTTCTTGCTTACTTCAAGAGCTGCAAACATATTTGCCATCTCTTTTGTTTTAATTGCATCAAGTTTGATGGAATCAAGAACGATCATTTCTTCAGCTGCAACCTTTGAAGAAAGTGCTGACTTCATAGCGAGTCTTCTGACTTTCTTGTTGATTGAAATGCCGTATGTGCGAGGCTTGGGACCAAGAGCGATACCACCGTGATACCACTGAGGTGAACGTGTTGAACCCTGTCTTGCACGACCTGTTCCCTTCTGACGCCACGGTTTCTTACCGCCGCCGCTTACTTCGGAACGAGTTTTTGTGGACTGAGTGCCCTGACGCTGATTTGCTAAATAGCCAACAACAACAAGGTGCATAGCGGACATATTGGGCTCAATGCTGAAAATAGAGTCATTAAGCTCGATGTCAGATACCTTCTTGCCTGCCATATCAAGTACTGATAATTTACTCATCTGTTACACTCCTTCCTTAAGCCTTCTTAACGCTGTCAGCAATAACAACGATACCGCCTTTGGGTCCGGGAATTGAACCCTTGATAGCGATGAGATTGTTTTCGCTGTCAACCTTGACTACGCTGAGGTTCTGTACAGTAACGCGTTCGCTACCGAGGTGACCTGCCATTTTCTTACCTTTGAAGATACGAGCAGGGTCGATAACACCCAAAGAACCGCCGTGTCTTGCAACGGGACCTGTACCGTGAGACTCTCTGAGTCTACCGAAGTTCCAGCGCTTGATAACACCAGCTGTACCTTTACCTTTGCTTTTGCCTACTACGTCAACGATATCGCCTACAGCGAAGATGTCTGCTTTAAGAATATCGCCTACGTTTACGGATGAGGTATCAGCGAGTCTGAACTCTTTGAGTACCTTTTTGGGGGCAACATCAGCTTTCTTGAAGTGACCAGCCATGGGCTTATTCACTCTGCTGACTTTCTGGTCGCCGAAACCAACTTGTACGGCATCATAGCCGTCATTTTCAGTTGTCTTTTTCTGAACAACTGCGCAAGGACCAGCTTCGATAACTGTTACGGGGATCATATTGCCCTTTTCATCGAAGATCTGTGTCATGCCGATCTTTTTTCCGATAAGACCTTTTTTCATTTTGTTTTCCTCCTGTCAGATTATTGGTTGAGTTACCTCAACATGACCTGCAACCTACTATATATAATAGGTATATTCAAAATTAAGCTTTATATCGGATTAAAGCTTAATCTCAAAATCAACACCAGCGGGAAGCTCAAGACCTGTGAGAGCCTCAACAGTTTTGTTTGAGGGTCTGAGAATGTCAATGAGTCTCTTGTGTGTGTGCTGTTCGAACTGTTCACGAGAGTCTTTGTACTTGTGAACTGCACGAAGCACTGTGATAACCTCTTTCTCTGTGGGGAGCGGAATAGGACCTGAAACCTGAGCACCTGTGCGCTTTGCTGTTTCAACGATCTTTTCTGCTGCCTTGTCTACGAGGTTGTGATCGTAACCCTTAAGTCTGATTCTGATTTTTTCCTTAACTGCCATTTTAAACGCCTCCTAAAATTTTTGGCGGGCTGCGTAAGTTTTTACAACTGTCCCGGGCTTATCGCCCGTTCCATTTAAAAACCGGAATGTCAATTCCGGGATATACTCACGCTCCGAAACAACACCGAAGCCGCAGTTAAGGACGGCAAACGGTTTGCTATCGGTATTTAATCGCCCGGTTTTAAATCGGACATACTCCGCGGAAATTCCCTGCCTCAAATGGGCAGCCACCTCCCGCATCATCGCATATCTACTCGCGTCAGGGCATAAAAAGATAGGGACACGCCCTTCGCGCGCCCTATCATAATATCATAACTATTTAAAGAATGCAAGTGTTTTTTGTAATTTTTTTAGAATTTTTAAAAGATTTTTTGTGAGATGTTACAAGGTATTTTTTGACGGTTTTCAGGATAAGTATATCATTTAATCTTTAAGACCGGTAAAGTAATTGGGATATTGTTCCATTACCAAAGTTTTTACCATATTAAAACAAAACATACCTTCTGCATACGAAACGCCCACATTCCCTGTCTGCGTTCCTGTTGCGATTTTTATATTACGATCCAAATCTATCTGATACACTTTTTCCAAAGTATCAGGGCTTTTAATTATATTCCCGGAAGAATCTTTGGAACCATCAAACTGAAGAACAAAGTTATTACCTGTGTCAGGCTCAGAATAAATGGCAACAAGCAAATCTGTATCTACTCCATATTGGTTGGATACCAATTTAATAAACTCATTACTATAATGATCTGACAAGATATTCTCTCCGTTTTTAGAGAGATGCTCATAATATTCTATGGCTTCATTTTTAGTGGTTTTTACAGGAGCTGTTTCTTCAGGTCTGGGGTCGTTGGGTGCTCCGTTCTGATTCATAACAGTATTGCTATCAGTACCATATACCGAACTATCAACAGCACTATCGTTATTTAAGATGTTACCCAAACCATTACTTCCTGTTTTGCTTTCCGAAACACCGTTTTGTGATGTAAGAACGTAAAGCGTAGCACCATCTTCGTTTGATGAATTTTGACCAAACACGCTAATCAGCGCTATGCAAAGAACAACAGCGCCCAAAGCTAAGGCAACACCCAAACCTATTATTAACCCTGTTTTGTTTTTTTCTGTATTTTGACTTTTCTCGTTATTCAAAGAAATTCTCCCTTCGAAACACCCATATATATAATAGTATAGCAAAAACCATACTCGAACTAACTTTTTAAAGTAAGGGAGTGCGGTTACCCGCACCCCCCATTGTGAAAACTATTGCAATAATTCACACTTCTTATAAGTGCATTGTAACTTAAACTTAAGCTACTGTTTCTGTTGTTTCTGCGATTGCGGGAGCAAAGTCAGCGAAGCCTTTAATGATGCTACCAATAATCGGGAAATCAACGATAGCGCCAAGAGTGCCTTCATAACCTACTACATTACCTTCAGCATCAACAACGGGCTCAATAAGAGAATGAATAGCATCAGCAATTTCCTTTGTATCGAGACCATAGTTTGCAAGAAGCTGCCAAATAGAATTTAACATTGATTTATCCTCCTTTCATCCTTTTATTCGATTTTATATTAGCATATATTCTACATTTCTTTTTTCCGAAAAAGAAAAATAAAATGTTTTTTTTACATTTTTGACATTAAACCTAATCTTTCGGGATAATAATTTTTATCTTCAAGTATAACTTCCGGATTTAAAACGGCAGCTCTGCGGAGCAAATCCTCGTTTAAAAAATCAGGATACATATCCATACAAGCATATATATCAGTATTTCTGGCAAATGGATCGTGGGCATCCGAGCCGATAAAATCCACATATCCATTATTAAGCATTCTACAAGAAACTTCTTGTTGTGCTCCGCCAAACATACCTGCCGGTGACCCTGCATTTATTTGAAATAAAACACCTTCTTTTGAAAGTCGTTCAATACACGAAACATCATCTAAAACAAAACCATATCTTTCCGGATGAGCAATTATAGGAACAAGACCAAAAGATGTAAGATATTTACACCATGACGAAACATCTTTTTCGCTTGTTTTGAAAAATTCAAATTCTATAAGAATATATCGTGATCCGTTCAAGGTATAAGGGTTGAAATATTTTATATTAAAAATATCGTCATCACAAAGTATTTCAAAACCTTTTTTCAAAACTATTTCAGAATCATTTTCTTCCAGTACTTCTTGCAACCTTTCAGTTTTCTCTTCTCTTAAATCAAAAAGATCCTCTGCCTGTTCCCAATACATTAAATGAGGTGTAAGGAACAAAGTTTTTGTACCGGTATCTTCTGCTAAAAAGCACAAATCTACAGAATCATCAAAATATCTCGCACCGTCATCCATTTCCCACAAAACATGCGAATGAATATCAACAATACCATCGAACATTATTTTGCTCCTTCCTCATCAGCCACCGCATCCTGCACATTATCAGAGTCATCATCAGAATCAATGTCACTAGCTGTATGCTCCTCATCCAGACGGTTTTTATTTCCGATAACACCTTCATCATACATAAGTTTTAAAACAATAACCGTAAGAGGCAATAAAAGTATTCCGAAACCACCGAATAGTCTTACGCCTAAAAACATCGCCATAATAGTTGCTATGGCAGGAAGGCCGGCTTGGTTTGCAACAAGTTTTGGTTCCAGAACTTGTCTTAAAACAGTTATGACCGCGTATAGTATCAAAAGGCCTATACCAAGACCGATGTTACCTGTTACAAGACTATAAACTGCCCACGGAATAACAACAGTACCTGTTCCCAAAATAGGTACAATATCTACAATACTGGTTACAAAAGCAATGATAAAAATATATCCGCCCTCATAAACACCGATCAATTTCATAAGATTTAAGCCAAGGAACATTTCAACAAAAGTGATAAACATCAAAGTGATATATGCCTTGATTAGTTTTGAAATACCACGAGTAACTGTCTGTTTTGAGCTTATGAGTTTTTCGCCCTTGCTCTTAGAAAGCATACCTAAAATCATATTTTTAATAACATCATACTCTGCCGTCAAAAACACACAAGATATAATCGTAACAAGTACACTGACAAATGCCGACGGAATACCTTTAACAACACTCCAGGCACCACTCAACGGAGCAGAAAGCAATTCCATATCAATACCTGTACTTTGGGTAGAAAGATTATTAAAAAAGTCGGAGATGTAGTTGTTAATCGTTCCCCCTATTCCGCTGGGTAATTTTGCTGTAACCCCCATTAAAAATCCTTTGATTGCATCAATCAAATCATTAACAGAATTGAACTTACTGAACAAGAATGTTGAAAATTCTTTCAACTCATTAACAAGAACCCACCCAAGAAAACCTATGCCACCTACAATTATACTCACAATCAACAACACGAAAATTATAGAAATGGCACCATGTGCTTTTATATGCAATTTATTGCTTATAAATCTTATCGGCTTCTGTAAAACTATTGCAAGAGCTGCCGCCACAATAAATGGAAGAATGTAGCCGAATGCATATTTCACAACAACATAATACAAACCGGCAAATATTCCGTAATACAAGAAATTAATTATAAAAGTTTTTCTGTTCTCTATAATCTTATCCATAATATAGAGCCTCCTTAAAACTTAAAGTTTATATTTACATTTTAAACCATATTTTCCTATAATACAATTAGAATAAGTTAATTTTTTTATGAACTTAAATATTTTTTGAATTTTTTTAAGAAAAAATCAAGTTTGCTCTTTATTATCGCAAAAAACTATGTTAAAATGTCTTTGTATATACTGTTACCCGGGGGTAGAGAAATGCAAATTGCAATTATGGGATTCGGAACAATCGGTTCAGGTGTTGCCGAACTTTTACTCAAAAACCAAAAAAGCATTGTGGCAAAAAGCGGTCACAACGCTCTGGACATCAAATATATTCTTGATATCCGTGATTTTTCAAATCATGAATTAGGAAAATATTTCACCACTGACTTTAACGATATTCTTAACGATGCATCCGTAGGTATTGTTGTTGAATGTATGGGTGGAACCACACCCGCATACGAATATGTATCATCCTGCCTTAAAGCAGGCAAAAGTGTTGTTTCTTCTAACAAGGAACTTGTTGCTGCAAAAGGTTATGAATTACTTGAACTTGCAAAAGAGAATAACGTTAACTTCCTTTTTGAAGCAAGTGTTGGTGGCGGTATTCCCATCATCAGACCTATCAGTCAATGCCTTGCAGCCAACGAAATCGGTGAAATTGCAGGTATTCTTAACGGCACAACCAACTTCATTCTTACAAAGATGATCGAGGATGGTATGGCATTTGAGGATGCATTAAAACTTGCACAGGATAATGGTTATGCAGAGCGTGATCCTTCTGCCGATATTCTCGGCCACGATGCAGCAAGAAAGATTTGTATACTTGCATCCCTTTGCTTCGGAAAACACGTATACCCTGATTCAGTTGAGACTGAAGGTATCACAGAAATCACTCCGGAAGATGTTGCATACGCTAAAAATTGGGGCGGCGTTATTAAGCTTATAGGCAGAGCCAAGCTTAACGACAGCGGTAAAATCAGTGCAACTGTTGGACCTTGCCTTATCCAGAACCACAGCCAACTTGCTTCAGTTGACGATGTATTTAATGCAATCCTTGTACGCGGTGATGCTATTGGCGATGTTGTTTTCTACGGCAGAGGCGCAGGCAAGCTTCCTACCGCAAGTGCCGTTGTTGCAGACGTTATTGACTGCGCTAAACACACAGCAAAAAGAAAAGCTTTTGGTTGGGGTCCCGCAGAAGATAATTATGTAATAGATCCTCTTTTACAGAGTACTGCGCTTTATGTACGCGCTCAGACAGATGATTATGTAACAGCATTTAACGAAATCAACAAAGCTTTTGAATCTCCAATTATCCTCCACAGAGAGGACGAGCCCAAGACAGAAATCGCTTTCATTACTCCTGTAATGCGTGAAAAAGAAGCTCGTGCAGTTATCCGAAATCTTCCTATAAAAGCTGACGCTGTTTTGCGTGTTCTTGACTATTAAGGTACCTAAAACCACAAACGAAAGGATGAAACACTATGGCTCTTTGTCCCAAATGTAATCATATTTTGAATTTTTGGAACATAAAGGCAGAATGTCCATATTGCGGTGTAAATATACCTAACTATAATTGGGAAGAACGCCTTGACGAGGATGCTCGCAACGCAGAAGTTGCTTGGATTAAGTTCAGAAAATTTACAGGCAACTTCAAAAGCGCTCTTTTTGGAAACAAGTTGAGAATCGTGCGCTTTGTATGTACATTTTTGCCCCTTGTTGCTTTGGTTTTGCCTTTGGCAAATTATACGTTGAACCTTCCGTTCATTAACGCATCATCAACTAACTTTACCCTTCTCGATTTCACATTAAATACACTGCTTAGTTTAAATTGGGGCGGAATCATCCCCCTTGTTTCATCCCAAAGCTTAGGTACACCTGTTTTGTTCTTGCTGTTGGCAATTGTACTTTTATATCTTGCAGTTGTTTTTGGTGTTTTAAACTTCCTGTTTGTACTTATTAAAGCACCTTCCCTTAAAGCCGGTGCAAATATGGTCCTCTGTATAGGCTCCCTGCTTTGTTTTATACTATCAGGCATTCTGTTTGTGGTTTCGGTATCACAAATCGGCTCAACCACAGCTGTATTTATTGATGGCTCCGTACAATATGGCTTGTTTGTAGGCATAGCTCTTTTTGGACTTAATGTTGCACTTAACACAATCACAAATAAAGGCTTCAAAAAACAAAGAGCCGAACAGGAATAATTTAAAAATGAAATAAACCTCTCAGTTCACTTGAACTGAGAGGTTTGTTTTTATGACTTTTTACACTTAACACCTACGGAATCGTAACCGGAAAGAATCGGATGCCTATAAGCCCTTACTGTATAGTAATAAGTTACTCCCGATTTTGCAGTTCTGTCAACAAAGCACGTACTTTCTACATCCGAAATTCTCACCCAACCCGTTCCCGCAGATTTCCTATAAACATAATAATATCTTGCACAGCTATTTTGAAGCCACTTGACTTCGATTCCATCGGAAACATTCTTGGCTGATACTAATTGCGGGGTAGCAAGTTCACCCACCTCAAGTCCTGCAGTATCATAATAACTTGAATAAAAATTACGAGTAGTATCGTAAACTCTTACAGTATATTTATACTTGATTCCGGGGATAGCGGTTGCATCAAAGTAATATCGTTTGTTAAACGGAACAGAGGCTATTTTTACCCAACTAGAAGAACCCGGTTCCTTGCGGAATAAAACATATTCTCCGCCCCATGTATTATCCTGCGGTTTTTCCCAATTCACATGGTTTCCGTTTTCACCTTTAGCAACATAAGACACTTTTGGAATTGCGCTAAATATACGAAAATCGGTTATATAATTAGTTGTTCGGTTGCCGTTACTGTGAACTGCTGTAACACTTAAGCGCAGATTTGCACAATCTTCAAATTCAGAAAAAGGAATTGTTACAGAATATGTTTGCGAACCGTTAGATTTAACAATCCTTTTAATATCATACGACTCCTCAATTATATACTCAACTGCTCCATTCACAGCATTCCAGGTTACATTCAAACCCGATGCGATTACATTCAATTTGAAATAAGGTTTTGGACACATTTTTTCATCCACAACAACTTTAACACCATCAACAGGTGTCTGACCATTTTCATCACCCAAAATCAAGTTAAAGGCTCTTTCAACTCCATCAAAAACTATTTTGGGGGCATTTTCGTCACCATTATAATAATATAAACCGTTACTGACAACACGCCAACCATTCTCAAGTAATACACAAAGTTTGGGTTTCATTTTTTGTCCTGCAGTTGTTTTTTCTATATTGAAAGAATAGCGCACAGAGCCATAATTTTCATCATCATAATAAAACAACTCTTTATACCCATCGAAACTTTTTAGATGTTTTTCGGGAGAATATTTTGTAAAATTCACAGGGTTGAAATTTGTATGCTGTTCAACCGAATTATACACACCTTTAACACAATAAGTATATGCTACATCATATTGTGCTGTTGTATCAGAGAAATAAAGATTCTTAGTATTTCCGAGCAATTGATATTCTGTATCAGGAGCACCTGCAACTTTGCGATAGATATTATAACTTTCTGCTTCTGTTGAATTCCAATACACCCTATTGTACTTTTCGTAAGCAATAAAACCGGTTGGAATTGTAGGGAAAAACATTACGTTTTCAGAATTGTACTTTAATGCACTTTTTTTAGAACCCCTTACCGAAAGAACAGCAAAATTATATTCACCCAATTTGGGCGGAGTATAACTATAATTACAGGTATTTGTACGACCGAGATTTTTCCAACTGCCGTTATTTATCTTAACATAAACTTGGTATGACTTTGCATACGGTGCTTTATCCCACTCGAGATCAATTCTCCCCTCTTTAATTTCAATTGTAAAATCGGGTGGTACCAGATTAAAATATTCCACACCTTTACCTATATAACTACCCTGGAAATTTGCACCTTCAGAACGGACTGTATAAAGATAATTCCCTTCTTTTACTGCTGTTGTATCCATAAATGCAGTGGTTTTGGAATCCACTTTACCAATTAACCGCCAATTTTGGTTTTCGTCCAAGGGTTTGCGGTAAACAGCGTATTTAACTGCACCCTTAGATGCTTTCCAAGTTACATTCATACCGTTCTCGGTAAATTCCAACGGATTCAATTCAGGTGCTGCAATATAAGTTATCTCTTTTCCGTTGTAGAAATGGCTCAAGGCAGTACCCGTATTTGTTCTGATTACGGCACGAACTGTGTATCTGCAATTATTACCGCCTTGTGCAGTTTTATCATAAAACACAGTTCCTTTATAATTTTTTTCCAACAGTTCCCAACCGCCGTCATTTTCCATTCTGTAAACCTGGTAAACAGCAGTTGAACCGGTGCTGTTCCACTTAACCTGAACTTGGTTATCTACAACTGTGCTTACAGAACTTACAACGGGCGCTTTTGCATAATGAGCTGTAACACCACTGTAATGATATCTTGTAAGTGTTCCGTTTTTATCTACGCCCCTTACGGTGTAAACGTATCTGCCATTTTTATTTTTAACAGATTTATCTGTAAATTCATATGTCGAGCCGTTAACTGTTCCGATTTTCTCCCATTTCGTTCCCACTAAGGGACGGCGATAAATATTATATTTAACAGTTGAAGGAAGGGCGTACCATTTTACCAAGGGACCATCAACAGTATTTATAACAGAGTTAAGACCTATCACCTGTTGACTGTATTTCGGAAGTCTGTTTACAACTATTTTAAACCGCCTTAATGAAGATTCGGATATCCAAATATCCCCGTCACTCTCAATATCTGCAGCATATGTGACACAGTAATATGTTCCTGTTTTATAGATGCCCTGTAATTTTACATACGGTGAATAAGTATATTCACCAATGCCATCACAATATGTATAATCACTGTTTACAAGGTCGGTATAACCTTTATCTGAGTATATCTCATAGAAAAAATACGTATTCTCATTTTTAGAATTTATAGAAAAATTCATATAATCATAATTACCATAAAGATACACCGTAGAAAGTGTTTTTGAAAAATTGTAATTTGCGGGCATCATATACCCAAAATCACGAACTGTAGAATACACATACAAACCTTGCACACCTACAACAAGCACACTAAAGGAAATTATCACAACCAGAAGTATTGCCAGAGTTCTTTTAATACTTTTCATAAAATTCTCCTCCTATAGTTTAACACATTAGACCACATGTTAATTTTAATACATTAGTATTTTTTTGTCAATTATATAATAAAAAGAAACACCTGTCATTTCACAAAAAACAACAGGTATTTCCTTATTTTACTAAAAACCACATTCAGCGCATACTTCCGTAGAATTCATTTGCTTTGTTCACATCTTCATTGTGTCCCGATTGAACCGAACTTATATCAATATTCGAAATTGCGTTACCATATGCAATACCTTCCGAATTCGAACCTCTGTGACGATTAATTATGTTATCTAAAATTTGCTCATCATTTATTTTTGTATTTTCTTCAACTATTATTTCAGTTATTTTTTCTTCTTCAACATACTGTGTTTCATTATTGTTGTCTTCATTTACTTCGACATACATCTCATCAGGAGTTTCGTCAACCTCATCAGTTACCGGCTCTGTTACCTCCTCTGTTGTTTCAGAAACTTCGGTAACAGGAACAGTTTCGGGAACAGTAACAGGCTCAGTTGTTTCAACAGCTGTTACGGTTTCTTGCAATTCAGGCTCTGCCTTTTCTTCCTGGGCTTTAACAGGTGTTGTCATAAAGCATACTGCAACCGCCACACAGACCACCGCTGAAATAATCAAAAAAGCTAATTTAACCTTTTTAAAATTAACTGTATTCTTAACCCTTTCTTTTATTCCCACTTCACCGAAAGCCACCGGACAAGCAGAAATTTTAACCTTTTCAACACCGATATTGCAAAGAGCAACTGCGTATTTCTTTCGGCTTTCTTCGGTCATATCTTTTACAACAATTTCATCACAAAGAAGCTCTATATCTTTACAGAAAAGAATATAGGCAACCCACACAAGAGGATTAAACCAATGCACACATAGCACCGCAAAGCCGAGGGCTTTTAATATATGGTCAAAGTATTTAATATGTGTTTTTTCGTGTTTTATAACACATTGGAATGTATCTTCATCCATATTATACGGAATATAGATTTTAGGCTTCACCAAACCACAAACAAATGGCGAATCCACCTTTTCACTCTGATAGATATTATCTTTCAGACGCACTGCATCGGATATTTTTCTTTTCAGTCTTATAAAACTGATTAAACCATATATTAACATTCCTGCTGCTACAATCACCCATACAATCGATAAAAGCTGCAAATAATCACAAGACTCGGTTATAACCGCTTGTGTCGGAACCGAAGCAACCTCCCCACCTACTGAAGATTGGTTTGAAAGTTCATTAGTAGTTTGCGGGACAAGGCTTAAAACACTTTCAAAAGAAAACGGGATTAAAAGTCTTAGCCCGACTAAAATCCACAAAATTTTTCTGAAAACTTTTGAGGATTTGCGGAGCAATAACCTTGCTAAAATTACCGCAACTATTAAAAACGAAGCGTCAACAGACAGCTTTAATATACAACTAAAAATTCCACTCATTTTTCTGCCACCTGAAGTTACGATTTTCTAACTCAATAAACTAACACCATTTTATACGATTTGTCTACTTTTGTCAAATTATAAAAACAGCCCTTGCAAAAACGCAAGGGCTGTAAAATCGAATTTGGTTGTGTTTTTTATGATTTTGTACATTTAACACCCACAGGATCATAACCTGATAAAATAGTACCATCATAGGCTCTTACTGTGTAATAATAGGTTTCACCCGATTGGGCAGTTGTATCCAAAAACCAATTAGCTTCGTAACTATTTACTGTAGCTATTTTTATCCAACCACTATTGGCAGTCCTTCGATAAACATAAAAACACTTTTCATTATATTGATAGTTCCAACTTACCAATATATAATTACCATAATCTTTTGCTTCATTCAATCTTGGTGTTTGGATTTGACCAACCTGAACACCCACAGTATCATAATAACTCATATAAAATTTATTTACATAGTCATACAGTCTTACGGTATATGTATATTTCACGCCGGCTTGTGCGGTACTATCCACATACGGTTTACCTTGATAATACCCGATTCTGGTCCAGTTCTTTTGTCCAGGTGCTTTTCTGAATATGTGATAAACAGAGTTTTCATAATGCATCGGACCGGTCAGATATACTGTATTACCATTTTCACCGCTTGTTACCTTCAGAACTGCAGGTATGCTCCAAGTACACGAAATGTTATCCAACCTACTTTCAGCAACATTTCCGTTGCTGTGTACTGCTGAAACACGCAACCGCAAATTGTCCGATAAGTCTGATGAGTTTATTTTAATCGAAAGTGTACTTCCATCAACAACTCTCTCAATTCGATTATTTGTTTCTACAACTCTGTACGCAACAGCACCGTCAACAGCATCCCACGAAACTGTCATACCACCTTTTACAACATTAAGTTTTATCTTAGGTGCCGCACACATTTCGTCTGCCGGAACACCAGTACAACCATCAATAGGTGTTCTGCCGTTAGAATCATAAACAACTGCATAGAAAACAGGTTCAGCTGTAGCAAATTCCAAAGTTTCAAAGTTAAAATACGAAGTAGTAACATTCACCCAACCTTTTACACTGAGAGCATAAACAACTGTTTTAAGATTCTGACCTTCCGGAGTTTTATCTACTTCGAACTTGTAAGCATACGAAGTTTTATTGGTTTTATTATCATAAGAAACGATCTTATTTACCTTGAAACTTTTTATATATTTATCACTGGGGTATTTAGTAACGCTTACCGAGGGTATATAGAACTTCTGTTCTACAGAACCATGAACTGCACGCACGCTATAAGTATATGGAACGTCTGTTTGTGCTGAATAATCGTTGTACGCTGTATATGTTGTATTTTTTAATAACTCATATTCAGAATCAGGAGCACCCTTCGGTTTTCTGTAAACGTTATAGCTATCAGCCTTTGCATTACCCCATGTTAACCTTATATAGTTTTCATAAACTACACTACTTACACCAAATTTTGGGAAAACACCGTAAGCTGGAACATCAGTTTTATAAGTTCCATACACGTCACCAATAAATGGCATTACCGAGAATTTATATTCTTTATATTCATTAGGATCAAAATAAAAATTAATTGCCCCCGATTCAGTAGGTCCACCGTATTTTTGCCATCCGCTACCATCGTCATACATTAAATAATAACTCTTAGCGTACGCCACCTTGTTCCATGTTATAGTGAAATATCTATACGTAGAATACTGGTTAGGTGTTACAGTCGTTATTGTAGGTTGGTCAAATTTAACATAACAAACACCTTTGCTATAATAACTTCCCTGATTTGTTTCCGACTCAGAACGAACTGTATAACGGTATGCTCCATTCTCAACTGCAGTTTTATCTATATAAGATGTTTCATTGCCATCTACTCTTCCAAGTATTTTCCATGTACTGTTATCCTCAAGAGATTTGCGGTAAATGGCGTATTTTTTCGCATCTTCAATAGCGTTCCACGATACAGTCATACCCTCATCAGTAAAATGCAATGGGTTAAGCTTAGGTGCTTCAATATAATCCACAGCCTTACCATCATAATAAGCACTGAAAGCATCGCCTGTTTTAAAAGGTATTCTAACACGAACTGTATATTGGTAATTATTGCCACTTTTCACTTTAGTATCATAATAGAAATCACTACTACCGGATGGCATATAAGCTATTTTCTGCCAACTGCCACCATTTTCTTTTCTATATATAAATTTTTCGGGAGATATTCCGGATGTGTTTTTATGCGTCCATGAAATACGAATCTTGTTTTCGGGATACACCTGAACAGACGTAATCTCAGGTGCAGGTGTATAAGCAGCGTTTACTCCACTATAATGATATCTTGTAAGGTTGCCGTTTTTATCCTCACCCCTTACGGTATAAACATATCTACCACCGATATTTTTAACAGTTTTATCTGTAAAAGTATATGTTGAGCCGCCAACTGTACCCACCTTTACCCACTTGTCTCCTGTTAAATATCTGCGATAAATATTATATTTAACTGTTGAATTATTAAGTTTATACCAACTAACTTTAGGACCGTCAACTGTATTAGTTGTAGACTTCAACCCTACTATATTTTGACTATATGATGGATTTCTGTTAACAACTATCTTAAAACTTGATATTGAAGGAGTAGAAACTGTGACATTATCGTAATCATCAATATCAGCAGCATATGTAATACAGTAATATGTACCGGAACTAAATGTACCTAACAATTTTATATAGGCCGAATATGTAAATGTACCATGCTCACAAAAAGTATAACCACTATACACCGGCTTAGTATAGGCAGCATCGGAATATATTTCATATATAAAATAATTATCGTACATTTTTGAATTAATGTAAAAATTCATATAGTCATAATTTCCGTAAAGGTACACCGTAGAAAGTGATTTTGTGAAATTATAGTTTGTGGGTATCATATAACCATAATCGCTATCAGTTGTAGAAACACTAACCGCTTCTGCACCTACACTTATAACACTAAAGGAAACTATCATTACCAAAAGTATTGCAATGGCTCTTTTTATTTTTTTCATAAATGCCTCTCCTTTTCAGAAAAAGTTTAATGGATTAGACCACGTTTTTATTCTAAACCATTAGTAAGATTTTGTCAATAAAAAACTTGCTCTGCAAACACAGAACAAGTTAGTAAATTATATTCCTATTGATTATCACTTGCGTTTATGATGCTTTGAATTTCTTCAATATCTTTTTGAGAAAGCTTTTGTCTTTTAGCGAATGCAGCAATAAACGCAGGGATAGAGCCTTCAAACTTTTTCTCAAGAAGCTCGTCCATTTCTGAAACCTGCACTTCCTCTTTACTGAAAATTGATGAAACAATAGATCCATCTTTTTTGAGAATACCTCTGTCGCATAATCTTTTAATAACAGTGTATGTAGTTGTACGCGACCAGCCAAGACGCTCTTTGCTGATTGCAGCAAGGTCCGAACAACTTGCAGGCTCATTTTCCCACATTATCAAACAAAATCTGTATTCACTTTCAAATACTTTGGGTACATTCATTTTTAACACCCCACAAACTAATATATATGTACATTCTAAAGGATTTAAATGAATTTGTCAATTTATTAGAAAAAAATAATTGCCCGAAAGAATTCCGGGCAATTATTTGTTATTCAGCAAAAACTATATCCGTCTTAAATTCATTAAGACGCACATCGTAAGCTTTCATAATATCCTCTTTAAATGCTAACTCAGGATTTTCTACACCAAGCTTTTTCATAAGATACTCTGTAAAGAGAGGATTTTGAATAAGGAAAGGTCCTAGAAGATATGTTCCGAAAAGATTATTTCGGTGGATACCCTCAGTTTTAGCCTCAACAGTTGAACCATAGCCTTTTGTAACGCTAAGGAAATTATCCTCTTGCTTAATACCATAGCAATGAGAGAAACGGCTGGTGTAGCCAACAATTTCCATATTTTCGTATTTACCTATGAAAAGGGAATTATAACGTTTAGGAATAGTACGTTCAGAATAAAAATCAAAAATACCTAAACCGCTTATTTTTTCACCATCAGGCTTCTGGATATATTCACCCATAATTTCAAAGGTATTACCTGTCATAAGGAATATAACACCTTTATCAATTAAATCTTTAATTCGCTGTTCGTAGCCTTTGAGTCTTGAAAGTATACGTTCCTGGTTAGACTCACTACAAGAGCCGAAATAAACCATATCCACATCTTCTGTCAAAAAACGTGGCATCTCGCTTACAGGAGTTTTAATAAACTCTGCTCCCGGAAGGCACATTTCAAAATAGCGCATATTAGCCTTGTCGCCGAACAAACAACAAATCTCGGGATAAAGAACCTCAATTTTCATTATTGTTCACCGCCTTTTGCATTTTGTGCCTCGGTAAATACCGATATAATTTTTGATTCAACTTTACATGCCAGGTCATATGTGGAAGTATCGTGGAGGAGATAAAGCTTATCAATATCTTTATCCATAATATCAACCGCTTTAAACTCATCTTCTTCACATAGTATACGTTCTGCAGGAACTCCTGCAATAAGAAGCCTGAGCTTATAATCGAAACAACGAGGACCGGCAAGAACAATCTGTTTTATATCGGGAGTATTAAGGAATTCAAAGTCAGCATCATATATCCAGCCTACGAATTCTGATGAATCACGGCGTTCAAACAAATCGTCAATCATTATAAACACTGTTCTTGCTCCTGTTTCGTGACCTACAAAATCAAGTGTTCTTGAACAAGAAACTGAATTCTGACCCTTTGCCATGGTACGGATAATTTCGGTTTTACCGGCTTTATCCTCTTTATATCTTGTCTGGGTAACGCTGATTTTACGCATATAGTCCTTGACCTTTTCAAGGTCAACACCGAATTCAGACATAAGACTGACAGCAGCAAGCTCGTTATAAATGTTATATAACGCTCTGTTCACCATAGGATAAACATCTTCTGTTTCGCCGTGTTTTATAGTGATAGTCTTGTTGTCATAATCAATATTTGTAAGGCGATAATCCGCATCAAAAGATTTAAAACCGCATTTAGGACAATATGCATTACCTATATGATGATAACGCAGATAATTAAACTCCAATTTTTCATCACAAACAGGGCAAATAGAAAAATCGTTGATAAGATTAACGCATTCGGTAACATCTGTATCCAACTTATCAATACCAAAATAAACACGTTTATTTTTCTTTAAAAGCTGGGACGACTGTAAACAGTCAGCGTTAAGTATCAGTTTTGTTGTTTCGGGAACATAGGTATCAAGAATGCTGAAAATATATTCGGGGTGTGCATTTCTTTTAATGGAATCTCTGAAAAGGTTTGTAACAACAAGATAATCAGGTTTAATAAAAGGTAAAATGAGCCTTGAAAATCTTTCGTCAACTTCAAGAACAAGCGCATCAATTTTTGGTTTACCAAAAACATTTACGCTATGAGTTAACGCAGTGGCAACACCTGTATTAATATTAGAACCATATCTGTTGGAAACGACCTTCATACCGCTTTGTGCAAGAATATCCGCAACCATATTGGTAGTTGTTGTTTTACCGTTTGTACCTGTAACACAAAGAACATTGGGTGATTTTTTAGTTCTCGCAAGATAATCAGGACAAATTTTAAGTGCAATATAGCCGGGGTACATCGTTGCATTTCTTTTAAGAAGTCGCAACAACATGTACACCATTTTGGATGCCCAAAGGGCGATAAAATATCTAATGCGACCCATTAGTATTATTCAACCTCCGAAGTACAATGAGGACAACGAGTTGCCTCGATAGCGATTTCACTCTTGCAGTAAGGACAAGTTTTTGTTGTAGCTGCTTCTTCAACAGCTTCCTCTTTTTTGCCAAGACCTCTGATTTTGTTAATACCCTTAACAAGAAGGAAAATAACAAAAGCGGTAATCACAAAGTCAATTACAGCCTGAATGAAAAGACCATAGTTGATAGTTGATGCGCCTGCTTCCACTGCAGCTTCAAGTGTTAAATATTCATTTCCGTCAAGAGCAATAAACAAATCTTTAAAAGAAACTTTTCCGGTGATGATAGTTATAGCGGGAGTTATAACATTTTCAACAAGATTTTTTACAATATTTGAAAAAGCACCACCGATAATAACACCGACTGCCAAGTCAATAACATTACCTTTAGCAATAAACTCTTTGAATTCACCAAAGAAACCTTTGCCTTTTTCGAGAGCATCTTTGCCAATATTTTTTTCACGTGCCATATTATTACCTCTTTCTGTAAATTTATACACAGAAAGTATATCACACTATTTTTAATATTAAAAGTGTTTTCTTTGATGTTTTAAAAATTTGTTGCGCATTTCATTATATTGATGTATAATAATTTAAACATTATATTATTTTCTTCTTTGTTTGAAGGTGATTTTTTTGATTCTTACTGCAGACATTGGTAATACAAATATTACTCTTGGTTTTTTTAAGGATGATACACCTATATGTATCTCAAGGTTGGCAACTCAACGTCACAGGACCTCTGAGCAATACGCAATAGAATTAAGCGCCGTTTTTGAACTCGAAAAAATCGGTAATTCTTTTGAAGGCGCAATTATAAGCTCCGTAGTACCTGAGTTAACCCGTGTATTTAAACAGGCAATCAAAAAGGTAACAGGTTGCGATGCGCTTATCGTTGCCGCAGGGTTGAAAAACGGTTTAAAAATAGCCACAGACAATCCCAAAGAAGTGGGTGCAGACCTTGTGGCAGGTGCTGTAGGTGCTTTAGCTCAATATCCTTTACCTTGTCTTGTAATGGATTTAGGTACTGCCACTAAAATTTCATTAATTGATGAAAACGGCGTTTTCGCAGGTTGCACCATAGCTCCGGGTATTGGTATATCTTTAGATGCTTTATCCGCCAGAACTTCACAATTACCTACTATTGAACTTTCCGCGCCGGAACATGCTATCGGTACCAACACTATCGAATGTATCCGTGCAGGAACGGTGCTCGGCAATGCCGCGATGTTAGACGGCATGGCAACAAGAATCGAAAAAGAGTTGGGTAAACCTATTAAAACTCTCGTAGCAACAGGAGGTCTCGCAAAAGAAATAGTTACATGTTGCGAAAAAGATATCATTTATAATAAAGACCTTGTTCTTCAAGGACTTTTGATTATATATAAGAAAAACAGGTAAGAAACTATACGCGTTGTATCCATCGGAACAGCAGCAAAAGGAGTTTTATTATGAAAGAAAAAACGAAACTTATTCGTCTTGTGATGTGTGCACTCTTTTCGGCATTGATAGTCGTTATGACATTCACACCGTACCTTGGCTACATCACAATCGGAGTAATCGAAATAACAACATTACATATTGTTGTTATTCTGGGCGCAACAATTTTAGGACCGAAATATGGTTCTATTCTCGGCGGTGTCTGGGGTCTGACTTGTGTTGCACGAGCTTTTCAATTCGGTATTATCCCCTTCCAAAACCCGTTAGTTTCTCTTGTTCCCAGAATTATAGTTGGTTTAGTAGCGGGTCTTGTTTTTTATGGCCTGTCTAAAACAAAATGTAAAAAGCCAATATCTTTGGCATTATCCGCTTTTGCAGGAACATTGACAAACACAGTCTTAGTATTGAGTTCTTTAAAGATTTTCGGTGGCTTTGAAGTTTTATTCGGAGAATCAGCAAAAACTCTCGAAGTTATTATTGGAACCCTTATCAGTACAAACGGTTTAATCGAACTTGTATGTGCAGTTATCGTTGTTCCCGCAATTTATCTTGCAACAGAAAAATATTTCAAAGACAAAATATAAATTAAGCACCTGTTTTTCTGATATAAACACAAAAAATACGGCTACACCTCTTGGTGTAGCCGTTCTGTTTTCGTTATTCTGCAGCTGCAGTTGTAGTTGGTGCCGTAGTTGTTGCTGATGTCACATCAGGATAATATGTGAAACCTTTAAATGTGATAGCTTTGCAAAGCGCCTCGCTGTCAGCTATAGCATTAGCGGAATCTGTTGTATTAAACTGAACCTTATAAACGTTGTTAGAGTTACCGAAGAAATAGAGTACTGTTGCACCTTCTTTTGTTGTGAAAGTAAAACGACAAACGTTTTTGAAATCTTTGCCTAAATCAACATTTTCTTCCCAAGTAACTTCTGCTGTTGTCTGACTTTTAACTTTTTCGTAAAAATCTTTGTTGTGTTTATAGTAATCTTTGTAAGTGTATTTAACAACACCGATTTCTATAGTCTGTGTGCTATCCTCATTTTCAAATAAACCGAAAGTGTTTGTTGATTTCCATCCCTCAGGAATATTAAATTTAAAACCGTAATCTTCAACTACGCCATCATCTTCGATAGGTTGAAATTCCTGAGCAAGTGTTTCATACTCTCCGTTTGCTTTTGTGATACGATCGCCGTCATCATCAGTTGCATATACAAGAAATTCACCACTAGTACCAAGAATTTTTTCGCCATTTTCATCAGTCACTAAGTCGATGTCTTCATGTTTTACATAAATACCGTCATCATCTTTCTTATTGCAAGCAGCAAAAACACTTACAAATAAAACGGTAACAACTGCAATAACTGCAATTATTTTTTTACTCAAGGTAATTACCTCCGCCAGTGTATTTAATTAATTTATTGAGAAACTGCTTCTGTAGTTGCACCAGAAGTTGTAGAAATCTCTTCAGAAACTACCTCTGTAGTATCAAGGGGACTTGTAGGAAGCTCTGTTGCCCATGTGATGTCGTAATTAGCTCTGTCCTCGAGTTTGAAGATAACACTAACATCACCATAATCCTTAAATGTACCTGCGCCTGTCATATGTGCAGTTACAAGTGCCGCTTTATAGTAATTGATGTTTGTGATTTCGTTAGTAAGTCTGTTTACGGTAGCTGTAATCTGGCAATCAGCATATGCTACATCGTAATCATTGAATTTAAGGTATTCACTTGTTTTTGCAAATTCTTCCGAAGCAAGAATAGCATCTTTATCACGAAGATCGAAAGCCTTTGCAAGAGCAGTTGTGTCGCCGTTCTTTTCAATATCATTGAAAGCAATTGTGATATAGTAGTTATCGCCCACTTCTTTGATTGTAGCATAATCAATATCAGCAACTGTAAGCTTTGATGTCCAGGACTCGCCCTTTACAAGAAGAATTTCAGAATTATCAGCACCAAAAGCAATTTCTCCGGAAGATGATTTGATATCTTCAAGAATCATATCCTTGATGCCTTTGGCAGAATTGTTAATTGCTTCAAGGGTTTCATCAATTTCTTCAGAATCCTCTTCGCCTTTCTTGGTAACTTTGATATCGTTAGGCACATTTTTCTCAAAAGAGTAATTAATAGCAGGTTTTGAATTTTTAACATCGTTTACAAGTGAATTGAAATAGTTAAGAACTTCTGCACTTGTTTTGCCTACAGGTGTTGCACTTTCTGTGTAAACTGCTTCATCAGTTGTGAAAACCTCCGCATCATCTGATTCATCAGAAGAACCGCAGGAAACAAATGACATAAGCATAGCAGTCACAAGTAAAATAGCCATCAATACTGTAAAAATACGTTTCATAAAGGTTTTACCCCTTTCGATATTATAGCAAATGTCGATAAGTACCGACTTTACTTTTATTTACCCGGTAATTATAACACAAAAAAACGGTTAACAACAGTAATTTTTAATATTTTTTTATATTTGTAAAAAAAGCACAAAACAAACAATACTGATTTGTATTTAACAACTAATTTTAATAGTTTTATATCCCTTTGCACAATTGACTTTTATACGTTATTGCAATATAATAACAGCAAAGAGAGGTAATCGTTATGATAGATTTAAATAAAAAAAATAAACGAAGCGCCAAAAACAAAAAAGAATCCGGTGCTCAAAAGTTTTTATGTATAGTTTTAGCATGTATTATAGGCTTCATCGGCATCGTTTGCGTTTGTGTTAATAAACGAAACAAGACCTTGATAGCTCAACAAACATCAACTACCAACGCAAACAACAATGTTTCTCAGAACGGGAATACTCCTGCGACAACTGACAACAAACAGAATGACACAACTTCCGGTACTACTGCAGCAGCGACAACACCGGAAAGCACCGCAGCGGAAACAGTAGGTGCTACAGCAAACGTACCCGGCACTATAAACAATCCTTCGATTATCACAATAAGCGATACCGATTGGCATTTAACACTTGTAAACTCGGGATATCGCATCCCTGCTGATTATGAACCTGACCTTGTGTACGTTTGCGGAAGCAGCGAACGTCTCGACAAAAAAGTAGCGGAACATTACGAAAAAATGTACGCAGCAGCCGAAAAAGACGGCGTAAAGCTCACTCCTTGTTCAGGCTACCGTTCATATGAATTACAGGAAAGAAATTATAACAGAAAAATAGAATTTTTCGAAGGACAAGGCTACTCCACAGAAGAAGCCAAAGTCAAAGCGGCTACCATAATAATGCCTCCCGGAAGTTCCGAACATAATCTTGGATATGCCATGGATATAGTTTGTGTCGAAGAATGGTTTGAAGGCACCGAAGAATTCAAATGGTTGCAGAAAAATGCCGCTGATTACGGATTTATTATGAGATATCCTAAAGATAAACAGGATATAACAAAGGTTATTTATGAGCCTTGGCATTGGCGCTATGTAGGTGTTGAAACTGCTAAAGAATTAAAAGCAAGCGGACAAGTGCTTGAAGAATATCTGGGGGTTGCTTAAATGATAGGAATTACAGTTGAAAAAGCACATGGAGAATATGATCCCGGTACAAGTAAATTTTTCGGTGCGCCCACAATGCCCGAAGAATGGCTTCAGGACGGAACAATAAATGACGAGGATTTTTTCTTCTGCCAATTAAAAATATCCGAATTCAAATCATTTGACAAAGAAGGGTTGCTCCCTCAAAAGGGATTTATCTACATTTTCCTTTCTTTCGATGACGGAAAATTTATACCTAATATCCGTTATTGCAGTTCAGAGCCCGATACGCTCATTGACGATTTTAATGCAGGTTTTGATTTTTTAGGTGATACTGACACAGAATATTCAATCGACTTTTTCGAGGCAGATTCCTGTGAGGACGGTACAAGACTACTTTCGGAAGATAACGGCAAAACCGTTTTACTTCAATACGACCCACTTGATGATAATATGCCCTCTTTCCTTGCTGATACCGAAAAAATCGCATATGTAACACTGAATAAAGAAGATTTGAAAAAGCTTGATTTTTCAAAAGCAGAATTTTATATTAAATAATAAAATGCAACGAAAAAGGACGGATTTCTCCGTCCTTTTTTCACTTTATTTCCGCTATAGTCACTCCGTTTTCCCCTTCTCCGAAAGTGCCAAGTCGGAATGTTCTTATTCTCGGATCACCTTTTAAAAATTGGGTAACACCTGCACGCAATGCACCTGTGCCTTTACCGTGAATGATTGTACATTCCGTAAGTCCCGAACGAAGTAAATCGTCAAGAAATCTATCAAGAACAATTATAGCCTCATCCACCATAAGTCCACGCAAATCACAACGGTTATTAACCTGCATAGATGCGCGACTCTCACCCGTAACTTTACCGATAGAAACCTGTTTTTTCTTTTTAGTGTCGGTTTTGGGTTTATCAATAAGTCTGAGAGCTTCTTCTTTTACCCTCATTTTCAACATACCGGCAGTGATTTCAACACTGCCTTTTTTATCTTTAAGACCCGTAACAGTTGCATTCTTTCCTATAGTTTTACAGAATACAGTATCCCCTATCTCCAAAGGTCTTGGCAACGTGTAATCATCGTCATCATCCGTACCGTCAAACACAGGATTTATCGCACTGTTTATAGCATTAAGATGAGCATTAACCGAACTTTTTGCTTTTCTGGCAAGTTCAACAGCATCTTTAGTTTGCTTTGCTTCTTTCTTAAGCTTTTCCACCTCTGCAAGAAGTGCATTAGCCTCACGTTTTGCGTGTTCAACTATACGCAAAGCCTCGCCCCTTGCATTTTCAAGTTCTCTTTCGCATCTGAACTCAGCATCCTTAAGAACTTTCTCTGCTTTTTCTCTGTCGCGTTTTGCAGCCTCCGTAATTTCTGCAGCCTTAGAGCGCTCGTCCTCCATTTCAAGTCGACTTTTTTCGAGCATATCAACAACATCTTCAAATCGAACATTTTCTGATGAAACGAGCTCCGCCGCCCTGTCAATTATGGATTTACCGATACCAAGTCTTTCTGAAATTGCAAAAGCATTTGAACGTCCCGGAACACCTATAAGCAGTCTGTAAGTCGGTCTTAAACTATTTACATCAAATTCGCAAGAGCCGTTTTCAACTCTCGAGGTTTGAAGTGCATATGCCTTCAATTCAGCATAGTGGGTTGTAGCGGCTATTTTTGCACCCTGTTCATGCAATTTTTCAAGTATCGCCATAGCAAGTGCAGCGCCCTCAACAGGGTCAGTACCGGCACCCAGCTCATCTATAAGAACAAGTGATTTTTCATTTGCTTGTTCCAGTATATTAACTATATTTACCATATGTGATGAAAAAGTAGAAAGCGACTGCTCTATACTCTGTTCATCTCCGATATCTACGAGTATATTTTCATAAATGCTGACTTTACTTTCGTCCGCTGCAGGTATCATAAGACCCGAAGCCGCCATTGCCGATAAAAGACCCACCGTTTTAATGGCAACGGTTTTACCGCCTGTGTTGGGCCCCGTTATAACAAGAGTATCAAAATCCGATCCGAGTCTTATATCCGTTGCAACAACTTTTTTAGCATCTATAAGCGGATGTCTTGCTTTTCTCAAATCAGTAATACCTCTATCATTAAGAACCGGTACACTGGATTTCATCTGATAAGCAAGATGTGCTTTACAGAAAATAATATTAATTTCAACCGCACATTCATAGCTGCCTTTAATTTCTTCAACAAAACCACCGGCTTCAACCGAAAGTTCATAAAGAATTCTTTCGATTTCTTGTGCTTCTTTTCCTTTGAGCACTCTGATATCGTTATTTGCCTCAACAACACCTGCCGGTTCAACAAATACAGTTGCACCGGTTGATGATGTATCGTGAACAAGTCCCGAAACAGCATTTCTGTGTTCACTTTTAACAGGAACAACATATCTTCCGTTACGTTGTGTAATAATTGCATCCTGTAAAACAGTTTTCAAACTTTGTGAGCGAATAAGTTTTTCAAGCTGATCACGAACGCTGTTCTCTTTGTTTTTTATCTGTCGGCGAATAGATGCAAGCTCGGGTGAAGCGTTGTCACTCATTTCATCTTCCGAAAGAATAGCCATAGAAATCTTGTCTTCAAGATATTTATTCGGCATTAATGAATTGAAATACACATCTATACTTAATTCATTCTGACCGCTGTTACTTCTCCATTCACTTATTGAGCGAACCGCCTTTATGGTACCGGCGATATCAAGCAGTTCTTTCATAGAAAGCACACCGCCTGCCGCCGCTCGGGAAAGTGAGTTCGTCACGTTTTTAAGTCCGCCAAAAGACGGGCCACCATGCTTAGCCAGTAATATGTATGCCTCCTCCGTCATTCTTACAAGACGCGAAGCAGCAACAATACTTGTTTCAGGGCGCAATGCCATAATGCCATCTCTTGCATCGTCATTACACGCACGAACGGCAAGCAGCTCCAAAACCTTATCAAATTCAAGTGCTTTTAAATGTCTGTTCATTTCTTTCATAATGTAATCCTTAAGACGTTAAAGTCTTATAAAAATCAAGTGTTTTAAATTTTCTTTGTGTTTTATCTAAAAGATATCCTTCACATAACTCAGAAAATTTCTTTTGTGCATCTTCTTTTAAACTGAAGGAAAAAATTTTTTCAAAATCGGAAAGAGACACATAACGCATAGCTTGTATAACCGAGGCATTAACGCAATATTTTTGCCCCAGAGGCAAGCATTCTTCGCAATAGATTTTACCGTTTTCCGGTGAAAAGTACATAATGTCAGATTCATATTTTCCGCATTGGTCACAACCCACAAGTGCCGGCATATATCCGCTTAAGGTCATAAGTCTTAACTCGGTCACAGCTTTTACAAAACCCGGTGTTTTCTTTGAGCTTTTTAAAAGCCATAAAGCATTAAGAAAAAGCCGGAGTATTTCCTCCGACTCATAATCTTCCTCACAAAACTCATTTGCAAGTTCGCAAAAATACTGTGCCAGAGCCATTTTTTCAACATCTTGACGAAGCTCAAAAAACACCTCTTTTACAAAAGCATCTTCTACAGAATAGGCGTCCCTTGTTTTAACAAATGTAAAATCAGCATAGGCAAGAAGTGCCGTTGCAGCAAGTTTTTTGCTTTTGGTTTTTTTTGCACCTCTTGAAAAAGCACGCACAAGACCATACTGTGCAGTAAGCACAGTAATTAATCTATCGGACTCACCAATACTCTGTTCCCTTATCACGAGCCCCGGTGCGGTTATCTTTATCACTTGGTTCCAACTCCGTTTTATTGGTAGCGTTTACACAGTTACGGTATTCAAGATAATCCTCTACTTTACCACCTTGACAAAAACGCTCCCAAAGTTCTTTCTCATCCATAAAACCACTCCCACCGAAATCTCTGTAATAATATTTTATTCAGCAGGAGTTTCTTTATACAGTTATGGCGCAGGAATAAAAAGTTAATTTAATCCAATCCGAAATTATGGATAAGTCCCTCTCTGTTACGCCAATCCTCTTTAACTTTTACCCAACATTGAAGGTTTACTTTGCAATCAAAAAAATGCTCAAGTTCATGTCTTGCATTGGTTGATACTTCTTTAAGCATTGCACCTTTTTTGCCGATAATAATACCCTTATGGCTTTCGCGTTCACAGTATATAACAGCCTCTATATCAAGTATGGGCTTGTCCTCACGTTCACGCATTTTTTCGATTGAAACTGCTATACCGTGTGGTATTTCTTCGTTAAGTCGGTGAAGTAGTTTTTCTCTGATCATCTCAGCGGCTAAAACTCTTTCGGGCTGATCCGTCAACGTATCTTCCGGAAAGAAAAATTCTGAATCCTGAGCAAGATTCACAAGTTCACCTTTAAGAGCATCCATACCGTCACCATCACGGGCACTGACAGGTACAACCGCATGAAAATCAAGGTATTTAGTAAGTTCAACAATGCGTGACATAAGTTCCTGTTTATCGGAAAGCATATCAATCTTGTTGATAGCGAGAACAACAGGAATCTTCTCTGCCTTGAGTTTATTGAGAAGTTCTATTTCTGTAGGTCTTATCTCGCCTTTGGATTCTGTTACAAAAAGGCAAGAATCGACACCGCCGATACTATCATCAACGGCTTGTATCATTTTTTCGCCTAATTTTGTTTTCGGCTTATGGAAACCGGGTGTGTCGGTAAAAACAAGTTGAACATCACCTTCAGTAAGAACGCCCATTATTTTAGTACGTGTTGTTTGAGGGCGCGAAGAAACGATAGCAATTTTCTGCCCTAAAATTTTATTGAGTATGGAAGATTTTCCTACGTTAGGTCTTCCTACAATTGCGATAAAAGCTGTTTTTCTTTGTGACATTATTTTTTCCCTTTTTTATTAAAATCAAATTTAAATATAAATAAAAGCGCCAAAACAAAACTTCCCAGCAACAAGCCAAGATAAAGTGGCTCTGTTGTGTAGTGTATGTAAAGTGCCTTAAAAGCTTCAGGTTGCCATAAAAATATAACGCCTACTATAACAGCGGCAATTGCAAAAACAAGCACCGCTCCCGCTGCTACATCTTTAGAAACCTTGATAGCATATTTTTTCTCTCTTGTAACCGCATCATCAGCCTTTTCAATACCTGTGTTTATCATTTCGCTACCGATAACAAGAGCGCTCATTATTACAAGTATGGCACATTCAACCTTTGTTAAGACGAAATAATCGTACCGCATCAAGTAATAACACATATATCCCAAACAAGTCAGATGAATTCTGAAATTACGTTCATGGGTAATCATCCACAAAAAGCCCTTAAAAGCATAAAGAAAGCTTTTCAAAAGGCTGTCAATATCCTTCAAGCTTATTCCTCCTCGGAATCCATATAGTACGATTCGTTACGTTTTAATCCGAGTTCGGTAAGTACATGTTCCTCTTTTTCTCTCATATGAACCGCTTCAATACCGCCGTTAACGTGATCATAACCTAAAAGATGCAGCATTGAATGAACAGTAAGGAAACCTATTTCGCGTTGGAGAGTATGTCCGTAAGCATCAGCTTGTCTTACTGCCGTTTCGACTGAGATAACTATGTCACCTAAAAGACAAGCTCCGGTATCAATATTCTTATCATAAACACCATTTTCGCCTAAAGGGAACGAAAGCACATCTGTGCTTCTGTCAATGCCACGATGCATTTTGTTGAGTTCGTGAATACGTTCGTCATCAACAAATGTTACACTGATTTCAGCAGGTTCTCCGAAACCCTCGAAGGTAAGTACAGCGTTACAACAACGTCTGACGAGAAGTCTGACTCCGGTAGGAATCTTAACTGCTTTTTGATCATTAGAAATAATAACCTTAATTTTCTCTTTCATTTCCTTTTCTTTGCCTCCTCGTATTTTTCGTATGCCCTTATGATATCTTGTACTAATTTATGTCTTACAACATCTTTACCGGTAAAGCGAACAATCTCTATCTGTTCCATATTCTTTAAAATTTTTGTGACCTCCACAAGACCTGAACGCTTACCTTCAGGAAGGTCTATCTGTGTAACGTCACCGGTAACCACGACTTTGGAATTGAAGCCCATTCGTGTAAGGAACATCTTCATCTGCTCCGGTGTTGTGTTCTGCGCTTCATCAAGGATTATAAAACTATCATCAAGTGTTCTTCCTCGCATATATGCAAGTGGCGCAACCTCAATGTTACCTCTTTCAAGGTATTTATTAAAATTCTCCGCACCCAACATATCAAAAAGTGCGTCGTAAAGCGGTCTTAAATAAGGGTCTACCTTGCTTTGCAAATCACCGGGTAAAAAGCCTAATTTTTCACCGGCTTCAACCGCAGGTCGCGTAAGAATAATACGATTCACTTCCTTAGCCCTGAAAGCATTAACAGCCATTGCAACCGCCAGATAAGTTTTACCTGTACCGGCAGGACCGACACCAATGACAATTGTATTATTTTTGATTGATTCAACATACTTTTTCTGACCCAATGTTTTAGGTTTTACAGGTTTACCCTTACTTGTGATACAAACACAGTCCGCAGACATCGTAGTTAATTTATCTTCGTTTCCGTCATCAACAAGAGAAATTACATACCTCACATTCTGCTCGTTAAGTGTTTCGCCTCTGTTAAGCAGCATCAAAAGTCCGTTGATAGCCTTAACCGCTTTTGAAACATTTTCCGGTTCACCATTAACCTTGATATCAGAGCCACGGCTTATGACATCAACGCCGAATGATTTCTCGATAATCAGTATATTTTCATCAAAACTACCGAACAAACTTACCGCCTGTTCCATTCTGTCTACATTTATTATCTGTTCCGACGTAATTACCCTCTTTACAAAATACTATATATACAAACATAGTATAACACAAATTTTGTAAATGTCTACTAAAATTTTTGATTTTTTTTGTGAAAAGGTGTTAGTTTTATTCTACAGAAAGAGGTTGCTCTGTTGCAATATTTTCCACACAAATTATATTCATTGTAATTGCCGATGTTTTACTGTCATTACTGTGCGTAAAAGATATTTCTTCAAAATCCACATCCGAAAAACTACTTCTTTTTTCATTAACACAATTTTTAAGAGCCAAAAGGATAGCCTCTTCTTCATTAAATGATATTTTTTTATTGTTTAAAGATAATCCGTCGGTGCGTATTATCCCCACCGGCAAAACAGTTGAATTTCCTTCAAGGTACTTTTGCGATTCGCTTAAAACCTCACCTTCAGGCAAAAAGCCAAAAGGAATCTTTAAATTAAATATATCCAGCGTGTATCTGTTGGAACTACCTGAAGTAACAAAACCATCGTAAGAATTAGTAACATTTTTCTTTACTGAAGTTATGGTCTGTGCAAAAACTTTCCCTCTTGCATGAACAAAGTTTTCACTCCCGTCTGCGTTCATTGTTACTCCGGAAATCAACAAACTCCCCTTAGCAACATATCCGCCTTCTTTGACAACATTTACCCCTCTGTACCCTTCTACTAAAGTTATTTTTCCGCTTTTAGTTGCCACCACATTTGCCGGTGTATTTTCATCAATCAAATCAGGTGCATTTTTGGCAGGAGTATACTCTATCTGTGCTTTATCCCCGAATATATTCAAAGACACCCAAGAAATCTGAGGGTAAACTTTCAGCAGTTTTTCCTGCACCTCAAGAATATCTATTTTTGACTTTCTTGCACCGGGTTTTACACCAAATTCTTCAAGTTTCTCTGTAAAGTTTTCTATCTTTACACCTTCTTCTTCAACAATTTCAACCTCCCATATAAAGCCTGACATAAACCAAATAAACAAAATTGTTATGAGTACACCAAAAGCCACACCACATCGCCATTTATGACGTTTTATAAAAAACATCAATCCTTTGTTATTCAATGGTTTTATTTCCATTCCGGAATTTTCCGCCGGGATTTGTATTTTTTTAAACTCACCAACAGTTGTACAGGCCTCGACCTTTACACCATCGTTTTTTATTTTCCAAAGACTAATTCCGTGAATTTTACAAAGATTTAAAAATCTTTCAGGAAATCCACCTTCTGCACAGAATTCAACATACCCGTTCAAATACCTCAAAAGACTTATCACAACAATCATCCTCACACAAATTCCAAATTTACAATTTCACCGTTAATATCGGTCTGGCCGTATACAAATGAATCTGCTACAAGATTCTTACCACTCACTTTGAGACTGATATTGCCTAAATTTAAAACTATATGGTCCTGAGAATAATCAACAATACATTTACAATCCAAAACAATCAGTCTTTTATTACCGTAAAGTTCAATAGCACAACTCTCCATATCTTCTTTAACATTTTTTAATGTTTTGAATTTCATACACACTCTACTTTCTCAATATTTTTTGTTGTTATATTCCTATGCATTATTTTCATAAAATATCTTTGAGGGGTGTTACAAATGAATAAAAAAACGCACATGAAGGTCATCAAATTATTTCCTGCAATCGCAGGTGTTATTCTTTCGTGTTTCGGGCTTGTCATGTATCCGCAACAAACTGCACAAGGCATAAAAAACGGCTTGGCATTATTAGCAGAAAACATTATCCCCTCCCTGTTTCCTTTCATGGTGCTTTCAACATATATCTCCAACAGTGTTTTTGTGGAATTCTTGGCAAAACTTTTTGAAAAACCGGCACAAAAAATATTTAAAACAAACGGCAATGCAGTTATTGCGGTCATCCTCGGCTTTATCGGAGGTTATCCCATAGGCGCAAAAACCGCCTATGAGTTTTATTTAGCGAAAAAACTGACCGACAACGAGGTACAGCGATTGTTTTATTGGTGTGTAAACCCAAGTCCGGCATTCGTAATTACTGCTGTAGGCACTTTTATGCTTTCAAATTATAAAAACGGCATAATTCTTTACTTATCAACCGTTTTATCTTCGCTGTTCATAGGTTTCTGTGCACGATTTTTCAGTAATAATGAAACCGCTTCATACAAACCACCCCATCATATAAGTCGTAAAAATATTTTTTTGAATTCCGTTTCCGTTGGCAGTGATGCCATGCTCGCAATCTGCGGATGGGTGCTGACTTTTTCAGCAATAGCCGTACTTGCTGATATTTTCGCGCCTGATGAATATTCTGCACTTTTTATAAAATCAATTCTCGAAGTAACAACAGGATGTAAATATGCTACAATATATAATTTGCCTTTGCCTTTAATCAGTGCCATTTTAGGCTTCGGTGGTTTTGCCGTAATTTTTCAGATAGGAACATATATGGAAAAATGCCGAATCCCAATAAAAACATTTTTATGTATAAGAATTGTCAATAGCGCATTAAGCGCCTTTTTCTGCTCTCAAATTATGAAGCTTTTTCCCGAAAGCACAGATGTTTTTTCGGAAATAACCATTGGCGGTGCAGTTTTTCCGGTTTCTCACAGCATTTCCGCCACATTATTACTGGTTTTAATGTGCATCGTTTTAATTTTTGAGGTTGATAACAAAAGAAAAGTATGTTAATATAAAAATATCAGGAGTGAGAAAGATGGCTTTAAAACTATTCAAAAACACCACAGAACCTCAGTGCGGTTATTGTGAATATGCTGAAATTGCTTCCGGCAGCGATGTTGTAGTATGCCGAAAAATCGGTGGCATCATGCAGGTGCACTCTAAATGCAAAAAATATAAGTACGACCCATTGAAAAGGGAACCCAAAAGGATTTCATTTTCGGGCGAATTCACAAAAGAAGATTTTGAAATTTAAAACATAGCGTAACATCTGATTCATGTTACGCTATTATTGTTTTTTGTAATATCTTACAAAATGCAGCCAATATATTTCAAAATTTTTTAAACTACTATTTGTCGAATTTACTTGAAAAGAAACTGAATAATTAGTACAATTAATAAAGAAAAAGAAAAAAATAAACGGAGGTTTATGTCGTGGCAGATGCATTCGGAATTCCAAACACTATCCCTGTAGGTCCTCTTGGTATAATTGCTACACCCGGTTGCGAGGAACTCGCTCAAAAAATCAACAACTATCTTACAGCTTGGCGTGAAGAAAGAGAAAGCGAACACAAAACAACTATCGCTTTCTACGGTTATCAGAGAGACACATTTATCATCAACGCTGATTTCACCAGATTTGGTTCCGGTGAAGGTAAATGCGTACTTCATGAAACAGTCAGAGGTTACGACGTTTATATCATTTGCGACTGTTTCAATCATGGTGTAACCTATAATATGTACGGCTACGAAAACCACTATTCCCCCGATGAACATTATGCAAACCTTAAAAGAGCAATTTCTGCTGTTGAAGGTAAAGCAAGAAGAATAAATGTTATTATGCCCATGCTCTATGAAGGCAGACAGCATAAGCGTTCAAGACGTGAATCCCTCGACTGTGCAATTGCCCTTCAGGAACTTTGCACTGATATGGGTGTAGAAAACATCATCACTTTTGATGCACATGACCCCAGAGTTCAAAACGCAATTCCTCTTAAAGGTTTTGAAAATGTAGCTCCTACATATCAGATGATAAAAGCTCTTACAAAGAACTTTAAAGACCTTAAGATTGACCACGATCACCTTATGGTTATTTCACCTGACGAAGGTGGTATGGGTCGTTGCATTTATTATTCAACCGTTCTCGGCATCGATCTCGGTATGTTCTACAAACGTCGCGATTATTCAGTTGTTGTAAATGGCAGAAACCCCATCCTTGCTCACGAATTCCTCGGCGATAATGTTGAAGGCAAAGATTGTCTTATTATTGACGATATGATTTCTTCCGGCGATTCAATGATTGAAGTTGCTACAAAGCTTAAAGAGCTCAAAGCAAACAGAATCTTCGTTTGTACAAGCTTTGGTCTTTTCTGCAACGGTCTTCAGCAGTTCGATAAAGCTTACGAAAAAGGTATCCTTGATGGTGTTTTCACAACTAACCTTGTTTACAGAACACCGGAACTTCTTGAAAAGCCCTGGTATTTTGAAGTTGATATGAGTAAATACTGTTCACTTATCATCGACACTCTTAACCATGACTGTTCAGTCAGCAGTCTTCTTAATCCTGCTGATAAAATCAAGGCACGACTTGAAAAATATAAACAGCAACAGAAAAAAGAAGAACTTTCACTTTTCGATAACGAATAAGCTTTCAAACACTTCGCTCTTATCTGCGAAGTGTTTGTTTTTATAGTATTTATATACAAATTATTATTGACAATACTTTTCTGATATAGTATTATTTATTAAGATAGTTAAAGGATTTTATTTTTTTGAGAACCTTTAAAATCAATATTTCAATATTATATATTGGGGGCAATATTATTATGAAAAAAAGAAGCGTAGCGAAGTATATCTTCCTTAACATTATCACTTTAGGCATCTACGGCATTTTCTTCTGGTATAAATGGACTGAAGATGTTAATGCAATTTGCGAAGGCGATGAAAAAGACAGTGCAAACTACATTCTTGTGCTTATCCTCGATGCATTTTCATTGGGTATCAACATTCTTGTATGGAACTACCAGATGGCTGAAAGATTATACCAGAGAGCAGCCGATTATGGTGTAGAAATCAAACACGGCGGTTTGTTTGTAATGCTTTTCAAATTCCTTCCTCTTGTAAGCAGCATTCTCAAAATTTCTTACATCAACAAATTTGTTGATGCTTACAACGCAAAAGTTTCCGAAGAGGACACAGCTGAATCTGCAGACAGCGGAGATGACTTTGGATTCGACTTTGACTTTGAATCTGATGACGAAGCAGAAGTTCCTGCAGAATAATTACCGAAATCAAAAGCCGTCCGTTTTCGGGCGGTTTTTTTTAAAAACCGGAAGGGATTAGATTGTATGACCAACGAATTAAAATTCAAAAACGGCAAATTCACAATAATGTCACTTGGTGATTTGCACGAAAATCTTATTATTGACACAAGAGAAAAGCGCAAACAACGCGAGGATATGCACAACTTAGTGAAAACAAGTCTTTACGCCTTCAAGCCTGATTTAGTAGTGCTTTTGGGTGATACACTCAACTTCGGAGATGACTCCAAGGATTTCGCTCTTTACAAAAAGGCGCTTCGTGAAATATTAAAGCCTGTTATTGATGCAGGCGTTCCCTTCTGCTATGTTTTAGGAAATCACGAGCATGACCCGGGGCAGGAAGAACTTGTTGTTGAGGCTTATAAAGAAATTGAAAACTGTTTAGGTGAAAATGACCCCACTTGTCCTCGCGGTTATTTCAACTGCAATCTTCTTGTAAAAAACTCTGCAGGTACCGAAGATATTCTCAACCTTTGGTTTATTGACTCCAATAATCTTTGCGATGACCAAAATATATCTATGTACGATTGGGTACACCAAGATCAGATTGAATGGTACGAAAAAACTGCACAGCGTATAAAAGATGAGCATGACGGCAGAACTATACCTGCAATTCTTTTCCAACACATCCCTGTTATTGAGGAATATGAACTTTTAAGAGAAGCTAAACCCCACGAAAAACTTTTCGAAGCTGTTGAAGGTCACCGCATTTTCTCCGACAAAAAGTATATGCTTAAAGACGGAGTTGACGGATATTTGGGTGAAGGTCCCTGTTCACCTTGCATAAACTCAGGTCAGTTCCGGAGCTGGAAAAAAACCGGTGATGTAATTGCCGCATTTTTCGGCCATGATCATTCAAATGACTTTACAGGTTATGTTGATGGTATTATGCTCGGACAAAATAAAACCAGCGGATTTTGTTGCTACACAGACGGATGCCGTTCCGCTGTAAGAATCACAACAATTAATGAAGATGACCCTTGGAAAGTTCAATCCAAAGTCTATCACTTTAAAGAATTAGGACTTGAGTCAACTTCTTTAGGTCCGATTTTCAAACGCATTACCGACAAACAAAGTATCGCTATGCACAAAATCAGCCATGTTGCTGCAGGTGTAGCCGGCGTTATTGGTGCAGGAATATTAATTAAGAAAATCATAAAACGTTAAAAGAGCATAAAAAGTTCGTTAAAGGTGGAATATTTCCGTGAAACTTCAAAAATATGTCGCTTGGGCTGTAGGCGCAGGCGCAGGTATACTTATAGGCAAAGCATTAAAGAACACTAAGTTTTGTCCTTTGTGTGTTGCAAAAAAAGCTTTAGCTTATACTCGGGTGCACGTGCAAGATACAGAAAAGTACAACAACAGTGTTGCTCTAACCCCACCTATGGGATGGAGCAGTTGGAACACTTTCCGAAATACGATAGATGAAAATCTTATTAAAGATATTGCGGATGCAATGGAGAAAACCGGACTTCTTGATGCCGGATACATCTACATCAACCTTGATGACTGTTGGCAAAGTTCTATGAGAACCGCTGACGGTAAACTTCAGGGCGACTTTACACGCTTCCCACGTGGTATGAAACCACTTATTGAAGAAATCAATGCCATGGGCTTTAAGGTAGGGCTTTACACTTCAAACGGTACACTTACCTGCGAAGACCTTCCGGCAAGTCTTTACAACGAAGCGACAGACGCAGATACACTTGCAGAATGGGGCGTTGAATACTTCAAATACGATTTCTGTCACAACGAATCTATTCCGACCATTGCTCCTTCAATTATCAAAATTCAAATCGGAAAACCCAACGAACCCCATTTTATAGAATTCCAGGCAGAACACGGAATATTTTCAGATGGTGCTAAAGTTTTCGCCGATGAAAAAGTAGAAAACGGATATGTTGTGGGGAACCTTTGCGGTGGTTTAGGAAAACTTACATTTGATACTATTGATGTTCCCGAAGACGGCGAATACACGCTCACAATTGTTTTCAGAAAAGGCGGAAACATCAGAAAATTCCTTGTTTGCAATGTTAATAGCGAAAAAGAATACGATTGTTATTTCCCCGAAACAAAAGGTTTTACACCCGATGGCAGACTTCAGGTAGTAGTTAATCTTAAAAAGGGACTTAACACAATTGAATTTTATAATCCCGTTGCTTCCCGTATGGATTCTGCTCAGAGGCAGTATATAAATATGGGTAAGGAACTCAGACACGCAACAAAAGATTTTGCTGAGAAAAACGGCGTCGCCGAAAAGCCCATATGCTACTCTATTTGCGAATGGGGAATGAATAAACCCTGGAAATGGGGTGCTAAGGCAGGCAACCTCTGGCGAACCACCCACGATATAAGACCCACATGGAGCTCAATGCTCGCTATATACGAGTTTAACGTAAGACTTTACAAATATGCCTCTCCCGGCGCTTGGAACGACCCCGATATGCTTGAGGTAGGCGTTGGTGAACTAACACCGGAAGAAAACAGAACACACTTCTCCCTTTGGTGTATGATGTCTGCTCCGCTTATTCTTGGCAATGATATTCGCAAATTTGTTAATAGTGACGGTACAGTTGATGAGGATAACCCCATTCTTAAAATACTCAAAAATCAAGATTTAATCGCTATTGACCAAGATGCACGCGGAATACAGGCTAAACGAATCTTCACAAATGGTTTGTGTGATATTCTTGTTAAACCGCTTGAAAACAAAGAGCTTGCCGTATGTTTCTTCAACAAATCCAATCAACAAAAAGAAATCTCTCTCAATCTTACTAAAATACACAATGAGGTTTATGTTGACCTTCCCATTGCGAAATCTTACGAGGTTACTGATATCTGGGAAAAATCAACTGTAACACTCACCGACACCGCAGATATTATAGGTAGTGTACCGCCTCACGGTGTGAAAGTTTACAGAATAAAATCACTTTAATATATCAAGGAGAAAGATTATGGATACCAGCATTTTAAAAGCAAATGCAAAATCACATCTGCAAAAGAACCATTGGTTGTGCGTTGCCGTTGCATTTTTTATGACTCTTAGTATACCCGGTGCAACTTCTGTATCAGAATCTGAATTCCAGGTTGATTTGCCATCAAACTCTGCAGAATTCTATAATTATGGCGGATTTGAAGATTTGTTGCCGGACATTGAATTAACTTTACCTGTTGTTCTTGCTATTCTCTTCAGCACTGTAATCGTTGTTGGTTTACAGGTTTTTCTTTTAAATACTTTTGTGGTTGGTGGTTCAAGATTTTTCTTAAAACTTAGAAAATCTCACCCCGTCGGAATTACTGAAGTTTTTGAAAACTTGAAAGATAAAACTTTTTTAAATATTGCCAAAGTCACATTCATAAGGGATATTATTACTGCTCTTTTTACTTTACTTTTAATAATTCCCGGAATAATAAAATCTTACGAATATTGGGCAGTAAACTATATTCTTGCTGTACGTCCCGACGTAGATTACAAGGAAGCCTTGCGTTTAAGCAAAGATGTAATGAACGGACATAAATTCGAGTTATTCGTATTATCCCTTTCTTTTTTGGGTTGGAATTTGCTGGCAATTTTCACCTGCGGTCTTCTTAACGTTCTCTACGTTAATCCTTATATGCAGGCAACATATGCCGAATTCTTCGGCTACATCAGAGAAGATGCTTTGACAAGAGGCGTAATAACACCTTACGACATCCCGGATTATGAGCAGTATATTCCCGCAACACCTTCTGCACCCTTTTATAGCACTTCTTTCGGTATGAATACTCCCCCACAAGGTTTCTCACAACCTCAAGGTTATTCACAACCTCAAGGTTATTCACAACCCCAAGGTTATTCACAACATCAAAGCTATTCACAACCTCAGAATCCCAATTACACTGAACCTCAGGTAACGCCGGTTTCCGAATCTCAGCCTTTTGAGAATATTTCAGAAACAAATGCACCTGAAAATCCCTTGGCTTCCGAAGCACCCGATAATACTCCCAAATCTGATGAATAAAAACGGATAAAATGAATGAATATATTTAAAAAAATAAAGCCGTTAAAAAAAGAGGCTCTGGCATCTTTAAAAAAGAATTACCCGGCAAAAACACTTGTAGCTTTTATTGTAACTTTTGATATAAATGCTATACTTTCATTGTTCAGTGGTGAGTTTATAGCCCCTATTCTTAAACTCCACGAATTTAACTTTGATGCAATCAAAGATTACATCATAAGCCACCATACACCTGATAATTCAGCCGATGCCGCTATTTCTGCCTCAATAATACTATTTGAAATATTATTTTTATCAATTCTTAAAGTAGGTGGAACGCGTTATTTTGTAAAATCACAGAAAGAAAATGTAAAGTTTACAGAAATCTTTTTCAGTTTTCGTGGTGAAAACAAAACATTTCTACACCTTGCATTTGTTTCGGTCTATAAAACCCTTAACGTCTTTCTTTGGGGTCTGCTGTTTATAATACCCGGTATAATAAAGGCTTATGATTATGCGGCAATTCATTATGTTTTAGCTTTACGCCCCAACCTTAGCGCAAAAGATGCTTTACATTTAAGTAAAGTAATGATGCGCGGAAACAGGCTTAATTTTATTATATTGGAATTATCTTTTTTAGGCTGGGACATTTTAGAATTTGTGTCTTTTGGTATTTTAAAGCATGTTTTCATAACACCATACAAGTTGATTACCTATGATGAGTTTTTCACTGAAATAAAAAATGAAGGCATAAAAAACGGCACAAAAGAGCTGGAAAAACTTAACAAATAAATAATACGACTAAGTTCAATTGAACTTAGTCGTATTCTTATTTACGCATCGTACAAACCTAAAATTACTATACCTATAACTGCTATGGCTATTGTTATGTAATGTTTAACAGAAAGTTTTTCTTTAAGGAATATTCTTCCCCAGATAACCGAAGCCACACAGTAAGCTGATATAATCGGAGCAGCCATTGCAACGTGTTCTGAATCCGCAAGGGCATAAATATAAGCAAATTGACCGACTGTTTCAAAAATTGCACCTGTATATTTCGGTGCTTCCTTTTTGGGAAGATATTTTTGCTTTTTAATAAACTTAACATAAATAAATGATGCTATACCGCAAACGAGGAAAGTTAATTCGTAGGCTACATTTGCTACATCTTCATCTAAAGTTTCCAATACCATACTGTCTGCGAAAGTTCCGAGAGCATCTAATAAACAGTAAATAAGGGGCAAAATAATTGCCAAAGCACTTTTTGAATATTTGTAATTTGCTTTTTCCTGGCGCTGTTTACGAAGCTCGTCGTCCTCACGTGCTTCAACAAATCCAAGGCCGATAACGCCTATGCAAACCAGAGCAACCGCTATGTACTGGGGAATTGCGAGTCTGTCCCCCATCAATATACATAACACAGCAACAAGTGCACCCGATGAATTACATATGGGTGAAGATACGGAAAGCTCTATATACCTGAGTCCCACATAACCGATAGTCATTGAGAGAATATACAATGCGGATACAGGTAAATATTTAAGAAGAGAAGCGAAATCTATAGGTACGCCGGACACGAATATCTCATACAAAGCATGGATACCCATTACTACACCAACTGCCGTTACCATTTTAAAATGGCTGTACTTATCCGATTTGTCGGCGCAACCGATTTTTGAAAACAAATCAGAGCCACTCCAACAAATGAGCGCGATTATGGAAAACCAAAACCACATTTTTCACTACCTCTTTTCTGTTTTTTCGTTAAAAACGAATTTTATTTGTCACAAAATGACGGAAAATATAATAGCACTAAAAATTAACGATTACAATGTTTTTTTAAATTTTTAATGACATTTTTTTGTTTTAGTATTATACTGAATAAGTTGAATTAAGAAGGTGACGTAATTGAATAAACGCGGAATTCTGGATATGACCTCAGGGCCATTTCTAAAAAAAATACTCATATTCTCTATACCTTTGATGTTAACAGGTGTTTTGCAGTTAATTTATAATGCCGCCGATGTTATGGTGGTGGGTAGATTTGCCGGAAGCACATCTCTTGCAGCGGTAGGCTCAACAAGTTCACTTGTAAACCTTATAATAAATCTTTTTATCGGCCTTTCTACCGGAGCAGGTGTTATAACCGCCAGACATATCGGTGCCGCAGAAGGCAAAAAAACGCATCAAAGCGTTCACACCGCTATGGCAATAAGTTTAGTTTCCGGCTTCGCAGTAGGAATTTTCGGTTATTTCCTTGCCGGAAAATTTTTAACACTTATGGGAACCCCGGATGATGTTCTTCCACTTGCCACACTATACTTACAAATCTACTTTTTAGGCGCGCCTGGTTCACTTATTTATAACTTCGGCGCATCTATTGTTCGTGCAACAGGTGACACAAAACGGCCTTTGTATATACTTTCTTTTACAGGACTTATAAATGTTATATTGAATTTAATTCTTGTGATTTTTTTCCATCTGGATGTAGCAGGTGTTGCCATCGCCACAATAGTTGCACAATATGTATCTGCAATTCTGATAGTATTACGCCTTACACACCTGGAAAACGCATGCCGTCTTAAATTAAATAAAATACGAATCCATAAAGATGAACTAAAACTTATTATGAAAATAGGATTACCGGCAGGTATCCAAAGCAGTCTGTTCTCTTTCTCTAATGTTCTTATACAATCAACTATAAATTCCTTCGGTTCAATAGCAATGGCAGGAAATACCGCCGCACAGAATATTGATGCAATAGTCTATACTTGTACTAATTCCGTAGCTCAGACTGCTATGACATTCTCTTCTCAAAATATTGGTGCTAAAAAATATGATAATTTGCGTAAAATCTATTTTTTGTGCCTTGGTCTTGCCTTGGGAATAAGCGTAATTTTAGGCGCAATAGGACTCATTTTCCCTGAACAACTCGTTGGCATTTTCACAACTGACCCACAGGTTATAGAAATAGGAAAAACAAGAGTTTATATTATGATGAGCACGTACTTTATTTGTAGTCTGATGGACGTTGCAGGATGTCAGATCCGCGGTATGGGTAAATCAATCGAACCAATGGTTATTACTCTTTTGGGTGCTTGCGGTCTTAGAGTTTTGTGGCTTTATACCGGCTTTCCTCTTAACAAAACCCTTTGGAATCTTTATCTTTCCTATCCCCTCTCGTGGAGCATAACTTTTATCGCACTGTTTATATGCTACTTCGTTTTTGAAAAACGATTAAGAAAACAAAATGAAAAAACTCGGTCCGTTTCATAAACAGACCGAGTTTTTAATGATTTTAAATCTTTTACTTAATATCTATTCTGCCGAATAAACTAATGGCGTTAACGTAAACCGTATACTTATTATCTTCAAGTATATTCTTTTGCTTCTTATTGAATACATTGCCTAAAGCAGTTATTGAATGAACCTTGACGTTAACATCCTCGGGAATAAGCAGCTCTACCCTGCCAAAAACAGAGGTTGCATTAATCACACAATCATCATCAATAATTGCCGTACGCAAATCACAAGTAATACCTCCGAAAATTGCACTAAGCTCTGCACCGTAGAAATCTTCATCAGCATATGCTACATCTGTGGTTGCAAAGGTTACATTGTGTTTGTCTATCTCATAGCCTTCCTTTTTAATTTTTCGCATTAATCTGTCGCTTTTGTTTCGGAATGCGCCTCTGCAAATCATTCTTACACCAATGATGATTATTGCTAAAGGAATACCTAATTTCCATATCATATTATAATCCAAAATATCAAGGGAGCAAAGCAACAGAAAAACACCAATGCATATTCCTATAAAGCTGACAAGCTTCTGGCGCTCGGTAATAAGGAAAACAAAGCAAGGAATTATTATTAAAAGAGTCCACCAGCCATCAAAGAATATGTTAAAGCCTTCCCAGATATCCAGAGCATAAATACCCACAACGATACCGATTAATACAAGCACGATACCCCATATGATACCTCTGATTTTACCCATTTTTCTTCCTCCTCTATATTTAATGAATTTGTTATTCATTTACTTTATTTACACATTATCACAAATTTCACGGTTTTTCAATAATTTAAAGTTGAACTTTATGTAAATTATAATATAATAAATTATGTACAAGCCTTATTTTTAAATGAAAAGGTGATATAATGAGTGGCAAAAAAAACGTTTCGGATAATATTCTTTTAGTTTTGCTGGGTGCCCTTCTTATGGGATTTTTATGGCGTGTAAGAGGCGAACACGGTTGGGGCTCCTCCTGGGGATTGTTGAATGCAGGTTTTATTTTTACATTATTTATAATCACAATAAAAGGGAACAGACAAAAACTGGATTTAGGTTGGATTTCTCTTACTGCACTTTCCTTTATGCTTACAACACCCGGATGGGGAACACTGCTAAACCAAATAACAGGCGTTATTTACAGAGCAGAAGATTGGACCAACGGCGGCGAGACAGTTTACACCTCAATAGGCTCGGCAATATTTTTGATGTTGTGCTTAGGTTTCGGACTAGCTTCCTTGTTTGGCATTATGTTAGGCAGAGGTTTTAGTGAAAAGCAATGGAAGTTAAAACATTTTGTTATTCTTCTTACAGTTTTCTTTATTACCGATTTAATTGCAAGTGCATTTATTTCACCTGTTATTCTGCACTTTGTTCAACCTGAGGCTGAAGAAGTTTTCAACGCCGGGCTTGTAATTGCTAAGGAAAAAGAGTCTGCTTACGAAGCATTTTTAGACCACTTCAAGGATGTCTCCTGGGCTAAAAAAATTGACGGTGGCAGAAATTATTTTCAATCCATAGAAGCCATTACGTCAGCAATTAAAGCAATTACATCGCTTTTGACAGTCAGATTTATTATTAAAGATAAAACAGCTGCCAAAACAGGCGCTGTGGTTTGCTCCGCATTTGCGGTGGCCATAACCGTTTCAGACCTTTTCTTCTATTTGGGAAATGGCGGTTACCATATGTTGAAAGATTCTTACCTTCCCGAATTTTTCTACCCTTGGGGTTGTTGGGAATATTTCACAGGTTTTATCGCCGGTGCTGTTATTACCGCATTTATAATAAAGTTAAAACCAAAAACCGATATTCACGAACTTGCTTTCAGTAAAGTTCCCGATAAAATCACAAAAGTGCTCACTTTCATTTTAGGAACATTATTTATGATTGGTGTAAACATTGTAAGACCTGTTCTAGTAAGATATGAGGATTCTGATTTTATGATTACCGCTACGGTTATTGCTGTTTTGTTTGCAATATGTGTTATCCTGCTGTTGGTCAGATATCACGGAATAAATGCCGAAAAAACCGATATGCAGGCTTATTCAACGTACTTGCTGTTTTTCTTAATTTCCTACATTAATATTGTTTATCTTTGTATAGGCACCGCTGATTGTGTGCATTTTTTAAGAAATGCAGGCTTCCAACACTCTGTTGCTATTATGTCTGCATCAATTTTAATGCTCTGGTTGGCTTTTAAAAAAATAAATCCGAAGGAGATAAAGGGTAATCATAATGAATTTTAAAGAATTTTTAAAAGCTGCGGCTCACGTCAGACCAACAAAAAAACAACTCGAAAGATTAAGGGAAACTCCATTTTATGCATTTGTGCATTTTAGTCCAAATACTTTCACAAATCTTGAATGGGGCAACGGCGACGAAGACCCTGCTATATTCAACCCCACAGAACTTGACTGTGAACAGTGGGCAAAAGCCATTAAAAGTACAGGTATGAAAGGTATGGTGCTGACCGCAAAACACCACGACGGTTTTTGTTTGTGGCAAACAAAATACACAGAACACAGCATGAAAAACAGTCCGTATAAAAACGGCAAGGGCGATATTGTGAAAGAAGCCGCAGATGCTTGTAAGAAGCATGGTCTTAAATTTGGTTTTTACCTTTCGCCTTGGGACAGAAACGCAAAATGCTATGGCACAGATGAGTATAATACATACTATAAAAACCAATTAACCGAACTTCTTACAAATTACGGCGAAATATTCCATGTTTGGTTTGACGGTGCCTGTGGTGAAGGACCTAATGGCAAGAAGCAAGTATATGATTTCGACGGATATATAGAACTCGTCGAAAAATATCAACCCAATGCCACAATTTTCCACGACGGCGGAACTATGCGTTGGTGCGGAAATGAGGCAGGCACTGCACCCTTTGCACAATGGGCAGTAGTCCCCTATGAACTCTGCCCTATGAACAAACCCCAAACTGAAGGTGCACTTGTTGAAGGTAGCCTTGAATTCAACTATAACCCTGACATTGCCATTGGCTCTCTTGAAAATATTATGTATTCAAAAGGTCTTGTTTTTGCTCCTGCAGAAACTGATATGTCTATTCGTCCGGGTTGGTTTTATCACGAGGATGAAAAGCCACACTCTTTGGAACGACTTTTCAATACATACCTTAACTCCGTAGGCAATAACACAACATTTAACCTTAATATTCCCCCTATGCCTAACGGTAAATTCAACGATTCAGATGTTCAGCGACTTGAAGAATTAGGCGAATTGTTAAACAAAGAATTCGGCACAAATCTTGCAGAGGGTATTGCCTTTGATAAACTTCCCGGTTACAGTGAAACCCAACCCGAATATACAATTAAATTAACAGGCATTAAAACAGTTAAGTATGTTGAAGTAGCCGAAAAAATAAGCGAAGGTCAGAGAATTGCAAACTTCGCGGTACTGCGTAAAGACGAGCACGGACAGTGGCAGCAAGTAGCACAATCAACAACAGTGGGTAGCAGAAAGATTTTGAAAATCGGCCCTACCCAAACAGACGAAATCAAAATAAGAATTATGTCTGCCCGTGATGTGCCCGAAATTGAGTGGATAAAGGTTTATTAAAAATAAAATGACCTCACGTGGTGAGGTCATTTTATTTTTATCTTATTCCGTAATTTTCTATAATATAATCCATATCTTTGTCTCCGCGACCGGAAAGGTTAATGAGGATAGAGCCATGGTCCATTGTTTTTGCAAGCTTCATTCCGTATGCAACGGCGTGTGAACTTTCAATTGCAGGAATTATACCTTCAAGGCGGGAAAGTTTGAAGAACGCATCAATTGTTTCTTCATCATCAATAACATCATATTTAACTCTGCCCATTTCCTGTAAGAATGCGTGTTCAGGACCTGATGATGGATAATCAAGACCACTTGCTACTGAGTAAACGGGAGCAGGCTCGCCATTTTCATCCTTGAGCATAATGCTGTTAAAGCCGTGCATAACGCCTTCTGTACCATATTTAAGGCTTGCGGCGTGGTCACCGAGCTTCGGTCCTCTACCAAGAGGTTCGATACCATAAATATCAACGGGATCATTTAAGAAGCCTGCAAAAAGTCCCGCTGCGTTTGAACCGCCACCCACACAAGCAACGATAGAAGTAGGAAGATGACCTGTCATTTCAATAAATTGCTCTCTTGCCTCAATACCTACAACACTCTGGAAATCACGAACCATCATAGGGAAAGGATGCGGGCCTAAAACAGAGCCGATGCAGTAAATAGAATCATTATATTCTTTGCTGTATGCATCAAAAGCCGCATCAACAGCCTCCTTAAGAGTCTGAAGACCATGTGTAACCTCAACAACGTTAGCACCGAGAATTTTCATTCTTGCAACGTTGGGAGCCTGTTTTTTAATATCAACAGAACCCATATAAATATCACATTCAAGGCCGAAATATGCAGCAGCAGTAGCAAGTGCAACACCATGCTGTCCTGCACCTGTTTCAGCAATAACTTTCTTCTTGCCCATATATTTCGCAAGAAGAGCCTCACCCATACAATGGTTGAGCTTGTGGGCACCTGAATGGTTCAAATCCTCACGTTTTGCGTAAAGCTGAACCTTACCGCCGAGCGCATCGGAAAGTCTTTCAAGATGTGTAACGGGAGTAGGTCTGCCCTGAAATTCCTTTCTTATTCTGCGAAGTTCAGCAATAAATTTTCTGGATTGGCAGATTGAATAATATGCTTCTGTAATTTCTGCCATAGCGGCTTTAAGCTTGTCATCAACAAAGCATCCGCCATATTTGCCGAAGTAACCCTCTTTATCAGGATAATTATTAAAATATGTATCAAAATCAATACCATTATATAACATTGTAGTTTCCTCCAAATAAATTAAAAATAAGTTTTTATTTGCTTAACTTCGCCATCGTTTAGTTAACAACATAAATACCACTCCAAATAAAAAAGCCCTTGACAGAATTATACTATCTGTCAAGGACGAATAAAACAATTTATCCGCGGTGCCACCCTGAATTTGCGAAAACTCGCACACTTGCGGGATACAAACATACCCCCGACAACTTACGTATGTCATCACGTTGCAGAATACTTTGCGCTATACGCATTTGACTGCACCCTCAGCGGCCCATTTGACGATTTGTTTCTTACCCGATTCCAGCAACACGGGCTCTCTGTGAAGGCATCATCGCCGTTACCTCCGCCTCAACGGTTTGTATTAAATTATTGGTATTATATCACCCCTAAAAAATATTGTCAATAGCAAGATTTTGCCATATATAAATATTGACATAAGTTACCGTTCAAAGTAAAATATAAGTATTATAATTAACGAAAAGAAGGTATTGCTATGAAGAATATACCAACAATCAAGCTCGGTATTGTAGCCGTTTCCCGTGATTGCTTCCCTATGTCACTTTCTGAAAACAGAAGAAGTGCTATTGTTAAAGAATATCAGAAAACAGGCGAAATTTACGAATGTCCTGTATGTATCGAAAACGAAAGAGATATGCTCAAAGCATTAGAGGATGTTAAAAACGCAGGCTGTAATGCCCTTGTTATTTATCTTGGTAATTTCGGCCCCGAATCCTCAGAAACACTTCTTGCTAAATACTTTGACGGTCCCGTTATGTACTGTGCCGCTGCTGAAGAAAGCGAAAACGATCTTCTCGACGGCAGAGGCGATGCTTACTGCGGTGTCCTTAACTTAAGTTATAACCTTAAATTAAGAAACATCAAGGCTTACATACCCGAATATCCCGTAGGCGATGCAACAGAATGCGCTAAAATGATTAAAGATTTCCTTCCCATCGCAAGAACAATTATCGCTCTTAAAAACCTTAAAATTATTTCTTTTGGTCCCCGTCCGCAGGATTTCCTCGCTTGTAACGCACCTATCAAAAGACTTTACGACTTAGGTGTCGAAATAGAAGAAAACAGTGAACTTGACCTTTTCGCAGCATTCAACGCACACGCAGATGATGAAAGAATTCCCGAAGTTGTCAAGGATATGGAAAAGGAACTTGGCGAAGGTAACAAGAAACCTGAAATTCTCGAAAAACTTGCTCAGTATGAGCTTACACTCCTCGACTGGGCTGAAGAGCACAGAGGATCAAGAGAATATGTTGCAATTTCCGGCAAATGCTGGCCTGCATTCCAGACCGAATTCAAATTTGTTCCCTGCTACGTGAACAGCCGTCTTGCTGCAAGAGGCATACCGGTTTCTTGCGAAGTTGATATTTATGGTGTACTTTCCGAATATATCGGTGCTTGTATAAGTGAAGATGCTGTTACACTTCTTGATATTAACAACTCCGTACCCCGTGATATGTACGAAAAAGAAATCAGCGGTAAAACACCTTACAGTTTCACAGATACATTTATGGGCTTCCATTGCGGCAACACACCTGCTTGCAAACTCAGCTTCTGCGAAATGAAATATCAGAAGATTATGGCAAGATCTCTCCCAAAAGAGTTTACAAACGGCACTCTTGAAGGCGATATTGTTCCCGGTAACATTACTTTCTTCAGACTTCAGTCCACTGCAGATAGTCACCTTAAAGCATATGTAGCTGAGGGTGAAGTGCTTCCCGTAGCAACTCGTTCCTTCGGTGGTATCGGTGTATTCGCTATCCCCGAAATGGGCAGATTCTATCGCCACGTTCTTATTGAAGATAATTTCCCACACCACGGTGCAGTTGCTTTCGGTCATCACGGCAAGGCAATATTTGAAGTATTTAAATATCTTGGTGTTGAAAAAATCGGCTACAACCAGCCTAAAGCACTCCCCTATAAAACAGAAAATCCGTTTGCGTAAGACAAAAACCTCTCGCATTGAGCGAGAGGTTTTTTATTACAAATAAAAAACTTTTAGTATTGATTATCAATTTAAAAGCCGCCTTACCTCACGGTCGGGCGGCTTTTATTTTAGTCTTTAAAAAACTGAGGAAGATAAGCTTTATGTGCTTCCTTCATTTCTTCATAGCAAGCCTTTGCCTGTGCAAAGTCACCGCAAAGAGGATGGAGCATAAGAGCATTCATTGCATCCTCATCAGAGCCTTTAATAGCTGCTTCAACAGCATATTTCTCGTAAGATTTAACTGTACGCATAAGGCTTATGATGTGACGATTATCAAACTCACCTATTTCAACAGGTGTTGCACCGTCTGCGCCGATAACTGCTGCAATTTCTACGATATCATCGTCATCCATAAACTTAAGAGTACCATTGTTCTTAATGTTTACAACGTGAACATCTTTCTTATCATTTGCGATAGAATCAATAAGTGAAACTGCTGCAAGTGAATATTTGTAACCGCCACGCTGTTCAAGAAGAGCAGGTTTAATTACGAGCTCGTTATCGCTGTACAATTTAAGAAGTTCTTCTTCAATTTCCATACAAACCTGTGCACGGCTCTTCGAACCTGATTTAAGGTAAGCGAGCTTTGCTGCACGGCTGTAATAATACTGAAGATATGATGAGGGGAAGCCTTTGCAAGCGTTAAGGCATTCCATATCAAAACCATCATCGTGGATATTCTTCATAACTGTGGGGGCAAAGTTATCGTCAAAAATGCTGTCAAACTTTTCTTCGCCATTGACTTTAACAGATGTAATCCAGCTAAGGTGGTTAAGACCAAGGTATGTAATTTTTGCATCCTCGCCTACTGCGGCTTTAACGTCATCAATCATAGCAATAGGAACATTGCAAAGACCCATTGTTTTTACATTTGTATGATTGATAAGGAATTCAGAAATAATACCTGATGGATTAGTAAAGTTAATGAGCCATGCATCAGGGCAGATAGCCTCAATACGCTCTGCAATGTGAGCAATAACAGGAATTGTACGAAGTGCTTTAAAGAAACCGCCGATACCTGTTGTTTCCTGGCCGATAAGGTCGTGTTTAAGAGGAATGCTTTCGTCTATGTGACGGCAAGGAAGCTTACCTACACGAATCTGTGTTACAACGAAATCTGCACCCTGTAAAGCAAGGTCAAGGTCGTCAGTCATAACTATTTCACATTCAATACCTGCACTCTTGAGCATACGAACGCAAAGACCACCAACGATTTCACGCTTTCTGTCATCAATATCCATAAACGCCACTCTCTTAAGTTTAAGAGAATCTTTAGCCTCAATAAAACCGTAAATAAGTTCGGGGCAATATGTAGAACCTGAGCCAATGACTGTTACGCTGATTTCTTTCATTTATATCAATCCTTTCAAGAAATATTACAATTTAGTCTTCAAGAAGCCAATTGACACAACCTGTAACAGGTGCGCAATCGAGTTTGATGAAGTTGAATTTTCTGCCTGTTCTTTCTGCTACAAGTTCAGCCATTCTGTCTGTATATTTATAGGACGGAAGTTTTGTATGAATAGAACCTGAAAGAACTACATTTATAACATCACATTCAAAATTCATAGCATTAACATGACCGCAGATAAAGTCTGCACCACGCTGTGCCATTTCTTCAATAACCAAAAGTGCTGCTTCGTCGCTGTTATTAGCAGCTTCAAAGAAAGAAACGATAAGTTTTCTCAAGAATGCTTCGCCTTCATCTTCGCTTTCCAAAACTGCAATTGAATCAAGGAGTGTAGCTCTGTCACAAATACCGGCTTTTTCTTTCATATGTTCGGTAATCATTGATTTACCCTTGCCGAGACAAAGCTCATCATACATAATTTTAAAAGCCTGTGCGCCTACCCAATGGCCGTTACCTTTATCACCGGAAAGAACGTCGAAACCGCCGATCTGGAGCATATTGCCGTCAGAGTCAAGTGAGTTACAGCAAGTACCTGTACCGCAGTTATATCCGATACCGCAACCTGCACCTACACCTGCTTTAATAACAATGAAACCGTCATTATAAATGCGGCAACCTGTGATACCAAGTTTTTCGAGTTCTTCCACCATAGCATCGTGCTGATAAGGATGGTCGATACCTGCAAGACCCATAAGTATGCCGTCAACATCATCAAGTGTAAGATTTGCTTTTTCCAACAAACCTTTTACACCACCTGCGATAATACCGGCCGCCTGAGGGAACGAACCCTCCATATTTTCGTGGTTTGAGCCTTCTGTTTCATACTGCTCAACAATATTTTTATTTTCATCAAAGAGGGCGAATGCGGTTTTTGTACCGCCGCCGTCTACACCTATATAGTATTTCATTCTTCTACCTCCGGATAACATTCTTCACAAACTTCTTCAAGGCAGTACATACCACGTCTGATAGGTTCTCGGTCTATCCATTTGCCGTTTGTGAAATCAGGAACCGGAACGGGTGCGCCACCCATGGCAACAGACTGTTCAGAAAGGCAAGTAATTACCATCCAGGTTGCTGTATCGTAAACGTCGATATTCGCTTTCTCGCCTTCGTAAACGCTATCTACGAATGAAGAAAGAATAAGGTAGTCCATACCACCGTGACCTGCTTTTATACCGCCTTTTTCATAGAGAGTCCAAAGAGGATGCTCGTATTTTTCACGCCAGGGTTCAAATTCATCCCACTCGTGAGTCCAGCTCTGGTGTTCTTTATGAGTACCGTCGATATAAATTCTGCCCTTGCCGTCTTCGGGTTCGGAATAAATACCCTTTGTTCCCTGAACTTCATAATCACGGGTATAAGGTCTGGGAAGTGAGCAGTCGTGAGTAAGTTTAATTGTTTCGCCGTTTGCGCATTTAATTATTGTTGTTACAATATCACCGCAATTAAATGTGGTATTGTAAAGATCGTATTCTTCGCCTTTGTTATCTTTAATCCACTGATGAAGACCACGAGATTTACTTGCAACGGAGTTAACTGTAAGGAAACGGTTACCTCTGTTGATATTTAAAGCCTTTGCAATAGGTCCTAACTGATGTGTAGGATAAACTTCGCCGTTACGGTGGATGAAGTTATAAAGTCTGCCGTGAATGTTTTCGCGACCGAGAACTATTTCATCACGTAAATCGTGACGATAGCCACCTTCCATATGTACAATTTCGCCAAAGATGCCTTTACGAATCATATTGAAAACTGCCATTTCATTTCTGCAATAGCAGCAGTTTTCAAGAAGCATACAAATTTTGCCTGTGCGTTGGCTTGTACGAACCATTTCCCAGCACTCTTCAACAGAAGCAGCACCGCCAACCTCCATACCAACATGGAGTCCTGCATTCATAGCATCAACGGCTATCATAGCATGGGTAATCCAGGTTGTTGCTATAACAACTGCATCGAGTTCCTCTTTTTCAAACATTTCTTTGTAATCAAGATATGCATGAACAGGATAAGCATTCTCTGTGCGTTTTTCTACAATTTCGATACCTTTTTCAGCTCTTTCAGGGATAAGGTCGCAAACTGCCGGAACTGTTACGCCCTCTACCTGTAAAAGCAAATCGAGCATACCGGAACCTCTGCCGCTGATACCGATAAAGCCGATTCTTGCGCTATTTTTTCTCATAATACCACAACCTAAATAAAAATTATCTTATCCAAATAATTGTAACACAGATATATAGTTTTTTCAATAATAAATCACCTATTGAAAAAAGTTTTTTCAATGGGTGATTTTTATAATTTTATTCTGTACGTAAAGCTTCAACAGGATCTTTCTTAGCAGCAATACGTGCCGGTATAAGACCTGCAATAAGTGTAAGTGATACACTGATTATCACCAGCACAACGCCACCCACAACCGGAAGTGATGCTGCAGCAGGTATATGCGCAGCATATTTCAAAAGCAAGTTAATCGGAATTTCCAACAACAATGTGGAAACGATACCAATTACACCTGCACCGAAACCGATTATGGCAGTTTCCGCATTAAACACCCTGGCAATATCCTTCTTAGAAGCACCTATACTTCTGAGTATGCCGATTTCTTTAGTTCTTTCGAGAACAGAAATGTAGGTTATAATTCCTATCATTATAGACGAAACAACAAGTGAAATAGCGACGAACGCAACAAGCACATAAGTAACAATATCAATAATCGTAGTAATGCTACTCATAAGAATACCGATATAGTCAGTACATTTAATCTGACTTTCCGCATGGCCATCTTTCGCTACCTGTTCATTATAATAATTTATTAATTCATTAAGTTGCTCTTTCGCCTCAAAACTCTTCGGATAAAAAGCAATTGATGACGGCGTTTCTGCTGTAGAATAGCCGAGTTTGGCAAGAGTCCCTTCAAGCGAGCTCCTTGCAGCAAGTGTATCAACATATGCTTGCTTCAATGCAATAACCTGTTCCTCGTTCAGGAATCCTTCCATAAGCTTTTTTTGAAGATTTGACATATCGTCAAATCCAAACATAGCTGCCATATCCATCATATTAACTTCAGATAAATCCATATCTTCAGCCATAGAGAGGAACGGAGTGTAATCAAGGTAATTAAAATCTATAATGCTCAAATCAACATCTGCTAAATCAAAATCGTTAACAGTAAGATTTGAAAACTCAAGGCCTGTAATAACATCTCTGCCTGTATTGCTGAGTTGTTCTTTTACAACTTGGCGGTTTTTAGTTTCGTTTATAGCGTATTCCATAAGTTCGCTCATATAACCAATACCGCCTGTACCGATTGAAAGGGTATTGTTTTCGTCAGGTTTAAGAATACCTACAATACTTATTTCTTCACCTGATTCAACAAGTTTTTTTACATAGTAATCGTTTTCGCTGTTATCCGTCCAAAGACCGGTTTCTTTGTCTTTTACAAAATAATCGGCACTGAGAACGAGTCTGAATTTCATATCAAGAATTTCATCATATGAATATTCAGTTATATCATCTGTTTCTAAAGTTTCACCGCTGGCGAGAGCCGCCATAATGTTTTTAGTAAACTCTTCCTGATTTTTCAGTCCGAGAGCATAAACAACAAGTTCATTAATCTGATTATTGCCATCAACTATAAGCACAACCTCGTTGTATTTCTTAGGCATTCTGCCCGCAATTACATCATATTGTGCTTCCATTAACCTATCGTCGCCTATAAGTTCCATCCACACACTGAAGCTTTGAGTCATACTGGTCATTGATGAAGCCATACCCGCCATACTTTCATCCATGGGCATACTTTCCATTAAAGTACTTGGGTTGACTTTTACGACACCTTTTTCGGTATCTGCACGATAAATATTAAGCGGTGTACTGTATTTATACTGTATGTCGTTACAACATTCGTCAAAAGCCTCTTTGTTATCTTCAACATACTTTTTAAAATTATCCAGGTTATTGGATGTAGATTCTGAAATAAAGGAATTCACCATTTGCATAAAGGACTCGTTCACATAAACTTTTCCTTCTTCCGCATCGGTGCCTTCTAACATCTCTGCACCTAAACCGGTAAACGAGCTCATAATACTTTCAAAATCCATGGTTTGTTTTTCTACCAACATAGGATAAGAAAGAAGCATATCCTCCTGCACACGATCAATGTAAACCTGAATACCATTTGATAGCGCAAGAACAAGAGCAATACCGATGATACCTATACTACCTGCAAAGGCAGTTAAAAAAGTCCGTCCTTTTTTTGTCTGCAGGTTATTTAAACTAAGAGCAAAAGCCGAGCCGAAAGACATTGATTTTTTACCTTTCGCTTTTGCATTAGCTACTTTTTCCTCCTGTTCGTAAACATCATCTTCGGTGGGTTCATACGGATTTGAATCATCTACAACTTCACCGTCAAGACATCTGATAATGCGGTTAGCATAATCGTTTGCAAGGTCGGGGTTGTGGGTTACCATAATAATGAGTTTTTCTTTAGAAATTTCTTTAAGAAGATCCATTATCTGGACACTTGTTTCACTGTCAAGGGCACCGGTAGGTTCGTCTGCAAGAAGAATATCCGGATCATTTATAAGTGCACGTGCAATTGCAACACGCTGCATCTGACCGCCTGACATCTGATTTGGCTTTTTATAAATTTGCTGCTCTAATCCAACCTTTTTCAAAGCTTCTATTGCTCGTTCTTTTCGTTCTTTTTTTGAAACGCCTGAAAGAGTGAGCGCAAGTTCAACGTTAGCTAAAACGGTTTGATGAGGAATAAGGTTGTAACTTTGGAAAACAAAGCCTATTGAATGATTACGATAAGTATCCCAATCGCTGTCCTCAAAGCTTTTTGTAGATTTTCCGTTTATAAAAAGGTCACCGCTTGTATATCTGTCAAGACCGCCAATAATATTGAGCAAGGTTGTTTTACCGCAACCGGAAGGACCCAATATGGCAACAAATTCATTTTCACGGAAATTGATGTCGATACCTTTAAGCGCTCTTACCATGGTATCGCCCGTAACATAATCTTTGACTATATTTTTTAAAACCAACATTATTTCTCACCCCTAACTATACAAACGTTTTCTGTTAATACCAATTATTAAACCAACGACACCTGCAACAAGTAGATATGCACCAAAGATATAAAGCAGGGTATAATCTTTCTCCGCAGGTTTATATATGATTGTGGGTTTATAATCTTCACCTGTGGTAATTTCTACTTTTACCCGTTCTTTGAATAAAAGATTATAAAGCCACTCTATAAGTTCATCTTCTGTCATTGTCGCAAACTGCGCTGAAAGCGAATCGGAATACATTGCAAATGATGCATTGCCATCACCCATGGCACCCATAAGAAGATTTTCATTTCCCGGCATTTTTATGGTTTTTGCAAGAACTCTTAAGAGTGTTATAAGAACTCCGGTTTTATCCGCTTTTACGTAAGTGTATTTAGTTTTTTCGCCATTTACTGTACTTTTACTTACACGTTGTTCTGCAACACCTAAAGAAGCAAGTGTGTTTACATCAAATTCTGCAATTTTCATACCGGAACTTTCGAGCATACCATTTAAGAGTTTATTTATATCAAGTTCCTTTGTAATTGCAGATGTATCAAGATTCACCTTATATATTCCCGAAAGTTTATCTGTGAAAGCGGTTATCGGAAGAAGCAAATTTGAAATACATTTTTCAAGAGAGCCACTGTTCATAAAATAAACTATGTTCGGAAGAATTTCTGTTAATGTGTAAACAGGTTTCTCAAAAACATCGTCCAGTAAATCGAACACAGGATCAAGAACATTTTTTATTACGCCGTCATTTTTTATGCTTTTTTTATAACTTGAATAGCTCTTAATATCAGATGAATCACAACCTAGAGCCTCTAAAATAGGAATCACCGCGGTATTGTACCCATCAGCACCTTTAATGGTGATGCTATTCATTACAACCATATCTTCCTCTGCAAGAAGAACTTTTAAAACAGGGTACAAAGGACGTAAAACCGCCGAAAGTGCGTTCTGGAAACCTTTTCGTGAACCGTCATAGAATCCCCAACTTACACCATTCAAGGAAACCTTTGACCAGGACTGCGCTTTGGAAAGAATCGCCACTGCTTTTTTGTAGTCTTTTTCTGTAAGTTCCCCTGCAACACCTTTGGGGGATATGTCAATACCGAGAAGTTTCAGCATTTCGGTCATACCGTTTTCTTCAAACATTGAATATATGCCGACAAGTACCGAATTAACATTATTGTTTGTATATATTGTTGATCTCAAAAGCTGTTCAACAGTACTGTAACTTCCGCCCTCTTTTACAAATTCATCAAGAAGGTCATCGATTTCGTTAAGGACCTTCTCATAATTTTTTATTGTGAGATTAGGAGTGTATTGCACCGTTGCGGTTGTTACGGAAGGATATACCATACTTTCTGCCCTTCCTATTTCAGTTGGGCTGAAAAGTAATATTATTGTTCCTACAATTGCATCTGTTTCATTAGAAAGAATTTGTTTTATGAAATCCTGCATTCCTTCCGATGAACTGCCTGTGATGTTTAAAAGTTGGGGCATATTTTCAGAATTAAGTTTAAGTGTATCAACAATCCAACGCATGATTGCAACGTATGCCATACCTTTATCGGAAACAAACACACCACTATTATACGAACCACATTTTGAAAGTGCTTTTGTATCCAAATCCTTAAGTTTTAAACCGCCCTCGTTACTCATATCAGTAAGAAGTACATCTAAAATACCTTTTAAATCTACGTTAAATAATTCTAAATCAATTATTTTAAGCGAAACCGCTAGTTCAACCAATTTATTTGAAGTAATGGGTGCCAGGAGTGCATCCATACACTTATCCATCTCACCGCTTTCCATAAAATATGCAAAACTTGGTAAGGAATCAGTAAGAGTATCGGCAGGTGTCATCAACACCTGTTCAAGCCAGGTAAGCATCGGTAAAAGAATATTCTTCACCATATTATTTTTGCTTGCATTTGCATCCGCCGTAAATTGTTCCTGAGTAAGAATACCGGTACACTTCAAAGAATTAAGCATGGGTACAACCGCATTGGCATATCCGTCAGCACCTTGAATTCTAATAAATCCCAACAATTCATAAGTGCCCGAACAAAGCAACATATAAAGAACATCGTTAAGAGGCGAAAAAGCCGCACCACAAGCTTCAGCAAAGCCGTTTTTCTCGGTTACACCCCAGGAAACACCCTCCAGATTAACCTCAGACCAGGAAGAATATTTCATAAGTGCTGCACTGACATCGGGATAAGCCGAAAGAGCATCGGCAACATTTGATACAGAAACATCAACACCTATGCCTTCAAGTTCACTGCTTCGTTCCGCAAGAGAAGTATATAATCCCAAAACTATTGACGAAAGCACCTGACTATTGTAGAGCATAGGTGTAACAATATCTTTTAATGGTTTCCCTGTAAGTGCAGGAACAGCTGCCCCCAATAATGCATCAGTACCATTAACCGCATTCGATGCTTGTTCCGCAGTTACGCCATCAGGATACGGAGCATTATCGCCTGAAACAGCAGCAACTGAAACAGACGAAAAAACAATAAGTATGCAAATTAAAAAACAAATAAATTTTTTAAAGCTTTTCTTCATAAAATCACTCGGAATTATATTTTATAAATAACATATATTTATATAGCGAGGGTTAAAAACATAATAACCCTGATTGCAAATTTATTAATATCAGTTTTCTGCTTAACCGATAAAAGCATGCGCATTTTCATATAATTATTAATACACACTTTAATTATACAATATGTTAGAAACAATATGTTAACTTTTTGTTAAAACTAAGGAGGAATAATTATGAAAAAGAAATTAATGATTCCGCTTATTTTACTATTTATGGTGCAAATTTTAAGTAGTTGCGCAGTATCTGAAACGGGAAATACTCTGCATGCCTTCACTGAAAGGATGAACAAAATCTCTGAATCTTATTCACTTTCACAAAATGGTTATATTTTCAATGATACCGATAAAACCTTAACCCGATTTTACAAATTCAATTCCAACGAAATAATGGTGCAGTTCACCAGCGATGACAACAACAATCTTTACAAGCTGGATTTGGTGTTTCCCTATGATTGTTTAAAGAGTCCACAAGAATTAAAATTCATTAAAGACTGTATAAGTGCATACATAAATAATCCCGAAATCCAATCTGATTTAATGAATGAACTTGACTTCGACAATACAATAAACGAAATAAATTACGAAACAAAAAAAGCAGAAAACGGCAACATCGAAATGCTGATCGATGTCACCGCAATTGGTACAGTTATTACTGTTGTTCAAAATAATCTTTGAGTTTTTCCGCAAGTAATCTGAGTGCGTTTCCACGATGGCTTAAAGCATCCTTTTCCTCCGGAGTAAGTTCTGCAAAGCTTTTTTCACCCACCATAAAAAGCGGATCGTAGCCGAAACCACCATTGCCTCTGGGCTCAAAACCGATATATCCTTTACACTCGCCTCTTGCAGATATAATATCGCCATTAGGAAATACGCAACAAACAACCGATACGAAACGTGCTGTTCTTTCTGGAACATCTACATCACTAAGAAGTTTTAAAAGTTTTCTGTTGTTTTTCTCATCGTTGCCGTGTTCACCTGCAAAACGTGCAGAATACACACCCGGAGCACCCACAAGATAATCGACCGCAAGACCCGAATCATCCGCTACACAAGGCATTCCGCTTTCCTCACAACCGCTTTTCGCCTTAAGAAGTGCATTTTCATAAAATGTTTCGCCTGTTTCTTCAACATCTGTAATTTCAATACCAAGCTGATCGGCTGTCTTTACATCAATACCTAAAGGTGAAAGGATTCTGTAAAGTTCATCACGTTTTTTCATATTATGCGTAGCAATTAAAAACTCTTTGCTCATCTGCCAAACAACCTCCCAAAGAAACCTTTTTTCTTTTTAGGTTCATCATTAGCCGGCGCATTTTCCTCCGCAGAAACCTGTGAAGATTCGTCGTCATCTTCGGAATCAGTATCTTCCGAGGTTTCTTCAGTTATTTCTTCAACTGTTTCCTCAACTGTTTCCTCAACAGATTCAGTCTGCTCATCATTTTCATTTTCTTCAGCCTGAATTTCTGCCATAGCCTGGAATATTTCACCCATTGCCTGTGCAAGTTCTGTTTCCTCATCAGCGCCGGAAGGAACAACATCTTCTTTAATCTTTGAAAGATCGATTTCATCTTCCTCATAATCCTCAGGAAGCGCATCAAAAAGACCTTCGGCAAAAGCTCTTGGATTGAATGGTTGCAAATCATCGATACCTTCGCCCACACCGATAAATTTAACAGGAACCTTAAGATCGTTTTTAATAGAAAGCACAACACCACCACGTGCAGTACCATCAAGCTTTGTAAGGATAATGCCTGTGATTTCAGCAATTTTTGCAAATTCACGTGCCTGATTGACAGCATTCTGACCTGTTGTTGCATCAAGAACAAGAAGCACTTCGCGGTCAGAATATGGAAGTTCACGATCAATGACTCTATAAATCTTTCCTAATTCTTCCATAAGATTCTTTTTGTTATGAAGTCTGCCGGCAGTGTCACATATAATTATTTCTGTTCCTCTGGCTTTTGCAGCAGAAATAGTATCAAATATAACGGCTGCAGGGTCTGCTCCCTCTTTATGTTTTACAATATCAACCCCTGCACGCTCTGCCCAAACATCAAGTTGGTCAATAGCTGCAGCACGGAAAGTATCTGCCGCAGCAAGTATAACACTTTTTCCCTCAGACTTATATTTGGCGGCAAGCTTACCAATTGTTGTAGTTTTACCTACACCGTTAACGCCGATTACAAGGATAATTGAAGGAATGGTAATAAGCCCCATATCTTCGCCGCCTTCAAGCATTTCGGCAACAATTTCTTTAATTTCATCCTTAACGTCTGCAGGATTTTTAATGCCCTTTTTACGAACTATATCATTAAGACGAAGTGTAATTTCAGAGGCTGTTGTAACACCTACGTCCCCCATAACAAGCGCCTCTTCAAGTTCATCAAAAAGTTCCTGATCTATTGATGTATAGCTATCAAGAACATTATCAATAGCACCCGAAACGTTTTTTCTTGTTTTTCTTAATCCAAAATTTATTTTTTTAAAAATTCCCAAAATGAAAACCCCTTTTTTAATTAGGTACTGAGAGCAGGACAAATAAGTTGTTCGCCCAAAAATCATTCAATCCGATTTAGTCTAAGATTGAGATAAATCAAGTCAATAGCCCAAGATTTAATCAACTCGATTTATCTTAAGTTTGGGATAAATCAAGTTATTCACCCAAGATTGATACAACCCGATTTGACTTAAGATTGGGATGAAAAACGCAGATTTATAACGCGACGCTGTACAAAGGTACTGCGAGTGGGATAAATCAAGTTATTCGCCCAAGATTAAGTCAAATCAAATTTGGAAGCCATTTCTGCGGTCTTAAGTTCAAGAAGCTTTGACACACCCTTTTCCTGCATGGTAACACCATAAAGCATATCTGCTTCTTCCATGGTACCGCGACGATGTGTAATAAGAATAAACTGTGTCTTTTCGGTCATACGGCGCACATAGGAGGCATAACGAGCTACATTGACATCATCAAGAGCTGCTTCTACCTCATCGAATATACAGAACGGACAAGGATTGATTTTAAGAATTGCGAAAAGCAACGCAATTGCAGAAAGTCCTTTTTCACCACCAGAAAGAAGAGAAATATTCTGAACATTCTTGCCGGGTGGCTGAACTTTAATATCAATATCACATTCAAGGACGTCGTTTTCATCGGTAAGAACAAGTGATGCTTTGCCGCCACCGAAAAGTTCTGCAAAAGTCTGTCCGAAGCTGAAATTGATTTTATCGAACTGTTCTTTAAATTGGACTCCCATTTTACCGGTGAGTTCATTTATAAGTTTGCTTAACTCAGTTTTTGATTTCTCGACATCGCTTACCTGACCATACATAAAGCTGTAACGTTCAGAAACCTCTTTATATTCCTCAATAGCGCTGACATTTACATTACCTAAAGCGCGGATTTTGCCTTTGAGTTCGTTAAGGCGTTTTTTGGAATCAGCAACATTTTCAATTACAATGTCCATTTCTTCCGCTTCGCGACGTGTAAGCTCATATTCATCATAGAGCTTGTTGGAGATATCATCAAACTCTTTCTGCATTGCATCACGACGTTCTGTAAGCCTTGCTTTTTCACCATTGAGCTTTTCGCGCTCTTCAGTTTTTTCTCTTTCCAGAATACGAAGTCTGCTGATTTCCTGTTCGAATTGCTCACGTTCAGAAATCAATCCGGTAATTTTTTCTTTAGATAAAACGCTCTGGTTTCTTAAACTTGTAACTTCGGCATTAAGTATTTCTATACGTTTTCTTATTTCTTCATTTTTAAGTTCAATCTCTTCGATTTCACTGTTGAGTTGAGAAAGCTTATCCTTGTGACTTGTGCTTCTGCCTTCAAGACGGGTAATTTCTTCTTCTTTTGCTTCAATCTCCTTTTGCGCTGTAGCAATATCAAGATTAATTTCCGCAGCATCCGCAGTAAGTTTTTCGCGTTTTTCTATCAAGCTCTCACGGTCACCTGTAAGAGTTGAAAGTTCGTTTTCAACCTTTTCAAGTTCCGATTGAAGTTCAGCGAGTTTTTCCTGAGCACTTACGGCACCTTTTTTTATACTTTCAATACGTTCTTGAAGCTGTATTTTTTCAGAAAGCGCCTGTTCACGTGTTGAATGAAGGTTTTTAAGATTACCTTCTTTAAGTGCAAGAACACCTTCGACTCGTATTGACTCTTCACCCAATGCAGTAATTTCTGCTTTACATCCTTCAAGTTCAGCAAAAACAGAAGAATAACTTTCTTGTTGCTCAGTTATGCTTTTTGATAAAACTGAAATTTTTTCAGAAATCTCATCACATTCTGTTTTTAATCTTTCAAGCTCGTTACCACGGCTGAGTATACCTGCGTTTGCAAGTTTCGCACCACCTGTCATAGAACCGCCTGCATTTACTACCTGACCGTCAAGGGTAACTATTTTAAACTTGTAATTGAATTTCTTTGCAATAGCAATTGCAGCATCAAGATCTTCGGCTACAACTGTTCTTCCCAGAAGTGAATTTATGATTTCTGTGTACTTACTTTCAAAATCAACAAGTGCTGAGGCGATGTTTATGTAGCCATAGCAATCGTCAAGACCTTTTTCATCAAGCACTTTTCCTTTAATTGCCGTAAGCGGTAAAAATGTAGCTCTACCGGCACGACTATCTTTAAGAAAAGCAATAGCTTTTTTAGCATCGTTTTCTGTATCGGTTATAATGTTCTGAATCTGTGCACCTAAAGCGGTTTCAATAGCGAGTGAATATTTATCACTAACACTTATTACCTGCGACACCGGTGCATGAATACCCTTTAAAGTTCCTCTGCGAACCTCACGCATAACTGCCTTGACACTGCCTTGATAACCTTCCATATTTTTCTCAAGGTCAGAAAGCATATTTAATCTTGTTTCTTTAACGTGTTTTTCGTTATTAAGAGCATTTTCCTGTTCTCTTAATCTTTCAAGTTTTTCAAGACGTTTCGAGGCAAGAAGTTCTATACCCGAAAGAGCATTATTAAGCTCAACAAGTCGTTCTTTAATTCTTTCGAGTTCTGCTTTAACGTTGTCTCTTTCTGTTTCGAGAGCATCTATTATAGGTTGTTGTGATTCGACAGCACTATCTATTACACTGATTCTGTTTTCAATCTCTTCGATAGACGAAGCTGCCGTGGAAACTACAACTCTGCTATCTGCAATTTCAACTGAAAGAGCAGAAACTTGTCCTGAAAGTTCAACACTTCTCTGGGCAGACTTATTATTCTCGTCGCTCAACAATTCAAGCTCTGTTGAAAATGACTGCAATTGGGATTTTTTCGTCTCAATTGTTGCAGTTAATTCTTCAATTGCTTCTTGCGCTGCTTTAATCTGCTCGGAAATTTCAGTATCAGTATCGTTTTCTTCCGTTTTTTCACGTTCGATACGCTGAATTGTTTCAAGATTGTGTTCAATAGTGTTTTCTTGGACCGCTATCTGACCTTCAAGTAATGCTGCCTGTTCTTCAAGTTGTGATGATGCACGTCTTATTTCATCTACAGTCACAGTAATTCTCTGAGACTCTGAAATAGCTGAGTCAATTCCACGTGTTATTTCATCGAGAACACTGCAAACCTCATTATACTGTGCATCAGCTATTGTTATTTTCTTTTCATATTCACGTAAATCGTTCTTGGTTTTTTCAATAGTGTAAAGCCACAGACCAATCTCGAGTTCCTTTTTCTCTTCTGCATACTCAAGAAATTTCTGTGCCTTTTCACTTTGAACTTTCAATGGCCCCACACGTGATTCGAGTTCTGTAAGAATATCTCTTAATCTCAAAAGGTTTTCTTCTGCCTGGTTAAGTCGACGAATAGCATCTGCACGACGATATCTGTAATGAGAAATACCTGCAGCCTCTTCAAGCATATCACGTCTGTCTTCTGATTTTCCGGATATAAGTGTTTCAACCTTACCCTGACTTATCATAGAATAACCGTCACGTCCAAGACCCGTATCCATAAACAGCTCGTGAATATCCCTTAGCCTTGCCTGTTCACCGTTTATTCTGTATTCGCTCTCACCCGAACGGTAATAACGTCTTGTAACGGTAACTGTTTTTTCAGGGTTATTAAGCGCCATATCCGAGTTATCAAGTTTAAGTGTTACTTCTGCAAAACCAACCGCACGACGTGAATCGGTACCGCTGAATATAACGTCTTCCATTTTTGAACCGCGAAGATTTTTGGTTGACTGTTCGCCCAAAACCCAACGCATAGCATCGGAGAGATTGCTCTTTCCGCTACCGTTAGGGCCAACTACAGCCGTTATGCCTTTTCCAAACTCAAGAACAGTCTTGTCCGGAAAGGATTTGAAACCTTGCATTTCAATGGCTTTAAGATACATTTATTTCTACCTTTCGTTCAGAGTGATTTTTTCACTCTATTGGATTTTTATTTCGTACTTATTTAAATTCTCGTCACCCTTTACAGTGACTATGTAACCGTCATTAAAAAGTGCTTTCTTATTGCAACCTTTCTGACCTGTCATTTTTGATATTTCCCTTGGATTAACATAAATTGTTATATTTTTCTTATCTTTTACTTCTTTCAAAAGTTTTCGGGCACACTCCAAATAAATCTCAGACTCGCAAAGTTCACCAAATGCAGGATGATAAGGCCCTGCTATAAAGCCCTCCTCCACGTTTCCGCCGGAATGAAGACCAAGTCTTATAACTTTGATGTTACTGTCATAAAACTTCTTCAACAGTTTTGAGCAAAGACTTACAGCACTGCTGAGTGTTTGTGGGGCGTACTCGCCTTTTTTATACATTTCTCCCAGGAACGTACCTTCAAGAACTATCGTAGGATAGATTCTTACCGTATCGGGTTTCAGTGAAATAATATCATCGCATGATTTAAGAGATTTTTCATCAGTATCTCCTAAAAGTCCCGTCATCATTTGAAGTCCCAGAGAAAAACCTTTTTCTTTAATAAGTTTTGATGCATTAAAAATATCCTGTCGAGTGTGTCCGCGATGGTTAAGTTCAAGTACATCTTCGTCAGTGCTTTGTGCACCTAACTCTATGGATTGCACCTTGTATTTTTTTAAAATATCAAGCACATCTGTGTCAATAGCATCCGGTCTTGTAGAAATTCTTATTCCGCTGAAAAGGCCCTTTTCAATAAATTGCTTCGTTGCCTCAAGAAGCGACACCATATATTCACGGGGTATTGCCGTAAAGCTTCCGCCAAAAAAAGCGATTTCGGTGTTTTGGGGTTCATTGTTATCAAGAAGTGCTTTATTCAGGGTTTCTGTAACATCTTCGGGTGTCAACTGCTTTACAGAACCGGAAATTGTCTTTTGATTACAAAATGAGCATTGGTGCGGACAACCCATATGAGGAACAAAAAGTGATATATTCGCGTGTTTCATTTTTTTATATACAAGAGTGCGTTACCTGCCGCCGCCTGTTCAGCTTCTTTTTTGCTTTTTCCTTCGCCTCTGCCAATGATTTCGCCATTAAGTCTTACGACGAAAGAAAAAACTTTTTCATGGTCGGGACCACTCTCACCAACCTCTTCATAAACAAGTGTGTTACCTTTGTTTTTTTGTATTTCTTCCTGAAGAAGCGATTTATTATCTTTGAAACCGGCTTCACGTTTAACTGCATCTTTGATAAAACCAAGTATATACGGTCTTACAACGTCGATACCGCCATCCAGATACATGGCTGCAATTACTGCTTCAAAAGCATCAGAAACAATAGAAGGTCTGTTTCTGCCACCTGAATGCTCTTCACCCCTGCCCATATAGATATACTGACCTAAAGATATTTTTTCGGCAAATCTGAAAAGAGATTTTTCGCATACAACAGCTGCCCTTAGTTTTGTAAGTTCACCTTCGGGACGGCTTTTGAACTGCGAAAAAAGGTATTCGGCAGTAACAAAACCGAGAACTGAATCGCCTAAAAATTCAAGGCGTTCGTTATCTCGTGGCATTTTATTCTCATTTGCGTAAGATGAGTGGGTAAGTGCTGTTTTGAGCAATTCTTTATCCTTGAATTCATAGCCTATAATTGCTTCAAAATCCGTAATACTCATATTTACCTCCAAATTTCGATTCAACGAAATTTTTATAGTTCAATAGTTTTAAAATAATCAAGACTTCTTTGAGCAAGTTTTTCATAACGCTCTTTTTTATCTTTTATGCGTTCAGGGAGCGGATCTATTATACCGAAAGCGGCACCCATAGGTTGAAAATGCTTGACCGATTCGTCTGTAATATATTGTGAAAGTGCACCCAACATTGTGATTTTAGGAAGCAGAATAGGTTCTTTTCCTAAAATACGCCTTGCTGCATTGTAACCGGCAAGAATTCCTGAAGAAGCTGATTCCATATATCCTTCCACACCGGAAATCTGACCTGCGAAAAATATACGCGGTTCTTTCTTCATACTGAAATCATATGAAAGAAGTCCGGGAGAATTCAGGAACGTATTTCTGTGCATTACACCGTAACGCACAAATTCAGCATTTTTCAAAGCAGGGAACATAGAAAAAACTCTTTTTTGTTCCGGAAATTTCAGATTGGTTTGAAAACCAACCAGATTGTACATAGTACCGTCTTTATTTTCTTTTCTCAACTGAAGGTTCGCCCAAGGTCTGTGACCTGTTTTCGGGTTTGTAAGACCAACAGGTTTTAAAGGACCATAGCGCATAGCATCTTTTCCTCGTGATGCAAGCACTTCAATAGGCATACACCCCTCATAAACATCTTTTCGTTTATCAAAAGAGTGAAGTTCTGCGCTTTCTGCGCTGATAAGTGCTTCGTAAAACTCTTCGTACTGTGCTTTATCAAGAGGACAATTTATATAGTCATCCTCTCCGCCTCTGTCATATCTTGACTGAGTAAAAGCATTTTCCATATCGATGCTGTCGGCAGTAACAATAGGTGCCGCTGCATCATAAAAGGCAAGAAAATCCCTGCCGCAAAGTTTACCCACTTCTTCGGCTAAAGCATCTGACATAAGTGGTCCTGCCGCAATAATAACCACGCCATCTTTCGGGATTTCGGTTACTTCTTCACGAACGAGTGTGATATTTTCATCACTCTCTATAGCCTTTGTAATTTCTTCCGAAAAAACATCTCTGTCAACAGCTAACGCACCGCCTGCAGGAACCTTTGCTTTATCTGCCGCCTCAAGACAAACAGAACCAAAAAGCCTCATTTCTGCCTTAAGGAGTCCTGCTGCAGAACCTACACGTTCAGCTTTAAGTGAGTTAGAACACACAAGTTCTGCAAGCTTATCGCTTTTATGGGCAGGCGAAAATTTTTGGGGCTTCATTTCATAAAGTGTCACCTTTATGCCGTATTTACTTAATTGTTTCGCTGCCTCAACTCCGGCAAGTCCACCGCCTATTACAACGGCTGTTTTATTATTCATTTTCATCTTCCTGTGATTTTTTTGCATTTTTACGTGGCGCTTTGAATGAATATCCGCAATTTTCATCGGGACAAGTTATAACGCCACCTTTTCCTTTAAACAAGGATTTACCACATTTAGGACAATTCTCACCGGTAGGCTTATCCCAAGTCATAAAATTACATTCGGGATAGTTACTGCAACCATAGAACTGGAAACCGCGTTTTGATTTTTTACCGATAACCTTACCGCCACATTCGGGGCAAACAGCATTAGTTTCTTCAACAAGCGGTTTTGTTGTTTTACAGTCGGGATAACCGGGACAAGCAAGGAATTTACCGAAACGGCCTGTTTTTACAATCATATTTCTGCCGCATTTTTCACATTTGATATCGGTAATATCTTCCTGAAGTTGAATTTTTTGACCCTGCATATCACTCTTTGCTCTTGAAAGTGCGCCTTCAAGATCATCGTAGAATTCGCGGAGCATTTCAACATAGTTGCATTTACCCTCATCTATCTCATCAAGTTTGGTTTCCATAGATGCGGTAAATTTAGTATTAACAATTTTTTGGAAACGTTCCTTAAGAAGGGCTGTGGTTGCGCAACCAAGTTCGGTAGCTTTAAGAAGTTTTCCGTCACGTTTTACATATTCTCTTTTAATAATTGTGCTTACGATAGAAGCATAGGTACTGGGTCTTCCGACGCCTGTTTCCTCAAGAGTTTTAATAAGAGAAGCTTCTGTGTAATGTGCAGGCGGTTGTGTAAAGTGTTGGTTACCGTTAAGCTCTTTGAGTTTAACTGATTCGCCCACTTTAATTTCGGGGAATGTGCTTGCACTGTCGCCATCATCAACAGCATCTTCGTAAAGTGCGGTAAAGCCATCAAATTTAATTGAATATCCGCTTGCAGAGAAAATGCAATAACCGGCAACACCATCTTTTTCTGCTTTTATTTCAACCTTAATTGTATCCTGAATGCAGGGAGCCATAAGACTTGCTACATATCTGCACCAAATAAGGTTATAAAGCTTGTATTGATCGTTTGAAAGACTCTTTTTAGCAATTTGGGGAGTTATTGCAATATTAGTGGGTCTGATAGCTTCGTGTCCATCCTGCGCATTGGATCTTGTTTTGAAATATCGAGGTTTCTCAGGAAGATATTTCTCACCATAATTTGCAGTGATAAAAGCATTAGCTGCAGCTCTTGCTTCTTCTGAAATACGGAGAGAGTCAGTTCTCATATAAGTAATAAGACCGGTCATTCCGAAACCTTCAACATCAATACCTTCGTAAAGCTCCTGAGCAATTTTCATTGTTTTCTGTGCCTGGAAATTAAGCTTACGAGATGCATCCTGTTGCATTGATGATGTAATAAAGGGTGGTGAAGGTTGTTTTTTGCGTGTTCCTTTTTTTACTGATGAAGCTGTATAACCTGCACCTTCAAGTTTTGAAAGATAAAAGTCTGCCTGTTCTTTATTTTCAATTTTTACTTTTCCGTCTTCGTCGGCAGTAAGTGAAGCTACAAAACTTCTCCTGCCTGATGAAAATTTAGCATCTATTGTCCAATATTCTTCGGGATTAAACTTTGCAATCTCTTCTTCACGATCAACAATAAGACGTACTGCAACACTCTGAACACGACCTGCTGAAAGACCACGTCTGATTTTTTGAGAAATAAAGGGACTGAGTCTGTAACCTACAAGTCTGTCAAGTATACGGCGTGCCTGCTGAGCATCAACAAGGCCCATATCAACTACTTCGGGGTTGCTGATTCCGCGTTTTACGCTTGTTTCGTTAATCTCGTTAAATTTAACTCTGTTTCTCTCATTAAGATCAAGCCCAAGAACAGTTGCAAGATGCCATGAAATCGCTTCTCCTTCACGGTCCGGGTCAGTTGCGAGATACACTGCTTCGCTTTTTTCTACAAGCTCTTTAAGTTCCTTAACAAGTTTTTCTTTTCCTTTGATTATTGCATATTTAGGGGCAAAATCATTTTTTACTTCAACGCTGAGTTTTGCTGCGGGTAAATCTCTGATATGACCCATAGATGCTACAACATCATAATCGTTTCCAAGGTATTTTTTAATTGTCTTCGCTTTAGCAGGAGACTCCACGATAACGAGTTTTGACATTTGCTTCATCCTTTCATTTTCACTGTTTATTTGAATTTGATAATTTACACTAATTTATATTTTTTACCTGTAATCTGTTCAACGGCGCCGATAAGTTCAAGTTCCGTTAACGATGACAGGACAATATTCATTTTCATTCCTGTTGTTCTGACGATATCATCAATATGCAACGGTTCTTCATTTAATACACCATAAACCGATTTTGCATCTTTCGAAACATCGTCACCTAATTCCTGCTTTTTCACAGAAACTGTTTTCTTTTCATCTGTTGGTGCAGGTTGAGTTTTTTTGGTTTTCACTTTTGGTTTTCGGTAATCAACATATTGTACCTTATTCAAAGGTTCACTTGCTTTCTCCAAATCAAACAAATCACCATAAAGATATTCATATTCACTAAGTATATCTTCAGCAGAAAAAACAGGTTTTGCCCCATTTTTAATCAAGTGATTTGTTCCGTCAAATGACGAGCGCACTATGTCGCCGGGTACGGCAAACACATCTCTGCCTTGTTCCAAAGCACAGTTTGCTGTAATAAGCGACCCGCTTTTCTTACCGGCTTCAATAACAACTATTCCCAAAGACGTACCGGAAATAAGTCTGTTACGTATAGGGAACGTTGCCCGGGAAGGCGGTGTAAACGGTTGGTACTCTGAAACTACCGCTCCGTACCTTGTTATAGCTCTTCGTAATGCTGCATTTTCTTTCAGGTAATCATAAGAAAGACCACAACCTAAAAAAGCCAGGGTTCTGCCTTTTGCAAGCATTGCGCCGGCATGTGCTTCGCTATCAATACCTAAAGCGCCACCGCTAACAATAGTCGCACCGGCTTCGGCTAACCGATAAGAAATCTTTTGTGCAGTTTCTATACCGTACGAACTCGCATTTCTTGTGCCCACTATGCCTATAGACACAGTGTCCTTAAGAACGGAACAATCACCAATTCCGTAAAGAACCAACGGCATATTTGATATATGTGTTAATCTTTCGGGGTACAAATCACTATCGGGAGTAATTATTGTGTAACCTTTTGCACTGCATTCTTTAAAAACGGCGCCTGTCTGTGATGGTGTGGAACTTCTCAAAGCCTGTATCTTTTTCTCAGTGAACAAACCCGAAAGTCGCCATTCATCGGACCCGGCAAGATAAAGTTTTTCCGGTGTTTCAAAATATGCAAGAATATCTGAAGTTTGCGCACCTGCGCCCAATGCCGTCTGAAGCCATATCCAATATTCTGCCGGACAAATACTCATCTCATCATTTCCCAAATCATAATTGAAGCCGCAGCTGCAGCATTAAGGGATTCTGCCCTACCCTTCATAGGAATAGTAACCAACTTCGTTGCTGCCTCACAAGTTTCAGCGCTTATGCCGTTACCTTCATTGCCTATTATGGTCACAACTCCGTTTTTCATATCAACTTGTGTAATTTTTTCTGCGTTACAGTCAGGTACGCCTGCATAAATAGACATACCATTCAGAGCAAGTTCTTTAAGAAAAGCCGGTAAATCTTCAACCTCAATAACATTAAGTCTGAATAATGATCCCATAGCCGCTCTTTGTGATTTCGGGTTGTAAATATCACAACCGCCACTGACTATAACGCCATCAAGTCCGACGGCTTCGGCAGTTCTGATAACGGCACCGAAGTTCGACGGATTAGAAACGTTTTCTAAGGCAATATATTTCCCATTGTATTTTATTTTACCTATATTTGTATTTTTGTCAAGCATTTTACAGATACAGAAAACCCCTTGTGGGTTCTTTGTATCACCCAGTTTTTCTGCCACTTCTTCAGACACAATGAAAGTGCGTTCAGCTGCATCTTCAGCCAAACGTACGTACTCAGAATATCTGATATAAGCAATCTCTGTTACATATAACTCTTTGATCTCAACAGAGCTTAAAGCTGCATCGGCGCAAAGCCTTGCACCCTCTATAAAAAACAGGCCTTCGGATTTTCTGAAGTTATCTTTTTCGCGAAGTTTAACCGCATATTTTACACGGTCATTTGCCTTGCTGGTAATCTTTTCCGTAACAATTCCCCCTGCTACGATTTTATTTATAAAAACATCTAACGCCCGACCGAAGCCGGCCGGGCGTAATAACCGATTATTAAAGTGCTGCTTTTGCCTTTTCTACAAGAGCTGTGAAGCCTTCGGGATCTGCAATAGCGATCTCAGAGAGCATCTTTCTGTTAAGTTCGATGTCTGCTTTTTTAAGACCATTGATAAATGTTGAATAGTTGATACCATTCATCTTGCAAGCAGCAGAGATTCTTGTGATCCAAAGGCGACGGAAATCTCTCTTTTTTTGTTTACGGCCAATGTAAGCATAGTTACCGCTTTTCATTACAGCCTGTTTAGCAGTCTTGAAAAGTTTGCTCTTTGAACCGTAGTAGCCTTTAGCGAGTTTAAGAACTTTATTTCTTCTTTTGCGAGTCATCATCGCACCTTTTATACGTGCCATTGTAAGTTACCTCCGTTTACCGTTAATTATTTGTAGGGAATAAGACGTTTAATCTGCTTCTGATTTGTAACGTCTGCAACATTTGTCTTGCGAAGACCTCTTTTACGTTTTGTAGTCTTCTTGGTAAGGATGTGAGACTTATTGGCATGTGCACGGATGGGCTTGCCGTTTTTAGACATTTTGAAACGCTTTTTAGCGCCTGAGTGTGTTTTAATCTTGGGCATAATAAATCCTCCTTAATATTGCAATTACTTGGATGCCTTGGGAACAAGGAACATAAGCATTGAGCGACCTTCAAGTTTTGCGGCCTTTTCAACAGAACCTTTTTCAGAACAAGCCTCTGCGAAACGCTGCATAACGTCAAGACCATGTTCGGTGTGTGCCATCTCTCTGCCTCTGAAACGAATAGACACTTTAACCTTGTTACCATCACGCAAAAAGCGTAATGCGTGGTTTACTTTAGTGTTAAAATCTCCTGTGTCAATGTTCAAAGATAAACGAACTTCTTTAATGTCCATAACCTTTTGATTTTTCTTGGCTTCTTTTTCGCGTTTAGTCTGCTCGAAACGGAACTTACCATAGTCCATAATTTTGCAGACAGGCGGATTTGCGCCGGGAGCAATCTTAACAAGGTCAAGGTTGCTTTTTTCTGCTAATGCGAGAGCCTCTTTAGCTGACATAATGCCAATCTGCTCACCCTGTGCAGAAATAACTCTTACTTCTTTATCTCTGATTTCCTCATTGATCTGATTTTCCTTGCTGATACCTAAGCACCTCCTGAAAATATTAAAAGCTTGAACGGGATATTCCGTTCAAGCCCAATGACGCACCTTGTGCGCAAAAAACATTAAGACTATTAACCAAACAATACACTCGTTTGGTGAGAACGGAACAGTTCTGCTTTATTGCTCAAATATAATAACAGTTTATTTTCTGTTTGTCAAGCATTTTTTTAAATTCTAAGATAATATCCGCCTGCACCTGAGGTACAGACGGAAATTTTATTCATTACCTGTTACAAGATCATTCTCATTTGAATCAGTCTCTTGCTGTTCGGTTTCCTGCTGGGTATGTTGCTGAGAAGTCTCTGCGGAAGTCTCCGGAATTGTTGCAACAGTTGTTTCTGCATATTCGCCATAATAGTAAACAATCAAAGTATCGGTTGAAGAAAGTCTTCTGTCATCGGGAATTTCTGCCCAATCACTTGAATCAGGATCATCACAAACAACCCTGTAAACAGTGTTGGATTCTGCCGAATTACTTGCCACTTTACCCGATTCTGTTTTTATATTCTTAAAGCCGATTTCTTTTAGTTCATCAACAACATCTTTCATTGATTTACCGATAAGTTTTTCAGGAGCCGGAACCTCAAGCCCGTCACTGATTTTAAAAGTTATCCTACGGGGATTAAGTGATGTAACTTCTGTTCCCGCATTTAATGACTGAGATAATATCTTGCCTTTTTCTTCTGCACTATCGACATATTCCGTATCGAATTCAAGCACTTGTTTATACTTATCATCGTCTTTAATGTCATCGTAGAACTTACCGACAAAGTCAGGTATTTTTATGGTAACTGTGCCGATTTCTGTTTCTTCGTCAGTTACATTTTCCTCGGTGTTGATAGTCTCCTCTTCCTGAGATGTTGATGTATTATCATCTTTATCAGAGAAACCTCTGAAGCCAATAAGAACACCAACAAGAACCGCAAGGCACACTACCGCACTTATAATAAACGCGGTTATTGTGCTTTTTTTAATTCCTCTTTCTTCCTCAACTTCATCCTCGTCATATTCATCCTCGTCATCATCAAACGAACCCTCCACTGAGGTTTCGTCATCCTCATACTCATCATTATGAGATGCATAAAGCGAAGAATATGCTTCCGATGCATTACCTGCCGCTGCCGGAGAAGCTGAAAGTTCATCCCTGAGTTGGTCAACAGTTTCGGTTCTATCCTCCGGAAGTATCTGCAAAGCGTTAACAAGCGCATTTATAACATACGCCGGAAGTTGTTCTGCAAACTTACCGGGAATCATTAATTTATCGTTTGTCAATCTTGATGCAGCGCTTATGGGAGTGCTGCCGATAAGTGCTCTGTAAAGAACCGCTGCAAAGGCATAAATATCGGAATATGTTCCCAATCCACTACTGAAGCCGTATTGTTCAACAGCTGCATATCCATCAAACAATTCACTTGTCATGGCGCTTTTTTCAGTACGCATTTCAGGAATACTGTATCCGGTAATTCTGAGTTTACCATTGACATCTATAACAAGATTTGTAGGTGAAATACCACCGTGTATAATACCGGCATCATGAAGTGCGCCAAGTGCAGAAAGAACAGGCATAAACAAAACTCTTGCTTCATCCCAAGAAATATATCCTTGCTCTTTTTCCAATAAATATTCGCGCAGTGTCTTACCTTCACCCAAAAATTCGGTAACAGCATAAACTGTACCTAAGTCTTCAAAAACATTAAGCGCAGGAGTAAGCGCAGTAAAACCTTTAAGAGTAGAAAGTTCTTCCCAAAGTTCGAGAAATGCACTTTTAGCATCAATATAATCCGATGCTTTGCCCACATTTACAAGGCAATAATTACCCTCACCTCTTGCTAATAACCCTTTCGGGTACAACTCTCGAAGCGTTACGGGCCTTTTGGTTTCAAGGTCATAGGCATTGTAAGTAAAACCCTCACCATTTTCGCTGATGAGTTTACCTACAAGGTAACGACCGCCTACAACCGTTTTCAATGGAAGATATGGGTCTTTCTGAGGTTTACTGCTTTCGTTACGGCAATATGGACATGTTGTATTATTGCCGATCTTTCTCATGCAACGTAAACACAACTTTTCTTTTTCCATCAATTTTTCACCTTAACAATCAGTCGTCAAAATTAGGTTTAGCAGAACCGCTACTCTGTGCTAAAGCATCTCTTATGCTTTGACGAAGTTTTCTGATGTCATTAACACTTCTTGTAAATGTTTCATCAGTATCTCTGATAATTGTTTCAACATAAGAACTTGCATTCTTACGGATATCATTTGACCATCTTTCTGCTCTTTCTGTGATTTCACGAGCATGAGTCTTTGCTTCTGAGCGGATAGCTGCAGCTTCTTCTCTTGCCTGCTGAAGAATTCCGTCAGCTGCACTTTTAGCTTCTTTAGTAATCTGGTGCTCTTCAACCATAATATCTGCTCTCTGACGAGCTTTGCTTATGATTTCTTCAGCCTGTGCTTCAGCATCATTAAGTATATCGCGTCTTTCCTGAGCGATTTTCTTAGCCTGAGTGATTTCAATAGGCATATTCAAACGAATATCCTCTACAAGTCTTGCAAGTTCTTCTTCATCAATAAGAAGTTTTGATGAAAACGGCATAGCTTTTGCCTCGGCAATAAGTCTGTCAATGCTTTCAAGTGATGTTTCAATACTGCTCATAATAAATCTTTCCTTTCGTTTATCTTAGGGTGATTATTTTCTACCCAATCTTTTTATTATATCGTCACAGATTTCCGGCGGAACAAACTGCGATACATCTCCACCGAGTCTGCAAACTTCCTTAACAACGCTGGAACTTAAAAACATGTGTTCAGCATTCGAAACCATAAAAATAGTTTCCATTTCAGGGTTAAGACGTTGATTTGTGAGTGCCTGACGAAATTCATCATCATAGTCGGAAATAGCACGTAACCCTTTCACAACTGCAGATGCACCCTTATCACGCACATAATCAGCTAAAAGTCCTGCATAAGTATCAACGGAAACATTGCTTAAATTTTTTGTACAACGTTTTATAAAATCCACTCTTTCTTCAGTGGTAAAGCTACCCACGTCTTTATTGAAGTTACGCATAACAACAACAATAACCTCATCAAAAAGTTTAGAAGACCTTGTAATAATATCAAGGTGGCCTATTGTAAGCGGGTCAAAACTACCCGGACAAACTACCGTTTTACCCATATCAAACAACCTTTCTGTATACTGTGAGAGCTATCTTACCGTATTTATAGCGTTTTGAAGTGAAACCTTCTATTTCTTCGGGCAAAACTTCTTCTGCCGCTGTTTCGCAAACTATAATACCGCCATCTGCTATATGAAGCCTTACTCGCTCAATGGCATCAATCATAATACCTGCTTTGTAGGGCGGGTCAAGAAAAGCGATATCGAAAATTTCTGATGTTCTGTCAAGATATTCCAAAGAGTTGCTTACAACAGTTTTAGAGCAACTTCTGAAGCCTGTGTTTTCAAGATTCTCTTCAGTAACCGCCATAGATGAACGGGAAATATCAACGAAAACCGCAAACCTCGCGCCTCGACTCAACGCTTCAATTCCTAATTGACCGCAACCTGAAAACATATCAAGCACACGGCTATCTTCAATGTCGAACTGAATAATACTGAACATAGCTTCTTTGACTTTGTCGGTTGTGGGTCTTACGCTTTCGCCATCAAGAGTTCTGAGTTTTCTGCCTCTTGCGGAACCTGTTATAACTCGCATGATCAGCACCTCCTTGAACAACATTTACCATACTTTTAACATATACGGTATCAGTTTATTATTGCATTAAATAGCCTCTTTGTCAAGTTTTTATTAAAGCACACTATCTTGAACATTAGTATGTATTATGTTAAAATATATAAAAATATTTTGAGGTAATTTATATGTCCGATATTGAAATAACAAATATGATTATGATCCAGGATCCGGTCACTAAAGAAGTTCTTGTCCAAAGACGTGTAAAATACTGGTGCGGTATAACTTTTCCCGGTGGTCATACAGAAAATGGCGAAAGCATTTACGACAGCGCAGTGAGAGAAGCAAAAGAAGAAACCGGACTTTCCGTTAAAAACCTAAAATACTGTGGCATGATGCATTGGTACAATACGGAAAACGGTGACAGATATTTTGTCCATTTTTATAAAACCGATGAATTTTGCGGCAAACTCATAGAAAAGACAGAAGAAGGTGAAGTTTTCTTCACTTCTTTAGAAAAATTAAAAACCATGGAATTATCACCTAATTTTGATAAATACTTACCTATGTTTTTAAGCGATGAATATACCGAAATTTTCTGTGAATGGAATGAAAAAATGAAAGAAAATGTTGATGGCGAACCCGATTGGGATTTCCGTTATAAATAAACCAAAGGAGTAGATTATGGTTATTAATCTACTCCTTATTCACCTCTGAAAGCCTTGATTATTTCAACAGCATTAGCTTCGGTTATACCCGGAACACTCATAAGAGTTTCTTTATCCGCTTCACCTATAGCTTCGAGAGTTTTAAATTTTATCATCAGATTTTTAGCTTTCTTTTCACCTATACCTTTTATCTGTGTTAATGTTGCAGATAAAGCTGATTTAGTATGTTTTTTTCGGTGATAAGCAACTGCATAACGGTGAACTTCATCCTGAATATTAGTAACAAGAGTAAAGGCTTTTTTACGTGCATTAAAATCTATTCTTCCGTTTTCTGTTGAAATAGCCGAAGTCCTGTGCTTACTGTTTTTCACCATACCGAAAAGCGGAACATTAATATTGTACTCTTTTAAAACAGGAATTACTGCATTAACCTGACCTTTGCCACCATCAAGAAGAATCAAATCAGGAAGTCTGGCAAAACCAACTGTTGACCCTTTTTCCTTATGTTTGTAGTATTCCTGAAAACGTCTTGAGAGCACTTCTGCCATTGAGCCGTAATCATCCTGACCTGAAAACCCTTTTATTGCAAACCTACGGTACGCATCCTTTAAAGGTCTTCCGTCTTTAAAAACAACCATACCGGCAACGTTATCGCTGCCGCCTGTATGAGATATATCATAAGCTTCTATATATTCAGGTATAGTTGAAAGTCCCAACATCATCGCAAGTTCTTCAAGGGCTTCCCTGCTCCTGTCATTCACGCGGTATTTTTCAGAAAGTTTCTGCATAGCATTTGATTTGCACATTTCTACAAGTCTTGCCTGAGTACCCTTCTGAGGGATAACAATTGTTACATTGCTTCCACGTTTCTCCGAAAGCCATTTTTCTATATTTTCCTTGCCTTCAACATCACCATCTATTTCAATACGCGGTGGAATGTTTCTGTTCATTGAATAATACGAGGTTATAAGCTCAGCTCGCATAGCCAAAAGATTTCCGCCCTCATCAGTAAAAAAATGTTCACTATCGCACAAACTGTTATTTTCAAAACGCAGCACAGCAAAACATGCTTTGCCATCCATAACAGAAAGTGCAAAAACATCTTGTTCTTTGTATGTGGAAGAAACAACCTTCTGATTGCTACCCACCTTCTCTATACTTCTGATTGTATCCCTTAATTTTGCTGCCTTTTCAAACTCAAGATTTTCCGCAGCATCTTCCATTTCGTCAGTCAATCGCTTAACGGTTTCCTTGCCGCCGAATTTCAAAAAATCCAGAGCACCATTAACATTTTCAAGGTATTCACCGAGACTTATTTTCCCCGAACACGGAGCACAACAAAGACCTAAATGGTAATTAAGGCAAGGTCTTTCTTTGCCTATATCCCTGGGAAAACTCTTGTTACACGTAGGCAATTTAAATATTTTTTTCGCTTGTTCAACAGCTCTTGTTACAGAAAAACCTGCAGTATACGGACCAAGATAATCCGCATCAGGATCATCCTTTTGAAGCACTGCATAAATGTTTCGCCAACCGCGTGTTATTTTAATATAACTGAATCCTTTATCGTCTTTTAAAAGAATATTGTATTTAGGCATATTCTGTTTTATAAGACTGCACTCAAGAACCAGTGCTTCAAACTCACTATCAGTGAGTATATAGTCGAAATCCTCAACGTTTTCAACCATTTTACGAACTTTAGTGAGATGCTTTTCCTGTGAACCAAAGTATTGGCTTACTCTGTTTTTGAGAGCCTTAGCCTTACCGATATATATAATTTTACCGGTTTTGTCTTTCATAATATAAACACCGGGTGTAAGGGGCAATTTATTGGCTTTATCCTTTAATCGCCTGAGTCTTTCCTGCATATACTCACCTCATTCCTAACTCCAAATTAAAAAAGCGGTAAAGGTAAACCTTCACCGCCTTGTTTGTAACAAACTGATTATTCTGCGAATCCGCTTTCAACGAGAGCAACAAGTGCATTAACTGCCTGTTCCTCATCAACGCCACCTGCGATGATACGGATATCAGTGCCACCGATAATGCCGAGTGAAAGAACACCGAGAAGGCTCTTTGCGTTAACACGTCTTTCTTCTTTTTCAAGCCAGATTGAAGATTTGAATTCATTAGCTTTCTGAATAAAGAAAGTTGCGGGGCGTGCATGAAGGCCAACCTGATTTTGAACTGTTACATCTTTAACGTACATAATATTTCTCCCACATTCAAATAGATTATTATTTAATAAATTATGTGCAAACTTATCTTAGCACTTACTATATTATATCACTATTTCATTTTAAGTCAACGAAAATCTACGAACCTTTTGTAAGTTTCTCAATAATTCGGATGGAATACTAAACCTTTTTTAAAAAAAGTTTCAACGTTTGTGCAAAATAACAATAATTGTAGAAACATATTATTGAACATAAACAATAACTTTGCAAGCTATATTTCATTCGCTTGTCTTTTTGTTCTTGAGTTCTTCTAAAAACTCACGTTCTTTTTTATTGAGGTCTGCATTTTCCAATAGTTCCGGTCTGCGTTCATACGTGCGCTCTATTGCCCTTTCTCTTTGCCATTTTTTTATGTTGGCGTGGTGACCGGATGCAAGAACCGGCGGAACTTCAACACCATGCCAAACCGGTGGTTTAGTGTACTGGGGATATTCAAGAAGTGATGAATAATGACTTTCGCCCATAAATCCTTCAGGTTCCGAAAGCACACCGGGAAGCATACGGGAAATTGCATCTGCAAGAATCATTGCGGGCATCTCACCACCTGTTACAACATAATCACCGATAGAAATTTCTTCATCAACAATTTCGTCAATAACACGTTGGTCTACGCCCTCGTATCTTCCGCAAAGTATAGCGATATTCGAAAGTTCAGACAACTCTTTTACACGCTCTTGGGTAAGAGTTTTACCGCAAGGGGACATATAAATAAGGTGTGGCTTGGTTTCTGTTTCATCGCAAACTTTCATATAACAATCATATATCGGTTGAGGCATCATCAGCATACCTGCTCCACCGCCGTAAGGTGTATCATCCACCTGATTGCGTCTGTTTACGGCAAAATCACGAATCTGATGAAAGTTTATTTCAACTTTCCCCGTGTCTCTTGCCCTGCCGATTATGCTCTCACTCATTACAGCTTCGCACATCTGCGGAAAAAGAGTCATAATGTCAATTCTCATCAAAAAGCCCCCTAAGCGGACGAATATAGACCTTGTTGTTTGCAACATCGCAACGTATAACCACATCTTTAATAGCCGGTATAAGAACTTCTTTTTCATCAAGAGTTTTTACATACCAGATATCATTAGCTGCACCTGAATCAACATCGGTAAGTGTACCGTAACAAATATTGTTATCGTCACAATCAAGAACTTCGCAACCGATAAGTTCGGAAATGAACCACTCACCGTCGGGAAGGTTTATGTCGGAACGTTTCATATAAAGGACAGTATTCTTCAAAGCCCTTGCATCTTCAATGCTATCGACACCTTCCAGCTTCAGTATGCTGACATTACCGTTAGGACGGCAGGATAAAACCTTAAAAGATTTAATTCCCTTATCATCCCGGTAAAGTGTTTTAAACTTTTTCACGAACTCGGGACCATTACACCAGGGATTAAGGCGCACCTCGCCCCTTACACCATGAGTACTGACAATTTGCCCAATTTCAAGATAATCTTTAATCATAATAATTCACCTAAAAAGACCTTTCGGACAGTTTACTGTGCGAAAGGTCTTTCTGTTATGCGCTTAATACGTGTCTTAGTCAATATCGACCTGTACTTTAACATCATTGCGGATGGCTGCCGCACGCATAACCGTACGTATAGCCTTTGCAATTCTGCCCTGTTTACCAATAACCCTGCCCATATCATCGGGACCTACGTGAAGATGGTATACAATTACACCCTCCTCATTGGGTTCGTCAACAGTGACCTCGACAGCATCGGGAGTCTCAACAAGACCCTTTGCGACTGTCTCGAGCAATTCTTTCATTACAGTCACCTTTAATTACTTAATGATGTTCTGCTTTTTAAGAATAGCACGAACTGTGTCAGTGGGCTGAGCGCCGTTCTGAATCCATTTTGTAACCTTTTCTGCATCGATTTTGATTTCTGCAGGATTGCTAACGGGGTTGTAGTAACCAACTTCTTCAATGAAGCGGCCATCACGAGGATAACGTGAATCTGCTACAACTACACGATAGAAAGGTGCTTTCTTTGCGCCCATACGGCGAAGACGAATTTTTACTGCCATTTTAATTACCTCCGAAAAGTTAAATAATAATAAACTATTTTATATCAACACAAAAGTGTTTGATTACATCGGGAAACCGCCCATACCACCGGGCATACCCGGCATACCGCCACCCATACCCATACGTTGCATGCGTTTCATCATTTTTTTCGAATTCTTGCCATTGAGCTGTTTATACAGCTTCTGCATTGAACGATATTGATTAAGAAGTCTGTTAACATCCTCAACCTGCATACCGCAGCCGGCTGCAATTCGTTTTTTACGTGACGGATTAATTATATCGGGATTTTCACGTTCTGCCATTGTCATTGAACGGATAATCGCCATTGTATAGTCAATCTGTCTATCGTCAATATCGGTATCTTTAACCTTTTTGCCAAGACCGGGAATCATTGAAATAATATCTTTCATGGGACCCATTTTCTTCATCTCTTCGAACTGCATAAGCATATCGTTAAGGTCAAGTTTATTCTGACGAAGTTTCTTTTCAAGCTCTTCCGCCTTTTTCTCGTCAAGAGCAGTTTCAGCCTTTTCGATAAGAGAAAGAACGTCGCCCATTCCTAGTATACGGCTAGCCATTCTGTCCGGATGGAAGACATCGAGATCACCGAGCTTCTCACCAACACCGACAAACTTAATTGGTTTACCTGTAACAGCTCTTGCAGAAAGAGCCGCACCACCTCTTGTATCACCATCAAGTTTTGTAAGAACAAGACCGTCGATACCTAATGCATCGTTAAAGCTGGATGCAACAGTAACCGCATCCTGACCGAGCATGGAGTCGATAACAAGAAGAATTTCGTGGGGTTTAACCGCTACCTTAATATCTTTAAGCTCTTGCATAAGCTCTTCATCAATATGCAAACGACCTGCAGTATCAAGGAAAACGTAGTCATAACCTTTATCTTTAGCAAGCTTAATAGCCTCGCTCGCAATTTTAACAGGATTTTCAGTACCCATTTCAAAAACAGGAACATCAATCTGCTCACCTACAACCTGCAACTGTTTGATAGCAGCGGGACGATAGATGTCGCAAGCAACAAGAAGGGGTCTGTGACCCTGTTCTTTTAGCTTTAAAGCTATTTTGGCACTATGTGTGGTTTTACCTGAACCTTGAAGACCGCACATCATAACAACCGTTGGAGGATGAGAAGCAGAAGCAAGTCTTGCCTGAGTACCGCCCATAAGTGCGGTAAGTTCCTCATTAACGATTTTTATAACCATCTGTGCAGGTGTAAGGCTTTCCATAACCTTAGCGCCTATTGCACGCTCGGTTACAGATTTAGTAAAATCCTTAGCAACCTTATAGTTTACGTCAGCTTCGAGAAGTGCAAGGCGCACCTCACGCATAGCATCACGAACATCGGATTCGGTAAGGCTACCCTTACTTTTCAACTTTTTAAAGGCGTTGTCAAGTCTGTCTGAAAGTCCTTCAAAAGCCACAGTGCAACCTCCTTTTATTCGTTGAGGGAATCAACCACGGATTTTATGCGAACAACCGCATCGTTTATCTCCCTGGAAAGGGAAATATTCATATTATACTCATTTATAGCCTCTGTGCTTTCGATAATAGCGCTTAAGGCTTCGTCCACTTTTCGTGAACGTTCTGCAATACCGAGTTTCTTTTCCATATCATAGAGCTGAGTTTCTGCACGTTTTACTGCATCGCGCACACCCTGCCTTGTGATACCCTCATTCTGTGCGATTTCAGAAAGTGAAAGGTCATCGTTATAATAATACTCAATAAATTTGCGCTGATTTTCAGTAAGCATTTCGCCATAGTAATCCGCAAGCAAAACTATATCGAGATTTTTAGCCACAATAACTTCCCCTTTCAAAAAACTCCTGTAAAGAACTTTAACTTTACAGGAGTGCATTATAACAAAGTATTATATGTTTGTCAAGGGGTATTTTGAATGTTATCCAAAATAAACAAATCAACGTTCAGCCAATACTTTTCTGAATTTTTGGAAAGTGTCTGTGCATGGGTTGCACCGCTTATCAGAAGGTGGTCACTTCCCTTAGCTGAACAAGCCTCGTACAAATCATTGCTTTGGGATACGGGTATTACTTCATCTTCACCGCCATGTATGAAAAGAATGGGCACCTTTGAGTTTTTCACCTGCTCTAACGCGCTCGCCTCTTTAAAACTCCACCCCTGCGTTAACTCAACATACAGTGATGCCATATTAACAACAGGAAACGAAGATATGCCATATACATTTTTAATATTCGCCTTGAATGCGCTGTGCACATCGGAATATGCACTATCAGAAATAATGCCTTTGACATTAGGAGGAAGATCAAGGCTTGATGCCATAAGAACAGTTGAACCGCCCATACCTACACCAAAAAGGAAAATGCTAGCATTACTGTCGTTTTTGATTATTTCGTTCACCCACACGAGCAAATCGTGACGATCAAACCAACCCATATTAAGTTTTTTGTATTCGCTTTCACCGCAACCACGTGCTTCGGGAAGAATAACATTAAAGCCCAAATCATAAAAATGATAGGCATACACAGCCATATCCTTTGCATTTGAAGTCATTGGATGGCATAGAATAATATAACTGTGACATGTATCATAATTTTTAAGCTCCAACCCACGAATTTCCACATCATCTTCATTTTTTATGCATTTTTCTGTTGATTTAACAGTCAACCAATCTATTTCAGATTGTTCAGAAAGATTCTTGATTAAAATTTCTTCGGATTTTTCGGACTTCAAAAACCCTTTTGGATTAAGCACCTTTTCCGATAGTATTACACTTGTAACAGCTTGTACCAAAAGAACAACTGCTATAAGCACCGCGAAAACCTTTATATTAAAAATACGCTTTAAGACGGTTACAAAACGAGACTCTTCGTAATCATAATCCTCTTCTTCGTCGTCAGAAATCTCTGCATTTTCAGATTCTTCTATAACCTCTTCAATCTCTTCGATATTCTCTTTCGGCTGAAGTTCTGTATTTTCGCTCATTTATTTCACCTGTTTCTTATACATTATTAAATATAATAACATACAAACCGAATTAAAATCAATGCATTAATACATATAAAATATTTTCCTTTCTTACTTTATATTGACACCATCGAACAAAAGATATATAATTTCATTTCATAAAATATTTGCGAGGTATTTATGAATATTACAGAAGTTTTTCTTTTAGCCGTAAGCCTTTCAATGGATGCTTTTGCGGTTGCTCTTTGTAAAGGTCTTGCTTTAAAAAAAATTAATATAAAAAACTGCCTTATTGTCGGTGTATGGTTTGGTGTGTTTCAGGCTCTTATGCCCCTGGCAGGTTACCTTTTAGGTAGTACCTTCGCTGAAAAAATCACTTCATTCAGCCATTGGATAGCTTTTGTTCTTCTTGCAATAATCGGCGGTAATATGATTAAAGAAGCTTTCGACAAAGACGAAGATTGTCTTGATGATTCTTTAGGTTTCAAAACGATGATAGTTATGGCTATCGCCACAAGTATCGACGCTTTGGCGGCAGGTGTGAGCTTCGCATTTACTGATTTTGAGCCGGATTGGTTTGTTTATGTAACGTTTGTTCTTATCGGTGTAATAACTATGACACTCTCCGCAATAGGCGTAAAAATCGGTAATATCTTTGGCACAAAATACAAATCGAAAGCCGAATTAACCGGCGGATTAATACTTATTCTTTTAGGTTTAAAGATTCTCCTTGAAGGTTTAGGAATATTAAAATAAACGAGGTGTCCATTTTGAAATTAAACAAAAACCAAATCATTGTATGTTCAATAATCTCCGTAGCCATATTGGGTATTGTAGGCTTTTACCTGTTTGAAGTTTTGTATCTCAACAAGCCATATACACAGAATTTATTCAGATTTATTGCCATAATCCTCGCCTTAACAGCAACATTAATACGTTGCCTTAAGGGTGCAGGAAGAACCGGACTGGACTTTTACGAAAAAGCATACGATAAAGAAATACGCTATGCATTCAAAGAAAATCCTTTAGCCAGAAAAAAACTTCTTTGTGCAGTAAGACTTTATAACGAGGAAAATTACGAAAAGGCAACAAAATATCTTGCTCAGCTTCGTTCTGAAATCAAAAACGAGCACGATGCACAGGCAGTTTATCTTTTCGCCGCTATGTGTCACTCCGATTGCGGATTGTATGACGATGCAATTCAGATTTATTATGACTTACTTAAAGTGGCACCCTCAAATGCTACGGCACATAACAACCTCGGTCACTTGTATATACAAGAGGGCGACTATGAAATGGCGTTACAACACATCGACAAAGCTATTGAACTGTCACCTGATGACGTTTTTGCCTACATAAATAAGGCTAACATATATTTCAAACAAAACGATTTAGATAACGCGGAAATATACGCAAAAAAAGCGTTACAAGTAAAGAACAACGACATCAACTCCTCGGGTTTGTTGGCAATAATTTATGCACTAAAAAATGACAATGAAAACTATGAAAAATATTTCCATATTGCTATATCAAACGGTAAAAACCCCGTCGAACTAAAAAATGCCGTTGAGTTTTACTTAAAGGAACAAGACGAGGAAAAAGCAGAATAAATTTCAAAAAAGCGAAGCCTATCATCCCTGTGCGTAGCATAGGGAGGGGGACCATTCTTTGATAAATTAAATATTTGATGAGAGTATATTCCGTGCGATATACTCTCATTTTTTATTGCATAAAATCGGAATGGTGGTGGGTAGTTCGCTAACCTTTATTTGTCGGTTTGATAGAAAAATTATTTTAGATTTTGTATTTAAATATTGTTCTATTTAAGCGAAGAATAGCAGAAAGAGAACTACCCACCACCGCTAGCGCGGTCCCCCTCCCTATTTCAGAAAAATGAAACAGGGATGATAGGCTTCGCAGCACCGCAACTTTACCTATAAATCGGCTTTGCCCCGAAATTTCTAATTAACAAAACCGCCTGACCTTTCGGTCAAGCGGTTTTCTTGATTTATTTATAATACTTAACAGCTGCCTCGAACATACGGATATCGTAATTACCGGGAACGTTTTTATAAAGTCCGTCGCCGATACGTTCGCTGTGGCCCATTTTACCGAATACTCTGCCGTCGGGTGATGTAATACCCTCAATAGCAAACATAGAATCGTTGGGGTTGAAGTGAACATCAACCGTTGCGTTGCCCTGGAGATCAACATACTGTGTTGCAATCTGTCCGTTTTCTGCGAGTTTTCTTACAAGTTCTTCGCTTGCAAGGAAACGACCTTCACCATGAGAAATCGGAACATTATAAACATCGCCCACTTCTGTAAGTGCAAGCCAGGGAGATTTGTTAGAAGCAATTCTTGTTCTTACAATTCTTGACTGGTGACGTGCCATTGTGTTGTATGTAAGAGTGGGGCAATTTTCATCAGTATCAATGATTTTGCCGTAAGGTACAAGACCAAGTTTAATAAGAGCCTGGAAGCCATTACAAATACCGCACATAAGACCGTCGCGATTTTCAAGAAGGTCTGTTACGCCGTCTTTAACCGCCGCATTACGGAAGAATGCAGTAATAAATTTACCTGAACCATCGGGTTCGTCACCGCCTGAGAAACCACCGGGAATGAATATCATCTGAGCATCTTTGAGTTTTGTTGCAAACTCTTCAACGCTTGCGGTGATACCTGCGGATGTGCGGTTTTTGATAACAATGATTTCGGGTTCTGCACCAGCATCACGAACTGCCTTTGCGCTGTCAAATTCGCAGTTTGTACCGGGGAATGCAGGAATAAGAATCTTGGGTTTTGCAACCTTTATAGCAGGAGCTTTTCTCTCTGTTGCAGAGTACGAGAAATTCTCAACAGGTGTATTTGTGTCGGGGATATTACAACTGTAAACACTTTCGAGTTTATCTTCGTAAATACCGAGTACCTCTGATAAATCAAGGCTTTCATCACCAAGTGCGAATACTGCTTTATCTGTAACAGTACCAACAAATTCACCATCGATATCCTCTGTTGCTTCAAGAATGAATGAAGCATAATTGTAGCCGAAGATATCAGCAACAGTAAGAGTATCAGCAAAGGTAAAACCAAGACCATTACCGAATGCCATTTTCATAACTGCTTCTGCAATACCGCCCATACCGGGTGTATAGCAAGAAACTGCTTTGCCCTCACGAAGAAGTGCACAAACCTTATCAAACACTTTAAGAAGTGATTCTGTTACAGGTAATCCGTTTTCATCAAGTTCGGGTTTAACAAGGTAAACTTTGTTACCGGCATTTTTGAATTCGGGAGAAACAATATCTTTTACTTTTTCTGTTGTAACTGCGAAAGAAACAAGTGTGGGAGGAACATCGATATCCTCGAAAGTACCACTCATTGAGTCTTTACCGCCGATTGAGCCAACACCAAGCTCTTTCTGTGCTTTGAATGCGCCGAGAAGTGCCGCAAGGGGTTTACCCCAACGCTTAGGTTCTTTGTTTACACGCTCAAAATATTCCTGGAATGTAAGATAAACATCCTCAAATTTCGCACCTGTTGCAATAAGTTTACAAATTGATTCAACTACTGCAAGGTATGCACCATGGTAAGGACTCTTTTCTGTAATGAAAGGATTATAACCCCAAGCCATAAGTGAACAGTCATCAGTATGTTTCTTTTCAACGGAAATCTTCTGTACCATTGCCTGAATGGGAGTTAACTGATTTTTACCGCCGAAAGGCATAAGCACTGTACCGGCACCGATTGTTGAGTCGAAACGCTCTGAAAGTCCGCGTTTTGAACAGATATTAAGGTCGTCAGCCATAGCCTTCATATTATCTGTGAAAGTACCGCTGATTTCTTTATCGTATTTTTCGGGTTTTGCAGTAACTACGTCAACGTGTTTATCTGCACCATTGGAGTTAAGGAATTCTCTGCTGATATCGCAGATAACCTTGCCATTCCAATGCATAACAAGTCTTGCTTCCTCTGTTACCTCAGCAACGGGACAAGCCTGGAGGTTTTCTGTTGCAGCAAGTTCAAGGAATCTTTCAACATTTTCCTTTTCAACAACAACCGCCATTCTTTCCTGTGATTCGGAAATAGCAAGTTCTGTACCGTCAAGACCTTCATATTTCTTGGGAACTGCATTAAGGTCGATTCTAAGACCATCTGCAAGTTCACCGATAGCAACTGAAACGCCGCCTGCACCGAAGTCATTACAACGTTTAATCATAAGAGTTGCTTCTTTATTTCTGAATAATCTCTGAAGCTTTCTTTCTTCGGGAGCATTACCCTTCTGAACTTCAGCACCACAAGTTTCAAGTGAAGTTGCAGTATGAGATTTAGAAGAACCTGTTGCACCACCGCAACCGTCACGGCCTGTTGAACCGCCGAGAAGAATAACAACGTCACCGGGATCAGGACATTCACGACGAACATTCTCCTGAGGAGCAGCCGCAACAACCGCACCGATTTCCATACGTTTTGCAGCGTAGCCGGGATGATAGATTTCGTCAACAATACCTGTTGCAAGACCTATCTGGTTACCGTATGATGAATAACCTGCCGCAGCGGTAGTAACGATAGTTCTCTGAGGAAGTTTACCTTTAATTGTTTCGCTTACCGGCTTTAAGGGATCAGCAGCACCGGTAACACGCATTGCGCCGTAAACATAAGCACGACCTGAAAGCGGGTCACGAATAGCACCGCCGATACAAGTAGCAGCACCGCCGAAAGGCTCAATTTCTGTGGGATGGTTATGTGTTTCGTTCTTGAAAAGAAGAAGCCAGGGTTCGCTTACACCATCAACATCAACATTGATTTTAACAGTACAAGCATTGATTTCTTCGGATTCGTCGAGTTTGTCGAGTTTTCCGTTTACTCTTAAATATTTAACTGCAACAGTTGCAAGGTCCATAAGGCAGATAGGTTTTGTTCTGCCGAGTTCTTCTCTTGTTGCAAGATATTCCTCATAAGTTTTCTGAAGAAGTTCATCTTCAAATTCAACATTATCAATAACAGTAAGGAATGTGGTATGACGGCAATGGTCAGACCAATATGTATCTATCATTCTGATTTCTGTTATTGTCGGGTCACGATCTTCAGATTTAAAGTAATTCTGGCAGAATGCGATATCATCAGCATCCATTGCAAGACCGTATTCTTTTACGAAATTCTCAAGACCTGCTCTGTCGAGTTCAATGAAACCTTCAAGAGTTTTAACCTCTGTGGGAATTTCATATTTCATAGCAAGAGTTTCGTATTTTTCGAGTGTAGCTTCTCTTGCCTCAACAGGGTTGATAACATATTTTTTGATTTCTGCAATATCACTTTCAGAAAGTTCACCATAAAGTGCGTAAACTTTTGCACTCTTAACTGTGGGACGTTCACCCTGTGAAATAATCTGAATACACTGTGCAGCAGAATCTGCACGCTGGTCAAACTGACCGGGTAAAAACTCAACTGCAAAAACAGTTGCGCCGCTCAAATCAACTTCAGCAGATGCAATATCGAGCTGAGGTTCAGAGAAAACTGTTTTGATAGCATAATCAAAAAGTTCTTCTGTAATATTTTCAGCATCGTAACGGTTGATAACACGAACATCAGTAAGGTTATTGATACCTAAAAGTGAACGTGCGTCACCTAAAAGTGACTTTGCTTCGTTGGCAAGTTCTTTTTTCTTTTCTACATATACTCTGTATACCATAGTTATTATTCCTCCATAGCCGCAAGTGCTTTTGCACCTATATCGTGTCTGTAAAAAGCATTACCGAAACTAATTTTTTCAACAAGTCCGTAAGCAGACTGGACTGCTTTTTTAAGATTATCTTCCACAGCAGTGGCACCTAAAACTCTGCCGCCGTTTGTAAGAAGTTTACCGTCCTTAAGCTCAGCACCTGCCACATAAACATTTCCCTCGATTTCTGCGGAAATATTTATTTCGTAGCCTTTTTCATACTTAACAGGATAACCCTCAGATGCCATAATTACACAACAAGCACTTTTTTCACTGAATTTAACTTCTGTTTCAGCAAGAGTGCCATTTGTAGTAGCCATCATAATGCTTAATAAATCGCTTTCAAGAAGCGGTAAAACAACCTGTGTTTCGGGGTCACCGAAACGGCAGTTGTACTCAATAACCTTAGGTCCGTCAGGTGTAATCATAAGACCAAAGTAAAGACAGCCTTTAAATGTTCTGCCCTCTTTATTCATTGCATCGATTGTAGGTAAGAAAATCTTTTCCATACATTCTTTTGCAACGTCGGCTGTGTAGTACGGGTTGGGAGCAACAGTACCCATACCTCCTGTATTAAGACCGGTATCATTATCCCCTGCTCTCTTATGGTCCATAGAGGAAACCATTGGAGCAACGGTTTTACCATCTGTAAACGCAAGTACGGAAACTTCGGGACCTGTAAGGAATTCTTCGATAACTATATTATCACCGCTTGTACCGAACATCTTATCCTGCATCATAGAAACTACTGCTGCTTTCGCTTCGTCGCGAGTCTGTGCAATAATAACACCTTTACCGAGAGCAAGTCCGTCAGCCTTGATAACTGTGGGAATTGGAGCAGTTTCAAGATAATCCAATGCTTTTTCCATATCGTTGAAAACTTCATAAGTAGCAGTAGGAATACCGTATTTCTTCATAAGGTTCTTTGAGAAAACCTTGCTACCCTCGATTATTGCAGCGTTTGCTTTAGGTCCGAAGCAAGGAACACCTTTTTCTTCGAGAGCATCAACGCAACCGAGAACAAGGGGATCATCGGGAGCAACTACCGCATAATCGATTTGGTTTTCCACTGCAAATTCAACGATTTTTTCTATATCTTTTGCACCGATATTTACACAGGTAGCATCTTTTGCCATACCGCCGTTGCCGGGAAGTGCAAATATTTCGGTAACATCTTTATTTTCTTTTATTTTTTTGATGATGGCGTGTTCACGACCACCACCACCTACAACCAATATCTTCATTTAAATCACCATCTTTTTGGTTTTTTAATATGTACTTTGTACATTTTGAATTTGAAAGAAAATTGTTCAGAGTGCCTTGTTTAGTAGAGCGGTGCCGTATGAAGATACTGCCCCGAGGCTAAACAGGTGCTATGGGCAATTTTACTCAAATTCCCTTAATGGTGGAATAATCTCATTCCTGTAAATGCCATAGACATTCCATACTTATTTGCACATTCAATAACAATATCATCACGGATAGAACCGCCGGGTTCTGCAATATATTTTACACCACTGCGTTTTGCACGTTCGATATTATCGCTGAAGGGGAAGAATGCATCTGAACCAAGAGCAACGCCGTCGATAGTTGCAAAATATGCTTTTACATCTTCATCTGTAAGAGGTTCAGGCTGAACAGTAAAGTATTTCTGCCAGTTACCGTCTGCACATACATCTTCTTCGTTTTTATTGATGTAACCATCAATAACATTGTCACGGTCAGGTCTGCCAAGGCTGTCCTTAAAAGGAAGTGCAAGAACTTTTTCGTGCTGACGAAGGAACCATGTATCAGCCTTTGTACCTGCAAGACGAGTACAGTGAATACGTGACTGCTGGCCTGCACCTACGCCGATAGCCTGTCCGTCAACTGCGTAGCAAACTGAGTTTGACTGTGTGTATTTAAGTGTGATAAGAGCGATTATAAGGTCGCGAACTGCGCTTTCGGGCATATCTTTGTTCTCTGTAACAATGTTTGTAAGAAGTTCGCGGTTAATTTCGAAATTATTTCTGCCCTGCTCAAATGTAATGCCGTAAACCTGTTTATGTTCAATGGGAGCAGGAACATAATCGGGATCAATTTTAACAATATTGTAGTTACCTTTTCTCTTTGATTTGAGAATTTCAAGTGCTTCGGGCTCGTAACCGGGAGCAATTATACCATCGGAAACTTCACGCTGTATAAGCTTTGCTGTTGTAACATCACAAACATCTGAAAGTGCTACCCAGTCACCGAAAGAGCACATTCTGTCGGTACCTCTTGCTCTTGCATATGCACAAGCGAGAGGAGAATCGTCAAGACCCTCAATATCATCAACAAAACAAGCCTTTTTAAGTTTATCAGAAAGCGGAATACCTACCGCAGCAGATGTAGGGCTAACGTGTTTGAATGATGTAACAGCAGGAAGACCAAGAGCTTCTTTAAGTTCTTTTACAAGCTGCCAGCTGTTGAATGCATCAAGGAAGTTAATAAAACCGGGTCTGCCGCAGAGAATTTCAATAGGAAGTTCGCTACCATCAGCCATAAAAATTTTCGCAGGTTTTTGGTTGGGGTTACAACCATATTTTAATTCAAACTCTTTCATCACGTTATCTCCTTATTTGTTCTTATTGACTATTCTTGAATCATATTTACCTGTTTCAAGGTCGATGTATCTTACGAAAAGTGAAACTTTGTTATCTTCGTTAAGATTGTTCCAGATGATGTCTGTTAATGTATCAATATCAACATCGGGAAGTTCAAGTGTTTTGGGCTCACCCTCAAAACTCGGGAGAGGATTGCCATCGCATTTATATGTATGGATAAATTTTGCTTTACCTGCAAGAGGATTTGAATAAGCGTATGTATATCTCTGACATGAAGATCCGTCACCGTCTGCTGATTTGAGAATTGACATAGCATAATTCATATCGCCGTTTTCAAGGTGAATAATACCTGAAATACGAGGTGTGTAGTTAGGCGCATCATCCTCAAATTCACGTGTACGAAGAGCCTGCTCAAAAGTCATCTGTTTATCCATTAAGTCATAGATAGTATCTGTCTGGTCACCGTTTGTTACGATGGTTTTATTACCTAAAACTCTTACGGGAGCATAGATAATAAGATGGGGGTCAGTCATTTTTGACTCGTCAAAAGCTTGTGTTCTGATGCCTTCACCGTCTTCTACAAATACACGATTACGGCTGTTTTCGCTTCTGCCCATTATGAAATAAGCGGTAATTGCCTTTTTGCTGTCAGCACTTTTGCCGATGATAATTCCTCTGCCATGATAAGCGAGAGAATTAAGTTCGTTTTCAAGAGTTTTAATTTCCATACTATCTATTCCTTTCTTAATCAAATCATTCACTGATAATGGTCTTACCGTCTTTTACTGCTATTTTTCCGTCACAGAAAAGTTGAACTGCTTTTGGAAGAATTTTCCACTCCGCCTGTTCCATAATTCTTCTTTGTAAAGTTTCGGGAGTATCCCCCTCTTTAACTTCAACAGCTTTTTGAAGAATGATGGGACCTGCATCACATTCAGCTGTTACAAAATGGACTGTTGCGCCTGAAACTTTAACACCTTTTTGGAGAGCGCTTTCGTGAACGTGAAGTCCGTAAAACCCTTTTCCGCAAAATGAGGGGATAAGCGCAGGATGAACATTTATCATTTTATTCTCGAATGTATCACATACATTTTCATCAAGAATTGTCATGAATCCTGCATAAACAACTAAATCCGCATTTTCTTCAAGAAGAATATCGCGCATTGCTTTACTATACGAAGCAATATCGGAGTAATCCTTTCTTATAAGAACACGTGTTTTTATTCCGTTGTCTTCAGCGCGTTTAAGAGCAAATGCGTCCGCCTTAGAAGAAATTACGCAAGTAATTTTACCGCTACCTAATTCACCGCGTTTTTCTGCATCTATAAGCGCCTGTAAATTTGTACCGCCGCCTGAAACCAGAACGGCTATATTTTTAGAGGTCATTATATATTCACCTTATTCAAGAATTATCTTGTCTTCAGATTCAATAATTTCACCGATTACGTATGCATCAATGCCGTTGTCTTTGAGCACTGAAAGAGAAAGTTCCACTTCACTTGCCGGAACTACGATACTCATACCTACACCCATATTATATGTATTGTACATATCGCGTTCAGGAATATTTCCCCACTTAGCAATCACATCAAAGATAGGAAGCACCTTAACGGCAGACTTGTCTATTTTTGCACACAATCCATCGGGAATTGAACGAGGAATATTTTCGTAGAAGCCACCGCCCGTAATATGAGAAATACCTTTTACGTTAACTTTTTCCAAAAGAGCAAGAACAGGCTTAACATAAAGTTTTGTGGGAACAAGTAAAGCCTCTGCAATACTTTTGCCACCTAATTCTTCACGTTCTACATAAAGCTCAGGATTATTGTTATCAATATCAAAAACCTTACGACACAAGCTGAAGCCGTTAGAATGAATACCGGTAGACGGAAGAGCAATAACAACGTCACCCACAGACATTTTGCTGTTATCAATCATTTTAGGCTTATCAACTATACCAACAGCAAAACCTGCAAGGTCGTAATCCTCCACAGGCATCAAACCGGGATGCTCCGCAGTTTCACCACCGATAAGAGCACAACCAGACTGAACACAACCTTCTGCAACACCGCCGACGATTTCTGCAATTTTTTCCGGAATATTTTTACCACAAGCAATATAGTCAAGGAAAAACAGCGGTTTTGCACCAACGCAAACAATATCATTTACGCACATAGCTACTGCATCAATACCGATTGTATCGTGTTTATCCATAAGAATAGCTAATTTAACTTTAGTACCGCAACCATCTGTACCTGAAACTAATACGGGATGCTCCATTCCGGCAACACAACCAAGGTCAAAGCAACCACCGAAGCCGCCAACGTCATCTAATGAGCCTTCATTACGTGTTCTGGCAACGTGTTTTTTCATAAGCTCAACTGCTTTGTAACCTGCAGTAATATCAACGCCTGCAGCTGCGTAGCTTTCTGATCTTGAGTTATTCATTATAATACGCTCCTTTATAATTTATTTCAGAGATTAATTAACATTTTTATCAGCCTTTGCCGTTCCAACAATATGTACAAAGATCTTCCTCAGGAAGTCCGATTGCCTTAACAATACCCTCAAGAGATTGGAATTCAAGTGATGCGAAATGAAGTTTTTCACAGATTGCTTTACGCATCTTTGCGCCGCGTTCAGTGGAAGCATCGCTGTATTCATCAAGATGATTGAAACCTTCTTCGCCTTCAAGCTCCATAATTGTACTTCTGGAAATCAAATCCATATCGGAAGTGCCTCTTGAGAAGTTAAGATATTTACAACCGTACATAATCGGCGGACAAGCTGAACGCATATGAACTTCCTTTGCTCCGTTTTCATAAAGGAATTCGACTGTTTCACGAAGCTGAGTACCTCTTACAATACTGTCATCTACAAAAAGAAGTTTTTTATCTTTAATAAGTTCGTGAACGGGAATCTGCTTCATTTTTGCTACCCTGCTTCGTTCACGCTGATTTGACGGCATAAAACTACGGGGCCAGGTAGGTGTATATTTAATAAACGGTCTTGCAAAAGGAATACCGCTCTCATTTGCGTATCCGATTGCATGTGGTGTACCGGAATCAGGAACACCGCTTACATAATCTATATCCTGAGCTATATTTAAATCTTTATCGGTCCGAGCCATTATCTGACCGTTTTTATAACGCATTACCTCAACGTTTACGCCTTCATAACAAGATGTAGGATATCCGTAATAAGACCAAAGGAAAGCGCAGATTTTTTTCTTTTTCTGTGCAGGAGCAAGAATTTCTATACCATCCGCTGAAATCTCAACGATTTCTCCGGGACCTAATTCCTTGTAATCCTCAAAGCCTAATTTTTTATATGCAAAATCCTCAAAAGAAACGCAGTAACCATCCTCGCGTTTACCTATGAGAACAGGGATTCTGCCAAGCTTATCACGGGCTGCAATAAGTTTGCCGTCATCTTTAAGAATAAGAATTGAACATGTTCCGTCAATCACATTCTGTGCAAAAGTTATACCTTCCTGGAAACTGCTCTTCTGGTCAATCATTGCGGCAACAAGCTCTGAAGAGTTAATACCTGTGGTTGTCATAGCACCAAAGTGACCGCCACTGAATGAAAGATACTGGTCAACAAGTGCTTTACTGTTATTTATTATGCCGATAGTACATATAGCATAAAGACCATGATTGGAACGGATAAGCAAAGGCTGTGCATCTGTATCACTGATACAACCAACTGCTGTTTTACCTTCCATTTCATCGAGAATTCTCTCAAATTTTGTTCTGAATGGTGAATTCTCTATTTTGTGAATTTTTCTTTGCATACCCAATTCGGTATCGTAAGCCGCCATACCTGCACGGCGTGTACCTAAATGTGAATGATAGTCAACACCGAAAAAGGTATCAAGTACCGCATCATTTTTTGATGCTACACCAAAAAAACCGCCCATTTTACACCTCGTATAAAATTTAAAATGCAAAATGCAAAATTCCGGAACTGCGTTAGCATTATATAATTATCGCAGACCCTTAACTTGCCATTTACCACTTGCAATTTGCAACTAAGTTATGAATTATATTTATCTTCGATTCCTGCATTTTTCTCAAGCACTTTCGCAGTATCTGCTGCGCGCTTATCTGCAAGTTTCTGTTCAAGAACAGGCTCTGAAAGTGAAAGCATTTCGATTGCCAAAAGAGCCGCATTCACTGCACCGTCAATAGCTACTGTTGCAACAGGAATACCGGAAGGCATCTGAACTGTTGAAAGAAGCGCTTCCATACCGCCTAAATTCTGTGACTTAATGGGGATACCGATAACCGGTAATGTTGTATTTGCAGCAATTGCGCCCGCAAGATGTGCAGCCATACCTGCCGCAGCAATAATAACACCAAAACCATTTGCACGAGCATTTTCGCTGAATTCTTTTGCTTCAACAGGTGTTCTGTGAGCAGAAAAAACATGAACCTCAAAAGGCACTTCAAAATCTTTAAGTGTGTTTATTGCTTTTTCAACAACGGGTAAATCACTGTCGCTACCCATAATAATACCAACTTTTTTCATAAAAACATCCTTCCTCGCAACATTTATGCCAATAAAAAAACAAAAAGGGCGCACCTGTTCAAAGAGAACAAGTGTGCCCAGACGGTCGGCTTAAAGTCATATTAATTTTCTGCCTGAAGAACTGTTAAATTAAAAAATCCTCGACAAAATACCTGCTCCTTTGTGGTGCTCCACACAAGGCGTACGGAGGTTACTCCGTTACCGTTTTCCGTCAGTCACAGGCACGACTTTATTACACCATAATTTTATCATTTCTGAAAATGAGTGTCAAGGCACATAAACTATAATAAAAATTAAATTGAACTATACTAATATAGTGAAATTGCTAATACGGGAAATTACAGGTTAGTTAGCCTTGGTTTCACAGTACAAACAACGGTACACACCATTGTCTCTGTCAGTGAGTTTAAAGACGTGACTTATCTCTTGTTCAGTTGTTGTAATACAACGGGGATTCTTACATTTTATTACGTTTGTAAGTTTTTCAGGAAGCTCTACATTGAGTTTTTCAACAAGCTCACAGTTACGGATAATGTTAATAGTTACACCGGGATCAACATAGCCTATGACATCAAAATCAATTTTAATATCCGCATCAATTTTTATAATATCTTTCTTTCCCAACTTTTTACTGGAAACATTTTTGATTATAGCAACAGAACAATCAAGGTTATCAAGACCTAAAAGCTCGTATATACGCATACCTCTGCCTGCAGTAATATGGTCAATAACAAAACCATTGGTAATGGAATCTATATTCATTTTTTTGCCTCCTCCAACAGTTTAAGTATAAGCGCCATACGGATATACTTTCCGTTGAGAACCTGTTTAAAATAACAAGCTCTCGGGTCGTCATCGACAGCAACTGAAATTTCATTAACTCTCGGTAGCGGATGCATAATGCACAAATCTTTTTTAGCATTCTTTAACTTTTTAGGCTCAAGGATATAACTGTCTTTAAGTCTGAGATAATCTTCTTCATTAAAAAATCTTTCGCGCTGAACACGTGTCATATAAAGAATATCAAGTTCTGGCATTACAGATTCCAAGTCAGTTGTTTGTTTATAAGGAATGTTATTTTTTGTAAGAATATCTTTTTTAACGTAACTCGGGAGTTTAAGTTCTTCCGGAGAAATAAGAACTACGTTTATGCCCTCATATCTTGAAAGAGCAGTAATAAGAGAATGGACTGTTGTTCCGAATTTAAGGTCACCGCAAAAACCTACAGTAAGGTTATTGAAGCCACCTTTTTCGCGATTGATTGTAAGTAAATCTGCAAGTGTCTGTGTAGGATGGTTATGACCGCCATCGCCCGCATTAATAACAGGTATACTTGCATTCTGTGCAGCAACGAGAGGCGCACCCTCTTTGGGATGACGCATTGCTATAATATCAGCATAACAACTGATTGTTTTTGCCGTATCTGCTACGCTTTCGCCTTTAGCGGCAGATGAACTGTTAGCTTCGGAGAAACCGATAACACTACCGCCGAGCTCAATCATAGCAGCTTCAAAACTAAGCCTTGTTCTTGTTGAAGGTTCAAAAAAGAGCGTTGCAAGTTTTTTCCCTTTGCATTTTTCCGAATATTTTTCGGGATTCGCAATAATATCGTTAGCAGTTGCAATAAGCTCGTTTAACTCTTCAACAGAAAAATCAAGAATATCAATAAGACTTCTCATAGTTTAAAATTCCTTTCATTCAGGACTTTTTTCTTATTCTTTTGCCCCATTAATTTCGAGATATTTCTTGATTCTTTCAACGTTCTCTCTGTTTTTCTCGTCTTCTTCAAGATACTCGATAATATCATAAACATCAACAACAGAATAAACCGGGAAGCCATATTCTTCGCCAACTTCAGCCATTGCAGATTTCTCTGTCTGTCCTTTTTCCTTACGGTCAACCATTACAAAAGTTGCAGCAACTTTTGTACCTTTAAGACCTGACAAAATAGACATACTTTCACGAATAGCAGTACCTGCTGTGATAACGTCCTCAACGATTACGATTTCTTCACCTTCCTGAGGTTTGTAACCTACGAAAACTCCGCCTTCGCCGTGGTCTTTTTCTTCTTTACGGTTAAAGAAGAAAGGAACGTCAAGACCGTTTTTAGCAAGAGCAACTGCAACAGAAACAGCGATCGGAATACCCTTGTATGCAGGTCCGTAAAGAACTGTCTTTTTGTTACCTACTTTTTCAAAATATGCTTTTGCATAGAATTCGCCTAATTTGCAAATCTGTTCGCCTGTCTTAATATCACCTGCATTGATGAAATAAGGAATTTTTCTACCGCTCTTTGCAGTAAAATCACCGAATTTAAGAACGCCTGCACCTTCTAAAAACTGTATAAATTCTCTTTTATAGCTTTCCATGATATTTCTCCTCCTAATTAATCACAAAATTCTGCTACACAGCGGTTGTATGCTGCTACCGGGTCCTCTGCCGCTGTAATGGGTCTGCCTACAACAATATAGTCAGAGCCGATTTCTTTAGCCTGAGCGGGAGTCATAACACGTTTCTGGTCGCCTATGTCGCCGTCTGCAAAACGAACACCGGGTGTAATTGTGAGGAACTCATTACCGCAAGTTTCATGGACTTTACCTGCTTCAAGAGGTGAGCAAACAACACCGTCAAGACCTGCAAGTTTAGCATTGTGAGCATAGTGCATAACAACTTTGTCGATGGGTTCTTTTATAAGGAGATCATTTTCCATGCTCTCCTGGTCTGTTGATGTAAGCTGAGTAACAGCAATAAGAAGAGGTCTTGTGCCGTCTTCACGTGTAAGACCCTCAAGTGCTGCTTCCATCATACGGATTGTGCCGGAAGCGTGAAGGTTAGTAATATCAACATCAAGGCCTGAAAGCACTGACATTGATTTTTTAACTGTGTTAGGAATATCGTGAAGCTTGAGGTCAAGAAAAATCTTATGACCGCGTTTTTTTATTTCACGAACAATCTGGGGACCTTCAGCATAGAAAAGTTCCATACCGATTTTCACGAAAGGTTTTCTGCCACCCTCGAATTTATCAAGGAATTCATAAACTTTTTCTGCACTCGCAAAGTCGCAAGCAACGATTACATCTTTACCCATTATTTTACGCCTCCAATAATATCACTCAATTTGTCTATTCCGTATTTATCCATTACAGACGGTAAATCATCAATAATGTCACGGCAAACACAAGGATCGATAAGGTTTGCAGCGCCTACCTCAACAGCAGTTGCACCTGCAAGCATAAGTTCAATTACATCCTCTGCGCTTGAAACACCGCCCATACCTACTACGGGAATATTAACGGCATTTGCTACCTGATAAACCATACGTACCGCAACAGGGAAAATTGCACTACCTGAAAAACCACCCATTTTATTAGCAATAACAGGCTTTTTGGTTCTAAGGTCAATGCGCATACCCAAAAGGGTATTAATAAGGCTTATTCCGTCTGCACCTGCAGCTTCACAGGCTTTTGCTATAGAAACAATGTCTGTTACATTAGGTGAAAGTTTAATGATAACAGGCTTTGTAGTTACCTTTTTAACTGCGGCTGTTACTTCTGCCGCTGCATCGGGGTTTGTGCCGAAACTCATACCGCCACCGTGAACATTGGGACAACTGACATTAACTTCGAGCCAACCCACCTGTTCTTCTTTGTCGAGTTTTTCGCAAGTATAAGCGTAATCCTCAACGGCAAAACCGCTGACATTAGCCATAACTTTCTTATTAAAGCATTTTCTAAGTTTCGGAAGTTCCTCGCCTATTACCTTTTCAACACCGGGATTCTGAAGTCCTACCGCATTAATCATACCGGCATTACACTCTGCAATACGTGGTGTAGGGTTACCGAAACGAGGGTCTTTTGTAGTACCTTTAAATGAAAATGTACCCAGTACATTTATATCGTAAATTTCAGCAAATTCGTATCCGTAGCCGAAGGTTCCGCTTGCAGGAATAACAGGGTTATCAAGAGTTATTCCGCAAAGGTCAACACTCAATCTTCCCATAAAATTTCCTCCTTTTCAAGAACAGGTCCATCTTTGCATATACGCTTATAGCCTGTAATCGTTTTACAGGAACAACCCATACATGCACCAAAACCGCAACCCATACGTTCCTCAAAACTGAACTGACCACTTGTAGATGTTACTTTATAAAGCGCTTTGAGCATCGGTTCGGGACCACAAGTATAAAAATAAGTGTAATCAATATCTTTTAATGCATCTGTTACAAAACCTTTTACTCCGTAAGAGCCATCAGCAGTTGCAACAGTAACCTCAGCACCGAGAGCTTTGAAATCTTCTTCACAAAAAATTTCTTCCTTTGTATTAAAACCAAGGATTACACTAACATCTTTACCTTCTGCAATAAGTTTTTTAGCAAGCATATAAAGTGGCGGAACACCTACGCCACCACCGAGAAGAACAGGTTTATCCCCTGAAATCGCAGTATTATAGCCATTTCCAAGACCTGTAAGAACATCAAGTTCTTCACCTTCTGTCATTTTTGCCATTTGCTCGGTACCTTTACCTACCACTTTATAAATAAGCGTAAGAACACCATTTTCACAATCGCAAACAGAAATAGGTCTTCTCAGATAGAGTCCTTCGAGTTTGATATTTACAAACTGTCCCGGTGATGTAATTTCACTCACATCACCGGAAAGTTTCATTTTAAATACAGTAGAAGTAAGTTGTGTATTTTCTATTATTTTAAAAATACTTTGTTTCATACTTTCTCCTTATCTTTTAAGCATCAATTGTAGAAATTGTGATTGTTGATTCTTCAAGGGCATCAAGAAGAACGCGTACTGTATCAAGTGCAGTAAAGATAGTTACGTTATTCTCAATAGCATAACGGCGGATTGCAAGACCGTCATTTGCCTGGCCTGTTGAATCAATATCTTTTGTATTGATAACATAAGCGATGTAACCTTGACGAAGAGCATCTGCAATTTCATCACTACCGTCGCTGAGTTTCTGAAGGACGTGTGTACGGATGCCGTTTTCCTTTAAGAATTTAGCAGTACCGCTTGTAGCCTGAATGTTAAAGCCCAGGTTATAGAAACGACGGATAAGAGGAAGTGCTTCCTCTTTATCTTTATCTGCAATAGTTGCAAATACCGTGCCGTAATTCTGAAGATGCATACCGGATGCCTGGAGAGCCTTATAAAGTGCACGATTAAGCTTATCATCATAACCGATTGCTTCACCCGTTGACTTCATTTCAGGTGAAAGGTAAGCATCAAGACCTCTGATTTTATTGAATGAGAATACAGGAACTTTTACATACCAACGTTTTTTCTCTTCCGGATAAATATCAAATATACCCTGTTCTTTGAGGCTCTTACCCATAATAACTTCTGTTGCAATATCTGCAAGACTGTAACCGGTTGCCTTTGAAAGGAACGGAACTGTTCTAGAAGAACGGGGATTAACCTCGATAATATAAACATCGTCCTTTTCATCAACGATAAACTGAATGTTATAAAGACCGATAATGCCTATACCTAAACCGAGTTTTTTAGCATACTGAAGAATGATACCCTTAACTTTATCCGAAATACTGAATGAGGGATAAACGCTTATAGAGTCACCGGAGTGAACACCTGTCTTTTCAACAAGTTCCATAATGCCGGGGATAAATACATCTCTGCCGTCGCAGATTGCATCAACTTCAACTTCTTTACCCTGGATATATTTGTCAACAAGAACAGGCTTGTCCTCGTCAATTTCAACGGCAGTCTTAAGGTAGTGACGAAGTTGATCTTCATTAGCAACTATCTGCATTGCTCTGCCACCAAGAACGAAGCTGGGACGAACAAGCACGGGGTATCCGATTTCCGCTGCTGCATCCACACCATCTTGGATATTAGTAACAGCTTTGCCCTTAGGCTGAGGAATGTTAAGGCTGTTAAGAATCTTTTCAAAGCTATCTCTGTTTTCGGCACGTTCAATAGCTTCGCAATCTGTACCGATAATCTTAACTCCGCGTTTCATAAGAGGCTCTGCAAGGTTAATAGCAGTCTGACCGCCGAGAGAGGTTACAACGCCGTCAGGTTTTTCAAACTCAATGATGTTCATAACATCTTCGGGAGTAAGAGGCTCAAAATAAAGCTTATCGGCAGTTGTATAATCTGTTGAAACTGTTTCCGGGTTATTATTTATAATAATTGTTTCAAAGCCCATTTTGGAAAGTGCCCAAACACTGTGAACAGAGCAGTAGTCAAATTCAATACCCTGTCCGATTCTTATAGGACCTGAACCCATAACAATCACCTTTTTCTTGTCACTTTCTGCGTTAGCTTCGTTTTCGCTCTTATATGCACTGTAGTAATAAAAGTCGGATCGTAGCCAT
>JAZNLH010000004.1:0-46901 GCA_045578985.1 Acutalibacteraceae bacterium | reverse complement strand
ACTTCTTTGGAGCCGGGACCAATGGGCACAGGAATGTTTAACAGAACCGTTGAACGTGTCAAAAATTTCTTTGACCAACTGGGGAATGGTGGTCAGGTTGTGCATGCCAGCAACAATCTAGACGATATTTTGCATCGTTTTAACAAACAGGCGATTTTGCGTCGTGCATCTGAAAATTCACTGGGGCATGATTATTATCGCATAATGATAACCAGTGCTGACGATGTCAGCGAAATAATGTCTGATTTGCAACGTGCTGGTTATTATATCGGTGCAAATACAGACGTTGACGGGAATCGGTTCCTGGCGATTGCTGATGATTACATATTTGGCCCATGGGAAAATTCCCGGGGAAATTGGTTTAAATATTAAGAAATCGCCCCGTTTGGGGCGGTTTTTATTTTTCCAATTCATTTAATATTCTTTCGAACAATCGGGCGGTGCTGGACGCACAACCCCGACCCGACCACGTCAGAATCTCTTTATCTGATTCATTGTCAACAATTGACATATTAAATCGCCACCACCAAAATCCGTTTAATGCACACCAAATAGGGCGGAATTTTTCACTGCTTTCTGCAACACGAACAATATATTTTGCATCAGACGGAATTTCTATTGCCTCAAATTCCTGACCCATTGTTTCTGCAATTTGATTAGTGTTTTTTATTTTGCCAATTTTAACCGTGTATCCACGCTGTGCCAGAATTTCTTTAACCACGGGTCGCAGTGTATATCCGCCTTTGGTTGAATAAACAACGGATTCACGTTCCATTGAATTGGGTTGCATATAAACACTGTTGCATGCCGTCAGCATTGAAACAGATAATAAAATCGGGAAAATACGCATATTTTTGACCCCTTTTGGTCAGAAAAACAAGTGGCGCACCCAGCGGGATTCGAACCCACAATCTTCACCTTCGGAGGGTGACGCATTATCCAGTTGTGCTATGTGAAACATCACTATCATTAAACTTAAAGCTTCTGTTGCCTGCAATATTGCTGAGAGCAGAAAGCCTGCCTGAATATTCAGGCTTATTTTTGAAATATTCAATTAAGGTTGAATGAACTACACTGTTTTCATTAAAGTGCTTTGCAAGAACAGAAAAAGCAGAATCATCACTTTCGGAAAGCTCTAACGGGTCAAGCTCAGAGGTTTTGATTTGCTTTACATTTTCAATAGAATTAAGAGCACAGTCAACTATTTCTGACTTAAAAAGCTGAGAGCCGTCAGAGTCAATTGTTTTATATGATAAAAACAGCTTTTCACACGCTGCCGTAACAGCACAATAGCTTATAAAATGCTCCTCATAAACGCTATCCTTATATGCAGGCTTTATATCAAGACCCATTTCGGTAAGTGTTGCTCTGTCAAAATCAGTAAGCACTCCGCCCTGCACGCAAACGAGAGGAAATTCATCCTTATTAACACCAACGAGGAAAACTACCTTCAGCTTATCTGTACGAATTCTGTCAGCATTGCCCACCTTGATTTCATCGAGCCCCTGAGGGATTTCGCCAATTTCACCTGAATCCACAAGAATTGAAAACAACTCAGCCCACCGTGAAAGTGTCATAGCTTTGCCATCACCCAGCACAGCCATTTCGTCAAGCAAATCCACAAGAACATTCCACGAAACCTCTTGCCTGTTTGCTTCAACAGGAAATCCACCCTCATTAAGCACGGTATGCAGGTCATATAATTTATCCTGAATTTTTTGATCATCGAGGAAATTATATATTATTTCAGCTATTTCTTTACCCGTTTTATTATCACAATCATTTTTCAGCTTTAAAACAGGACCTACAGCCTTTGCACGTGACAAATTCAGCTCATCAAGATATGCCTTTGCTTTATCATCAAGCTCATTGCCGAAGCCGTCAGGATGCATAGCGAAGCCGTTACGCCACTCGCTTGCGCCTATACCCCACACAAGAGCATATTTTTCAAGCCTTGAAATTTCAGTCAAAGATAATCCGCTGAGGCCCGATTTCAAATATGAGAGTATGTTTTCGGTATTAAGACTTGAAGTGATGCAAGCTAAAACTGAATTAAGATAAACAAAAAGTGCCTCATACTTCAATGAACGCCTGCTATCCTCAAACACAGGTATACCGAGACTTTTAAGCTCATCTATAATATTATCCTTATATGAACCGCCCACACGCTCAATTACTGCAATATCACGGCACCTGTATTTGCCTGAGCGAAGAAGCTTTTTAATACAGGAAGCTACAAACCTGCATTCATCTGCTTTATCTGCGCACTCAGCAACAAAAACTGAATTATCTGATTGAGCTTTGTGGGATTGTTCCTCAGAAAAAAGACTTTTTTCAAGCTGAAAAATATCACCTGAGAAGGCATCATCCTTCTGAACACAAAAATGCTCAGAAACCGAAACAGATGACTCATTTGCAATTGCTCTGAGCCTTGCTTCAAACTCTTTAATATGATAAAAAGGTGTGTTTTTACCTGCATTTTTATCTGTGCAAAGGGTAACATAAACATCATCTGCCTGAGATAAAATTACAGAAAAGCATTCAGCTTCCTGCTTCAAGAAAGACCTGAAGCCATCAATAAAAACTGTTTTACCCTTAAAAACCTTGTTTTCACGCGCATATTCACAAAGCATATTCACAGCATCATTATCATCAAAATAGCTTTGAGTCAAAATGGCTTGATAAGCATCATTTATAAGTGAAATATCCTTAAGCTTTTCTTTTAAAAAACCGTCTGAGAGAAGCTCTGCTTTTTCAGTCAGCTCATCTGATGAAATATTAGCATACTTCAGCTCTTTGCAAATATCAATTAACGGACTGAGTGAATTATAAGATTTGCCTACAGAAGAAAAAACACTTAACCTGTCTGTGAGTGATGAGAGAGCCTCGCTCATAAGAGCTGCCCTGACGCCTTCATCAGCAAGCTTTAATGTAAAATAAGAAGTGTTTTTAAGCTCCGATAAAGCTAATCGTTTGAAGCCGGATATTTCAATTTTATGGTAATTTTTAGCACCTAAAAGGCTGAGCATATTTCTCTCTGTTTCGAAAGAAAACTGCTCAGGTATTATAAGAAGAGGCTTTGTGTTCCCGTTATTTAATTTTTCAATTATTATTTGCTGAAGCAGGTGTGTTTTACCGCTACCTGCCCTGCCTTTTATAAGATGAAGCATAAAAACCTCCGGAAATTATATTAATAAAACAATGATATCACAAATAATGCAAAAATAAAATATGTAAATTAAGTTTATAAGACCTATATTTAGTACTACATTAAAGGAATATTTAAAAATATGCTGTTAATACTAAAAACAGAAATTTAGTGAAAGGAGAATGTTTATGTTAGACAGAATCGCTTTGATACTTGTAACTATCGGTGCTCTTAACTGGGGAAGCATTGGTCTTTTTAAATTTGACCTTGTAGCCTGGTTATTTGGTGGACAAGCAGCAATAATGTCACGAATAATCTATGTGATAGTAGCACTTGCAGGTATTTGGTGCATTTCACTTCTTTTCAGAGAAAACGAAATGGTTGAATCAGTTGCAAATGATAAGGTTGAATAAAAAAAGCACTCTGATTTTAACTCAGAGTGCCTAAATACATATTACTTATTATTATCAAGCTTCACAATTTTATATGTCATAACTCCGCGTGGTGCTTCAACTGAAACCTTATCGCCAACCTTATGACCTAAAAGAGCTTTGCCTACAGGTGATTCATCAGAAATCTTACCTTTTGTAGAATCAGCCTGAGCAAAACCTGTAATAGTGAAGGTTTTCTCAACTGATCCCTTAGCTGTTCCTTTAATAGTAACAACAGAGCCAAGGTGAACAACCTCTGAATTGACACTCTCTTCATCCATAATTGTAGCTCGCATAAGCATAGCTTCAATATCATTTATTTCAGCCTCAAGCTTTGCTTGCTCAGATTTAGCTTCATCATACTCACTGTTTTCTGAAAGGTCACCAAAAGAACGAGCAACCTTAAGTTTTTCGGCTATATCGGAACGACCTGATTTAAGCGCAGCAAGTTTTTCTTTAAGCTCCTCGTAGCCCTCTTTGGTTAAAACAATATCCTGTGCCATTAAAAATACATCCTCTCAAGCAAATAACTGCTTCATTTAATTCCATAACATTATAGTAAAAAAGGCAAAAAAAGTCAAGTCATATAATACTTTACACTTCAATCTGCAAGAATATATATTTTTTGAAATCTTACAACCTGTACTGCAGCACACGCCATTTTATCTGACACACCATATTCAATTAATTTTTTTGCTGTATCATTAAGTATAAAGTATGCTTTATCGGGATAAACCCTGCAATTTATTGCACCGTTTAGCTCAATATAGCTCTTATTATTAATTAAATTCAAATCAAAAGATATTTCATTTTCGTCTCTGACAGATAAATCATTTATGAAAACATTCAAACCAAGTTCATTAAAACAATAATCAGCAAAAACAACCATATCATTGTTTTTAACACCATTAAGTATGATTCTTTTGCATTTTTTGGATAATTCAACCCATTCTGATGAAAATTTAAAATCGTTATCATAAACATTAAGACTGAACTTATTTTCATTGCGCAAAGCATTACATATACCCGAAATAAAGCTTCGCTTCATATATGGCGTACAATCGAATAAGTATTCCTGTAAAAAGCTATTCACCTCAACATCCTCTGTATCAAGCACAAAGCCTTTGTATTTGTTAAGCAGCATCTTAATTTCATTTGTTTTAAGCCTTTTCTTCTGCAATTCTATAACATTAAATACTGTATTATTTACAATAAAACCACTTGTTTTATACGGAGTAGTATTCTTTCTGAATAAGCTTCTTTTTCTTTTTACATTTTCATTAAACCTTAAAATCAACATAAATAATCGCCCTCTTCCACATTATATGAAAGAGGGCTTAAAAATTTTGTTGTATTTAGTCGGTTGCTTCAATATATTTACCGCCAGGAGTATATCTTGTAAGATAATTCACCGGATTTACCCAGCTACCATTAATCATAAGACCGAAATGAAGATGAGCACCAAATGAATAACCTGTATTACCGGCATGCCCTATAACATCGCCTTGCGTTACTTTTTGACCCACGCTGACAGTGATATTTGAAAGGTGCGCATAATAAGTAAGAACACCATTACCATGATTTATGACAACGTAGTTACCATAACCACCGCCATAACCCCAGTTTGCTTCTTCAACCGTTCCTGCTTTAACTGAAATTACATCGGCACCATGAGTTCCTGCCCAACGACAAGTATCAATACCATTGTGCTGTTTGCCCCAACGAACCTTAAAGCTCGAAGAAATATATGCATCCTCATAAGGTAGAGGCCACACCATATCGCCATCAACAACACCTGAACCATAGTGAGTATTTTGCTCAGCAAGCTTATTTTCAAGGTCAAGAATAGCTTCTTCACGCTTGTCGATAGCTGCCTGGTATTCGGCACTTTGTGCATCAAGCTTATTAACAATTGCCATAACCTTATCAAGATCCTTCTGAATAAGGGCTTCAGCATCTTCAACAACCTTACGAGCATCTACCTGCTCCTGCTTTTTGGCTTCATACTCAATTTTAGCCTCATCAAGCTCAGCGATTTTAGTATTAAGTTGCTTTTTTACATCTTCAATCTCTGCTACCTTAATGCCAATATCAATAATATTTTGCTCAAGCTGTTTAATTATTTTATCATCATTTTCAGCAATACGCTGAAGAAGCTCAACACGTTCAAGATAGACCTGAAACTCAAAATCATCAGATGTAAGAATAAACTCAAGTGGAGTGCTCGAACCTGACATATATGAGGCTCTCAGGCGCTCACCGAGAAGAACATAGGTATCTGCCTTTTCCTGTTCAAGCTCAATCACTTGCTGGTCAAGTTCCTTAATCTGAGTATTAAGTGACTCTATTTCAGCTTCAACACTTGAAATCTGATCATCAACTCTTTTGATATCAGCATCAATAAGAGAAATCTCGTAATTGTATAAATCGATCTGATCCTGAACAGCATCAATTTTGCTCTGCAATGTAGAAATCTCAGGATCATATTTAGAGGCTTCTTCATCAAGGGCATCTATTTTTTCCTGATTTTCAGCAATCTGTTGCTTTATTTCCTCAATCTGATTCTGGTACTCTTGCTTTTCTGCATCAGTCAGAGCATAAGCAGAAACATAAAGAGTAGAAGCGAAAACAACAGCTACAAGTATTAAACTGTATAGTTTTTTCGATTTACAAACTGCTTTCAACAACATTACTATGCTCCTTAAGATATTTATTAAGAGAAATAATACTACCAAATGCACCAATAAATACACCAACAAAAACAAACATACCAAGTAATACGCCAATTGTATCGCTAAATGCTACAACGCTGCCTCCAAGCATAGACATTATATCCTTGAGCCATATAGAAGCAATACTATATGCAACGTATTGTAATCCGAGGGCAAGAAATGCCGAGAAAATACCGAGCAATATGCCTTCAACCATAAACGGCCATCTGACAAATGAATTTGTTGCACCAACAGCCTTCATAATACTGATTTCAAGACGTCTGTTGAATATTGTTATGCGTATTGTATTTGAAACAATAAATAATGATACAAAGAAAAGAATAGCAACAATACCAATGCTGATATATGTGACAGCATTTCTGATACTTGAAATCTTACCGGCAAGCTCACTGTTTTCGTGAATATCAAGAACATACGAAAGTTTTTTGATTTCACTGACTGTTTCCTGGAATCTTTCAAGATCAGCAACCTTCACCTTATAAGCATCGGGCATAATTGTCGGTGAAAGACCATCAAGAAGTGATGATTTGTCTCCGTATGTTGCTTTTTGACGTTCAAAAGCTTCCTCACGAGAAACAAAAACAATATCGTCTTCAACATTTTCCATAGAAAGAAGTTTAACCTTCAATTCATTTGCCTGCTCTTCAGTTGCATCATCCTCAATATAAACCATAACAACATTTTGATCTTCAATCAAATCAAGAACTGAATTAATATTAAGAAAAATAAGTGTACCGCTACCAACAATTATAAGGCAAGAAACAAGAACAAAAACCGTTGCAACAGAAAGAAGGCGGTTAACCCATATATTTCTGAAGCCTTCACGTGTGAGATAACCTATACTTGCACCCTTCATTTCGCCTCGACCTCCTCACCTTCCGCAGCTTCAACATCGACGGCATAGTTCTGAACAAGATAATTCAAATCTTCGCCGCCTTCTTCAAGGAAATACGAACCGACAGAATCTTCAGGACTTTCAAATTTGTATGGCTCAACATCAATATGAGAAGCATCAGGACAATCTGATTCAATTACACCGTTTCTGATGGTAATAACTCTATGGTTAAAGGTCTTAACAAGATGAAGGTCGTGTGTAACCATAATAACGGTAGTTCCATCAGCATTTATGTGATTTAAAAGGTCTACAATTTCATATGACATTTTAGGGTCAACATTTCCTGTGGGCTCGTCCGCAATAATCATGCTTGCATTGTTAGCGAGAGCTCTTGCAAGAGCAACACGCTGCTGCTCACCACCTGAAAGCTGATTCGGCTTTGAGCGTGCCTTTGAATTTAGTCCAACAAGACCGAGAAGATACGGAACGCGCTTTCTGATTGCATTTTCACGGGCACCTATAACACGCATGGCATATGCTATATTATCATAAACATTCATTGTTTGAATAAGTCTAAAATCCTGAAAAACAATGCCCATTGTTCTTCTGAAATATGGTATTTCCCTTTTCTTCATAGAATTAAGGTCATAGCCATTTATATTTATAGAACCGCTTGTAGGAACTTCCTCTCGCATAATTAACTTAAGCAATGTACTTTTACCTGCGCCCGATGAACCAACAATAAAAACAAACTCACCTGTTTCAATCTCAAGATTGAAATTATTGAGAGCTTTTGTATTGGTGTCATCGTAAACCTTCGTTACATTTTTAAATTTAATCAAATAAAAAACACCCAATCTTTAAATTTATCTTTCCAAAAATAATAATAGCACATTTAATTACAAAATGTAACCCTTTTGTAATAAAAATGTGCTACTTTATTTAATATTTACTTTTTATTAATATTTTATAGGATTAGCATCAAGATATTTTTTAACCATAAGAGCAACCTTGAACACGATAGCGTCATCAAACTCTCTTAAATCAAGACCTGTAAGCTTTTTAATTTTTTCAAGACGATACACAAGTGTATTTCTATGAACAAAAAGCTTTCTTGAGGTTTCCGAAACATTAAGATTATTTTCGAAGAAACGTTGAATTGTAAACAAAGTTTCCTGATCAAGGGTATCAATTGAACCAACCTTAAAAATTTCTTTAAGGAACATTTCACAAAGTGTAATCGGAAGCTGATAAATAAGGCGGGCAATACCCAAGTGGTCATAGCTTACAATGCTACGCTCAGTGTCAAACACCTTACCAACCTCAAGAGCTACCTGAGCTTCTTTAAATGAACGGGCAAGATCTTTTACACCAACAATAGGTGTACCAATACCAACAAGCGCATGTGTATAGAACTCAGATGAAAGAGAATCTGAAATCGAACGGGCAAGCTTTTCTAAATCCTTGCTGTCAATATCACTCTTAACCTCTTTAACTAGAGCAATGTCAGATTCACTGATGTTAATAACAAAATCCTTTGTCTTATCAGGGAAAAGATTCTGAATAACGTCATAAACAGAAACATCGTTCTTTTCTACAAGTCTGATAAGAAGAACTACCCTTGATGCTTCGTTGTTAAAATGAAGCTCACGTGACTTAAGATAAATATCACCCGGAAGAATGTTATCAAGAATGATATTTTTAATAAAGTTGCTTCTATCATACTTTTCATCGTAATATTGCTTAATGCTTGAGAGAGAAACAGCTAAAACGCCTATGTAATTTTGAGATGCTGAATCCTCGCCCTCAACAAAAACTGCATACTCAGGATGCATGTGTGTACCAAAAGTCTGATACAAATATCCTTCGCTTGCAACAGGTTCAGTAGCAGAGAAAATTGAAACAAGATTGTTTGATTTAACTTCGCCGATTCTGCCAAGATCACTGCAAGCAATAACTGCACCTGATTCATCAATCACACCGATTGTTCTGTTAATTACATCACGCATCTGATGAATAATACCCTGAAATAATCTGTTGGACATATTATGACCTCCGAAAATTAAACAAATTGACAAATCAACTGTTATACATAATACACAACTTTACCCTCTTTTGCAAGTGGTTTTTTTATATTTTTCAAATTTTTTTATGCAAAATGTTAATTTTTCGACATTTTTTATTGGTTTAATTGCAAAAAAATATAATAAAATATTGTTAAAATGTTTCGTCATTTTCAACAATGGATCTGAGCTCAGACTCAGTAATAAGCCTTGCTTCACCTCTATTAAGTGAATCATCAAGCAAAAGCCCGCCGATAGCAATACGATTCAACTCTAAAACCTCAGCACCAAACGTGGAAAACATTCTTTTAACCTGATGATATTTGCCTTCTTTGATAATCACTTTGTAAACAGGCTTGTCCCCGCCTTGAAGCTGCTGCAAAATCGCCGAGAGAAGAACAGTGCCATCACTTAAAACAACACCTTCAGAAAATCCCGTTTTTGCTTTTTCATAATCGATAGGATTAGATAATGTTGCAATATATGTTTTTGTAACATGCTTTGCGGGAGATAAAATATTATGAGCAAACTCACCGTCATCGGTAATAAGACAAAAGCCAACCGTATCTTTATCTAATCTCCCTGCCGGAAATAGGTTTTTACGTTTAAGCTCCTGCGGAAGAATATCAACAACAGTCTTGTCCTTTTTATCATTAGAGGCACTTACCACACCTTGTGGTTTATTTAACATAATATATGTAAAACGGGTCTGATTTATAAGCTCACCATTGATGCAAATTTCATCATCAAAGCTTGCCTTGACGCTGCTATCTTTTATAACAACGCCATTTAGCATAACTTCACCACGGCGAACCATAGCCTTTATTTCGCTACGCGATAAAAGACCTTGCGATGCAATTATTTTATCAATTCTTTCCTTTTTTATCATATTTATTCCTTTACAAACCCATGCATAAAGCCATTAAGTTTAACAGAGCACACATCTCCGCCGATCACCTTACCATTACAGGTTAAAATATTGATTTTAATATATTCCTCATTTTCAAATCCGGGATAATTGCAAACAGAAAAAGTCCAGTTTTTTGCTCTTTCACCTGAATAATCATGCAAGTCATACCCTTGAGAAAGCTGAATTTCATTATACTTTTCATAAACATCATCAAATTCAGCGGGAATTATAATCTCTCGTACCTCATCAGGCTCTGGCTTAACCTCCCAGCCGAAGTTCGAAATAAATACAAGCAACTCTTCAATGTTTGAAGCATTATTGTTAACGGAAATATATTCAGATTTATCTGAATCATTATTTTCACATTTGTATATAAACACAAGAGCTGAAACTGAAATACATAACACAAGCACCGGAATCAATACCCATTTAATTTGCTTTTTTGAGAATGAAACAACAAACATAATATACAACTCCTTTGTACCAATCCTTAAAAGAATATGCGCAACAAAGGAGTTTAATGAGTAAATTAAATATAAATGTTAAACATGTTGAGATATGCATTAAATACAGGCTCACCTACAAATGCACATATTGCCGAGCCCATTGCAAGGAAAGGACCAAAAGGAATTACTCCCTTCATCTCTGTTTTGGCAATAATTTTTCTTCCGATGGAAAAGAAAACTCCGAGAATGGCACTCATAAACAATGCGATAATTACTGCTTTCCAACCAAGCACAAAGCCAACTGCAGCCATAAGCTTTATATCTCCACCGCCCATAGCTCTGCCACCCGTAACAAGAGCAATCAAAAAGAACAGACCGGAAACAGCAAAAAAACCGATTACTCTTGAAATTATCCAGGATTTTGTAAACTCACCTGCAACAAGAGAATCACCAACAATGAAAAGACCACCAACAAGAATGGCTACCCACATTGAATCAGGAATTATCTGATGCTTAAAATCAATCCACGATACAACAATAAGAGCAGACATAACAATCATATAGCCGACAAGTCTGAGGTTAAGACCCTCTATAGCATTTCCGCCACAAAGGAATATGTATGAAAGCACATACGCTGTGCCGTTGAGAGCCTCAACAATAGGATATTGCTTTGAAATAGGTGCTTTGCAATAGCGACATTTACCGCCAAGGAAAATCCAGCTGAAAAGCGGAAATAAATCCTTCCAATTCAGTTTATGATTGCAATTAGGACAAATAGAATTCCCCTTCTTAAAATCCATGCCAATCGGTAATCTGTAAATAAGCACATTTAAGAAGCTGCCAATCACAGCACCAAAAACAAAAATAATAGTTGCAATGTACGCTGTCAAAAAGCCCATATCTTTCACCCCATAAAGTTGAATCTATATGTTGCATTATATCTTTTTTCACTATCAAAGTCAACAAATATCATTGTTTCTTTTTGTTAAAAAAAATCAAATATTTATATTGTAATTTTTATTATAATATGATATATTATTTTCGTATTATAACCTAAGGAGGAGCTTTTTCTATGAAAAAGACAAGCAAACGCATAATAGCTATTGCACTTGCAGTTGTTTTAACACTTTCTGCCGGTGTTGTAGGTATTACAAGCTTACTCGACTTAAACGCAGTAGCTTCCAATGTTCTCAATGCAGGTAGCGTTGAGGAAGCAATTGAGATTATGAAGAACACACCTGATTTCTTCTCAGGTTCATCAAAATCTCTTGCTACAGGCAAGCAGGACAGTACCGTTTACCCCACAATTATTATTCCGGGTATCAGCCAATCTATTTCATACCTTGCTGACGAAGATGGTGACCCTGCATACAACGCAAATGGCGAAGAGCTTTCAGGCGGTCTTCTCATTCTTGACTCAAGCACTATCGTTCCTACTGTTGTTAACAACCTTGCAGCACCTCTCGCAACAGCACTTATCAACCAAAACGATAAAGACGGCAATCTCCGTAAGGGTGCAGCAAACACAGTTAAAGAGGTTTTCTCAATTCAGGCATCAAACAAAAAGGGCGAGCCTGTAAACAACCTTAAAACAATTCACTACGGCACCTCTGTTGCAAAAATGAGCGAGGATGACAGGGATTATTTCTATAGAATGATTCCAATGAAAACACTTACTGAAGATACAATCGATGTTACAACCGGTAAAGTTTCACAGAAAGCTATTCTTAGCGACGATCTTCTTTACCTTTACGCATTCCCTCTCATCGGCGATCCGCTTGAATCTGCAAGAGGACTCAATGATTACATTCAGTTTGTTAAAAAGCAACAGAATACTGATAAGGTAAATATTGTTACTATTTCACTTGGTGGTACGATCCTTACAGCATACATGGAGCTTTATAAAAACACAAATTATAACGATATCAACAGAATCGTTAATGTTGTTTCTTGTCTTCAGGGTACTGATGTTATGGGTGATTTCTATCTCAGAGAATTCAAAATTAATGATCCTGAGCATCCTGAATACGAAACATTCTTCTTCAACGACTTTTTACCAATGGTTATGGAAACCAATGCGGACAACAAGGCTCTCGGTTACATAATAAATGTTGCTCTCAAAATCATGCCAAAAGAAGTTGTTTATTCAATTCTCTCCGGTGCAGTTGATGGTATTGTAGATACACTTATGCTTTACTGTCCGCAGTTCTGGGCAATGATTCCGGTTGACAGATTTGATGATGTTAAGGCAATGTACTACGATGAAATCTGGGGCGACCCTGAATGTGCAGAGCTCGCTAAGAAAATTGAAGGTTTCCACAGAGCTGCTGTTAATCTTAAAGCAAACCTCAACAAGTTCGCTTCTAAGAAAGGCAACCTTGTTCACAATGTTGCTTGCTATGATCTTAGCTATGCAGAGCAGGATTACAATTTCTTTGGTGCAATGAGATCATCTGATGTTACAAACAGTGACGGTATTATTGATATTGACTCAACAACACTTGGCACAACATATGCTAAGGCAGGCACAGTTCTTCCTGATGAAGTTCTTTTCGATAACACAAAAATCATCTCCCCTGATGGAAGCATTGATGCTTCAACATGTGCATTCCCTGAAACAACATGGTTCTTCCATGGTCAGTATCATGAAGTTGGCAGAAACGATGTAATCATCTCACTCATCGGTCGACTTATCACAGGTGAAATCAAAGATGTTGATGACAATGCAGACTTCCCTCAGTTCAACGGCAACCGTAACACAAGAAATATCCGTCGTTGGAGACTTGATGATGCATCTGCACTTATCACAAACTATAAAAATGGCACAACAACAAGCATCGAAGGTGAAGTTTACCAGTGTTCTCAGGCAGATATGGATGAGCTTATTGCAGCCTATAAGGAATGCCTTGCACTTCTTAACGATACAGCAAACTGCGAACCTTCAGCTGCAGATGCTGCCACAACAAGAATTGAAGATGCTATTTACAGAGTTGGTCACAATGGTGAGTTACCAGAGGAAGATGACTCAATGAATACTCTTCTCAATGCTCTTGCTGCTACACTTGAAGATGTTGTTACAGCAATCTTTGGTCCCGGCTACGGCTTCTCCGAAATTGCAAACAAAGGTGTTCTTGCAAAGTAAGTTGTTATAACTTGCACTTATTGTTATAATATGATATAATTTCACTCCCGAAGAAATTCGGGAGTGATTTAATTTTCAGAGGTAATAATGAATATATTTTTTTATACCCTTGGCTGCAAGGTAAACCAATACGAAACGCAGGAAATGGCTGAGCTTTTCGAAAAAAAATGCCATACCGTTGTAAATAAAGTTAATGAAGCAGATGTAGTTGTTATAAACTCATGTACAGTTACAGCTGAAAGTGTCAGAAAAACACGCCAAGCTATAAGGCGCTTCAAAAAGCAACGCCCCGAAAGCATTATTATTCTTACAGGCTGCGCTTCTCAGGCAGAGCCACACATAGTAAAGGATTTACCTGAGGTTGATATACTTGCAGGTAACAAAACTGATACGACTCTTGCAGATGCTTTAGAAACCTTTATTAAAAATAAAACATATATAAATATGTATAGTGAGCACCAAACAGATGACCCGCTTGTAAGCACAGGTATCACCCGCTTTGACGGCCACACAAGAGCTTTCTTAAAAATTCAAGACGGTTGCGACAGATTTTGTAGCTACTGCCTTATTCCAACCGCAAGAGGTCGCTCTCGCTCAAAGTCACTTGAAGATATTGACAGAGAGCTGAAAAGCCTTGCTGAGAACGGCTACAAGGAGATTGTGTTTGTAGGTATAAACCTTTCTGACTACGGCAAAAACACACCTTATTCCTTGCCTGATGCCTTAATTTTAGCAGAAAAATATGAGGAAATAGAAAGAGTAAGGCTCGGTTCATTGGAGCCTGACCACATCACAGATGAAATGATTGAAAAGCTTTCGGAAATCAAAAAGCTTTGCCCTCAATTTCATATATCCGTGCAAAGTGGCTGCAACAATGTTCTAAAAAAAATGAACAGACACTATACCGTAGAGGAATATGAACACCTTGCAAGTAAGCTCCGCGAAGCATTTAAGGATGCTACAATCACAACCGATGTGCTTGTGGGCTTCCCCACAGAAACAGAAGAGGATTTCAACACAACCCTTGATTTTTGTAAAAGAGTTGCATTTGAAAAGGCTCATATATTCCCCTACTCTGTCAGAGAAAATACTGTTGCAGCAAGAATGGAACAGCACACAAACGCCGTGAAAGATGAACGCGCTTCAAGGCTCAGCGCAGTTATGAATGAAATACGAAAAAAGTACCTAAACAGCCAAACAGGAAAAACAGTTAATGTTCTTTTTGAAGTTCATAAAAACAACTTCAACGAAGGATATACAGAAAACTATACACCTGTTAAGGTCTACGGTAATTGCGATTTGCAGGGTAAAATACTAAAAGTAAAACTCAAAGATGTAGAAAATGATTTTTGTTTAGGAGAAATAGAATAACATGGAATTTGAAAAATTAATTACAGAAAGATTCTCGGTAAGAAGCTTCAAGCAGGAGCACCTACCCCAGAATATTATTGATAAAATTCTTGAAGCCGGTCACATTGCACCTACAGGTTGCAACAACCAGCCACAGAGAATACTTGTGCTTAACACAGACGACTCTATAAACAAATTAAAGAATTGCACAAAATGCCACTTTAATGCTCCAACAGCTTTACTGGTGTGCCACAATAAAGAAGAAAGCTGGAAACGAGTTTATGACGGTGCACTTTCCTCACCTGTGGATGCGGTTATTGTTGCAACACACATGATGCTTGAAGCGCAGAACGTGGGTGTGGGCTGCTGTTGGGTTATGCACTTTAACCCCGAAGCAATGAAAAGCGCCTTCAACATTTCCGAAAATATTGAACCTGTAGCATTACTCGTAATGGGTTACCCCGCAGACGATGCCAAGCCACTTGATATGCATTCAAAATATAGAGATATGACTGAAACTGTGGTTTATGATAGTTTTTGATATAGTTAAAGCCGAGATACTAAAACAAAGTATCTCGGCTTTATCATTTTAAGCATTAGTTCGAACCTCGCTTTATGTATTTCACAACAAGCAAAAAGAGATACCCTGATGGATATCTCTTTCTGCTGGCAGGGATGGCGAGGTTCGAACTCACGAATGACGGAGTCAAAGTCCGTTGCCTTACCGCTTGGCTACATCCCTATATTAAAAATGCCGAACATCAAACGTGCGTCTGAGGTTTGACTAAAAAATGGGGTGGATGATCGGAATCGAACCGACGACCTCCAGGGCCACAACCTGGCACTCTAACCAACTGAGCTACATCCACCATATTTTACTGGCACGGATGGAGGGGCTCGAACCCCCGACCTACTGCTTAGAAGGCAGTTGCTCTATCCAACTGAGCTACATCCGCGCGTTGTGGAGCGGGTGATGGGAATCGAACCCACACGACCAGCTTGGAAGGCTGGGATTCTACCATTGAACTACACCCGCGTGTGTCACAACAACAGACATTTTATCACAACACTATAATGTTGTCAAGATTAATTTGCTATTTTATAGAAAAAAATTAGTTATTTTTCAACGCCGATACAGTACTCGCTGTTGGCTTCTGTTATCACAATTTCTTTAATAATTCCGCGATAATCGTTGTCGCTGAAAATACGAACAGGTGTGTAGTTTTTAGTGTAACCTTCAGAATAACCGTCGCGATGTGTTTCAAAAAGCACCTCAACAGTTTTGCCTATTTGCTTATTCATATAATCACTTCGAATATCATCAGCTATTTTTAAAAGTTTAGCAGCTCGTTCATCTTTAACTGTTTTTGTTAGTTGTTTCATTCTTGCAGCAACTGTGCCTTTACGAACTGAGTAGGGGAATACGTGCACTTTTTCAAATCCTATTCTCTTAACAAAATCGGCTGTTGTATTAAAATCTTCTTCGCATTCAGTCGGGAAACCTACAAGTACATCAGTTGTTATGGTGGTATCTGAGAAGGTTGCACGTAGTTTTCCTGCTAAGTCTTCGTATTCTTCTGCGGTATAGTGCCTGTTCATTGCCTTTAATACATTGTTACAACCACTCTGAACGGATATATGAAATTGAGGACAAAGTTTTGTGATTTTACCGAGTTTTTCAATCATTTCATCGGTTATGTGATCAGGTTCCAATGATCCCAGACGAATTCTTTTTATACCGTCATATTTCTCCGCTAAAACTAAGGCATCAGGCAGTGAATACGGAGTTTTTTTGCCGTAGTCGGATAAATTGATGCCTACAAAAACAATCTCTTTATAACCGTTTTCGGCGAGGGTTTTAAGTTCTTTGTCTATCATATCCAAGCTCTTTGAACGCGAACGACCGCGAGCTGTGGGGATAAGACAGTATGAACAAAATCTATCGCAACCATCTTGTATTTTAAGGAATGCTCTTGTATGACCGTCAAATCGTGATATACCGCATCCTAAAAATGGATCTCCGGATTCGTGTTGAATATGCATATCAACATATTGATGGCTTTCTAAGTGCTTATCTACCGCTTCGACTATAAGAGTGTTGCTTCTGTTACCAAGCAGTATGTCTACTTCGGGTAAATCGTTAATTATATGCTTTTCGGCTTGTGATGCACAACCTGTAAGCACAATAATGCAATTTGGATTTTGCTTTTTTAGTCTGCGAACAGTTTGACGGGTTTTTCTTACACTTTCAGCTGTAACAGTGCAAGAATTAACAACGGCAATATCAGCCGATGTAATGTCATTTATAATAGTATAACCACAACGTTCGAACAGTTCGCCCATTTCTTGGGTTTCATATTGATTAACTTTGCATCCTAATGTGTAAAAATATACGTTCATACTTTGCCCACTCTGAAATAAAAATCACTCCCGAATTTCTTCGGGAGTGAAATTATATCATATAAAACCGATAAGTTCAAGTTTAATTATTTACCGGGGAAAACACCATTCTGGAAAATGTCGGAGAAACCATTACCTGAACCTGTTATTGATGTAACGATACCGTCAAGGAACTGACAGATTGCTTCGAGAAGAGCATCTGTTGAGGAATCTTCTTCGGGTAATTCACCGTTATGACCAACTCTGTAAATAGCATCTTCAATTCTTTCTGTTGCTGCTTCAGCTGCTGTGGGTTCACAAATTGTATCCTGAAGAAGTGCAAGGCATTCCTGATATGCTGCAATAAGTTCATCCATATCAGCCTGTGAACATGTGTATTCATTACCTTCAACGTCAACAGTTTTACCGTCTGCATAGTTTGTAATCAATGCGGAAGCTTCTTCAAGTCTCCAACGGAAGATGTTTCTTGTGTTACGGTTGCCGTTGAATTGGGGGAAGCCTGCATCGTCGTTAACAGATTTAATCTCACCTGTAACAAGACGTCCGATAAGCGCGATGATAACGTCATTTCTACCAACTTCGTGATGCTGATTCTGGAAGAACCAGGATGTGTCAACGAATGCACAAGTTGAAATATCAAGACTACCGTCGGGGGAGATGATAGCATCATCAGAGAAGAGGATATCGTCGCTGAGGATCTGACCTGCAGGAGCATATGTTGCACCGAGTGATGTTGAATCGATATCGATTATAGCGTCACTGTTTGTAACATCGGAAGATCTCATAGCGCCAAAGAAGTTATAATCCTTAACAGCATAAGTGAGACCATAACCGCTTACGTTGTGAACAAGTCTGTTATCTTTTTCAGCGAAAGCTTTAAGGTTTTCTACAAGGTTAACTCTTGCAGTCTGGAATGCATCAAGCTTAGGAGCAAGTTCTGCGTAAGAAGAATCTGTCCAGATTTCGTTATATTTAAGTTTAACATCTTCATAACGGTCAGTGGGGATCATAGCCCAGAACTGAGGACAGTTATGCATAAGTGTATCGACAATACCATCTACAGCGCCTGTTAAGATTGAATAAACAACTTCTTTAGGCATAATCTTAAGTGCTATATTAATTATGTAACCGAGAGTACCGTAACCGTTGGACTCTTTCATAATCATGGGAAGGAATTCGTTAAAGAAGAAGTTCTCATACTCGGGGTGTTCGGGATCATTGATTTTGAACTGTCTGAGATAGAAGTCACCCATAACGTCTGTACCCTGAAGACAAGAAACAACGTTGATGATTCTGTTAAGGTCAGGATAGCCGGAATCCTTCATAAGTTCTAAGTAAGCGGTAAGGATTGTACCACCGAGAGAAACTGTAACAATGTTAACTTTGTCTTTACCGGTTTGTTCCTTAACGAACTGAATGTATTCATCAAGGCCCTTTGCAGATTCAAAAGGATCACCGATAAGAGGGAACGCATAAAGGAAAAGTTCGTTTTCATCAAGAATAGCTTCCTGAACAACATTACCTGTAGTAGCATCGATTGTGTCTTCGGTAAGAGATCTCATGGGAATCATTCTGTAGAAGTAATCTTTGTCGTCCTGGCTCATGCCACCAACAGAAGTTTCGTAAGAAACTGTCTGAAGGTTGTAAACAGGTTTACCTGTTTTGTCAGATGACTGGATTGCGAAAAGATCCTGAACTGTTTTGTAAACAGCCTCACCAAGTTTGCCGTCATCATCGTTTTGTGTGATAAGAGCTCTGCCGAGAGGGGCAACAAGGTTATTGGTGATTGTGGGAAGAAGTTTTGAAGAGTCGATAATAAGAAGACCGCCTGAAAGTTCTTCACCATTCTCGTTGTATGCGGGGTTGCCGTTTTCGTCAGCAAGGTAAGAGATTGACTGACTGATACCGGGGATGATGATCGTGGGGTATACAACAGCATCCTGAGTGCTTTGCTCGTCAATAGTACCGGCATCAGCATCAGAATTAACAGGTTCAGCAAAGAAATCGGGAGTTGACTCCATAATCTCTATTGCTTCGTCAATGCTGTTAGCGTTGATAACGTTTGAACCGTCAGCAACGGAAGTTACATTTTTTGTTAATAAGCTTGTAAGGGCAATCGCACCAACACTGAAAACTGAAAAAGTCATAATCAATGTAAGAACGACAGCAATTACGCGTTTTCCTGTCTTTTTCATAGAAAAAGCTCCTCCTTAGGTTTTTATACGTATTATAATATACCATATTTTTCTGTAAAATACAATACTATAACATTATTATTTTTTCACAAAAACGGATGTTTATATTTGTTGACTTTAACACGATTAAAATATATAATATGGATGATGAAGACAATCATTGAAAGACATTTTTATGCATATACTTTTTTGAATGATTTTTAAGTTCAAAGGGGTTGTATATTTATGTTTGTTGTTTCGCTTACATCGAAAAGAATCAAAAAGATTTTACTTTTTGCAGGATTTGTTTCGATTGCTGTTTCGACAATAGTTTTGTTCAGATGTTTTTCAATGAATAAATCTGATAATACCGGTGCTGAGTTTGCCGGTGAAAATATTACTGATTCATCGCAACGACTTGCTTTTATTTCAACTTTCGGTTGGGAAGTTAATGAAGAACCTGATGAGATAAGAGAAGTAATCATTCCTGCAGAATTTGACGATGTTTATAATAATTACAATGATATACAGATAAAACAAGGTTATGATTTGAAAAAATACGCAGGTGAACGTGTTAAAAGGTGGACTTATACCATAAAAAATTACCCGGGCTATGAAGGTCAGGAGTGTATAAAAATTAATATCTTGGTTTATAAAGGCGAGGTTATCGGCGGCGATGTTTGTTCGGTGCGTTTAGATGGATTTATGCATGGGTTTAGCCAAGAGGAATAGAGTGAGATAGTGAAAGAAAACGGAATTATAAAAAAAGAACGTATAGATAAGGTCATTTCTTCTCAAGGATTGATATCCCGTAGTGAAGTTAAGTCGCTTATAAAAAAAGGTGAAGTAACACTTAACGGTGTAGTAGTTACGGATAGCGCCACAAAGGTTACCTACAGTGATGATATTTGTGTTAAAGGTGAGAAATTATTTCAGACCGAACATGTATACATTATGCAGAATAAACCTCGCGGTGTAGTCAGTGCTTCAAATGATAAAAATTGTAAAACCGTTGTTGATATTCTCCCGGAAGAACTAAAAAGAAAAAATCTTTTTCCGGCAGGTCGTTTGGACAAAGATACAACCGGTTTTTGTCTTATTACGGATGATGGCGATTTTGCTCACGATATTTTAGCTCCCGGGCATCATGTTACAAAAACATATATAGCCAGAGTATCTGCTCCTATTGATTACGAAAAAGCTAAAAAAGGATTTTCGGATGGTGTTGTGCTTGCAGACGGAACAGTGCTTTTGTCGGCGGTTCTTTTGCTTGTGGAGGATTCGGACAATCCTGTTTTCAAAGTTATAATCAAAGAGGGGAAATATCATCAGATTAAAAGAATGTTTGCATCTTTCGGTACAAATGTTACAGAACTAAAAAGAATTGCCATAGGCGGTCTGGCTCTTGATAGCACACTTCCCGAGGGTTCGGCGCGTTTAATAACTGAGGAAGAGCTCAAAAGCATTGTTGAAAATGACGAAAAAATTTAATACATAATCATGAGAGTTTTTTGCATTTAAGACAAGTTTTTTTGTCGTAAAATTAACATTTTGCATAAAAAAACTTGGAAAATATAAAAAAAGCACTTGCAAAATCATCCAAAGTTGTGTATTATGTATAACTGTTAAATGGTGAAATTGTTAAAATTATCGGAGGTCATTATAATGTCCAATAGATTATTCCAGGGTATAATTCATCAGATGCGTGATGTTATTGACAGAACTATCGGTGTTATTGATGAAACAGGCGCTGTTATTTCATGTAGCGACCTTGGCAGAATCGGTGAGATTCGTACCAACAATCTTGTAAGTATTTTTTCATCAGCAACTCCCGTTGCAAGTGATGGCTACCTTTATCAAAATTTTGGTGCTCATATGCATCCCGAGTATGCAGTCTTTGTTGAAGGTGAAGATGCTACGGCACAGAGCTATATTGGTGTTCTCGGGGTTTCTCTTTCAAGCATCAAGCAGTTTTATGATGAGAAATACGACAGAAGTAACTTTATCAAGAACATAATTCTTGATAATATCCTCCCCGGCGATATTTATCTTAAAGCACGTGAACTTCATTTTAATAACGAGGCTTCAAGAGTTGTTTTACTTATAAGACTTGTTGACAAAAATGATGTTTCTGTTTTTGATGTTATTCAAAACCTTTTCCCTGATAAAACAAAAGATTTTGTTATTAATATCAGCGAGTCGGATATTGCTCTTGTAAAAGAAGTTAAGAGCGATATCGATAACAAAGATTTGGAAAAGCTTGCTCGTTCTATTTCCGATGCACTTTCTTCCGAATTCTATACTCATGCTCTTGTGGGTATCGGCACTCCGGTTGTTGGTGTTAAAGACCTTGCCCGCTCATTCAAAGAAGCTCAGGTTGCCCTTGAGGTCGGCAAAGTTTTCGATACAGAGCGCAACATCGTAAGTTACGAACATCTTGGTATTGCAAGACTTATTTATCAGCTTCCAACAACATTGTGCGAAATGTTCCTTAAAGAAATATTTAAAGTAGGTTCGATTGAAACACTTGATCAGGAAACACTTTTCACAATTCAGCGTTTCTTTGAAAATAATCTTAACGTTTCCGAGACATCAAGAAAACTTTTTGTACATAGAAATACACTCGTGTATCGTCTTGAAAAAATCAAAAAGCTTACCGGTCTTGATTTAAGAGAATTTGATGATGCTATCGTTTTCAAGGTTGCACTTATGGTTAAAAAATACCTTGATGCTAACCCTGTAAAATATTAATCTGTAAGACAAATTATTAAAAAAATGTGAATTATAAAATTTTTAGCACATTTTTATTGCAAAAGGGTTACATTTTGTAATAAAATGTGCTATAATTTTTTTCGAATAAAAAATGAAGTTAGGTGTTACTTTTGATAAAGTTTGAAAACGTGTCTAAAGTATATGAGGACACTAACACAAAGGCGCTCAGTGATTTCAATCTTGAAATACAAACGGGCGAATTTGTATTTATAGTAGGATCTTCCGGTGCCGGTAAAAGTACGTTGTTAAAACTTATGATGCGTGAAGAAGTCCCTACAACGGGTACAATTAATATTAATGGTTTTGAATTAAATAAAATCAAAAAGAGTAAAATTCCGCATTTCAGAAGAACTTTGGGTATAGTTTTCCAGGATTTCCGTCTTATACAGACCATGAACGTTTATGATAACGTTGCTTATGCGATGCGAGTTATCGGTTCCAGAGAAAATGCTATCAGAAAACGTGTACCATATCTTTTGGGTCTGGTTGGGCTCAACTCCAAAGCACGTTCAAAGCCAAATCAACTTTCCGGTGGTGAGCAACAGCGTGTTGCTCTTGCAAGAGCTCTTGCAAATAATGCTAATACCATTATTGCAGACGAACCTACCGGTAACGTTGACCCCAAAATGTCATATGAAATTGTTGATTTGCTCAATCATATCAACGCTGATGGTACAACCGTTATAATGGTTACTCATGACTTGCATCTTGTAAAAACCTTTAACCATAGGGTTATTACCATCAAAAATGGTGTTATCGAGTCAGACTATCCGGATGCATCTCACATTGATGTAGAACCATACAAATTTGACAATCCGGAAGATACAGTAGGTTCATATTTCGTTGAAGAAAGCGGCGAAGACCTGGATTATCTTTTCAAAAATTATGCCGTGGATATTTCTGAAGATGACGGAAATGATGCTGAGAATGTTTCACAAGAGAATACAACAGCAGAAACTACCGGAGAGGAGAGTGATGCTGAATGAAGGGCGCAAGTTTAGGCTACCTTACCCGTGAAGGTTTCAGAAATATATGGGTAAACAGATTGCTTTCTTTAGCAACGGTTGTTGTTCTTGTTTCGTGTCTTGTTATCGTCGGTAGCGGAACTCTTATATTTTTGAATATTAATTCCGTTCTTGATCTTATCGAAGATCAGAATGTTATTATGGTTTACATAAAGGATGAAGCCAACCAAGAACAAATGGATACACTGAAAACGCAGTTGTTAAACATGGATAATGTTGAAAAGGTTGATTTCGTTTCAAGAGAAGAAGCCTTCGAAAGACAAAAAGCAGAATATGGGGATAAAGCAGCAGTGCTTGACGGACTTACTGCAGAAATTCTTCCACATGCTTATAAAGTTACAGTCAAAGATATTTCTCAGTTTAACTTAACTGTAGAAAGTGTAAAAAAACTCGAAAATGTTCTGCAGATCCATGAAAATAGTGAACTTGCCGGGAAACTTGCAAGTATCAGGGATGCAGTTACATATGTATGTATCGGCATTGTAGCAGTTCTTTTCTTTGTTTCATTGTTTATTGTTGCCAATACCATTCGTATTACAATTTACAACAGACGACTTGAAATCAGTATTATGAAGGCGGTTGGCGCGACTAATACATTTATCAGATGGCCTTTCATTGTAGAAGGTATTGCGATGGGTATTTTCTCAGCAGTTTTTGCATTGGGTATACAGTACGCTATATATGCAGTAGCATCGATTTGGCTTTCCAATATTATGTCCATGCTCGGTGGCAATGTAGTGAACTTTGCTGATTATATATGGCATATATTTGCGATATTTATGTTTATCGGCATTTTCATCGGTTCGTTTGGTAGTGTTATTTCACTTAACAAATATTTGAAGGAGCACCATAATGTTGTCGACAACGATTAATAAATTTAAAAAGATTCTGTGTATAGTTCTTGCTATTGTTTTTATCTCAAGTTCTATGGGTCTTGTGACTTATGCTCTTACTGATACTGAAAAACAAGAATATCAGAATAAGATAGATGAGATAAAAAAACAAATTGAAGAAAATAAAAAGAAAATAGAAGCGTTGGATGAAGAAGCTTCACAGTATGATGGTGAGATTTCAACTTTACAGGAAAAAATAGCTGTACTTCAAAGTCAGATTGACCTTTATAATCAGGAAATCGCACTTATTGATGAAGATATTGACAAAATAGATTCACAGATTACAGGTATTCAAAACGAAATTGAAACTCTTAATAAACAAATAAAAGCTCTAGATGAACAGGTTAAAGAACTTGAAGCGAAAAAAGCTGAGACATATAAACTTCTTGGCGAAAGAATTCGTGCATCCTATATGTCCGGCGCAAGTACACCTTTAGAATATCTGCTTACATCAGATGAGTTTGAGTTCCAGTCATATCTCGAGAGGGTGGAACTCCTTCAACGTATCGCTGAGCATGATGATGCTATTGTAAAAGATCTCGAAAAAAATATCGAAGATATCGCAGTTAAAGTTACTGAGATTGAAGATATGAAAACAAGACTCGGTAAAAAAATTACAGAGCTTGATGAAGCGAAAAAGGAATACGAAGCAAAGAAACAAGAACAGGTTGATGCTCGTAAAGTTATTGAAGATGCAGAGGCAGAAATACAGGCAGACCTGAATAAAGTTTTGGCTATTGTGAATGGCCTTGATGCACAGAGTCAGGAGTATCAGAACGCAATCGATAAACGTGAAGAGGCTATTCTTGAACTTGAAAATAAACTTTCTGAAAAGAACGTTTATTACGGCTCCGGTTCAACCGGCGATATGTGTTGGCCTTTACCTTACAGCGATGTTTATGTTTCTTCAAGATTTAAATTCCGTTGGGGCAAACAGCATAATGGTATCGATACCTGTCGTTGGTCAGGTACACAAGGTGCCGATGTTGTTTCTGTAAAGAAAGGTACTGTTGAAGTCGCAAACTGGGGCTGGGGCGGTGGATACGGCAACTATGTTGTTGTTAACCATGGCGATGGCGTTCTTACATATTACGCACATTTGTCTAATATTACTGTCAGTGTCGGTCAATCCGTACAGCAGGGTCAGGTTATAGGCCAGGCAGGTAATACCGGCTATTCCTTCGGCGCACATCTTCACTTCGGACTTATGATAAACGGTAGTTGGGTTGATCCGTTAAAATATCTCGATGGCGGTTCATCAATTCAATGTACTGACTCTCTATAATTTATATAATAAAAATCGTCCCTTTTTCATACATTGAAAAAGGGGCGTTTTTTTGCTTATTTTAGATTTACAAGATTCAGTAATAGAAGAAAAAAGAAAGTTTTTTAGAAAAAAGAAGACGAATAAAGAAATTTTTCATCGCAGTAATTTTAAATATAATAATAAAGTACATGCGATTATTTCAATTTCCGAAAATATGCTAGAAAGCGAGAGATTCTCGAAACTTATTAAGCTATTTGATGGTCAAATTCTCGCCTGTGATGACAGTAGAATAAATGATGTTATCGATGATTATCGTTTTGATGTAAAGCCTTATTATAAAGAGGCTGTTTTTTCTTCACTTTGTAATTTTATGTCTTGCGATAAAGGTATAAATACAATTTGCATAAGAAGTAATGATTTTGAACAAACAACGAAAATTTTAGAATTAGTAAAATTATGTAAAAATGTTGTTTTGGAAACAGAGCCAACAATTGAATTACAAAGATTTTGCGATGAATGTTATCTTAATTTTGGTGCTTTTATAAATATAACTGAGGTTTATAAAAATAGAGATGATGGTATATATTTTGATACTGATAATATCGATTTTGATGGAAAAGGAACGATATTAATTAACGGAAAAGAAAGTGTTATATATCCCGACCCACGATATTTTTACTTTGATGATGAATTGAAAGATTTGTTGAAATACAAAATACCAATAAAGCATATTTGTGCAGGGTTTAAAAATGACTGACGTTTTATTAAAGAAAGTATCCGGTTGTATTTTTCCTTGACATTTCATAAATATTTCTGTATAATGTTTTAGAATGTTTGGTACATACTTTTATTAACATATTTGAGAGGATGTAATTTTAATGGCACAGGATATTGTTTTAACCCAGGAAGGTTATGACGAACTTAAAGAAAAACTTCGCGTGCTTAAATCTGAAGGTCGTTCAGATATTGCTGAAAAGCTTAAAGTTGCTCGTTCATACGGCGATCTTTCCGAGAATAGTGAGTATGATGAAGCAAAGTCTGAACAGGCAAAACTTGAAGCAGAAATCAACGATATTGAAACAATGCTTTCAAGAGCTGTTATCATTGATGAAGAAACTGCTAACTCTGAAGTTGTTCACCTTGGTTCCATAGTAACCATTAAAGGTACCGCTAAAGGTTCTGTTGAAAAAACATACACTATTACAGGTTTTGCTCAGGCAAATCCTTCTGAAGGTAAAATTTCAGATGAATCACCGGTTGGTAAGGCTCTTTTGGGTCACAAAGTTGGTGACAAGGTTGATGTTGAAGCTCCTCGTGGAATTATGACATATAAAATCACAAAGCTTCATAACGAAAAGTTTTAATTAAAAAGGTCTGCAATACTTGGTATTGCAGACCTTTTACATTTATTCGATTCTTTCATCAACAGTATTACCTGTTCTTTCAACCATTTCATTTTCTCTGAAAAGAAGTGAAATGCACCAAATACCTGCAAGGGCAATTATAACATAAATTATTCTTGACATAATTGCTGCTTGGCCGCCAAATAACCACGCAACAAGGTCGAATTTAAATAAACCAATGCTGCCCCAGTTAAGAGCGCCGACTGTCACAAGTATCAAAGCGATTCTGTCTAACATAAACATTCTCCTTTCACTAAATTTCTATTAGTATTATTAACAGAAATAGTTTTTCTTATACAAATGATTTTTTTATGATTATTGTACTTCTTAAGGTACAGCGAAAATATGATATTGTATTTAAATTTTTGTCGATTTGTGATATAATATAACTAAATACTAAAAAAATATTTGTAACGGAGGAATAAAATGCTTTATTTAATTAAAGGTCGTGCAGGGAGCGGAAAAACCGGCTTTTTGCGTCAAAAAATTAAAGAAACCTTAAAAGAATCGCAAAGCAAACCTCTCTTAATTATTCCTGAGCAGTTTTCTTTTGAAACAGAAAGAGCAATGTTAAAGTTGTTGGGTCCCAAAGCTTTAAAAGATATTGATATTTTCAGTTTTTCACGTATGTCTTTTTCGGTTTTAAAAAACACACCGTATTTATCAAAAAAAATTCCTGACGATGGTGTCAGAACGGCACTTATGAGCGAAGCTTTAAATCAATTGAATGGTCGCCTAAATGTGTTTGATTTTGGTAAAAGCAATTCGACAGCTTTGACATCTTTGGTTGATTTATGCAAAGAACTCAAATATTGCTGTATCGATGGTGAAGATTTGCTTGAAAAAAGCGAACTTCTCGGAGAATGTTTTCTCAAAGATAAATTGGTTGAAATCCAACTTATAAATGAAGCATATAATGCCCTTGTTGCCCAAAGTTATTTTGATGACACTGATGCAGTGCATCTTTTGAGTATAGTATCTGCACAAAAAGGTATTTTTAAAAATAAAACTGTTTTTATTGATGGCTTCAGAGCATTTTCAAAACAGGAACTTGAATGTATCGATGTAATAATGTCACAGGCAGACAATGTTTATATAACTCTTTGTACCGGAGAAAATGTTTCGCGTTTTTCACCATTTTATTTTTTGAAACATCTTGAAAATCAAATGCGCACTATTGCTGCACAACATAAAATAAGCGTTGCAGAACATTTTTGTGTTCAAACAGAAAACGCTTTTTCTTCTGATATTTTTCAACTTGAAAAGAGTTTATTTTCAAATCAAAAAATTGAAAGAAAAAATAGTGACGGAAGTATAACTATTGCTCGGTGTACAGATAGTGATGATGAATGCAGGTACATTGCTGCAACTATTAAAAAACTTCTTCGTTCGGGGCAGTATAGGTGCCGGGATATTGCTATTATAGAAAGAACAAACGGTAAATATAAAAATAGAATTATAGAAGCCCTCAAAAGGCTGGATATCCCGGTTTTTGATGATAGCAGACGTTCGTTAGCATTTGAAACATTATTTGTATATATCAATTCTGTTCTTTCTTGTATCAGCACAGGTTTTTCTACAGAGAATATTTTTAATTATCTTAAAACCGGTTTCGGGGCTCTTAATCTTTCTCAGGTTTCAAAACTGGAAAAATATGTTTTGGTGTGGGGCATAAATGGTAAAAACTGGCTTAAAGATTTTACTATGCATCCGGATGGCTTCGGTAATGAACTTGACGAAAGAGCTTTGAAACGTCTCGAAAAACTCAATGAGTCAAGGAAAAAAGCAGTTTTACCATTACTGGAATTGAAAAAAGAATGTGACGAAAAGGATGGGAAAGGAATTTCCGAAGCAATTTATAATTTCCTTGTTTCTCAGAAAATTCCCGATAAACTTTTTAATCTTTACGATGCTCTCAATAATGAGGGATTTCCTGTTGAGGCGCAAAGACAAGAGGTTTCATGGAATGTGCTGATGCACTTGCTTGACACAATGGCAACATTAGTTGACGGAAAATACTGTGGTGTTACCCGTTGGTTTGAGTTATTCCGCATACTTGTTGAGTCCGGAGATATAGGTGAAATACCACAAGGTTTTGATGAAGTCAAAGTCGGAAGTGCTGATAGAATACGTGTGGAACAAATGAAAGTAGTTTTTCTTGTCGGTGTTAACAAGGATGAATTTCCTCTTGTTTCGGTAAAAAGCGGAATACTTACCGATGCTGACAGGGTATCGTTAACATCTTTGGGTCTTGATATAAGACCGCCATTTGAGGATACGGTTGATGAAGAACGTTTTATTGCGTATTGCGCTGTAACTGCCGCATCAGAGAAACTGTTTTTGACATATAAAACCACAAGCGACGAAGGCGGAAATGCATTTGAATCTGAAATAGTGGATACTGTTTTGAATTCTGTTGAGGATGTAAAATATGTTATCACAACCGAAAGTGACCCTGTTGATTTTGTAGAGAGTGAGGAAAGTGCATTTACGCTCCTTAGCAAAAATTACAGTGAAAATACCTCGTTAAGATCAACACTTTTAAAGTATTTCTCCGGAAAAGATGACTATTCGGGAAAACTCTATTCTCTTGAAAGTGTCAGCGGAAATAAACCCATAACATTTAATGATGAAAAAGTTTCAGAAAAACTTTTTGGCGAAAATATCTACCTTTCTGCAAGCCGTGTTGAGGGCTTCTATAATTGTCCGTTTTCGTATTTTATGCGTTATGGATTAAAGGCAGAGCCTTTGCGTACAGCCGAACTCGACCCGGCTCAAAGTGGTACAATTATCCATCTCGTTATGGAAACTATTTTAAAAGAATATCCGAAAGCTTCTTTTGTTAATGCATCCGAAGAAGATTTAAAAGAAACTGTTACAAGAGTTCTTTTGTCTTACCTTAATGAAAAAATGGGTGGAATAGAAGAAAAATCAAAACGTTTTATGTTCCTTTTTGAACGTCTTGTTGATATTTCCATGGCCATTATTCAAAGGCTTAAGGTGGAATTTGGTGTTGGTTCCTTTGAACCGAAGGATTTTGAACTTAAAATCGGTGGTGATGATATCCCACCATACAAATTACCTCTTGATAAAGGTGAAGTTACTGTAACGGGTTCTGTTGACAGAGTCGATCTGATGGAAAAAGACGGAATCAAATATATTCGTGTTGTGGATTACAAGACCGGTCAGAAAAAATTCAAACTTTCCCAACTTTTTGATGGTCTTAATATCCAAATGGTTCTTTATCTTATGGCTTTAGAAAAGAATGGTAAAGAGTATTTCGGTGAAACTGTTCCTGCAGGTGTTTTGTATTTACCTTCAAGAATAGGTATTTCAAATTATCTCGATCAACGTTCACCATCTGCGGAAAATATAGCTGCTCAAAAAAGGGTTAGTGGCAAACTTTCCGGTATGGTGCTTGATAGTCCTGTTGTATTTAACGGTATGGGAGTTGATAAATTCCCTGATTATTTTCCTGTCGGTTATAAAAAAGATGGTTCGTCCACAGGTGATTTTTACAGTTTAGATAATTTCCGTAATCTTTCAAAAGTAATAGATCACAAAATTATCGGAATGGGAAATGCGTTGCATAAAGGCGAAATAGAGGCAGTTCCGTGTGGTAGCGACGGTGTTGGGCAGATGTGCCAATATTGCTCCTATAAGGCTGTTTGCGGCCATGAATACGGTGATGAAATATACGAGTTAACAGACTTAACTCATTCTAAAGCACTTACCAGATTGGAGGTTGAGGGTAATGAGTAAAAAATGGACTGAAAACCAACTTAAAGCAGTTGAAGCCAGGGGAATGCAAGTTCTTGTTTCTGCTGCTGCGGGTTCCGGAAAAACAACCGTTTTAACAGAACGTGTAAAAAACATATTATCCGACACCGATAATCCTTGCGGCGTTTCAGAAATACTTGTTGTTACTTTCACAAGAGCCGCCGCAACTGAAATGCGTGACAGGATTTATGAAGCGCTGAAAGAGGCTTCTTCTGCAGGCGGAGAAAATTCTGATTATCTGAGACGTCAGATGATATTATTGCCAACTGCTGATATTTGTACAATTGACTCATTTTGCTCAAAAGTTGTAAGAGAAAACTTTTCTCTTGCGGGTGTAGATGTGGATTTTAAACTTCTTGATGAAAAAGATATTTCAGATATGATGAGCGAAGCTCTCTCTGAAGTAATTGATGATCTTTATGAAGAAGATGACGATGCTTTCAAGACGCTTACAACGATGTTTTTGAGTGAACGTGATGATAAAATTTTGGGTGAAGTCATAACAACTTTATATGATTTTTCGCGTTCATATCCATCACCGAAAATCTGGCTGGATAATTTAGTCGAATCCTTTGATGAAACAAAATCACCAAACGAAACTGTTTGGGCAGATGTTATTTATAAGTATATAGGAATGTTCGCTGATTTCCATTACTCCAGGCTTATGCGCTGTGTTGCGCTTATGGAAGATGCAGGTGGTTTTAAACCTGAATATCTGACCCGTTTTACCGCTACTGCGGATAACCTTTTAACTTTAAAAAATACCGTATCTGACAGAAATTGGGAGGGTATAGTTCAAGTTATAAGAGATGGCATTGTTGTTAAAGTCAAAGCGACAAACACAAAGGTCGATGAAAAAATAAAAAAACTTACGCAAGAGGTTTTTAAAGAATTAGAGGATGATATTAAAAGCCTTGAAAAACGAACTTTACCAACAGTTTCGGAACATAAGAGAGATTCTTCTATTCTTTATCCTGTGGTAAAAAAACTTTGTGAAGCGGTTCATCGTTTAACTATTACGTTAGATAGAATGAAGAAAGAAAATAATACATATGCTTTCGATGATATTCTTCATAAATGCATTGATTTGCTTGTTGTGTTTGATGGCGATAGCTGGTCTTTAACCCCACTTGCCGAGAATTTGCGTTCAAAGTATAAAGAAGTGCTTATTGATGAATATCAGGATACCAACGAGGCGCAGAATATTATTTTTGAAGCTCTTTCAGATAATTGCAAGAATTTATACTGTGTTGGTGACGTAAAACAAAGTATTTACAGATTCCGCCTTGCAAGTCCTGAATTATTTATGAATTTAAGGCGTAACCTTCCAGAATATGATGGTAATGAACACCCATCTCAGATAACCCTAGATAAAAACTTCCGTAGCCGTAATGGAATTGATGAGGCGGTAAACTACGTTTTTTCAACTCTTATGAGTACGGAAGTTGGTGAAATTGAATACGATGAACGTGAAAAATTGTCTTTCGGTGCAGACTATTATCCCGAAAAAAACACACCTGATACAGAAATAATCTGCATTGATGCCGAATCAATGAAAACGGCGCAGGCGAATATTCTTGAGGCAGAAACTGTTGCTGATTATATCCAACGAGTTCTTGCATCAAAAGTTCTCATAACAACGAAAAACGGACAAAGACCTATACAAAGTTCCGATATTTGCGTGCTTTTAAGAAGTGTTAAAAATAAAGTAAAAGTTTATACCGAAGCACTCAAAAAACGTGGTATACCATCTTCAGCAATTATGGATGGAGACGTAAGCGGTTTTAAAGAAATGCAGTTGTTAATTTCACTTGTGAAAGTCATCAACAACCCGCTGATTGATATTCCGTTGATTGCGGTGTTACTTTCCCCAATATTCGGTTTTACTGCAGATGAACTTGCGGAAATCCGTATGATTGACCGCAAAGCTGAAATGTATGCTTGTCTTGAAAAATACGCCGAAACCTCCCCAAAGGCTAAGTTTTTTATTGATAAACTTACACTTTACAGAAATATTTCATCTTCGTTTCCAATCGGTGAATTTGTGAGATTTCTTGTAGACGACACAGCCATAAGTGATATATATCTTGCTGCAGGCGATGGCGAACAACGTCGCGCTAATATCAGAGGCTTTATAAAATTTGCAGAAGATTTTACTGAAAATGGTAGGAATGGATTAGGTGCTTTTGTAAGGTATTTAGATAATGCGGTGGAAAACGGAACACTGAAAAGTTATGGTGCATCGGGTTCCGTCGAAGGTGTTCAGTTTATGTCTATACATAAAAGTAAAGGCTTGGAGTTTCCTTATGTTATAGTAGCGGATTGTTCCAAAGGCTTTAACAAACAGGATAGTTATAACTCTTTAACATTTTCTCGTGAAACAGGTGTAGGCTTGAGAATTCGTGACGACGAGTTGTTTACCAGATATCACACGGTTTCTTCTGTTGCAACAGAAAAAGCCATACTTTTCGGTGGAGCATCTGAGGAATTGCGAGTTCTTTATGTTGCTATGACGAGAGCAAAAGAGCACTTAACGTTTATTTGTACTTTGACGGGAAAATCAGTGGCTAAAAGAGTGCGCAATAATAACATTCTGTCTATCAATAGTGAGGGCAAACTTCATCCGTATGCGGTTTACAGAGCCGGTAGTATGAGTGAATGGCTACTTTCTTGTTTTGCTTCTCACAAGGATTGCGATATTGTTCGTGATGTTTGCGGTTTTTCTTGTTTTGAGTATACGGGTGATAGTTTCTCGGTAGATACAAGTTACGTTGATTCGGATTGTGATTTGGAAGATGAAGTTTCTCAGCTTGATGAAGAAGCTGCGCCGGTTGACGAAAAACTTCTTGAAACTATTGAAGAACGGGCGAATTATAAATATGCTTTTGATTGTTCGGGAATTCTGGCGAAAATTACAGCATCTTCAACCGAACATAATAAAACGCAACGAGCATATTTTGCAAAAAATAAACCTCGTTTTCTCAATGCATCTTTTACGGGTGCAGATAGGGGAACCGCAATTCATAAATTTTTAGAACTCTGTGATTTTAGTTCTGCATATACTGATATTGAAGCAGAAAAACGCAGACTTCTTGAAAACGGAAGTATGACTGAAAAAGAGTTGGAAGTCCTCGATAATGAGGCGGTTGAGAGCTTCTTTGAGGCGGATATCGGCCAACGTCTTTTAAACGCTTTTGAGGTTTACAAAGAATACGAGTTTACATTCTTTAAAAAAGCAGGGGAAATATACAAAGAAATTCCGGAAATTGCTAAGGATGAAGATGTTGTAATACAAGGTAAGCTCGACTGTGCATTTGTAGAGAACGGCTATACAGTTCTCATAGATTATAAGAGCGATAATATAACCGATGAAGAAACGTACAAACAGATTTATTCACCGCAGATCGAGATTTACGCAGAAGCTCTTAAGTTGTGCACAGGCTTAGATGTTAAGGAAAAATACTTGTATTCATTTAAATTGAAGAAATATATTAAATTATAATTTCAAACGGCACTATCGGTATTAACCGACAGTGCCGTTAGTCTGTTTATTCTATTGTTGTTACGAATGCAGTATCAACAGGATATTTACCGTTGCCGTTTCGATATTTTGCAGCACCCGATTCAAAAACTATGTAAATTCCATCAGGGTGTTCAGCTAAGCCTTCAGCCATAGGCGGAGCAATTATTTCGGTTTCAAGTAAATTATTACTGCAAGCATACAAATCTACATTTTTGCCGTCAATTTTTTTAGTTGCAGATTTTTCGGTAATTAAAACGTCTTCATAAATATAAAGTACCGAATTGTTTTTTCTGCCGTAACTTGTGCTGAAAATAATTTTATCGGTTTTGGTGAATGCCATACCCTGAACTTGTTCGGGTATAGCCAGCATATAATCCGGAATATATCCGTTTGAATCACTGTTTACTTTATCAACGGCAGGGAGTCCGTCTTCAAGTATGTAACCCTCACAAAATGCATAGAATGTTTCGCCGTTTGAAAGTGTAACTACCTCTTCTGCTTTCTCACGTTCATCATCAGTGCTTTGAATAAAGTCACCAGTCCATAAAACGTCATTGTGTATGCAAGCAAAGGAACCAAGAGTGTTAAGTTTAAATCTTCCGGTGAATTGGAGAGGTGTTCCGTTTTCTGCTTTTTCCAGAGTAGTTACAGGCATTGTATAGCATTCACCGGAGCTTGTAACATAGATTGTGTTGCGTGATGCCGCTATACCGCCTGCGTGACCATAATAGGGCTGACCATCGATAGATTTTAATGGGTATGCACCAATAAATTCACCACTTTTAGCTTCTACACACATTATCATTGAAGGGAGAATACCATCTTCATAATATCCTGTAATAAGAAAATAACCTGTGTATTCATCGTAACACATACCTTGCGGAATAATACCTTCAAATAAACCCGGAACAATAAACGAACTTTTGAAATTATTAAAAAACACTCCGTAATCTTCTTGCTGAAGGATTTCGCTTTGGGTGATAACTGCGGTTTGCTTTATATTATCGGTAATATCCTTGGTCTTTAAAACTTTCGTTGAATCGCACGAACAAAGTAACGTTAATATAAGCAAACACGTTGTTATTTTAAGAATAATTTTTTTCATATAATCACTCCACGAGATGATTATATCATAAATGTTGTGCATTTAAAAGATTATTTTTTATATAAACGGTGTTTAAATATTTAGTTGGATGTGTTAATATTAACTATACAATGTTCTCGGGGGTTTAGATTTGAAAGTAGTAATAGCTTGTCTTAATTCAAAATATATTCACGCTTCTTTGGCTCCTTGGTGCCTTGCTTCAGGTGTAGAGACTTACGGGAAATCGCCTTGTGAAGTTCTTGTTATGGAAAGCACGATTAATCAGGATACAATAGCATTTGCCAATAAAATTATTGCAGAAAAACCTGAAATCGTTTCCTTTTCCTGCTACATCTGGAATATTACCAAAACTCTTGAAATATGTAAATATATCAGCGAACATTCTGAAACTGTTATCATTTTAGGCGGTCCGGAAGTATCCTACAGAGCAAAAAAAATTTTAGAAAATTATTCATATATAGAATATGTTCTTTCAGGTGAAGGGGAAGAGAGTTATCCGAAACTCCTTGATACAATTTATTTTAAAAACAAATTTTCAGAGGTTCCCGGGCTTACATTCAGAACGAACGATGAAATAATTACCGTGGCAGAAACGAAATACACAGGCACACCGCCCAGTCCTTATACTAAAGAGTTTTACGATAATCTTTCGGGGAGAATTTCTTATATCGAAACAAGTCGCGGTTGTCCGTACAGATGCGCTTTTTGCCTGTCGGGCAGATGTTCCGATTTAAGATTTTTTGATATCGACCGTGTAAAAACTGATATTTTAAATCTTTCTGTCAGCGGTACTCAAACCATCAAATTTGTTGATCGTACATTTAATGCCAATCCAAAAAGGGCAAACGATATAATTAAATTTATTCTTGATAATTACGAACAAACAATTCCTAACGGAGTTTGTTTTCATTTTGAAATAGCAGGAGATATTTTAACCGAGGAAACTTTCGCCATACTTGAAACTGCACCAAAAGGACTTTTTCAGTTAGAAATAGGAATGCAGTCTTTTAATGAAGAAACATTAAAACTAATCAATCGTAAAACCAATATCCAAAAACTTGTTAAAAATATAAAACGTCTTGTCAGTTTCGGTAATATGCATATACACATTGATTTAATCGCAGGTTTAACAGGAGAGGATATCAAGAGTTTTGAAAGAAGTTTTAATATTGGTTATTCTTTGAAAGCTCATATGTTACAAATGGGTTTTTTGAAACTTCTTTTCGGTGCCGATATGCGTGAAAAACCTGAAGAGTATCCTTGCGAATTTTCAGCTGAACCTCCATACGAAGTTTCAGAAACACCTTGGTTAAGTAAAGAAGAAATAAACGGGCTGAAAAAATGTGAAGATGCTTTAGAAAGACTTTACAACAGCGGAAGATTTTTGTTTACTCTTGATTATCTTTTATCAGAGTGCGGTTTTTCTCCTTTCCGCTTGTTTTCGGATTTCGGTAATTTTGTTGACGGAAATAAAATGAACCTTTCTGAATATGCAGAACGCGTTTATGAGTTCTTTTCGCCTTTTGCAGATGCAGAGATTTTAAAAGAAAAAATACTGTGCGATTTACTTTCCTGTTCTTCTGCATTACAAATACCTGAACTATTTAAAACAAAAACTCCACTATATAAAAAAGCAAAGAAATATTTTGCTGAAAACAAACAGGGAAAAATAAAAATTGCTTTGCTTTATAAAAGTGAAAAAATTTATGTGGTTAATCAAAGTAGTGATAAAGATTTGCACGGAAGGTATAAAGGCAAATTTTATGATTTATCAGTAATAAATTGAAAAGGTGCTGTAAAAAACGAACGTTTTTTACAGCCCTTTTTTATAATTCAGGGATTTCTGACTTTATTTTTAGCCTTTCCCAACGTTTGTCGATTTCTTTTTGAATACTGTCGGTAACCTCTTTATATTTATCCGCACATAAGTGTTTTGTTCTGCCCATCATTTTAAGCCATTCGGTTACGTGCAGTTTTTTATTGCTTTTTTCAGGATTATAAGAAATGATCGTGCAACCTTGTTCAACTTCGTATAACGGGAAATAGCAACAGTTAACTGCGGTGGCTATAACTTGGCGTTCTGTGGCAGGTTTATCGCCCCAGTTAAGGGGACAGGCGGATAAACATTTTATATATGCCGTACCATAATTTTGTGCGTAGAATTGGGCTTTTGCCGCCTTTTTTATAAAGTCTGTCGGGTCGGACTCAGCTACAGTTGCAACATACGGCATTCCTGTTGAAGCCATAATTTGTGGCATATCTTTATTAAAAAAATCTTTGCCATAACTTTTTTCGCCCGGATGTGAGGTCGAACTTTTTGCACCCTTGGGAGTTGAGTAAGAAAGTTGGTATCCTGTGTTCATATATCCGCCGTTGTCGTATTCAAATATAATTAATGGGTCACCGCGCAGAGCAGTTGCAAGAGCTGAGCCCATACCGATATCAAGACCGCCATCACCGCTGATCATAATAAAAGTTATATCTCCATCCGGCAGTTCACCACGCTCTTGTTTTTTATGATACATTTTTGAAAGCCCTGATAATGTTGCAGCACCGTTTTGGAAAAGATTATGAACGTATGGTATACGAAAAGAGGTTTTTGGGTAGCCTGTTGTTACAACCATACCACAGCCTGTTTGAAATAATAAAATCACATTTCCTTCAATTCCTCGAAGAAGCAAATTGATATTAACAGGAATGCCACAACCGGGACAAGCTCCATGACCGGGTGCCAGACGTTTAGGCATTATTGTTGTTTCTCGTACTCTTCCACCTTTTATTTTAACTTTTCCGTCCTCTTCATTAACCTCTGTAAGACCTAATTTCGAGTCTTCTTCGGTTATTGGTTCAAAATAAGGTTTAATGTGAAAATTTTCTTCACCCGGATAAATTCCGATATAATCAAAATCTTTTGTGGTTTTTTCATAGCAAAGATTAAATAAATCAACAGCATCTTTTTCGTAAAAATCACGTCCACCCAGACCGTAAACCCGGGATAATACATTTGCAGTAATTTTGTGCTTTTGTAGTGCAGCACGAATTTCAAGTGACATATTTCCGCCACCTGCACCGTAACTATCCTGTCTGTCAAGAATAATAATTCTTTTAGCATTTGCGCATATTCTCGCTATTGCTTCATCCGGGAAAGGTCGTAAAACCCCTAAAGTGAATACACCTACCTTCTTTCCGTTTTGTCTTAGTTTATCTACTGCGGCTTTAGCGGTAAGATAAGATGAACCAAGTACAAACATCAGGACATCAGCATCTTCTGTGCGGTGTGTTTTTACAGTGTTTAATCTTCTGCCACATAAATTTTCATATTCGGAAAATATTTCAGGTATAAGTTTCTTTGCATCTTCCATTGCAAGATGAAGTTGGTATTTGTTGTTTAAAATATCGGGTTCATTCATATATGAACCTATTGTAACCGGGTTTTTTGAATCAAAAATTCTTGTGCAGTCAATTCCCGGGCCTATAAAAGTTTTTACATCTTCATCGTCAGCAAAAACATAACAGTTCCTTTTTTGGTGACTTGTAAAAAATCCGTCGAACGCAACGATTGCAGGTAATCTTAGCTTTTCGGCAATTTTTAAAGCACATATATTGCAGTCATAAACTTCTTGCGGTGATTCGGCAAAAAGTATAATCCACCCGGTATTAAGTGCATACATTATATCGCTATGGTCACCCTTTATTGAAAGTGGACCCGAAACAGTGCGACAGGCAACATTCAAAATCATTGGTAGTCTCGTACCCGATTGAACAGGTAGTTGTTCTAAAGCATAAAGAAGACCGTTTGCTGATGTTGCGTTAAAAACTCTGCTGCCGCCGACAGATGCACCGTAACATATACCTGCAGCACTGTGTTCGCCTTCGGCAGGGATCATAGCAATATTATGTTCGCCGTCCGCACCCATTTGGTCAAGAAATTCTGCAATTTGTGTGGATGGAGTGATAGGGTAGTAGCCCATTACATGGTAATTTATCTGTTTTGCGGCGTAAGCAGCTAATTCGTTTCCGCTTTCAAATAATAATTTTTGCTCTGCTTTTTCCATATTACATAAGCCCTCCGTCAACACGTTTTTCATCAAGGTATGATTCGCTTGTGATCCATGGGTCTGCCCCTGCAGTAACAAAATCGATGTTATCTGCAATAATATCTTTGTTCCTTACAAACCATTTTTTATGGGGATGTTCAGTTTCCTTACCGGCAACTAATGCTTCGGTAGGACATATTTCTACACAGCGAAGGCAACCTTTGCAATGGTGATAATCTAAACCTCTGTTCAATATTGTCTTTTTGCCATTGCGTTCACCTTCAATAAACTGAAAGACCATATCAGGGCAAGTGCTGTCACAAAGACCGCAGTGAATACACTTTTCTTCAATGAATAAAGGAATGTATCCTTCCCGTGAAGCAGACAAGTCATTTGAAACGGTGCTGCCAAAATGCGGATTGGCTCCGCCTAAAGGAGCGTTTCTATAGCCCCATTTACTTTTAACATCCTTGTAGGGTACTGTTTCGTAAGTTCCGTCAGGACTGAATTTTTTTGATACAAGGTTATTGTAACCTTGCTCAACTCCATAGAGATTGTTTTCAAGCAGTGTAGGGTATTTTTTTCCCAATGTATCACCGACCAATGTTTTTACAGCATCTAAAGGTATAAAACCGGATGCTTTTGCAACGGCACCAAGTATTACCATATTAATGCGACTTTTGCTTTTTATTGCTAAATCCAACGCATTAATGCAACAGACTACCCCTGCGTGTAGTTTTAGCTCTTCGCGTGTTTCATCGGGAGATTTATTCGTGTTTACAATGATAATACAGTTTTCGTTAACTCCTGCCGTTAAAGGTGAAGATTTTGATAGTGAGCTGTGAAACACTACCAGCATATGCGGATTTTCTACGGGACTGTTGTGTAGTATCTCTTGTTGTGGCGCACCCCACCGAATATATGATTTCACAGGCGAACCACGTTTTTCTGAGCCGTAACTGGAAAAAGCTGCAGAGTTAAAACCTGATTTTGCACCCAGTTCGCCTAAGAGTTTTCCGCACAAATTTGCACCGAGACCACCTATGCTTTCAAGTCGTATTTCATAGTACCCGTTTTCGTTTACTGTGGGCAGTTTAATTTTATGATTGCTGTGTGTATGATTTAATGCATCTGCTTGCGCCATTTATATTCCTCCCATCAAATTATAGAGTTGGTAAAATAAAATGGAATATGCAGATGAATTTCAATATAATAAGGATTATTTGATTTTTTAATATAAGTATTTTTAAAATATGAGCTGTTGAATTTTTGGTAAAGTATGATAAAATAATTGTACAATATATGAAAAGGGGTATAATATGAAATCCGGAATGCAAAAATTATTGTGTATAGTTTTCGCCATGTGTATCTGCACAAGTTTGCTCAGCTCTATTTGTGTTAATTCTTTTGCAGTAGGTGAAAAAAGCGGTGACATTTCTCTCTACGTATCTTCTGATGCGGCTGACAACGGCGAAGGTACAATGCAATCACCTGTAAGCCTTGTCGGTGCAAAAGAAATGCTCAAGGGAATGAAAAACAAGAAATCTTCTGCAACGGTATATCTTCTCGGTGGAACCTATTATTTTGATGATGCTTTATGTTTCAATTCCGAAGATATGGCAAACGTTACTTATAAAGCTTATGATGAAAATCAGGTTGTTTTCTCCGGCGCTTATGAAATAAGTGGTTTTGAAGAGAGTGAAGCTAACGGAGTAAAGGTTTTTACAAAGCGGCTTGATACTTCAGCGGATAATTGGTATTTTAAATCACTTTTCAGCGATAACGGTGAAGTCAGGACAACCCGTTTCCCCGAGGAAGGCTATTTAACGGTTAAAGCTACCGCACCCGAAGACGACATTTGGAACGAAGAAAACAGACCTTGGGAATTCACTTTTGGTCAGCGTTCTTTTTATGCAAATACCGATGATATTCCAGATGTGTTTCACAATTCAGAGGATGTTAATATTCGTATTCTCCATTATTGGCACGATGAGTTGATGAATATAAAATCCTACAATGCAGAAACAGGAAAAATCGGTTTATCTAGACCCTCTACTATGGAGATAAGAGATATTGACCGATATTATTTTGAAAATGTTTTTGAAGCACTTAACGACCCCGGGGAATGGTATCTTGACAGTGTTTCCGGTGTTCTTTACTACGTGCCTAAAGAGGGCGAAAAAGCAGATGAACTCACTCTTTATGGTTCAAGCATTGACAAACTTGTTGATATAAATGGTGTTGACGGAATTACCTTCGAGGGTGTTCGTTTTACTCGTACCGATTGGGTAGAGCCTGAAGCGGATGGCTTTTATTCAGGTACCTGGTGGGAAGAAAATGATATGGACTTTCCTCAGGCTGCAATCTTTGTTGATGGAGTTGTTTCCGTTGAATATTCAAAAAATATTCATTTCAAAAACTGTGAATTTATCCATCTGGGCGGTACAGCAGTAAAATTTGGTTTCGGTGTAAAAGATTCCTCTGTTGAAAATTGTTATTTTGAAAATATAGCGGCTACTGCTATTTATGCAGGTGGTGAAAATTGTCTTCCCGAACAGGAGAATTATACCCGGAATATCACAATTAAAAACAACGAAATTTATAAATACGGCAGAAAATTCTTCTGTGCTATCGGTATTCATATTACCTATTGCGATACTGCTGAAATAGTAAACAATGAAATTCATGACGGTTACTATACAGGTATTTCTGTCGGTTGGGTATGGGGTTACGCTTATCACGCAACCAAAAATATAAATATTAGCCGAAATCTTATTTATAATATCGGTCAGGGTTGGCTTTCTGATATGGGCGGTATTTATATGCTCGGTAAACAACCCGGAACAGTTTTAAGAGAAAATGTTATACACAATGTTGCTGCTGACCCCGGTGAAGGCGGTTACGGCGGTTGGGGTATTTACCTTGATGAAGGCTCATCTTATATGGAGGTTGAAAAGAACCTTGTATATGCTTGCGGTAACCAGAGCTTTAATGTTCATTACGGTGAGGGTAATGTTATCAGAAATAATATTGCAGCTCTCAGTGCAGAAGGTCTGATGAGTCCCGGTGTGAATAAGGGAGAAACTCATGCAACAGCCATATATTACAACAATATTTTCCTTACATATAACAAAGCGCCGATTTATATTGAAATGTTAAATCCATCCCATTTTTATGATAATGGCAACCTTATGTGGAGCTTAACGGAAGGGGATGAGCTGTATTTCAATACAAGTGAAAATATTTATACACTTAAAATGGCTCAGGATAAAGGCTTTATCCACTATCCCACAGTTGCAGACCCGCTTTTCAAAGATGCTCTTAACTTTGACTTTACATTAGCAGAAGATAGCCCTGCATTTGCTTTGAATTTTGAAGCATGGGATTATTCATTGGCAGGCACAATAAAAGATACTGTTATCGGTCTTAACAGAGAAGGTGGAAAAACACCCTATAACGCAGAATCAGAGTTGCAGTCCGATAAAGAATTTAAACATAATTTATTTGCAAGCTATATTCCATATATTCTTTTTGCACTTCCCGTGTTGTTGGCATTAGTTTGGCTCGTTATAGGTGCAATTAAGGGCCGAAAGACAGTTACATTACCAATATTGGTAGCGGTTTTTTCCATTCCTTTATTCGTTGCCGTTTATTTCTTATATCTTGAATGGATAGAAGTTTTATATTTCCTTTCTGTTTTTGCTTTAGCGGCATTGGCTTCGGTTCTTCCTACTTGTGTAGCAATTGAAAAGGGTAAGTCAAAGAAGAGTATAACTTTAGCATTTGTTGTGAATTTTGTTCTTTCTGCCGGTGTTTTCTTAGGTCTTGCAGGTATAATGAATATGCTTTTGCGCTCCGGAAGCCCTGAAGTTATTTCAATTGCTTGCGGTGCAATGATTATTTATATGATTGTTGAAACAGTACGTCTTTTGAAAGTTTATAAGAAGATTGATAGATAAAAAAAGCCTATTTAAGAAGGTGCATTTATGAAACCTAATATAATTTTCTATTTCTCCGATCAACAAAGGTGGGACACGCTTAACAGCGACTTAATGCCCAATGTATGGGAGTTAGGAAATGAAGGAGTTCTTTTTGAAAATTCCTTTACCTGTCAGCCTGTTTGCGGTCCTGCCCGTGCATGTTTACAGACCGGGCAGTATGCCACAGAAAACCGTTGCTATTGGAATGGAATACCCCTGCCTGATAATACAAAAACAATGGCGAATTATTTTAATGAAAACGGTTATGACACTGCTTATATAGGTAAGTGGCACCTTGCCTCTGACCGTTATCCCGTTATTGGTATTCACTGTGAAAAAACTGCTGTCCCCGTTGATAAACAAGGAGGATATAAATATTGGCGTGCCGCTGATGTGCTAGAGTTCACCTCCCATGGTTATGATGGGTACGTGTTTGATGAAGCAGGTAATAAAATTGATTTTACGGGTTACAGGGCAGATTGTATAAATGATTTTGCTATTGAATATGTCAATAACCATGATGGGGATAAACCGTTTTTTATGTTCGTTTCCCAGTTAGAACCTCATCATCAAAATGATAGAGGTCACTTTGAGGGACCGCGTGAAAAGGTTGATGCTTTTCGTGATTATCCGATACCGGATGATTTAACTTTTTTGAATGGAGATTATAAAGAGGAGTACCCTGATTATCTGGCTGCTATAAACCGACTTGATGAAAATGTAGGCAGACTTATTAAAGCTCTCAAAGAAAAGGGAATTTATGATAACACAGTAATTATTTACACAAGTGATCATGGTTGCCATTTTAAAACTCGTAATATCGAGTACAAGCGCAGTTGTCACGATTCTTGTGTGCATACTCCGCTTGTTTTCGGCGGTGGTGCAATTAAGAAAACGGGCAACAATGATAGTTTGGTGAGTCTTATTGATTTACCACCAACAATTTTAGAACTTGCCGGAATCCCTGTTCCCGAAAGCTATTCTGGTAATGTTCTTCCTGTTAATGAAAAGGATGCATCTGAAAGAGATTGTGTTTTTATCCAGATAAGCGAGTCGCAGGTCGGAAGAGCTGTGAGAACGAAAGAATGGAAGTATTCCGCGAGGGCTATAGGTTCAGGTTGGCACAAACACAGCGCCAAGCATTATTTTGATGACTTTTTGTATGATTTAAAAAATGACCCTTTCGAGAAAAATAACCTGGTCAGTGATGAGAATTATGCAAAGATATTAATGCAGATGCGAACTTTGCTTTCTCGTGAAATGGTAAATGCAGGCGAGAAAAAACCTATTTTCCATAAACCTATTAAAGCACCAAGTAAGTAATATTATTTTTCATAATAAATGACAGGTAGAGGAGTTTTCTACCTGTCATTGTCTTTGCATAAATAAAGATTTTAAAACAATAAAATTATTCGAGTTTATCAGAATACTTGATTATATTAATACAGAAAAATAAATTAAATAATAACAATAAAACAGTTGACAAAACAAAAAAACAATGTATAATATAGTAGTGTTTTGGGTGAGCCGAAACAAATTTATATAGGGGTATAGCTCAGCAGGTAGAGCAGCGGTCTCCAAAACCGCGTGTCGTGAGTTCGATTCTTACTGCCCCTGCCAATAGGAAACAGTCTTTGTCTACATGACAAAGACTGTTTTTTTATATGAATTATTTGCAGTTTATTAAAATGACGTATCGCTGCAATTCTTTTTACTTTTTGATAAATTTGACATCCAATATAACAGGTGTTAGAATGGATTTATAATGGGGTGGGGGTGTAAACATGAAAAATAGTATATTAACAAAACAAAACAGATTAACTTATATAGATTTAATGGAATGCATCGCCATTTTCTTTGTGGTTGCATACCATGCTACAGCATATTCATTTGATTTTGTCAGTAATGGTTCTGTTGCAAATTATTTAATATATTTCTGCAGAACAATTTTATCTACTTGTGTACCAATATTCTTTTTTGTTAACGGTTATTTATTGCTTAATAAACCATTTAATTTCAAGAAGCACATAAGTAAAATTTTGCATATGTTTATAATAATTTTTATATGGGCTTTTGTTTTAATGCCACTATATTTGATTATTTCGGGTCAATCGATTTCATTAAATGCAATTGTTGTTCCGATTTTAAATATGGATACCGGGTGGTCAATGAATCTGTTTTGGTATCTGGGCGCTTTGATTTGTATTTATATATTGTTCCCATTATTGAAACTGGCTTTTGATAAAGATAAAAAGTTGTTTTACTTTTTTACAATAGTTTTCGCTGTACTTACTTTTGGTTTTAAGTTTTTTAACGAGATGGTTATACTTTTGAGTCCGTTTACTCATTTATTGGAGAATGGCTTGGAGTTACCTATAATAACAATGTTTAACCCATTTAGAGGCTCATATGGATATTCATTTGTTTATTTCTGCGTAGGCGGAATAATGTTCGAATATAAAGATAAAGTTTTGTCGATACCTAAAACAAAAAGAAATGTAATTTCAGTTTTTGGAATATTGGTATCTTGTGTGTGTCTTTTTGTTATGGGTGTTTTACACTCTAAACTTATTAAAGGTGAAGTTTGGGATATAGTGTGGAATGGTTATGATACTATTTTTACATTCCTTAATGTGATTTTTTTATATGTGCTTTGCCTGAACTATAAAAAAGATTATGGCTTTATAAGAACGGTATCTACGAACACATTGGGCATATATTTTATTCATGGCTTGTTACTGCGTTTAACAATCGGGGTTTTTGATTTCGAGTTTTTGCGTAATTTACCTTTTAATTTAGTCTATTCATTTGCAATATTGTGTATATGCCTTTTAATCAGCATAGTTGTGAAAAAGATACCAATTATAAATAAGTTGGTATAAAACAAAAAAGAGTAGCATAAGCTACTCTTTCTTGTTTGGTGGACCATCAGGGACTCGAACCCCGGACCAACCGGTTATGAGCCGGTTGCTCTAACCAACTGAGCTAATGGTCCTCAATTGACAACGTTTGAATTATATTAAATATATGTTTATTTGTCAAGTGTTTTTATAAATAAAAATTAAAATGATATCATTTTTTTGCAATGTTTCTATTGACAAATATTGTTAGTTGGTGTATATTATTTGAGCATTCAGAACGCATATGCCTCTGTAGCTCAGTTGGTAGAGCAGAGGACTGAAAATCCTCGTGTCGTTGGTTCGATTCCGACCGGAGGCACCACGGGTAACTTTGTTACCCGTAATATGCGGATGTAGCTCATCTGGTAGAGCGCCACCTTGCCAAGGTGGAGGTAGCGAGTTCGAGCCTCGTCATCCGCTCCAAAAAATGACCTCTTTTGTTTATTGAACTGCCCCAAATTGTGCGGACAGTACAAAAAGAGACCTTTACGGTAGATAAAATTAAATTTTAAGCAACAAACTGATTTCGTTTTTCAAGCGGAGTCAGTTTTGTTTTTAGTTGAATTCTTTCATTGTTGTAGAAAT
>JAZNLH010000003.1:0-64831 GCA_045578985.1 Acutalibacteraceae bacterium | reverse complement strand
AAAAAGAAAACCACACCTGTTGGTGTGGTTTTCTTTTTGGCAGCGGGATAGGGATTCGAACCCCAACAAACAGAGTCAGAGTCTGTCGTGCTACCGTTACACTATCCCGCTAGGAACGAGTGATATTATACTATCAGTTTTCCCGAATGTCAAGAGAAAAATTCCAAAAAATCTTTATATTTTAAAACTTTTTTATTTAAATGCCTTGTCGTATGCTTTTGCCCATTCAGCTACCTTTTCTCTGTCCCATTTTTTAGGCATAGCCGATGATATTGCGAGTACCTTACACATTTTTGTACCTATACTCAACACAACGGCAACAAGGCGTTTATTATTTTTAATGCTTTTTGCTTTTTTGGGGATTTCGCTTTTCAATATTTCTATTGCTTCTTTTTCATTTGTAAGCCTTGAAATAATCTTCATATCCTCAGATGTTACAAGCTCTGATTCAAATAAATAATCAACATCTTTTACAGTAAGCTTCAGCAAACCGCCTTTTATGCATTCCAGGGGTGCAAGAAGTGCGCCGACTTTTTTATAATATTCAACCTGATAATTCCACAGTGTTTCAGCATTATAGAACTGTGTTTTATCATTTATGATTGTATCTGCAAGAATTTTGGCAGCTTTTATGGCATTAGCAATACCCGAGCCGATAAGGGGTACCGTCATAAAAGCACAGTCACCTATGGCAGCATAGCCATCAGCCACCAATACAGACAAATTATGCCTTACAGGTATATCCACAAGCTGACCGCCCCTGAGTCTTTCTATGCCTAAGCGTGGATTTGTTCGACGAAGAAATTCTGTAAACTCAACCGCCTCTTTTTCGTCATAAGGCAAAAATCTTCCAATCAAAACATCCGTATAATCCTCGTGAGAGGCAACCCAACTCAAGCCCGGTTTACCACCTGCATAAAGAATAATTCTGAACTTGCCCAGAATCTCGTCATCGGAGCACTTATTGTAAAAAGCTCTGTAAATCTGTATTTTATCATTTTCTTCAATTTCGTTCTGAATATATAATTTTTTAGGAAGATTACGACGTACAGGTGAATTCATACCGCAGGAGTCTATAACCATATCTGCCGACACGTCACCGTTTGATGTTTTTATTCCCACTACCCTGTCACCCGTAAGAACAGGACTCAGAATTTCGCAATCGTATATGATTTTAACACCTTTTTCCAAGGCGAACTGTATAAGATGTTTATAAATATCCTTACGCTCCATAACGATTTCCGTTTTGTCTTCGGTAATATATTGTGTTATAGCTTTTCGAGAGCAAGGTCCGCAAAAAGTCATATTTTCTTTATATTTAAACATATTTTCAGGTGGCATTGGCACACCTGCAAAATCAAGGGCTTTCGGGTCAAACATATCTGTCCAATCATAACCCAATGTACCCTCCGCATTTTTTTCATATACAGTTACGTTAAAGCCCTTGTCTGCAAGTAAAGCCGCCGCCACAATACCGCCATGCCCCAAGCCCGCAACGATAATGTTTTTACCCATACAGAGAACTCCTCTCCTATAGTCTATTTACATTTTACATAATTTTTTAAAAATATCAACATTTACTTTTATTTATACTTATGTTATAATTCCCAATAGAGGTGATGAAATGGTAATTTTAAAAACAATATGGGATACTAACCCACCTGCAATGTTTGCAACAATATGTCTTGCGCTTTACTTTTTCGGAATGGCAATTGTATTTATTACAAACCCTTTAAAGAATGCGGAAAGTTTCTCAATCAAACCTGTTGATAACGCAGGCAAAACAGAAATACGTGTTTACTACGGCGGTATTTCTTTCGCTTTAGGTGCATTCCTTTTATATCTCATGTTTGCACTGGGTACAGGCTACCATTCACTTATAGGCGGTACGATTTTTGCGACTACCGTTTTCACCACAAGAACAATTTTCCTGTGTGTTGACAAAGGTTGGAAATGCCCTTACACAAAACTTGCTATTCCTGCAGAAGGTTTGTTTGTAATTGCTTTGTGGACCTGCCTTTTCTTAGCCCAAAAATACATATAAAACCAAAATCCCGTGGCAAAAACCACGGGATTCTTTATACAGCTTTTATACCACTTGGAAAATGTAGAATTTAAGATAATCTGTTTCGGGGACATTCCATAGTATTGGATGGTCGGCACTTTGTTGACGGCACTCTATCTGGCGCAGTGAAACACCTGCATCAGTTGCCGCATCGTTAAGCATCTTTTTAAAAAGTTCGTCAGGCATAAAATGGGAACAAGAGCAGGTTGCAAGATATCCGCCACGAGGTAAGAGTTTCATAGCTTTAAGGTTTATTTCTTTATAACCTCTATACGCACTTTTAACCGTTGCGCTGCTTTTAGTAAATGCAGGCGGGTCAAGAATTATAAAGTCATAATCGCAAGACTTTGTTTCTTTCATTTCCGTCAGAAGATCAAAAACATTTGCACATTTGAACTCCATATTCTCAAATCCATTAAGTTCAGCATTACGTCTAGCAGAAGCCAGAGCATCTTCGGAAATATCTACGGCAGTTACAAGTTTGGCTTGCGCCGCCGCTGCATTAAGGGCAAAGGCACCCGTATGGGTAAAGCAATCAAGAACTTTTCTGCCTTTGGCAATTTTTCGGATTGCCATACGGTTGTACTTCTGGTCAAGGAAGAAACCTGTTTTTTGACCGTTCACATAGTCAACTGCATATCTGATACCGTTTTCTGTAATCTCGGTCACACCGCTAAGGTCGGTTTTAAGCCCCTCTGCTTCGAAGAAACCTTTATACTGCTCCATTCCTTCACGCTCACGTATAGCGACATCGTTACGCTCATACACCGCATCTATAATTTCGCCTTGTTCACGTAAAATATCTACAAGTTTGGTTATTAAAAAAGTCTTGACTCGCTCAACACCGAGGGAAAGAACCTGGATTACAAGTACATTATTGAATCTATCCACAGTAAGCCCCGGAAAACTATCCGCCTCACCGAAAACAAGTCGACAACATTTAAAATCCTCATCGCCCATAACTGTTCTGCGATAATCTACCGCATAGCGAAGTCGTCTTTCGTAAAATGCATCGTCAAATTTATCGTTAGCGTTACGTGAAATAATTCGTACTCTTATTTTTGAATTATCGTTAATGTAGCCCGAGCCTAAATAGCGTTCTTTCTGTGAGTATACATCCACAACATCACCGTTATCATAGCTTCCGTTTACGGCAGTTATTTCTTCACCGAAAACCCACGGATGACCTGTTTTAAGATGTTTTTCACCTTTTGGAGTTATAAATACTTTTGTTAAATTGCGTGCCATAGTATCCCCCTGTTATAAAGTAGAATCATTATACAACTTTAACTATTACTTTGCAAGGAGAAACGCATCAACAAAGTATTAAAATATGAATGTTTTTGAAAGGAGCAAAAACACAACCCCGGGAACTGAAAAAAACACAGAAAAAGCAAGAGAATACCAATTAAAGCCCACGGTTATCGGTATAAAATAAGATAATGCACTGACAGCGCATAGTGCACCGACTCCGCCTAAGGCACTTGTAAAAAATGATTTTAAAAAATGCCCGCCTTTTTTAAATATAAAAAGAGCAATTACCAACAGAACTGCCCCCAAAACATACAACACAAAAGCACATCCTCTCATTTAATTTCATTTAAAAATATGTCCGCAAAATATATTTTATTACAGATTATATAAACAGACTTCTGAGCATAATATAAAGAGATTACTTATTATTTTCAGGGGTGTAATATGGATAAACACGCATTTACATTTGAACAATACTGCAATATTGTAGGTAAAAATATTATTCTCGAGGAAACAACCTACCATAACGGAAACAAAAAAATCCGTTGCCTTAATCTGCACAAATGCCGTATCACAAACGGCGGATGCAGTAACCCTTACATCATAAGACGTATAGAGAAAGCAGTTGAAAAAAACAAAGAAGAATAGTATAATCCTTTCCGGGTGGTGATACTGTTTGAACGGAGTTTACATTCATATTCCTTTTTGCAAATCAAAATGTCCCTATTGTGACTTTTATTCATACAGATGCAAAACGGAAGAACAGAAAAAATATATAGAAGCTTTAATTGATGAAATAAACACCTCCGAAAGAGTTTCTGACTTTTTAAAGGTTGAATTTAAAGCCGACACTTTATATATCGGCGGAGGAACACCGTCAGTTTTAAGCGGTGATGACCTTACACGTATAATTACAGCTTCAAAAAAGCGATTCAACATAAAAGACTCTGCTGAAATAACCGTTGAATGTAATCCCGGTTCTGATATCGAAGCGCTTGTACCCTGTTTTAAAAAAACCGGAGTAAACAGAATTTCTTTAGGTATGCAATCCGCTGTTGATTCCGAAAGGCGCATTTTAGGAAGAAGTGCCGACAAGAAACGAATCACCGAAGTTATAAAACTTTTAAAGAATAACGGTATAGACAACATCTCACTCGATATTATGTTGGGTATACCTTCACAAACTTCCGGAACCTTAAAAGAAACTTTAGAGTTTGCTATCGCTTGTGAAGTTAAACACATAAGCGCATATATTCTCAAAATAGAGGAAGGTACATTTTTTGACACGCATCGTGAAAAATATGATTTCCCCGATGATAATGTTGTTTGCGATTTATACGAACAATGTGCCGAAACTTTTGAAAACGCAGGCTTTTCACACTACGAAATCTCCAATTTCGCCATCCCCGGTTACGAAAGTCGCCACAATACTAAATATTGGGAACTTCAGAACTATTTAGGTATAGGTGCCGCTGCTCATTCATATATTGACGGTAAACGTTTTTATTTTAAAAGTGACACAGAGAGTTTCATAAATGGCGAAAAGGCAATTTTTGACGGTTTCGGCGGTGACAGCGATGAGTACATAATGTTGAAACTACGCTTAAAAAAAGGTCTTAATATACAAGCGCTTAAAAAGCTTTACGGCGAAAAATCCGCTGATAAGATAATAAAAAAAGCCCCACTCTATAAAGAGCAAGGCTTTGTAAAATTTGACGGTGAAAACATTTCACTTACAAGAAAAGGTTTTCTTGTTTCAAACAGCATTATTGCTGAATTGATTTAACGGTAAAGACATTACTTTCCTTATTTATATCGGTTACACCATCGGTTATTAAAATTTCATTATCATTTGTAATAAAAACAAAATCAAATTCGTTGTGTTCCTTTGCGAATGCAACGGATTTTTCTTTACCCATTACAAAAAGTGCTGTTGAGTAAGCATCACAAAACGTTCCGTTCTCCCCTATAACAGTAACACTCAAAAGATCGCTTTCGGCGGGATATCCTGTTTTCGGGTCTATTATATGGTGATACTTTTTACCGCCATATTCAAAATAGCGCTCGTAACTGCCCGAAGTAACCACAGACTTATTCCCGTCACATTTAAAAGAACATGCGAGTTTTTCGTCATCAAGCGGATTTCTGATACCTACCATCCACTTTTCCTTTTCGTTCTTACTTCCGCAAAGAACTATGTTACCGCCTAAAGAAATCAAAGCCGAAGCGCCGTATTCTTCGGAAATTTTTAAAAGTTTATCACCCAGGTAACCTTTTGCTATGCCGCCTAAGGAGATTTCGGTATTCACATTTTTGATTACTTTATTTCCTGCGACCGAAATATTTTTATAATCAACGAAGGGCAGAACAGCTTTTATATCCTTGTCATCAGCCACCCCATAATTACCGTCGTTAAAACCCCAAAGCTTTAAAACAGGCATAATAGTTATATCAAATGCACCATCGGTCTTTTCAGAGGCAGTTTTTGCAATATTTAAAAGCTCCCAAGTATCATCGGTTACAAACACTTCATTATTTGCTGAATTTATACGGCTTGTATCACTATCGGGTGAATTTGCATCAAAAAGTTTTTCAAGTTCTTCAACCCGTTCAACCATATTATTCAAAACTTCTTCGGTTGTTCCTTTTGAAGTATTGAACACGGTTATTTGCATAACCGTGTTCATTGCAGTAATGTTTTTAGTAGCTTTAGCATCACCTGTAGAAACGCAAGAGCTAAGTTGTAATACTATTACAACACACATTAAAACAGCTATTATTTTCTTCATAATCAACTGTCAGCGTTGGCAACTTTTCTGCCGTTCTGTTGATGTTCCGCAAAGGTGTTAGCATAGTAAACATTGCCCTTGGAATCGTGTCTGAAATACAAGTAGCTTGTATCCTCGGGTTCAAGCGCAGCTCTTATTGCCGCATCACCGGGGTTGGCTATTGCACCAATGGGCAAACCTTTACACTCTTCGCTGTAAGTATCGTAATTATCGCGATATTCAACGTATTTTTGTGTATCCTCTACTGACGAAGAAAGTGTGGGTTTGATTGTATCAAGAAGATAATCTTCTGTTGAGTCACATTGCAAAAGAGGGAATGCATCAGGTCTGTCAAGTCGGTTATAAAGAATTGATGCTATTGTAGGCATCTGTTCTGAATTTGCTGCTTCTTTCTGAAGAATTGAAGCCATTATGATTACTTCATCGATTGTCAAACCGAGAGCATCCGCTTTTCCTTGATATTCATCAGTCCATTTGTTATCGAAGTTATCAAGGAAACGTCTTACAACACTTGAAGCATTTTCCCCTACATAAAACTCGTATGTATCGGGATATATATAACCTTCAAGTACACGGAAACGTTTTTCTTTATCGGGAATAGACTCAATGAAGTCATATTCACTTGAGAAATCAACATCCTGAAGTGTACTGATAAAGCTCGAAGCCGTACAAACTTCATTCGCTTCAAGTTTCTCTGCAATTTGTTGAATAGTCCAACCTTCAGGGAATGTAAGCGAAACAGTTTCAGAATTTTTGAAGTCGGTTTTCATGGTTGCTATCATTTTCTCAACACCCATTGATGGAGATAATGTATAAACACCTGAAATATATTCGCCGTTCTGGTCAAAGATTTTAAGGAAAATCTGGCAGAACATCCTGTTTTTTATAAGGTCTTTTTCTTTGAGGATTTTAAGAACTTCTTCATCTGTCATACCCTCTTGGACGGTAACTTCTACAGATTCATCCTCAACTTTAAGAGCCAAAACATCGTTAATACAACGAATTCCGTAGAAACATAAAATGGCGCTGGTCACCACAATTACAGCTAAAGCTATCATTGTGCGTTTAAAACCATCGGAAGCAAAAAATCTTTGGAAAGCATTTCCTTCAGTTTTTTTACTACTCTTTTTCTTGGAAGATTTTTTTGTAGCAAGATTTTTTCTTATAGCAGCACCTTTGCCTGAACCGGCTCTCTTTTCACGTTCTGCTTCCTTATCTATATCCCTGGGCGGATTTGAGAAATATACCCCACCTTTATAAGTGCCTTTATCCTGAGTACCGGTCATAGGAGGTGCACTGTATCTTGAAGGACCTGAACGTGTGCCGCTGCTTCCTCTCTTTGTGGAAGCAGGTTTTCTTTTTTCACCATCAGGACGCTCGGTTTTGCTTTTTGAACGAGTGGGAGTATCTTTTTCAGGTTCTTCAAAACTTCTTAAAAGATCCTCGTAATCGTCACGATTATTAGCCATTTTCAAAACCCCTTTACTTTAACACTCTTGGAAATCTTTAATGTCGTTAAAAATCTCTTTTTCTGTAACAATCATTTCAACAGTTCTGTCGTATTTACCATGAAATAATTCTTCCTTTATATTGTCGCTATAACAAATACCTATTGTTGAACCCTTGTATTGGGAAAGATATCTGTCATAGTAACCTTTTCCGTAACCGAGACGGTATCCGTATTTATCAAACATAAATGCCGGAACTATACAAACGCTGTTTCTTGTATCGCCCACCATGATGTGTCTGGTCGGGTCAGGCTCATCCACACCAAAACTACCAGAGGAAAGCTCATCCAAGGAATTTATATAGTAAAAATTCATATTCGCTTTTTCGCCCTCGCATCGCGGAACTGCTACACGTTTGCCCATCTGCAAAAGAGCATTTATAAATTCTCTTGTATCAACCTCTATTTCAGTTGAAACATAACAAAGAATCACGTTAGCCTCACGCACAGCCCACAAATTAAGCAATTTATTTTTTATTTTCCTGTCAAATGAACTTTTCTTTTCAGGACTCATTGAGCGCCTCATCTCACGGGCTTCGGCGCGCAACTTCTTTTTGATAGGTCGTATATCTATTACTTTCTCCATTGTATGCCCCTAAGAATTTCGTCACTTTTCTCTTTCCCTACAAGAGCTTCAGCAACCGCCGCACCAAACTCCCATGCGACACCTGCACCTTTTGCGGTGATTATGTTACCGTCGGTAACTACGCCGTTTTCAAGTATTTCGGCACCGTCCAGATACTCTTCAAAGCCGGGAAAACAAGTAGCCTTTTTCCCTTTAAGGATACCTTTCTTACCCAGAATAAACGGCGCTGCGCAAATTGCAGAAACTATTTTGCCGTTTCTGACACAGAAATCAACGGTTCTTTGAACAATTCCGCATTTATCAAGATTATCTGCACCGGGCATTCCGCCGGGAAGTATTACACCCTGAAGATTTTCATCCAGCACAACATCATCAAGAGAAATATCAGCTTCAACATTTATTCCATGAGCACCATTAGCATATTTTCCGCTGACACCAACAGTTTTAACTTCCACACCTGCACGTTTCAAAAAATCAACAGGAGCCAAAGCCTCTATCTCTTCAAATCCGTTTGCAAGAAAAACATAAATCATATTCTACCCTCCGTACGGGATGCCAAAAAAGGCGTTTTCTATTTCAGGCACATCGCCTAAAGTCCGATACATACCAAAATCCACACAATCACAATCTTCGGAAGGGATTCGCAGGATGGCTGTATCTTTATCGCTTAAATCAAAAACACATTTTATAAGCGCTTGTTCATCACCAAACAATTCGTGAATAATAACCTGTTCATTTTCTGTTTCAAAAACTGCGTAACCGCCGTCACTTGAAAATGCACGAATGGTATCACCCACCGGTGAAAGGAAACTGTTAAATCCACTCTCGGTTAATGTAGCAAGAACTTTATCGTTACAAAAAGTGCCTCTTATTTTTTTATATTTGTTATATGATAAAACCGAAACTTCTGATTCAGATGAAGAATTCTCATTTTTATAAACTTTCTTTTCTTTATATGTGAAACCTGTTTTAAAACCTAACTTTTCATACATTCCGAAAAGCGATTCACTTGCAGGAACAAGAAAAAGATAATCTGTTTTTCTGCGGGATGCCAGAGCATAAAGAAAATCGAACGCATTGGTCATTATACCTTTGCCTCTGTACAGAGGGTCTGTGCAAACAGCGTAAATATAAAACGCATTATATTTAACACCGCAGATTTTTATTTCACATTCAACCAGATACATGGCGTTAACCGCCTTGTCACGGTCAAAAGTAGCTACAACATTTTCGGGAGTAACTGTATTTTTAAAAAAATTATCAATAACTTCGGAAGAATCATCAAAACATTTTGCCCAAAGTTTCTTCAATTCTTCGTAATCTTCCGGTTTTGCTGTTCTTATTTCAAATAATTTTTGCATAATATTTTTTCACAAGAAATTCAGGTTGATATGAAGTTTTGGCTTTTCTTAAGCCTTCAACACCTGCATCATCTTCACGATTTATATACTTAAAACCACCCAAAGAATTTTCTGCAAAAAGCTTATTTATGGCTGCATATGCAGTTGGATATTTTGGTGATGCTTTTTCAAAATGAACGCAGTACGTTTCACCGTCTGCCATAGGCTCACCTAATGCATAAGCAACAATTTCACCCTCTACTCTTATAAGTGCACCGGAAAGACCGAGTTTAAAAAACTTTTTAAATGCGCAATCTATAACCTGTCTTTCTGCTTCAAGGCGCTGAGTGCTTTCGCTCATCATAAACCAGGAACGCGAGAAATCCAGACATTCTTCCAGATTATCGGCATTGAGTTCCTCGTAACTATAATTATATTTTTTACAGAATGTGTTTACATGATTCTTTTTTGAATGGTATTTTCTGCCTTTAAGGGTTGCAAGGTTTTCGCGAAGATAAACATAATCGAAATAATCACGCTGTTCTTTTACAATAAGTTTAGCGCCGAAATAATCAACAAGCACTTTCAACTGTTCTTCACTAATACAGTAAAAGCTAAGGTCTGCACCTCGCTCAAAAGCATCGTCCTGAACTTCTTTTAAAGCAGTTTTCATATCACCTTTACCCCACGGTACTGCGTAAGAAGTAACGCCGTTGAAGGTTGAACGAAGATAAAGAAAGCCGTCCTTTTCCGCAAACTCTGTATGTTCAGCGGCACTCCACGCGTAGAGATTGCCGAAACTGAAATCGCACATTTTTTTGCAAGTTTCGGGAATATACCACTCTATAAGAGCTTTATGTTCTGTTTTTAAGTGTTGCAAATCAAGCATAAATAACCTTTTATTTCAATGTATCGAGTAAAATTTTGTAGACCTTATCGTTAATTGTTTCAATGGGAAGCGGTTCGCCGTTTTCGGCACACTTAACCACACTCCAGCCGTATTTACCGGCAGCATAAAGGGCAGCTTCACGGCAAGCATTAAGGAACTCAACATTTGCCTCGTGAACATCCTTTTTGCTCTCATCACCGCCGTAACGGGAGGTCATGAGACGTTGTGAAACCTCAACGGGCATATCAAGGAATATTACTTTATCGGGAGCAGGGATTCCGATTTTTTCATATTCAAAATCGAAAAGCCATTCCAAGAAAGGATCCCACTCGTTTTTTTGAAGTTTTGTCATCTGATAAAGTGCATTCGCAGGTGTGTATCTGTCGGCAAAAATGAGTCTACCGTTACGGTAATCTTCACCCCATTTTTCGGTGTACGAAGCAAAACGGTCTGCAGCATATAATACAGACGCCGCATACGCATTTACATCCCCTGCATTTTTACCGAAATCCCCTGCAAGATATTTTCGGACAAGTATACTTGAATCACTTTCGTAGTCGGGTAATTTAATCTGTCTGTAGTCAATGCCGTCAGCCTCAAGACGTTTACAAATAAGTTCTGTCTGCGTTGTTTTTCCGCTGCCGTCGAGACCCTCTAAATCAATAAAAATGCCCATGAAAATTACCCTTTCGATACCTTATAATTATAATAATTCCAATTATACCCATAAATAATACTATAAATATTTAAAACTGTCAAATATGCTACAAAATTGTAATAATATATTTACAATATTAAAGCAGGCCTGCTCCGAAGTGCAGACCTGTGTAACAATTATTTAAGCATTGCAAGAATTTGCTCTTTAGAGCGCACACCCACCGCCATATCAGCAGCTCTGCCGTCTTTCATAACAACAAGTGTTGGAATACTTTGAATACTGAATGCCTGAGCAAGTGCAATTTCATCATCAACGTTGACTTTTCCCACTTTAAAAGCGGTGTTTTCTTCTGCGATTTCATCAACAACAGGTGAAACCATCATACAAGGACCGCACCAGGTTGCCCAGAAATCAAGAAGCACAGGCACCTCACTCTTTAAAACAAGTTCTTCAAAATTATCTTTTGTAATAGTTAAAACAGACATATTTAACCTTCCTTTCAATCCTTTGATTTATAATAAAGCATGCAGTGACAGTAACCCTCAAAATCGGGGTCGTTAATTTGCTCGCGAAACTCTTTGCAGATGCATTTATTTTCTTCTGTCCGTTCCAATCTGCAAGGACAATAACCGCCTTTAGCCTTAAGCCCCTCTTTAATTCTTTCAACAACTGCTTTATCTTCATTAAATCTTACTGCCATTATATCACCTATTTTCAAAGTATATTTAAAGTTTATTTTAAGAATATATTAATTTTTAATATTTTGCAACAGTTATATCACTTTAATCCTTTACTTTTGCAAAAAAAAGTGTAAAATATTTAATAATAAATTTCAGGAGATCAGGTATGAATACACTTTTTCAACAAGCATACAATTCAGCAAAAGAGATTATAGAAAAATCAGGGCTTTGTGAAAAACAAATTTTAGTTGTAGGTTGCTCAACGAGCGAAATATTAGGCGAAAAAATCGGCACTAATTCTTGTCCCGATGCGGCAAAAGAAGTTTTTGACGGTATAAAAAAAGCCGCCGATGAAAAGGGTGTGTATATAGCGGCGCAATGTTGTGAACACCTCAACCGCGCAATTATCACTGAAAAAAACGCTGTAAACGGCGAAATTGTAAACGTAGTACCGCAACCGAAAGCCGGTGGTTCTTTTGCAACTGCTGCTTATAACGCTTTTACAAATCCTGTTGCAGTGGAAGAAATTAAAGCCGATGCAGGTATAGATATTGGTTTCACAATGATAGGTATGCACCTGAAAAAAGTTGCTGTTCCCGTAAGACTCCAACACAACAAAATCGGAGAAGCAACAGTCCTCGGTGCAAGAGTCAGACCGAAATTTATAGGCGGTGAACGCGCACATTATGACGAAAAACTTTTATAATTTATAGGAGAAAAATTATGAAAACAGAGTTACTTAAACTTTTATGCAGAAATGCACGTTACACAACACAAGAACTCGCAACAATGCTTGGCAGAACAGAAAAAGAAGTTACCGACGAAATAGAGAATCTTGAAAAAGAAGGAATCATAAGAGGCTACAAGACGATTATAGATTGGGATAAGTTTGAGGATACATACGTATCGGCAATTGTTGAGCTTAACGTTGTGCCAAAAGCAGATTCAGGCTTTGAAGAAGTAGCTGAAAAAGTTATGTCCTACCACGAGGTTGAATCTGTTTACCTTATGTCAGGTTCTTATGACCTTAATGTTGTTGTTAAAGGCAAAACCTTGCAGGATGTTGCAAAATTCGTAGCAAGAGAACTTGCAACAATCGACTCCGTTACATCTACGGCTACCCATTTTGTAATGCGCAGATACAAAGAAATGGATGTTGAACTTTGTGATATAAGTGAAGATTGCAGGGGGCAGTTCCTGTATGATTGATTACTCAAAAATGCTGAACCCTTCCGTCATGGAAATAAAACCTTCTGGAATACGAAAGTTTTTTGATATCGCTTCCACAATGGAGGATGTTATTTCCCTTGGCGTAGGCGAACCGGATTTTCAGACCCCCTGGCAAATACGAAAAGCCGGTATAAACTCCCTTGAACGTGGCAGAACGAAATACAGTTCCAACAGAGGTATTGAGCTTTTAAGGAAAGAAATTTCAGAATATCTTAAAAGAAAATACAATCTCAGCTACAATCCCCAAAACGAAGTACTTGTTACCATAGGCGGCAGTGAGGCTATCGACGGTGCCATACGCGCATTGGTAGCGCCCGGCGATGAAGTTATAATCCCACAACCAAGTTACGTTTGCTACGAGCCTATAACACAACTTGCAGGTGGCGTTCCCGTTATCATAGAAACAAAGGCTGAAAATGATTTCAAGGTAACACCCGAAGAACTTAAAAATGCCATAACCGATAAAACGAAGGTGCTTATTCTTCCCTATCCTTGCAATCCCACAGGGGCAATAATGGAAAAAGAAGACCTTGAGGCAATAGCAGAAATTCTCAAAGATACAAATATTGCAGTTATTTCCGATGAAATTTACTCAGAACTTACATACGGCGATATAAAACACATTTCTCCCGCTACAATTGACGGAATGAGGGAAAGAACAATTACCGTAAACGGTTTTTCAAAAGCCTTTTCAATGACAGGTTGGCGCCTTGGTTACGCTTGCGGTCCAGAAGAAATTTTAAATCAAATAACCAAAATTCACCAGTATGCCATTATGTGTGCACCTACAACATCACAGTATGCGGCTATTGAAGCGCTGAAAAACTGTGACGAAGCAGTAGAGTATATGCACGCAGAATACGACCGCAGAAGACGTTTGATTGTTTCAGGCTTCAATAAATTAGGACTTACCTGCCGAGAACCTAAAGGTGCATTTTACGCATTCCCCTGCATTAAAAGCACAGGTCTTTCAAGCGAAGAATTCTGCGAAAGACTTTTAAAGGAAAAGAAAGTTGCGGTAGTACCCGGAACGGCTTTCGGTAAAGGCGGCGAAGGTTTTATAAGAGCCTCATACTGTTACTCCCCCGAACACTTGATAAAAGCATTGGCACGGATAGAGGAGTTTATAAACGAATTAAATTAAATAACACAGCAAAAACTCCTGAAGTCATTCAAATTACACTTCAGGAGTTTATTTTCATGTATTCAGTTATTCATTCCCGTTTTCAATACCGTTATTTACGGACTGTGAAGTATTACAAATTTGCAACAACTTGTGGGCTTCATTTACCAAAAAGAGCTTATTTCCGTTTGCAATAACAAATTGAAGATTCGCCCTTGCGGTATCAAAATCATTAAGTTTAATAAAAATTTTTGCACAAAGCATAGACATACTTATTCTTTGCCTTAAATTGTTAGGCTGAACACATTTCAAAATATTTAAAGCCTGATTGAAATCGCCTTTTCTGTACCAAGCTACCGCGGTTGCCTGATTCACAACGGGAACAACTTGTTTTTTAAATTTATTCTCAGGCATACCATTATAAATCTGCATCATTTTTTCATACCATATATCAGCCTGAGCAGCATCACCGATAGAATCACACGCATTTGAAAGATTATGATAATACACAAGCTTATGTATCGGCAAGGTAGCGCTGAGTTCGTCAATATTTATTGATTTCAAAATATCATAATTCTTTTGTAATTCTCCAATTTCACTTAAAGCAACACAGTAATTCATAAGGAGAACCTGCCTTACAACCTTGGTGTTTTTGTAGTTCAACAATTCCTGTGTTTCCATAAGCAACGGCACCGGGTCACACTTATTATTAAGCTCGTCAAGAGGTTTTTTCAAAACATAGTTTACGGAGTTGTTTACAGAAACGATAATAGAAAAGAAAAAAAGCAAATCCAAAAATACAATAAGACCTAAAGGAGCCTCCAAAATCCATAAAAGATAGGTGTATAAAGGACATATTATAAAAATCAACAGAATCATCAAGAGAATTCTGTGTTTCGCCATAAATTTATAAGCTTTTTGCATATCATCACCGCCTTAAGTCAATTATACCACAAAGCTTAAATCTAATCAAATATTGTTTGGGTTTAACTTTTTCCAACAAATTTATGTTGAAAATATAAATTAACACTTGATTTTTTCAAAGCAATTAGTTATAATAGCAAGGCGCTTTAAAAAGCGAACGAATTTAACATATAAATTCACTTGAACAGTATGGAGAGTTGTCCGAGCTGGTCGAAGGAGCACGATTGGAAATCGTGTAAACGGCCAAAACCGTTTCGTGGGTTCGAATCCCATGCTCTCCGCCAAAAAAGAAGTAACTTTTGGTAGACAAAAGTTACTTCTTTTTTTATCCAAGCCGCAGGCCTGGCATATCATCACGCGTCAGCGTGTATATCATCGCCGCAGGCGCATATCATCAGCCGAAGGCTGTATTTCCTGCGGCTTGATGAGATACAACACTTCGTGTTGATGATATACAATGCTCCGCATTGATGCTATGCAACGGCAAGCCGTTGATTTTTGCACTCAAAAGCAATATAATTCCGATGGAAGGGGTGTTTATATGGCAAAAAACTACTTGTTAATTTACGCAGAACAGCTTGCAACTGATATCGAACTGATTTGCCAAAATATTAAGGCACCCTCCAACACTCTTTTCCAAATCCGTAAAAGTTCAAGTAGTGTTTACGCAAATATCCGCGAAGCAAATTACGGACAAAGCAACGCGGATATGCTTTCAAAATTTGAGATTGCTCTGAAAGAATGTAGTGAAACCGAAGGATGGTTGCGTTTGTTATTCAATACGAACGCGATTGATGAAGAAATCTATAAAAAGCATAGAAATCTCTGCGGTCGAATTAGACGAATGCTGATTGCAAGTTGTAAAACATTAAAGGAGAACACAAAATGAAAAGATTGTTGTGTATGCTAATGATCTGTTTTCTCGCCTTTTCCTTGTCTGCTTGTGGCGGGATGTCGATATCCGACAAAATGTATAATGAGATTTCTGATTATGTAACAGAAAATGTGGATTCGTTTTCCCCGACAGAAGAAAACGAATTCTATGATTACAAAGCAACGGGGTTAAGTATTGGTGGAGTATATTACGGGTACTATTACTCTTCCGGAAACGAATGGTTACTGCCTGATTTCTATAGCGGAAACGATTTGGAAAAAATTCAAAATGATATGCACGAAGATGACGGTGGCGCGTATTTTGGAAAACCTAACAACGGCACGGATTGGTGCTTTATTAAAAAGATTTTTGATAACTGGTACTATTATGAGTTGCACTGGGCGTAAAACAAGGGCTACGCATACTTTTGGTCGTTTTTACCCCTACTTATACTACTTTTAGTCGCTCTTTCGCATGAAAAAGCCTCTTTTGTCTACAGGACAAAAGAGGTTTTTTCAATGATATCCGTTCCTTGTGGAACGGGTGATATATCTTCGATATGATATCGCTCCACGAGCGATGATATATGCCTTCGGCATATGAAGGAACGGATATTATATCATGCTTGCGAAGCAAGTATATCATACGGCAAAGGCCGTATATCATATCGCGCAAGCGATATATCATTGAAGAATGCAACATTTTATGATATAATATGATTGAAAGGCGGTGATGCAGAATAAAAACGAATAGTGCCATGAAATCTCTTCTTGAACAATACAAGATTGACGATGTGCATCTTATCTCACAAGATAGTAGCTATCCTATTTGGCAAAAAGAAGATACCATCGGAAGAAAATATTGGGGCGTATCCGATTTCTGTTGGTTGGACAGAAAACAGGTTAAATCCACTCAAGATTTGTCCCAACTTGAATGGGATGGAAACGAAATATATCTAGAAGCCCAAACAGATGAAGAAGTAAAATCACTCCTTATCAAGGCGGTAGGTATATTGCTATATTGGAAGAATATCCTAGAATATCAATATCCTAAAACACGGTTCTGCATTTTTGCATCGTATGATAATGGGGACATGCTAATTTTGGATGAAGGCGAATTGCCTCCCCGTTCGGTTACCCTTCGTTTTTGGGCAGATCGCGGAACCGACACAGTAATAAATTTAGATTTCTTTGACGATTGGGAACAACCTGCGATCGTTGGATATTGCAATTTTGCACCCCCTGCTCCCTAAATGCACCCGCTTACCTCAAAATGGGGTGCATTTGTATTATAATTAGGGTCAGTCTTCAAAAGAAGAAGATACCCTTTCGGGTATCTTTTTCTTTTTTTGTGTGATTTGTTGTTGGGATTCGAACCCCACTCGGCGAAGGCAAATATAATAGCTTTTAGTAAAATGATATGTGAAAAAACCATAAAAAAATGAGTGTCCATACGGGCACTCATTTTTCGTAGGCAGAATTCAGATAGTGTCAAGGGTTTGTTCGTATGCAGGAAGGAATTCTTCTATAAAAACTTTCACCTCAGGAAGTTCTATTTCCATAAGTTTTTTTCTTGTTGCAACTTCTGCTTCTTTAAACTCTGTATTACCTGCTTTTCGTTCTTCAATGCACTTAATAAGTGCGCTGAGTTTGTCGGCAGCTTTAACGAGAGGTTTAAGTTCCTCATCGCTTTCCGTTAAAAGCTCGCGGAATTCATCGCGCAAATCCTCGGGAAGTTTACCGAGTAATTTTTCATTGGCAGAATCCTCCACGGCTTTAAAAGCCACAAGAATATCCTGATTCTGATACTTTACGGGTGTAGGCATATCCCCTGTTATAATTTCGTGGGCATCGTGATAAAGACCAAGAACCGCAGCACGGTCTGCGTTATAATTTTTACCGAATCGCTTATTGCCTATAACAGCAAGTGCGTGGGCGACAACAGCCACCTCTTTTGAATGACTGTCAAGGCTCTCTTTTTCGGTATTACGCATAAGAGCCCAACGGTCTATATACTTCATACGCGATACCATCGCAAAAAAACTGTAACTCATAATTATTCCTTTATTTAAATTTCACCTTGAATGTTTTGATTTCGAAGGGCTTGAATGTAGCAGTGATTGCATTTCCGCTGTAAGCAACCGCCTCATCCTCTTCTTCAAGAAGGTTACATTCAGTTGCCTGTGAAATTTCAGAGTTAAATGCAAGTGTTGCAGAAGTTTTGCAGTTCCATGTTTCATAAGCACGAACAATAAGCGCATCGCTGTCCTCTGCAATTTTAACCGTTTCAATAACAACGTTATTCTTATCGCAATTAACAAGTGAATATTCTGCAGGAAGTGTGCCTTCGTGTGCAGCTGCTGAAACTGCGTAAAGAGGATAGTTCACATTATATGCTTCATTCACTACATTGGAGTCGTTAACTCTGCCTTCATGCGGATAGATTGAGAAAGTGAATGAATGGAATTCCCTGTCCTGAATTTTGTTGGGACGAGTTGCGCATCTGAAAAGAGTGGGTCTTATATGGCCGTCTTTAACATCGCAACCATATTTGCAGTCGTTAAGAATCGAAAGACCAAAACTGTTATCGGAAAGGTCAACCCATTTGTGCATTGATTCCTCAAACTGAGCAAATTCCCAAGTTGTGTTAGTTGTGGTTGAACGTTCAATGTTACCGAACTGAATATCGAAGGTTGCTTTAACTGCGTTAACATCAACGGGATAATCAGCTTTAAGAACTACGTGATCTTCTTTCCAATCGGATTCGTAATCAACATCGATTCTTTCAAGATCATTATAAATGCAATAATACTCTGTAAATGTCGAATTTCTGAAAGTTCTTTCAACTTTATATACTGCTCTTACCGCACCAAGTTCAACAATCTCTGCATTTTTAAATTCAAGATCCCAGGAAACTTCTTCAAAATAGCATTTAATATCCCATGCTTCGTGGTTGTGAGGTCTGTCCTGATATGCGGTAACTTTACCCAAAGTTTTGCCGTCGGGAGCAACACTTCTGCCTGTCTTTTTATGTACAAGGTCAGCAATATTACCTTCACCGTTAAATTTAATGGTGAAGTAAGGTGTTTCTGCCTTTTCAATGGTTGCGTTTACGTTTTCGTAAACTGCAGGAGCGCCTCTTTTAACTGTATAAGCTGTATAACCCTTTGCACCCACTTCGGCGATAAACACAATTTTGCCGTCATAGGTTTTCTGATATTTAACCTCGTTGCCGTTTTTATCAAAGAGTGCAAATTCACCCTCTAAAGGAATTTCGCAAATAACCGCATCCTTACGTTTAAAGCCCGTTGTATTGAAAACAACAATACTGTCATTGGGGAGTGACATTTTTGAAATAAGTGTGCTCTCTGCTTCACTTGCCATTTCGCAACCTGCACCGAGAACTTTTTCATAATCTTCTTTGCTGTCCCCATAAACAGGAGCGATTGAAGAACCGGGAAGAATATCGTGGAACTGGTTGAGAAGAATGAGCTTCCAGTTTTCAAGAAGTCTTTCTTTAGGATAACTGAAACCTGTTTCTTTATTAGCGATTGCTGAAAGTGTTTCAACGTCGTGATAAAGACATTCGCTTTTTCGGTTATATTTTTTGTTTCTTGCCTGGCTTGTAAGAGTGCCTCTGTGGAACTCAAGATAAAGTTCACCGCACCAGGTAGGAAGACGTTTATTGCCTGAAACTTTTTTGTCAAGGTCTACAAAGAAATCGTAAGAATGTGCCTGTTTTACAACAGGACAACCCTGAATACCTTTAGCCATTCTTCTGCCGTATTCGAGCATTTCAACGGTGGGACCGCCGCCACCGTCACCAAAGCCATACGACATAAGATAGTCTTTTGAAAGGTCTTTTTGAGAATATCTTTTATATCCGCCCAAAACGTAAAGAGGACGGAGTTTTGCGTTATAGGTTGACTGCCAATTCTGACGTTCATCAACAGTTACGTGACAAGAAGGCGGGAAGTGAGAAAGAACCTCTGTTCCGTCAATACCGCGCCACATAAATGTATCGTAAGGGAATTTGTTATATTCATTCCAACTGATTTTAGTTGTCATAAAATATTCCATTCCGCACTTTTTAATAAGCTGCGGAATTGCGGCAGAATAACCGAAAACGTCGGGAAGCCACATAATTTTATTATCAACACCGAACTCATCACGGAAGAAGCGTTTACCAACCATAAACTGTCTTACAAGAGCCTCACCGGATGCCACATTGGTATCCGCCTCAACCCACATACTGCCTTCTGCTTCCCATCTGCCCTCTTTAACACGTTTTTTGATTTCCTCAAAAACCTCAGGATAATCCTGCTTTACATAATCATAAAGCTGAGCCTGAGATGACATAAACTTATATTCGGGATATTCTTCCATAAGCTTAAGAACAGTTGCAAATGAACGACAAGCCTTGTCACGACTTTGGCGAAGTCGCCACAGCCAGGCAACGTCAATATGGGTGTGACCTACGCACCAAGCGGTTGCTTCTTCGAATTTTCCGTAAAGATTTTTATCAAGATATTCAGAAGCAGCAATAGCAGACTTCCTGAAAACTTCACGGTCGTTAGTATCAATATTAAGGATATTACAAGCATCGTTAAGAGCTTTAAGAATATTTATACGTGCATCGCTGTCTTCATCTTTGTATTTTGCCACCTTAAGGGGTGTAACAATATCAAAATATATTTGATATGCAACATCATCAAACACCTGTAGCTGTGCGCCGAGCTGTATCTCTCCTCGCCATTCCCAATCATCAGAATATGCGTTAATATAAATTTCAAGTTCTTCTCCGCCCTGAGCGCAAGGTGTAACGGTAACATACTGATGGTTACTGTCGGCACCCTGAACAACTTTTCCGTTTATATAAATGATAAACTGAGGGTTAACCTCGTTCCACTCTCTTACATAAGGAGTGAGTTTATAAATAACGTGTTCGCCTTTAAATTCTTCGGGAATTTTAACCGTCTGCTTAAACCAGCAGTAACACTCACGGTAACCCCAATAATCTTTATTTGCTCTGAATGGTGTCCACTCGCCCTCATCACGTTCTGCGAAGGTATACTGACCGTCGCGGAACATAAAATCGCCCGTATCAACACTATCGACAATAACGAACTTATTATTAAGGTCGTTTATTATCTGATTAATACGGCCGCTGATCATATATCTTTCACTGTTTTTGTCGTGAAAATCAATTTCAAAATGTGACATAATCCACCTCGTACTGTAAAACAGTCAAAAAGACCATAATTACCTAATATAATAGTTCAATAATATTATCACAGAATATGGCATTTTACAATAATTTACTTGAAAAAAAGTTTAAGATTATCGTTATAATTCATAGTTGACTTTCTTCACAATAGAAAGTAAAATATAGGGTAATAACATTTTAGTCAAAGGAGAGATTTTAATGGCTCATTACTGTAAAGAACCTTCCAGAACTTTCAGCGAATACTTACTTATCCCCGGTTATACAGGTCCCGATTGCATTCCTGCAAATGTAGATCTTAAAACCCCTCTTTGCAAATTCAAAAAAGGTGAGGAAGCACCCATAACACTCAATATCCCTCTTGTTTCTGCAATTATGCAGTCTGTTTCTAATGACACACTTGCTATTGCTTTGGCAAAAGAAGGCGGTATGTCTTTCATTTACGGCTCTCAGTCTATCGAAGATGAAGCCGCAATGGTAGCAAGAGTTAAAAGTTACAAAGCAGGTTTTGTTGTCAGTGACGCAAACCTTTGCCCCGACAACACCTTAGAGGACGTTGTTAACCTTTATGATGCACTCGGTCACTCAACAATGGCAGTTACAGATGACGGTACTGCAACAGGCAAACTCCTTGGCGTTGTAACATCAAGAGATTACAGAATCAGCCGTATGCCTCTCGATTTAAAAGTAAGAGAATTTATGACTCCTTTAGAGAAGCTCATTACCGCTCCTGCATCAACAACACTTAAAGAGGCTAATGACATTATCTGGGAAAACAAGCTCAACTCTCTCCCTATTATAGATGATAACGGAAACCTTATGTACTTCGTTTTCCGTAAAGACTATGCTCAGCATAAAGAAAATCCTCAGGAAATTCTCGATGACCAGAAGCGTTACATGGTTGGCGCAGGTATCAACACACGTGACTATGCTGAACGTGTTCCTGCTCTTGTTGAAGCAGGTGCTGATGTTCTTTGCATCGACTCCTCCGAGGGTTACACAGAATGGCAGAAACGCACTATCGCTTTCATTCGCGAAAAATACGGTGACACAGTTAAAGTCGGTGCAGGTAATGTAGTTGACCGTGACGGTTTCCGTTTTCTCGCTGAGGCAGGTGCTGACTTCATCAAAGTTGGTATCGGCGGCGGTTCAATCTGCATCACCCGTGAAACAAAGGGTATCGGCAGAGGACAGGCTACTGCTCTTATTGAGGTTGCCGCTGCTCGTGACGAATACTTTGAAGAAACAGGCGTTTATGTTCCGATTTGTTCAGACGGTGGCATTGTTCACGATTATCATATGACTCTCGCTCTTGCTATGGGTGCTGATTTTATGATGCTCGGCAGATATTTTGCAAGATTCGATGAAAGCCCCACACCCAAGCTCAACATCAACGGCACATACGTTAAAGAGTATTGGGGCGAAGGCTCTAACAGAGCAAGAAACTGGCAGCGTTATGACCTTGGCGGTCAGTCAAAGCTCTCCTTTGAGGAAGGCGTTGACTCATATGTAACATATGCAGGTTCACTCCACGACAACGTTACAAAGAGCCTTTACAAGGTTAAATCTACAATGTGCAACTGTGGTGTTACCACTATCCCCGACCTTCAAAGAGATGCTAAGCTCACTCTCGTTAGTGCTACAAGCATTGTTGAGGGCGGCGCACATGACGTTACACTTAAAACTAACACAGGAACTATAAGATAAAGTGAAAACAAGCTCTCATTGAGAGCTTGTTTTTTTTATGCAAAAGGCAGAAATTAATTCGGAATTCGAAATGCGGAATTCGGAATTCAGGAACTGCGTTGCAATTATAAAGTTTTGGTCAAGCTTTTTTAAAAGGTTGTGGGGTCAAGGGGTGAAACCCATTGGCGCATTCCGCAGAATGCGAAACCTCTTTTTGCTTTAGTGGCGCAGGAAGGTAGGTAAAACAGTCCGGTGTGACTGTTTTACCGTAGGAAACCCTCGCCGGGGGTTTCCTGAAATTCGGAATTCGTAATGCGGAATTCGGAATTCGGAATTCGGAATTCAGGAACGCTACGCGTTGATTATATAAAACAACAAAACTGTTACGGTCAAGCCGTAACAGTTTCTTTTAGTGTTATTTTCTCTAAAAACTCAACCGACTTGTTCATACATTCAACTGCCGGTTTATTCTTTGTGCCGAAATTAAGGTGGAAGCAATGGTTATTCTGGAAACCTTTTACGTGGTAGGAATCGAAATACGGAACCGCTTTTTCAAGCTTTTCAGCCATAGGCTCACCTTGATTCTGGCATACTATATCATCATCTGCCCAACAGATGAAGGTTGAGCACCATTTATCATTAACAAAATGTGCAGGAGAAATATAGTCATAATATTTAAACTCTGCAATATTTGAAAAATCCTTTTTTAAGTCAAAATCCAGAACCATTTTCGCGGTCTGTGGAATTACACCGAAAAGTGTTGTTCCTTTAAGAAGAACTTCTAAATCGTATATTCCGCACATCAGCATAAGCGCTTTAAGCTCAACTTTTATATCATCACTTTCCACGGCTTTTCTTAAAGCTTCATCATATTTCAGCGCCGCAAGGTAAGAGCAGATATACGCACCGGAGCTGTCACCGGTCAATATAATGTTCGCCTCATCGATATTATACTTATCAAATAAGCCGGTAACGGAGTTAAGTCCCTTTACGCAACCATAAAACATATCGGGACAAGCTGATTCCGGTGGCATTTCATAGTTCACGTTATAAACAAAGTAGCCTTTATCCGCATAAAACTCGCTTATGCTTACGCGGTAGCTTTTGTCGCCCATAATAAAGCCGCCGCCATGGAAATACACAATTAACGGATGCTTTTTCCCGTCGTTTAAAATATCACTTCTGTAATACAAATCCGCCTTTTGCCTTGCAGAATCCCCATAAGGAATGTCTTTTACACTGACAATATTCTTGAACCTTTGAATATTTTGCATAGGATAACACAAAATATCCACCGCTTTAAATACGACTTCCGCTTTATTCATAAATTCCCCACCTCCGGAGTGTGCATAACTTATTTTGTTTAAATCACCCACTCCAAATTATTCCTTTATTTCATAATAATACTAAAAAAATAAAAAAACAAGAAGGAATTTACAATTTATTTATTTTTCTACGGTCTGACGTTCTATGTCCCTTTTTAGTTTCAATATAATTCTCTTTTCAAGGCGTGATATGTAACTCTGGGATATACCTAAAATATCCGCTACCTCCTTTTGCGTATGCTCCTTTTTTCCATCCATACCAAAGCGCATATTCATTATAAGTCTTTCGCGATTTGATAGCTCATCCATACATATATGAAGTATCCTTTTTTCATCCTCGCACTCCACATTGTCATTAATTTCAAGTCCATCACTGCCTAAAACATCCGAAAGTAACAATTCATTACCATCCCAGTCCACATTAAGTGGCTCATCCAGTGATATATCAAGCCGCTGTTGATTGACCTTTCTTAAATGCATAAGTATTTCATTTTCTATACACCTTGATGCATATGTGGCAAGCTTGATATTTTTATCAGCTTTAAAAGTATTCACCGCTTTAATAAGCCCTATGGTACCGATGGATATTAAATCCTCTATATTAACTCCTGAATTTTCAAATTTTTTTGCTATGTAAACTACAAGACGGAGATTATGCTCAACAAGCTTATCACGTGCTTCAACATTCCCTTGATGCAATTGTTCAATGATTTTAAGCTCCTCTTCCTTTGACAATGGAGGAGGTAGAGTCTGAGGACTGTTTATATAATAAACCTCGCCCGCCACCAATTTTAACAAACGCACTCGCCATAATTTAAACTTCTCAATCAACGAAAATTTCATCCTTATTCTCCTTCCAATTCAAATTACAAACATTTTTATTCAAAAGAACTTTATACTCCCCCGAAGATAGCGATTTATTACATATGGCAACCGAAACGAAATCGCTCTGAGCTTTTTTATTATTTATTTTATACTCTACCTTTTCAGGTATAATTGCAGGTAAAAGCGAATCGCCTGAAATTGTGTTACAGGGAATTAAATGTATTTTGGTTTTAAGACTTTCGGGAATGTCTGTTAAATCACCTGTTTTAAGATATTTGATTTCTTCATATGTAAAAAGAGGTGCCACAGCAGAAAGTTCTGCGACTATTACATCTCGCCCCATAACGCTGTCTTTCAGATTATTTCCCGTATCAACAAAACCCAAAACCTCCGTACTTGTATTCCTGAAAGTGATTTTAACTTTATAAATTTCGTGAGCAGACAATCTTTTTGACAAAAAGTAATTACAAACAATAAACAAACCGTAAATTATAAATGTACTCCCCACAAGATAGGTAATGCTCATATCAAAATAGACTGTGCCGTTAATATAGAGAATGTTCTGAGGTTTTTGCGTTATTTCCAGAGCATACATCACCCCACCGAAAAGAAAACTTATTCCCAAAAAACTAAAAAATGTTTTTAAAAACATACGGAAATTTCCCGGTAAAAATGCCACCAAGGTTATAACAGTTGCAACAATGATTTTGTAAACTACCGACCATATTACAGAAATGTTTTCATAAAAAATTATCAAGGCTGAAAGTCCGCCCATTATTGATGCTATTGCTACTCCCCATTTATTTGTGGCAATTCGGCAGAAAAGCCTTGATGCTACCAAAATCAAATATGTAATAAGAATATTGAGAGCAACTAAAACATCTGCATATACGGTTACCATTTTCTCACCCCTGACTTGATTAATATTATAAATTCAACTGAGCAAAACTTTTGTCGCTATCGGTCGCAGAAAAAAGTTTTGATTGACATATGTTTTAAATAATAATAAAATCTTAATTGGTGATTTAAATGAACATTTATCAAAATGCAAAAGTTGTCTTTCCCGATAAAATCCGTGACTGCGTTGTTGTAACAGAATACGGAAAAATAATCGATATTTGCGAAAGATTCTCCAAAAGAGAAAATGATACGGTTATCGACTGTAAAGGTTTTTACCTTGCACCCGGTTTTGTGGATATTCACGTACACGGTGGCGGTAACAAAAGTGCAATGAGCAAGGACTTCACTGATATTATTGATATGGCAGAAGCTCACCTGAAATACGGCACAACTTCAATTGTTCCCACCACACTTGCCGCACCTATTGCACAACTTAAAGATGCGATATTATCCATAAAAAAAGCCAGTGAAGAAAGCAAAAAAGCCAATATTTTAGGTGTACACCTTGAAGGACCTTACATTTCACTTCAATATAAAGGCGCACAAAGTCCCGATAGTATTCTCAATCCTCGAAAGCACCCACCCGAAGAACTTTTTGAATTGTGGGATAAAATACTTATTATGGGTGCTGCACCCGAGTGTGACGGCGTTTTGGAATTGGGCGAAAAATTAAGAAATCGCGGAATTGTTGCATCTGTCGCTCACTCCGCGGCAAGCTACGAGCAGGTTGAAACCGCCGTACAACACGGCTTCAGCGATGTTACGCATATATATAACGCTTGTTCCTCCTGCTTCAAAACAGGTCTTTTCAGAAACGCAGGCGTTGTTGAAGCAGGTCTTTATATGGATGAGCTTACTACCCAGACTATTGCTGACTTAAGGCATCTTCCTCAAGGTCTTCTCAAACTTATATATAAATGCAAAGGCGACGAAAAGATGTATCTTATTACAGATGGTCTTGAATTTTCTGCAAGTGACATAAAAGAAAACACCGTTTACACTCAGGAAAACGGCATTAATGTTATATATGAAGATAATGTTATGAAACTTGCGGACCGCTCCGCTTTAGCCGGTAGTGCAGCAACTCTTGCTGACTGTGTAAGGAATATGTATAAGTGTATAGGTATTCCCCTTTTCAGTGCAGTTAAAATGGCTTCGCTTACACCTGCAACTGTTTGCGGATACGGCACAACAAAAGGCAAAATTGAAAAAGGCTACGATGCTGATTTAATTTTATTTGATGATGATATCAACATAAAAACCGTAATAACCAACGGCAATATAGTATAAAAAAATACCTTTACCGAGCTCAATCGGTAAAGGTATTTTTATGTAAAATGTTATCAAATTAATATTAGTTTTCTTCTGTATATGCAGCAATTGCTTCATCGTAGGCTTTCATTGTTTCCTCAGTGGGAATATACTCTGCTCTTTCGGTGTTAGCAATCGTAGGCGGATTACCCTTTGAATCGTAACAAGGAGTGAGGAAATCATTCTCATAACGTACTCTGTCCTCTTCTTTGTGGAAATCGGGAATGTCATAAGGTACACCGTATTCCAAAGCACTTCTGTGACCGAGAATTGCAACGGAAGCCATGGTTGTTGCAAAATATTCATCAAACATAGGCTTTCTGTTTTCTCTGATGCTTGTAAAGAATTCTCTTATAATAAAGTAATCGCCACCGCCGTGACCTGCATTCTCTGCATCCTCTTTATCTTCGGGAGCAAAGTCGGCATCGTATTTGCTTACTCTTTCCATACCTTCGGGAGTATGCTCTTCGTTGAATGATAAAACAACTTTATTATCTTCACCGCGGATATTTTCAATCTGACCTAACTCACCTGCAACACGATAAGTATTGGCGTGACCACCGAAATGGGACCAACCTGTAACACGGAAAACAGAATCATCATCGTTAAGGCAAGTAACGACTGCGCTTCTGTCGGGCAAACGCCAATAAAGGCTACCACCGCCATTTTCCTCATTAAGAGGTGCAAAAATGGGCATTGCAGTTACCCTTTTGGGTGTTGCACCGGTAATATACATAAGCGGGCCGAGTGAATGTGTAATATAATATATTCTCGGAATATGATAACGCCAATGCTTTGAGTTGGGGCAATATTTTTTGATATCTTTCTGGTTAAGAATGGGATGGTTATATTCACCCTCAGCAAACAAAACTTTACCGAGAACACCTGAACGGTAAACCCTTCTCATTTCCTGATTAAACTTCATAAAGGGGTAATTTTCGGCGATCATGTAGTAAGCATCGCTTTTTTCTGCTGCTCTTACAAGAGCAACGCCATCACCCATTGAAATATTTGAAGTACATTCGCTTAAAACGTGAATATTCTTCTCTAATGCTTTAATAGCGTACTCCGCGTGCTCGTGGAAATAGTTGCAAAGGAAAACTGCTTCCAAACCCTCGTGATTTATAAATTCATCAAAATCAGTATATGTAGTAACGTTTGGAAATTTTTCTTTTGCAGAAGCGAACTTATTTTCATCAAAATCACAAACGGCAACTAAATCGCCATTGTTTGCAATAATGCTGTCATAAAAAGAACTGCCTCGACCTAAACCGAAAATACCGAATTTTATTTGTCTCATATTTATTACCTCCGTTGGTAAATTCTTTCATAATTCTATCACAGTTAAATCAATCAGTAAATAGAAAATTTCCATAAAAACATAAAAAATTATGCTGTCATGTATTTTACTATTCCATCATAAATTCCTTTGGCTATATACTTCTGGCCATTTGCTGAATTCTGAACTTTGAAATCGCCGGAATTGGTTATAAAACCACATTCAACAAGAACTGACGGACAATTTTCCACACGGGTAACACAAAACGGATAAAAATGTGCACCCTTGTTTGGCATACTGTGACCCGTTCCGTTTTTCACCGCATTAGGCAGAGAGGTAGCAATAGCATAGGCTAAAGGTCCTGAATAAGACTTATAATAATAAACCGACGAGCCGCTTACACTTTTTGAAGATAACGCATCAAGATGTATAGAAATCAGCAAATCCGGATTATTCTTAATGGTATTTATTCTTCTTTCTTCAATTTCCGGTACAGATGATGAATTGTTTCTTGAAAAAATTACTGTTGCACCTGCATTCTCAAGATATGATTTTAATTGAAGTGCTATTTTCCAAGTGATGTCTTTTTCGTATACACCTGTCCCCGACCCTGCTCCCGGTTGATTTCCGCCATGACCCGGGTCAATTTCAATCACCCTGCCTTTTAATGTTGTTAAAGGCTCTTTAAATGAAATAACAAGGTAGTTATTCTCGTTATAATATGCGGTATATCCGTAAAATTCACCTGCGTTCTTGAAATAGACACGAAGAGTTGCAGTATTGTTATCGGTATTTTTATACCAGACACAATTTTTAATAACATTACTTTTAGGAAAGCTGATATTGCCGGTAGCGTTTGCGGTATAGAAGAAAGTTATATCCATATAACTTCCGGTAAATTTCCCGTCCTTTATATTATAAGGGCGACTGTTGTAACCTGTAACATATTCCTGGGGTTTAACAGAAACATTGAACGGAACACGCCAATCTAACGCCAGATAAACAGAAGTAGCATTTTCTTCGTATTTTACCGTTTTTTGTAATTTTATATTGTTACTCGGCATCCGATATCCCGTAAAAACTGTAACCTCATGACCATAGGCTCTGCGACCGGATTTAAGGTAATAAAAATCTTTGCCACTGGCTGAATCTCTTACAGGTCCCGATGCAACGTAATCGTATGTACCCTCAGGTAATGGTGTATACAGCGGACTTGATTTATCTTCTGTATAGGTATCCGGTAAGGTTTCGCCACAGTACGAAGTCACTTTGCAAAACTTTGATGTAGCAGATGACCCATGCTTTTTATATGGTGTTATCTGTTCAATTTCATCAAGAAATTTGACCGGATCTAAATCTGCACACAAATTCAGAACCTGCTGTGCATCGACGAGAGAAATCTTACCATCGCCATTCATATCCGCCAAATTTTTTTGTGTTTGGGAAACTGTTTTCTGACCTGCCGCTATTTGCAGAACAGTCCTCGCATCACTCAACAAAATTTTGCCGTCACCATCCATATCGCCTTTGGTTGCACCCAACACGGTTGTAGCGCAAGCGATTACGGAAAGCATCAGAATCACCGCAATAACTCTTTTTAAAACATTCATAAATTAATCTCAAACTTATTTCCCGTATGCATTTTTTAAGGCAGTTCTTGTTCCCGAACCCACAAGACCATCCACCGTAATAGATTTATCGGTCTGGAAACTTTTTACGGCATTAAGAGTGGTGGGACCAAAAGAACCGTCAATATCGGAAGCGGTAAGGTAACCGAGTTTACATAAATACCATTGTAACCATTTAACACCATCACCGCTGTCACCTTGACTGAGTGTTACAGTGGGTTCTGTGTACGGACAAGAAACTTTTAAATCAGAGGCAACAACATAATCTGAATGTGCATAACCTGTGTAAGTTTTTCCGTTAAGTGTAAATGTTACTTTGTACCAATCACCACTTGTTTCAAGAATATACATCTTGAAACCGTTACTAACCTGAACAACAACCGAACCGCTTGTGCTCGGTTCGCTTCGGATATTCAAGGCATCACTGACATTTACAACACCAATCTGTTTTGGTGCAGTTCCTGTTGTAGTTACACTCAAAGCGGATGAATAAGCTGATTCAGCCTTCATATTGGCAGTTGTTTTATATGCCTTGATTTTGTATGTATAAGTTGTGCCTGACATAAGACCGCTGTCAGTAAATGTGGTTGCCGTAGTTGAACCAACGTTTGAATAGGCTCCGGATATGGCATCGTACCTGTAAATATAATAACCGTTACAATTAGTTATCGTATTCCATTTAATCACCGCCGAGTTTGAAGTAACAGATGTTTTTACCAATCCACCGGGTGCAGATGGCGATGTTGTTGCGTAGAATTTTGCACTGTATTCTGAATAAACGTATTTTCCGTCACTGCCTTTTTTGTAGGCACGTACGAGATATGTAGCGGTACCGCCCGCTGAAATGGACGAATCCGTATAACTTGTTTCAGTGGTAGTCTTTATAACATCATAAGCCTTGGTCGAATTATTGTATCTCAGTACCTGATACCCTTCTGCATCTTCAACACTTGTCCAATTAAGTGTTATGGATGTTGTTGTGGAAGCACCGCAAGATACTGTTGGGTAAGATACGCCGAAACGCTCGTCTTTTGTAACATCGGCATAAGGCATATTGAGAAATACCGGTATTGAAAAAACTTTTTTAGTTCCCATAATATTACATTCGGTATATGCTCTGTAAGTTGAGTAAGCTTCAAAAGCGGCTGCCCTCACATTCGCCATATATTCGTGGTGATACAAGTTGCCCGATGCAGGATTCACATTAAACTTCTGAAGATATCCGTTAAACTGATAATCTGAAAAACCCTCGTGAATAAACTTAGCACCATAATATATAGTTTTATACGGATTATTCCAGGGTCTGCCGTAAGATGTTTCTAAAGAAACTGTTGATGCGGCAACATAACCCGTATATTTTTTTCCGTTTACAGTGGCTGAAACCTGATAAAAACCGTTGTTGTATCCGATATAATAAAGTGATGTATCTGCAGGGACTGTAACCATAAAGCCGGTAGAACTGGTTGCATTCTTGTACATATAGGCATACGTTTTTGTTTTCATATTACCGTTAGCCCATTTAAGTCCGTCACCTGCACCTGTATACGCCATTATATTATAATAATTATATATGCCGTTATACGGAGACGATTTTCCGCTGGCTGCCGATGCGGTAGGTGTAGCACCACCAACTTCCTGAACAATCTTGGAAGCTAAATAATACGCACTCAAACCGCTATCTTTTGCAGCTTTAAGAATTGCTTCGGAATATTTCACAGGCACACCATTTTCGGTGTATGTTTTCATATTCCCCAAACCATCGTAATATGTAATATTGCTGTTATACATCCAAGTGTATCGCAAAATTGTTTCTATCGCATCTAAGGATTGTAATTCCTCATAGACGTTGTTTTCAAACTGGAATATGTATTGCTCGTTAAGAAAATTTCTTGGATCAAGATAGAATTTAACCGCAGTTTCTGAAGCACTGACCCAACCGCCGGTTTCCTGTATCACACCGTTACAATAGCTACAAGTGCATTTGTATGAAGCCGTAACAGTATTTTCGATAAGTTGTTTTTTATGTGGTGTTCTTTCACCGTTTACGGCAGTTTGCCAATCAAGATTTGTTATAAACGGCTCAAACTCCCACTCAGGGTATTTGTGATGAAGTTCTAATAAATCCTCTACATAAGACCTGGGAAAACCTTTGTCTATAAGTTTTTGCATATAAACCTCGTCACTGTCGTTGTTTATCGAAGCTAAAAGTGTAAGTCGCGCATCTTCAAGGGATATAATGCCGTTGCCGTCCATATCCGCAAGGCTCTTCTGGGCAGAAGTAGGTGCAATATGCCCGGCAGCTATTTTCAAAACGATTCTTGCATCTTCAGTGGAAATTATGCCATCATCATTCAAATCACCCGCAAGGTTTGCGGATGCCACTGTAGGTAAAACTATAATGAAAGATAGGCATAACAATAACGATATTGCAATATGTAGATATCTTTTCATAATACTCTCCCGTTACAAATAAAAACTTTTTAATCCTCATTGGTTTCTAAAAGAAAATCGTCTTCTAAAGAATCTAATCCGTAGCAATCTGTACTGTATATTTTTCTGGCTGTAACCATTTTTTTAGTTTCTGTATCTTTTTCTTCTTGTTCTTCAATTGCTTTTTTATTAAAAAATTTAAGAACTACAGCAAACATTAAAATATCAAAACCAAACTGTAAAAGACAAAGCACATTTAATATTACACTGTTTGAAAAAACTGTTACGAACAAATCACCCAATGCTTTAATTTCGTATTTTGCCACCGCATAATTAAACACTTTGTAAATGTTATAAACCAACCCCAAAGTAAATGCGCAAGTTTCAAGGGGCAAAAGTTTTTTAATACCACTGTCTCTGAAAACATACCACAATGCAATCATTGCAAACAGAAAACCGTAAGATGACACTGTATTGAACAGGCTTAAAAACAATCTGCTGCATATTCCGACCATGCTTTCATCATCTAAAGACAATGCAAACTTTTCAATAGGTGTTTTCACATATCTCACTAAAAATGCAAACAAAACCAAAAATTTAAGATATGTGGTTTTTTTCTTCTTTGCCATCTCTCGCGAATGTTTATATGCAATTCCTTCACCGTTAAATGCAAGGAATCCCATCAGAAAAACTGCGTAAAAACTAATTGTTGAAACTTTTCCTGCAATTGAAACAAACGTCACATTATATGAACCGAGGAACGCAAGCGCATTTGCAACGAACAACAAAATACTGCTTATCAGTAATATTTTAGCTGAGTTGGATATATAATCAGATTTTGTCAATTCTTAACACCTCTTTATGAAAAAAGGCGACACCAAACGTGTCGCCGCATTAAATTAATTTTTATAAATCATCAGCGACGCTTATTTTTTAAAGACGTTTTCGCCATTCCCTTATCCTGAAAATTATACCACAAAAAACGACTTATTGCAACCAAAACATATATTAATTTTCTTTAATATATAAGTAAAGACCCTGAGTTTAACACTCAAGGTCTTTTGATTATACAGTATTAAAGTTCCTGCTTTTTATCAGCAACGCTTAACTGCTCTTTTGCAAGTTTTTCTATATCTTCTTTGTCACCTGACATAGCAAGCCTTGCAGCTTCCTCACGTCTTGCAAGAAGTTCGATATACATACGTTCTCTCTTTTCACCGCTAAGGTCATAGAACAGAATAGGAATAATACCTAAAAGACCTGTAACTGTGGGAATAATTGTAGCCATAGCGAAAAGACCAAACTTAGTATCATCTGTCTGAGCTTCGCCTCTTGTATATGAAGAAATATCGTAACCGATGAGTTTCTTCAACTGCAAGGAAATAGCAGAGTTGAGAATACTTGCGAGTTTCTTGGTAAGGTCTCGTGCAACAGATGTCATAGCCTCTGTACGATAACCGTTTTTCCATTCACAGTAGTCCATAGATTCGTTATACATTTCGCTGGGAATAACTCGACGAACACCCCAGAATATCATGTATATTGCCTCTTTAATCGCCATAACAAAGAACATCGGCAGCACCTTTTTGTATATACCGTTGTGCTTACCGCCTATCATACCGATAAGGAATACGGGAATATCAAGAAGCGACTGGCTCTTTGTACCAAGAAGATAGAGAGTCTTGGTTGAGAATCTTCTTCTGAACCACGGTACCCATGAGAATGAGAATGGATTAATAATCGCACCGGGAATACCCGCAACCATGGTCATAGAAGCAAAGTTAAGAACGTCTATGTAATAGTCGTTTATGCTGCCGCCGACACTGAAGTTTGAAAGTGTTTCGGAAAGTGTAAGCAACAAGATGGGCTTGTTGTTAACAACCGACTTAATACCCTGCCATACACTGGGTGTTTCAACAGACTGCATAACTCTTTCACGGGTCATAACGCAGAAAATAAGTGAAGCAACACCACTGACAATTGAGGTAAAGTTACCCATAAACATGAATGTTGTTGTATAAGAAAGGTTGATAACCTTGTTACCGATAAGGTCAATAAGAACTGTAAGAATCTGCTGCGGTAACTTTTCACCCAGAAGTCCGGAGAAGAATTCCGCCATGGTAATCAACCTTGTACGGTCAACCGGGTGAGGCGTAATGGTAGCCAACATACCGGTTTTTGCAATAGCTCTGAATGTACCTGCACCCTCACGCACAACGGCAAGCAAGAAGTACGTCAGGAATTTTGATATATCACGTGAACCTTTGCCCTTAAAGAACATGGGCAATAACCAATAGAAACAGGTACCCAATGTACCGGGAATACCCAATGCAACAAGATAGGGTTTAAATTTACCCCAACGTGTACGGGTTTTTTCAACGATAGCCGCTGTAAAAATATCGTTAATAACATCCCAAAATCCGTTAAAAACGTTTACAAAGGTCTGTAAATCCAAGTCAATCTGAAGAATGTTTGTAATGAAACGATCCGAAAATGAGTCAATGTTGAAACTCTGGCACATATCGTAAACAACATACCATACAGTTTCTTTCATACCGACGTAACGGCGGTTTTCATAAACATATTCTCTAGCGGCAGAATCCACATCGTTAGATTCTGTTACAACCTCTTCTTTGACATCTATATTTTCTGTTGCCAAAAAATACACCCCCAAGGTCATTTATAACAAGAAGTATATCACAGAAAATTAATCTTTTCAACCAAAAAAAGACTTTTTAACGTCGATTATTTCAACCTTGTATAAAACATCAAAATTCGTGTGTTCTCATTGTGCAAATTAACTATAAAGCAAATAATTCTCACAAAAATAAAAACGCAGAGTACAACCGTACCCTGCGCATAAATCAAATAAGAACTTTACTTAAAAATGATTTCAATCTTTCCGATTTCGGGTTACCGAAAATCTCATCCGGTGTGCCCTCTTCAGCAATTACGCCTTCGTCCATAAAGATAACTCTTGAAGCAACCTCTTTTGCAAAGCCCATTTCGTGGGTAACAACCACCATAGTCATACCTTGTTTTGCTAAGTCTTTCATAACATCAAGTACTTCTCCGACCATTTCGGGGTCAAGTGCCGATGTAGGTTCGTCAAAAAGCATAACCTCGGGTTCCATACAAAGAGCACGAACAATAGCAACACGCTGTTTCTGACCGCCGGAAAGTTGGCTGGGATAAGCATTAGCCCTGTCTGAAAGTCCGACACGGGCAAGCAATTCCATAGCCTTCTTTTCAGCTTCAGCTTTGCTCTTTTTAAGAAGTTGTGTAGGTGCAATAGTCATATTCTTAAGGATGTTCATATTAGCGAACAAATTAAAATGCTGGAACACCATACCCATTTTTTGACGGTGAACATTGATATTAACTTTTTTATCAGTAATATCAACATCATTGAATAAAATCTGACCATCGGAAGGAAGTTCAAGAAGATTAAGCGACCGAAGCAAGGTTGATTTACCGCTACCGGAAGGACCGATTATAACCACAACTTCGCCTTTTTTTATATCAACATTAACACCATTGAGGGCCTTGACTTCGCCACCGGCATAATATTTTTTTAAATCGCTGACACGGATAATGTTATCGCTCATTATGACGAAGCCTCCTCTCGATTATACTGAACACCTTTGTAAGAACAATAACTGTTATGAGGTAAATAATTGCTACTGCTATGAGTGGCATAAAAGCCTCAAATGTACGTCCTCTTATAAGGTCACCTGCTTTTGTAAGATCCATAATACCAACGTAACCGGCAACAGAGGTCTCTTTAAGCAAGGCAATAATTTCATTAAGGAGTGTGGGAAGTGTAGCTTTTACAGTTTGCGGAATAACTATATGTATCATAGTCTGTACATAATTGAAGCCTAAACTTCTGCCTGCTTCAAACTGACCATTGTCAATAGACATAATGCCGCCACGGAAAATTTCAGCAACATAAGCCGCTGAGTTGAAACCGAATGCTACAACAGCAACTACAATATCATTCTCCTGTGAAATAAGTATAACGAAATACCATATCATAAGTTGCACAACTACCGGGATACCGCGTACAACAGTAATATACACCTTTGAAATGCCATTCAGAATCTTCAAAAGTACATAACCAAAACCGCCTCTGAGTTTGAGTGATTCCTCGTTTTTGTCATAAGATGAACGAATGGCAGCCAAAACTATACCAAAGAACAAACCTATAATAATTGCAAGTACCGTAATAATTATAGAATTAACAAAACCTTCTAAAAGCCATTCCCAACGATTATCATCTAAAAAACAAAGGATAAATGTCTCCTTAAAATCAAGAAACCATAATTTCAAAGAATCCATCTTTTTCCTCCTTAATACCGCAAAATACGAGGACGGAGCACCGTCCTCGTACGTACTATTAAAATAAACTTATTCTGCAGGAATATATTTGTTGATAATTTCTGCAAGTTTGCCTTCTTTTTCTAACTCTGCAAGAGCATTGTTAACCTTTTCAAGAAGTTCTGTGTTTTCTTTTGCAATAGCAATAGCGTAATCTTCTCTTGCCCATTCAGCATCAAGAATTTCAAGACCTTCGTTAGCTGCTACGAATGCTTTAGCGGGTTCGTTATCGATGATAACAGCCTGAACCTTACCGGCCTTAAGAGCCTGAACAGCATCAGCGCCTGTTTTGTAACGGATAACGTTATCTTCGCCGTAACCGCCGTTTTCTGCAGTATCAGATGCGTAAATATCACCTGTTGTATCCTGCTGAACACCAAATTTCATAGAACCGTCTCCCTTGAGATCATCAAGAGATTTGATATCTGAACCTGATGCAACAATAACAACCTGAATACCTGTTGCGTAAGATGTTGAGAAGTTAACACTCTGAAGTCTTTCTTCAGTAACTGTCATACCTGCGATACCCATATCGAATTTACCTGTCTGAACACCGCCGATAATTGAACCGAACTCAACGTCTTTAATTTCAAGTTCCATACCGAGCTTGTCAGCAATAGCCTGTGCAATTTCAACGTCAATACCAACAAATTTGTCGCCCTCTTTGTATTCATAGGGAGGGAAAGCAGCGTTAGTAGCCATAACGAGTTTTTCTTTAGCTGCAGGAGCATCTGTTGCATCGTCAGTCTTATCACTTGTACCGCAAGCTGCAAAACAAGCAAGCATTGCAAAAACCATTACAATAGCTGTAATTCTTAAAAACTTTTTCATTTCTAAAACCTCACTTTTAATTTTCGAGAACATACATCTTTCTCGTTTAGTGCATTATACAACGCAAATACGGAAATTGCAACAGTTTTTAACAAAAAATACATATTATACATAAATATACGAATATTCATACACAAAAATATATTAACAGTGGTTCGGATTAAAATTAATGGTGTACAAAACCCCAATTATATAGTATAATGTAAAAAATGAAACGATTTCCCTACCAAAACAGGCGGAGGTACATAAATGAAAAAGATTTTATCTGTTCTTATTACTGCATTACTGATTATTTCATCTGTGCCGTTAGCATATGCAGCAAATATCTATGATGGTTTTGTATTTGAAGAAAACACTGACGGAACGTATACCATAACAGGTTATCGTGACTTTTACACGGATTATGTTAATATCCCTGCTCAGATTAACGGCGTTAACGTCACCGCAATCGGAAAAAGTGCATTCCAGACCAGAAACAACATCAACACCGTAAGAATCCCCGAAACAGTAACAACCATTGGCGCAATGGCTTTTTACGGTTGTCAGAATCTGGTTTCTGTGATTATGGGACCTAACGTTATATCAATCGGTTCAAAGGCATTTAACTCTTGCACATCGCTGACAGGAATAAACCTCGTCAATGTCCAGGTTGTCGGCGAATATGCTTTTTATGGCTGTACCGCATTAACCGAACTTCATATGGGCACAGCCCTCAAAGTTATCGGTCAGCGCGCTTTTCATAGTTGTACCGCTTTGAATTTAATAAAAATGTGCGATACCCTCCTTTATATTGGCGATTACGCTTTTACAAACTGCATTGCCATCACTTCTGTTGAATTCCCTGACTCTTTAGGCTATATCGGCAACAGTGCTTTCAAAGGTTGCTCCACCCTTTCAAACGTAACTTTCGGAACGGGTGAGCTTGAAATAGCAGCATACGCATTTGAAAATTGCGTTGCCTTAACTCAGATAACAATTCCCGAAAACGTAAAGACCATAGGACGTTGTGCTTTCGCATTAAGAGAAGCTACATCCACCGAATTTTCTCATAACATCAGCATTACTTGCAGTATTTACTCAGGTGGTATTCAATACGCCAAACTATATAATGTTCCTGTATACATTATAGAAACAGACCAAGCTCTTTCAGGTTTCGGCGATGTAGACGGCAACGGAATAATAGACACATACGACGCCTATTCAGCACTTCGCATTGCCGCCTCTTTAGAGCCCACACCAACTGAAGATATTTTCTTCTTATACGATATGAACTCTAATAATGTGATAGATACAGGCGATGCCCAAATCATACTGCAAAAAGCGGCAGGAATAGTATAATCAACCTTTTTTGGTTGTTATAAAACCTTTAAAGCCTGCTTTTTCAAGTTTTTTCAAATAATTTTCCGCATTCTGTTTTATATTGAATGCGCCCGTCTGAACAACATACAGCGTCTCGGCTTTTGTCGGGGCGCTTATTTCTTTTAACGGTGTTTTTTCCGTTTTTACAACATAGTAATCGCAAATACCTTTTGCGATAGCTTCACCGATTTTGGTAGTGTTCTTAATGATAAAATCAGAACCCTCTTTTGTATCGTGGAACTCACACTCACAGTAAACTGTAATGCCGTTCGCCGCTTTACACTCATAAAAACCGGGCTTTGCGACAAGTTTTTCAGCACTCTTACCGGGAGTTATAGGTGAAAGTCTATCAAATACCGCCATACCTGCTTTTTTTCGTTCGCCCTGAAGATTATAAAGAAGAATTTGTGTACCGCCCGTTACATTGTGCTTTGCTGTTGCATTTGTGTGAATTGCAACGTGCATATCGGCGCCGAACTCGTTACTTTCTTTAACTCGTTCATACATATTATCGTTATATGTACACTTTACGGAAAAACCGTATTTTTTCAGATAATCCGCACAGGCTTTCGCAATTTTGTGGCATTGTACTTTTTCATTTGTATTGCCCGTAGCATACGTATTAGCACCCTGATTACTTGGTGAAATATAAATTTTTTTATTCAACAACATTCTCCTTTGTTTCTGCTTTTCTTACATCGCAACCTGTACAGTAAGTCATTGCTCTTTCGCTGTCGCTGATACCCTCTGTTGTAGGGTCAACAATAACACCAAAAAGTGCAAGTATATTAACCGCCATATTTATAAGCTCACCGATTTCGCTTTCACTGATAGCAGGAAAAACCTCGAAAGCTGCAAGAATACGATAAACTAAAGCAACAATAAGAACTGCTGTACTGATAATAAATGTTTTATTTTTTAATCTTGCTTTTAAATTGATTTTCAAAACCACCACTCCTATGACACCATATTATGAATATCATTATTATTTTCTTTCGGAAGCAACTCCAACAACTCATCGTATTTATGTTTCACTTCGCCGTTGCCACCATATTTGATGTATTTCTCACCGGCGGCGATACGCTCTGACAAGGGCATTTCATGTGACATAATAGTAAGTCGCTTAATGGAAAGATAATTATCAAGCGAATGTTCACTTGTTTCCTCGATCCATTTTTCCCACCTACGGATAAATTTGTAAACCTTTACCGCAGAGGCGATTATCACACCCAACGCTGTAAGAAAAGACGCTATAAGTATTATCGTTTCTGCCATATTCTCACCGCCTTACGCAAGCTTTGTTGCTGTAACTTCGTTACCGCCAAAAGATACCCACGTAACAGGCTCGACCTCTACACCATCAATATAACAATGGAAGTTTTTGAGCGTAAGCGGATTGACCGCTGCTGTAGGAATAGACATAGTAAAGTATGCTTGTTCGCTTGTAAGCGGAGTTGTAATATCAACATAATCAACTGTACTTATATCATTTTTTGCAATCTCTGTACCTGCATATTTTAAGCTTATCGGCAGAGTAGCCGATTTTTTGATTGTTGTAGTACCTGAAAACAGTTCAAAATCTCTTGTAAACACAACTCGTATGTTTTCATTTACACTTGAATAAAACACAGGACAATAATACTGATAATTTGAAGCATCCAAAGTTTCAACAGATAACTGATAGGTTCCGCTTTCTACCGCTATGGTAACAGTTACTGTGGTTGTTTTACCGCCATAGGATATTGTTATTGTATTTTCACCAACAATAAGTTCACCGCTTAATTCGTAATCATTAACCATTGATGTTGAACCATCTGCATAATGTCCTGTAACTGTCAGATAGGGTTTTATGTTGTCCAAAGTTGCACCCATTGTAAATTCAGTTTGTGATACCTGTGCAGATATACCTGTCAATTCAACTTCTGAAACAACAATATCAATCGTTGTAGAATACGCACCACAAGAAATAATTATGCTATTATTTCCTACGTTTACAGTTCCGTTCAACTGATAATCTGTAATTTTTTCTTTTGTACCATCATCGTAAGTTGCAGTAACTGTTAAGTATGGTCTTATATCGTTTAAAGTGATGCCTGATGCAAAATTGCTTTTTGAAATGGTTGCAGATATACCCGTCAATTTTGAACTTGTAATATAATCATACACTTGTTGTGCAATGCTCTGTTGACCTGCAGCTGTGGGATGTCCATTTGAAACAGAAACCGCATCAAGTTCAACAACTTCAACCCCATAATGATTGCAGATTGTCAATACAGATTCATCAATATTTGTTGCAGTGCTTTGATTACCACTATTGATAATGTTTCCACTAAGGATAAAAACAATTCTTGCACCTGCGTTATGTTGTTTAAGGTAGTTCAGCAAATATGCAAGGGAGGGTCTGAAAGAGGTGAAATCGCCTTCAACCCAATCTGCATACTTGTATTCACCCAAAGGAACTTTCACCCAAGAATCATTAGAACCGCCAAAAACGAAAATCAGTTCAGGTGTTCCTATGTTTTTCGCCCTTGCAATGAAACCTGTTTCTTTTGAATCCGTTGTTCCTGAACCCCAACCATCATAGCAAATGGGTGAACCACTATATGAATTGTTCACCTGTAATGCACTTTCATATTGATTTGCGAAAATATGCCACCACATCTGTTCGACCTTTGAAACATCATTATTCGAACCTGTTGCATTTTCGTCCCCTACAGGATACCAACACAAGTTTCCTCCGGGTGTTACAAAGTCAACAAACGTTGAGTAAGAGTCACCCAGAACTGAGAATGTATTGTAATGTCTTTTTTGAGAAGCACCACCCGAAACCTCTGCATTTCCCAACAAATCATATACTGCCTTTGCACTTGGGTACTGCTCATCTGTGCTTTCTTCTGTGATTTCTGTTACTTTGTTTTCGTTCTTTTCAACACCATCAAGTATTTCAAGCATTTCTGCAGAAAAGCTTTTGCAATACTGTTCGTACTCTGTAATTGTCGGAATCTCCTCAACACCGACTTCCTCTGAATACGATCCTGCACCAACATAAAAAGCGGTAGGTTTCGGAGAATACATTAAAGTAACACTTTCATCATCTTCTCTGTATGCATACACACCTAAATTAACCGTTCCTTTTTTCAATGAAGGTATGTTGCACATGTTATCGATAACAGGTACGGGAATGTTATTAAAAGCAGCAGTAACCGTAAGTCCGTTAAAGCAATCCGGCAACTCGAAATAACAAGTGTTAACACAAACCTCACCCTCGTTGATACAACTGTGTTCAGTTATAACAACTATTTCTTTTGTAACTTTAACTCTCATTTTAATTCACCCTTTAAATACATCTTGTACATTTTTTCAAGGTATTCCTGATAGGTATTATACATAGAAACAAGCTGTTTACTTGATGAAAATTCCCCTTCTGTAAATATTTTAGAAATACCTGTTCTCATATAGAATTCTTTGTATGTTTTAGGTGTTCCCTTAGTAACACTGTCCGTTTTTTTATCCGAACTACCGGATGATGAGTTCTTACTGCCGGAAGAAGAGCCGGAACCGGAACCGGAACCCGAAGCTGCCGCCTTTTGTTTTGCAAGTGCGTATTCCCTGTCTTCGTTAGCCTGGTCACGCTTTGCCTCAGCTTTTTTAAACGCCATTTCCGCCTGGAATTCCGCTCTGTCAAGACTGTCTTTATATTTGTCAAAAGCATAATCCCTGTCGTTTTCCCATGCATCAACCTGGCTGAGAAATACCTCAAACTCCGCATCAGACATCGAAACCAATTTTTCAAGAAGATAATCACCGTCGGAGTAATATCGTTCGAGCTGACCTAAATATTTATCATAGTCATCCCCGTCAAGGGAACGCAAAATTGTTATATCCTCAATGAGCTTATCTCCCTCGTCCTCATACTGCTCATAAGCTCTGTCGCGCAATTCGAGAGCAATGCCGTTAAGCTCGTTAAGGTATTCGTCATAGGCTTGATTTCCCACAGTACTGGCGTACGAGTTAAGGTAACCACCTGTAAGCGCGGTTGATTGTCCTATGGTATCCATCATTGCTTTTTTACCATTTTCAATATATTGTTGGCGATACTGTTGATAAAGCGGATCTGCGTTCATGTTATAGTCAAAATCTTTTCGGTCGAGAATATCATTAAGAATCTCGTCAATTTTTTCGGAATATTGGCTTTTATATTCTTGCGGTTTGTTATTTTCCCAGTTTTTCAACGCATTTTCAGCGGATAACAATTCGTTGCTTTTCTTGTATTCGGGTCTTGGAGTTTCCTTTGGCGGAGTTATGGTTGACGAAGTGTTGTTTTTATTGGTTGTCTTTGCCGGTGTTGTAGACTTTTTGCCGTTAAGACTACCCCAGGTTTTTTCACCTACAATACCATCAACACTCAAACCGTTTTTCTTCTGATAATCTTTTACCGCCGCCTGTGTTTTACTACCGAATTTGCCGTCAACATCCAACTTGTAACCGCAACTGTTTAAAGCCTGTTGTAATTTTTTTACATCTTCACCTGAAGAACCGTAAGAAATAGTTGAATAAGCTATTTTTATCACCCTTCCTTTTCTTCATAATCTGCTATGTAACAACCGCTTATATAAACCAATGTACCCGCCTCAACTTCAACATCGGAACGAAACACCACATCGCCCGTTTTATAAATAATACCGGCAGAACTTTGTCCCCCTGAAACAAGGTTCGCAAAGCTTTGCAAAGGTGTGAACAGTCCCGGAGTATGTTGCGGTATTTTAGCAAGATAATGGGTAGTGTTTGCCGCTAAAGCTACCGATACCTCAAGACGAATTCTCACAAACACCATACCCATACAAGGGTAATACCTGATCTCCGCAACAGCCGATGTAGCTTTATCCGTACATTCGCAGTTCAGTTTTTCATAGCTTTGTATGTTTAAAATATTCTCTTTCAATTCTTTGAATTTAGAAGCACTCTGAGTTTGAAAATTTCTGACATCTTCCCTATGCTTCCTGTTGTCTTCCGCAGTCTTTTCAGAAGCCAAAGCCACCTCTTGCGCCACATTGTCTGCAAGAGCAAAAGCCAAAGTTTCGTTAAGTTCGTATAAATAGTTTTTCAGTAATAAAAAGCGATTATCGTTAGAATACTTTTTCGAAGTTATATTCGGAATGTTCAAATTAAGGTCATACATTCAATTCACTTCCCAACTCAATTTTTCGGGATATACTGTAAATCTTGATATCGCCTTTACCCTTGATTTTTATACGCATATGATCGCATCGCGGTGTAATGAACGGCAACGTGAAAGAGCCTGTTTTATCAATAGTTTTTTCCACTTGCTTTAACCAGACTTTGTTGCTGTCAAACTCAAAATAAACCTGAAGCTTTGCACCTTTATTACCTACGGCACGAATAATGATGTTTGAATAATATTTGTTCTCCGGAAGCGAAAGCCCCCATATACCGCTTTCGACATACCATTCGAAATCATCTTCCGGGTTAAGTTCATTCAATTCCCCTGTAAATGAGCCGTAACAGTTTTCACCGTCAATAACACCGAGTTTATTTGTATCGCCGTCGTTCATTATGAAATACAGATTTCCGTTATTATAAGAAAACTCTTTGATATCAATGTTATCTTCCCTGTACCAAAGTGATTTCTCCTCATCGAAAACAAAAAGATGGCGTTGGCCCTGCTTATCGGACATACAAATATAGTATTTGTTACCGCAGATTCCACCCACCGCATCGGTATAATATTCGTCACCTAAATGTGATGACACGCACATAGGTACGCCACCTTCATAAGAGCATATACCGCTTCGGGACTTGTAATAAAGTGCTTCGTTCAGGCACACAAGGGAACGGTGAGAACCTTTTTGGACACCTCGGATATATGATGTTGTAATGGTATACGGCGGATTCTGACCGTAAACCTTGTGAACACAGTTTTCTTTGAAAAAAAGAACGTATCCGCGAAAACTTATGGCACCCGTAAAATTACCGTCTGTACCTACACTTGCGGCGTAACTGTCGGTAGAGATTCCCATAAACACATTAAAATTCGTAGGGTCGCCAAGTTTAGAAGCGTAAATTTCGTTTTTCTTTGATGAACAACCCCACAATCTGTTTCCGTTCTCGCATATAAAATCCATATCGGGTATATCGCGACTTACCGAAACAGGTGTCGTAATTTCAACTGCTGTACCAAGAACACCCGTCACGGTTATATAATCTTCACCTTTGTCACGGATTATGTGTTTGCCGTACAAACCTGCAGTGCGAAAGCCCGTTAAATGAACAGCATCATACTGATTAAAATTTTTACCGATACCGCTACAATTGATTCTTATATATGTTTCAGCCAACTCAATCCACATATCAACAGTTTCCGAATACTGTTTAAGGATATGGGTTTCTCTTGAAGTATCCAACCATAAATCACCATTTTCGGGTGTCTTTGGTATGGTTGACCCTACCGAGTAACCCTCGTACAATTCGCCGTCAGCTTTACACATAACGCAGGTAGCACCATTTTCGCCCTTGAAAGAAGCTTCAAGTCTTCCGTAATCGTCAAAATCCTCTGTATTTACATACACTTTATCGGGAAAAATCAGAAGTTTCGCACCCATAGAAACGAATTTGCGTTCAACCTCCAAATCGGGAAAAGAAAGACCTTGAACCAGTTTTCCGCCGTAATATAATTTTTTATCATTTATATAAATAATTTTTTCTTTTGAACAAAGGCATTGAAGATTATCTCCCGCGACTTTGAAAAAAGCACGTTTTTTTCTGGGTGAAAGAACGGGATATTGGTCACCGCTCATATTCTCGGTAAAAGAAAAAGCATTTTCATCAATAACAAGGTTTCTTTCGTATCCCTTAAAGCGAGAAATCATCTCTACACTGTTTTGCAAATCAAACAAATGAGGTTTATACAAGCAAATCCCCTGCCTTTATTTCAGTCTTTTTAATCACCGATTTATTTCTGTTTATAAAGTCACCCATCTCTTTATACATTCTGTTAAAAAGTAAAGTTGAGTTATTGAATCTTGCGATTTCGCCATTCATATAGTCAAGTTTCATATTCATATAAAGAGGATAAATTTCTTTATATTCTTCGGGTGCTTTAAGTTCGGTTTCAAGGGGAGTCATTTCCGTAAAACCTGCGAATTTCCCAGCACCTCTCGGCTCTAAAAGTTCAGTTGAAATTTTATAATCCAACTGGGATATCCAGGTAATTTTTCTTTCGATACTTACACTGTTGGCTCTCTCCGAATCAAAATTCTCAATCGCCTGCATAAGAGTCATATAACCCCTCCTCAAACGGAAATATTAGCATCAATATACGCTGCAGAGATTGCAGCCATTTTCTCGCTGTTTTCAAGAACTTCCGCAAAACGTTCGGGGATTTCCACCGTTTTGCCGGTCTGCACGAGAATTCTTTCTCCGTTAACAGCAATAAAACGTTCCGTATCATTTCGTGATTGTTTAGGAATAAACACGCTTACAAGCTTTTCATTTTTTAAATTTGATTCCTGTTTTTTATTTGCCATTTATATACACTCCTTCTTATATCAGGGTGCCGCTGTTAACGGCACCCCTTTTCAAAAAATCAGTTAGCTTTTGCAGTTGCGCTGAAAGCAGAACCGCTTTCAATTCTGATAAGGTATTCTTCAACAAGTCTTTTTGCAGTTTTAAGACCCTTCCAACCCACAGATGAGCGCTGATTAAGGGGGTCATTGCCATAACCCTTCTGTTTTACGATGTGTTCAACACCACCGCCGTTAACGCTTGTTACACCATAAGCATCCGCACCGATAATAAGCGTTGCAAATACTGCGCAACCATTTGCGCCTTCGTTCCAGATTTTAGCCTCGGTGCTTTCAACAAAACGAACACCACCAAGGCAACCGATTTCGCCTTTTAGCATATTTTCGGGTGTTGCGTATTTCTGAACTTCCATCCACTGATTACCTGCCTCCTGCATAAGGTCATAAGCAACATAAGGGTGGATAATACCAACATAGTAGCCGTCAATCTTAGGTGCATTCATAGCCTTAAGCTCTGCCGCTGCTCTGAAAACATCTTTAACACGAAGAAGAGCAGTATTATCAATCTGACTTCTTGATGTAACGGCAGTTTCAGTTTCACCGGATACCTTGGGGCAATAAAGCACGTTTGTACCGCCTACGATTTCGTTTCTTACAATGGTATCCATAGTAAGACCTGCCTGTGAAGCGAGCTGCTTTGTAGCCTCAACAATAGTGTTATCAACGGCTGTAAGCTCAAGAAGGTCTGTCTGTTCAATATAGTCACCGTACTGTTCAACAGTAGCGGTAACAGCAGAAACATTAAGCTTATTACCTGTGGGCGTTACACCTTCTGTAAGGGGTGTAAGAGCCTTGGGAAGTGATGAAAATTTACGAAACTCAATAATCTTACCGCCGTTTTTCGGTATATCACGCTTCTGACCGAACTGGTCATGAACGAGATAAGGTGAAGCAAGAGTAATAAGAGTTTTGTCATAAAATGTTTTCATTTCAGCAGAAAGATTTTCGGAAGTAGTTTTGTTCACTTCGTCACCTGCTGCAAATAACTGAATATCAAAAATATAATCTGTCATTAAAATCTCCTTTCGATGACGTCAAAAGCTTATGTTTGCGCCATTCTCAACCTGTTTTAATATTTTTAAAATATCTTGTGAGGTCAGCGAATTAACATCAACAGAAGTAACAACAGCACTTTCGGAGGAAACTCCGTTTTCAATGGGACGTCTGCCTTTGGCTTCAATACCTTTTACCACTTGTTCACGAACTTTTCCGGCAGTGTATGCCATAGCTCCTGAAAGTATTTCATCCCTGTGCACCGTTTCATAAGCAGCCCTTAAGGGTGCACCGCCTATAAGAAGTTGAGAAAAAAGTTTATTTCCGCGTATCTCTTTTCTTAAATCAAAATCGGGAAAAGTTTCTTTCATCTCTTCGCTTTGTTTAATCCACGAACTTATTCTTCCTCTCAGATTATCCATTCGCGACAATTCGGTATCCGGGTTTTGCGGTTCAGTTTTTTCTCTTTCAAGAAAACCTGCAAGTTTATCCTCCTCGCCCGGCGAAACGCCGTATTTCTCCATAAGCCTTTCAACCAACGGAGAAACCTTTTCTTTGTACTCCTCCAGTTCTTTTGTCTGTTTAAATCTTTTGTCAATAATCGCCTGTGTTTTTTTAGCGAATTGTTCTTTGAATCTGCCACTGATAAGTTCGGCAAATTCATTATCCGCATTACCTTCTGCGGCACCATCCTGCCCGGCGACGGCACTTTCAACGCCCGTTTCCCCGTTTACAGCCTCTGCTCCCTCACCGGCAAACAACTGCAAATCGAGAGTGTACCTTGTTTTTTCCATAAAAATTCCTTTCGATTTCCGAGCATTCTGCTCTTGATATAAATATTTAGTTGCAACTTTCATCGTCTTTCCGAAGTGTCAAAGAGTAACTCTTATTTATATAAAAACCGTTTTGGCCGAAACGGTTTTAAGCAAAATAATCCGTGTATCACTCAAATCTCACATACTGCGGATAATGCTCCGCAAGCATCAACAGCCCTGTTATACAAGCATCGGTAATACCTGAAATCCGTTCTTTTGCATAATCAAAGCTCTCGATTTCCAAACACACATAGCCGTCACGAACAATATCTTTTAAAAGTTTCAATCTGCCTTTGGCTTCCTCATCACGAATACAGTTAATAAGCGTAAAAACAATTGTAGAAATACCCGCACAAACCACATCTTCACCGGGCTTGGCAAAACCGCTGTGACCTTCAACAATTATCAGCAAGTTGTCATAACACTCCCTGTAAAAAACTTTTGTCACAGAGCACTCACCCCGGCACTGAGTTTTGCCGCCAATGCACTTTTACCTTCAAAATCCATCATACTTATGGCAATCAATGCTTGCTGGCGCATTTCGGGATTAAACATTCCCGCACCGTATAACTGTAAAGCAAGTTCATTCTGACTTATTTTTGAAAAAGGACTTGCAGTTTCAGCACAAACCTTGATGTCGAAAATAGGTTTTCGCTCACCCATATCTATACCGAATGTGCTGCCCTGACTCTTAATACGAATCCCGGAATTATCATAAGTAATAAACTGTTGTTCACCGTTTTCACCGAGTATTCTGAAAAACCTGGGTTCATCATAAAACTGACGGATAAGCTCAACCGCCAAGGTGTTAAGCTCGGAAAAAGCTCTGTAACCGCTTTTTACCATATCCCTTGTAAGTTTACCGCCTGCCTCCTGTAAAGCAGCAATTGCAGATGCAGCTGTAACACCGCTGGAAACACCACCCTGTGAAAAATCCCGGTTACCGCTTGTTTCTTTCAGTTCATCGATTTTCCCGTTAAGAATACCAAGGTATATTTCCGGAACAGCCGAAAGTCTGATTTCTCTGATGCTGTCCTCACCCAGATTGCTGCCCGAAACGTGAACAAAATTATTGCTCCAATCAGCAAATTCTTCCTCGTTTACCGCACCGGATGAGTTTATAAAGTACCTGGGGTTAGTAGCCATAGCCGCATTTTTGACAAGTGCATTACTAAGCATATCAATTTGCTTTTGGGCATCTTTCATAATATCTATAAAACCGAAGCCACAGGGTGTGCCCTCCTCCACAAAAAGTGAATCAAAAACAAAGGGATACATACCGTGATCATAAAAACCTCGTTCCGCGTATTCCGGATCATTTTCGGAAGCATAAAGCAATTCACCGTTACAGAATTTGCAGTAATGAACCGTTTCAACACCGTTTCTGATAACTTTATAATAGCGGTCTATTACCGCACTTTTTTCGGAAGTATCAATGGAATCATCGTAAACGTAATGGGTGATTTCAACAGTTGATGACCCTAACTTTTCCGACAATTGAGGATATAAAGAAAGCAGTGTTTCGTTATCCATCAATTCCACGTGAAAAACATTTTTACTTTTTTGTATATCTTTAATGCCCGGCTCCCAAAAGAGGTTAAGCACATCAACCTGTTTAATTTCAATATCACCGAGACCATTGTTTTTTAAGGGATTCCAAAAGATTCCGTAAACCGCCGTACCGGCTTTGAGCTTATACCACCAGGCATCACTGTAAATCTTTTCAAAGCCGTTTCTTTCAAAAACAATGGGTAAAACCTGCGAAAGCACACCGGCGGCTTTTTCATCACTTGCCTCTCGCGGAAGACAGGTTACAGTGGGATAGTTGTCCATAGCATCTGCGTGTTTGTTGGCAATAGAATTGAAGAGCCACGCAGAGGCATTTTGTGTTCCTTTCTCACCTCTCAACTGCTCCCAATGGCGCATTTTAAACCATTGTTCATTGTCGACAATTCTTTTTTCAAGGGATGTTTTTGACTCCTTGTATTTTTTCAGAATACTAAGCGCTTTTTCTATGTCCTCTGCACCTATTTTTCCACGTACTCCTATACTGTCGGCAGGTTTCACTTTATCAAAGCCTTTTTTAATTTCTTTTTTATCCATAAATCCTCCTTTATATTGTCCTGTAATGACCTGTATGCAAGTTTAACGGGTCATCACCTAAAACAGATTTTTCTTTTTTCGGTTCAGGTGTAATGGGACGTGCCATGCACATATACCGAACCTCGTCGGCAATATGGTCCTCGCCCGTTGTATCCAGATCCTCAGGATTATTTACACTGAATTTAAGCTCCGGAACAGTTCTGATAAAGCCTTTACAAGTGTTAAAAACATACATCATAGGTATGCCGTTCTCATCAAAACTTAATCTGTAATGAACTTGCATCCACCCGGGAAGGCGTTTGTTATCACCTTTGTTAAAATATACTCCGTTTCTGTCAGCCGCCTCGATTATGGCTTCACCTCTGGATGCATCCCATATAGACGGGTCGGCAACACCTATAATTCTTTTTTTTCTGAGCCACCTGTGTTGCTTTTCGATTTCGGCAATTTTTGAAAAAATCTTTTCGGGAGGCCACTTAACTCCTTCGTTAGGGGTCTTGGTGCAACCGTACAGTTCAAGTATCCTGAAAAGTCTGCCGTCATAATCTACCGCCCACCACGCACAGGAAAAAGGCTTTGCATAACCAAAGTCAAAGGACCTGTATATCACCCAATCATCGGGTATCTCAAAGGGTTCAATAACGTGCGTAAATACCCCGTCTTTATAATGGTCGGGAACATCACGAAACTCCTCAAAAAACTGACCGTCAAATATATCCCAATTGCCGAAACGATGAGCCTGACGAAGTTTTTCAGGAAGTGAATCAAGAACCTTGACATATTCCGGGTTAGTTTTCATAAGCACCGTGTTATCGTCAATGGTGGCAGGAATAAAAATATAATCATTAGGATCCTCACCGCTTTCATACCGACCTTTAACAAACAGACGTTTAAACCAGTTATGCCCAACACCTCCGGGGTTTCCCGTAAAATACATACGTGGTTTGAAATCGCTTCGCGTTGTTCTGTTGCAGGTCATAAGAAACTGAATCTGAGAAAACGTGAAATGCGTGCATTCTTCAACACCTATAACGTCATACTCCTGACCCTGATACTGAAAAATATCGTTTTCAGTATCGCAGTAACCCAAACGAATTCGTGAACCATTGGGAAAAATAAATGCTCTTTCATCTCTCTTATAACGGGCAATTCCGTTTAACTGCGCAAGCATGGGCAACAAATGATTTTCTCTTAATTCGGGAAGAGTTTTTCTTAAAAGCAAAAGCTTTAAACCACTGTATTCAAAAGCCAGTAAAATGAACTTTGTTCTTAACGCCCAGGATTTTCCGCCTCCTCTGGCTCCGCCGTAGCCTATAAATCTGTGGCGACTATCAAAAAATTCCTTTTGCTTTTCATTTGGCGGAGAAATTAAAAGTTCTTTCATTTACTCCACTCCTCAATTTGCTTTTCAAATCGGATAATTACACCGTCGGAAACATCGGGCATTCCGTTGCACTCTTCCAAAAGACCGTACAGTTCACGTAATGCACCAACACTTTCTTTCAAAAACTTTGCATCAATATTCGGGTCCCCTGTTTTACTGAAACTTTTACGGGCTTTTTTTATAATATCGTCAATGAGAGCGCTCATATTGTCCGCAGCCGAAGAAACTCTTTTGTATTTATCAGGGACTTTTTTGTCGCTCAAACTTTTATTCCCCTTTCATATAGAAGGGATACTGTTCTGTAATGGTGACATTTTTTGCCACCACCGGAGCTGCATACTGCAATTTCATAACTACGCTTATGACTATTGCTTTTAAATTGATGAATACACCTTGTTCCGGCCAAAACACCTTCACAAGCAATAAAACCATCGCCTTCTTTTAAATAAAACGGACATTCAATTCTTCCTTCTATCATTTTTGACATTTTTCTTAAACCTCCTGTACTATTATTGGTATTGACATATTATCGGAAAAAAGTTATATTATTAGTGGAATTTGTACAGATTTCCGAACCACAATCGCATTATAGTACAGGTTTCCGAACTTTTCAACCTATTTTCCGAACATTTGTTCGTTCGACAAATTTTTGTAAGGTTGCACAAAAATACGGAGGTTACAACTGTGAACATGTACGAAAAAATTCTACAGTTATGCAACGAAAAAGGTATAAAACCTGCCGGGTTATGCAAAGCCACCGGCATTCCTAAAAGCACATTATCCGAATTAAAACAAGGAAGAACGAAGAATCTATCCACTCAGACCCTGGGCAAAATAGCCCAATATTTCAATGTATCATTAGGATACTTTGATGAACACTTCGACCCTGTTGAAGATACAAAAGATGAACTTTTTCAAAAGCGAAAACTTCTGTTTGATATGTCAAAACGTGCAACGGAAGACCAACTCGACACATTTTTAGTAATGTTCCAGGCGCTTATCGGTGACGAAGATTGAGCACCGAACAGGTCGAACCGGTCGCTTACAGATAAGGAGGAGAAACAAACTGATTTTAATTAGAGAAATAAAAATGCCACTCACAATCAGGGCATTTACAATACCCGATGCGAATGGCGATTTTAATATATACATAAATGAAAGCCTCTCAGACGAAGCAAAACAAAAATCCTTAGCACATGAAAAACTACATATTGAACACGGCGATTTTCAAAAAAACACATTTGCAAGAATTATTGAGCAACGTTGTGACATTTAATAATGAATTTATAATCAACGCGTAAGCGTTCCTGAATTCCGAATTACGCATTACGAATTACGAATTAATCAACGCGCAGCGTTCCGATAATTCCGAATTACGCATTACGAATTTCGAATTGCTTTCTGCGATTCTCAAAGCACCAATCCCAGAACAAGAAGTTTTTCAAGTTGCTCATATATTCTTTCCAGCTCACTTACAGGCAACGGGTTTTTACCTTTGCCTATTTCAATGGTAAAGGCAGGTCGTTTGAATTCTTCTATAAACCAGTCTTTAAGACCTCCGCTTGCGGCATGACCTTCATTTTTTACAAGTGTATACTCGCTCACACTCGCCAACACTTGCGCTATTATATAGGATTTTTCTGGTGTATTCTTGCCGTATTCGTAATATATCTCCTCCCCTTGGGAGTGAAAAGTTATAAGCATATCAACAGGAATATTCCTGCAAAGACGGGTTATGGCTTTTGTTTCCGGTTCGCTTTCAGGATAAAAGCCACCGAATCTTCTGGGTGCAGGTTGATTTATTCCGCTTGCTCTTTCAAAATCGCGCAGACTGTACCAATCAGCATTAAAATTGTGGTTTATATCTACACCTCTTGCATTGGCGCTCCAACCGCTGAAATCACCTTTACACACTTCAAAATTCTCCTTTTTGTACTTTTCACACGCCGATGCCCCTCTTAATGCAATTTCTACACCATCGGGATTAAGTTCCGGGATTATAATAAGACGTCTGTTGTTTAAAATTTCATTTACGTCATACCCTGCCATTGTTCCGTCAATTTGACTTTGAAACAAAAGATTTTCACAAAACTCAAGAAGTAATGAAGCTGTAAGCCATTCCAAACCATGTGTACCGCCCACATAAACTATTGTTTTTTCACCCTCACCAACAACAAGGGAGTAAATATTTTTTCCCAAAACCGATTTACCGCAAACGGCAACATTTAAATCGGCATATTTACTTTTCAGTGTATTAATATAATTTTCGTAAACACTGTATGTAAGGGTTTCGCTTTTCACTGTCTTTTCCATAAAAATTCCTCGCTTTAAACATAGTTTTTTTAATATATATGCTTCACGGGAGTAAATATTTACAAAACAATGTTTTTATGTTTTAATATATATAATTCTACTATTAGTCTGTTTAGGAGTTTGCAATATGATAGCAGTTTGCGTTATTGGTTTAATAATTTCCGCGATAGTATCACTGATTATATACAAACACAGCAAAAAACAAGAAAGTTTTACAAAAGCTTGTCTTATTGCTCTTGCAGCTATTTTCGTTTTAAGCATAGGACTTGAACTTACTCTTTTTAATATTAATTTTTACACTTCCAAAGGCAATACGCCCAAAGACCTGACACCATATCTGGAAAACTATAAAACAGATGATGGTTGTTACACATTTACGGGCGGTGAAAATCTTGAGTTTTCAGAACTCAATCTGGATATCGAGAACATAAGAATAAATTTAAGTTCGCATAATTACAGTACAGCAAAACTCACGCTTTATCTTACAGACGAAGCTAACCAATATTATTACGCAACTCCCCAAAGAACGATTTACCGAGATGTCGAAAAAAGTCAGTATATTAACATTAGCACCTCAGGACAAAGCAAGCATTTAATGATTCGCTTCGATGATGAAGAAGATTTTGTTAAAATCGACGGCATCTCCGTTAACAACGAAAGACCTTTTGAGTTTTCGGTATTAAGAGTTTTATTTTTAATTGCCGGTCTTTTCTTAATCTATATTTTCAGACCATCATCACCATTATATAAAAAAGAACTTTTAAAACATCAGAATTTAAAATATAATCTCACGGTGACTTTTATTACTATACAATGCTTAATCATTGTATTCGTGGGTACAATGAACCCTTTATTTTTAGGCTTTGAAGCTACTGATAACGGTTTCGCTTTTGTACCTCTTTCAATGAAGCACCACAACCAATACGATGAATTGGCACAAGCAATTTTACAGGGCAAAACTTATATAGATAATAATGATGTTCCCCAATCTCTTATAGAGATGGAAAACCCTTACGATACTGCTGCGAGATCAATAAAATCAGCTACAACAGGTGATAATTACCGTTGGGATGTGGCTTATTTCAATGGTCATTACTATGTATATTTCGGTATTGTGCCGTTACTTATAATGTATCTGCCCTTCAGAGCATTATTTGATGCCCCGTTCCCATCGGCGGTGGGCATTATGATATTTGCAATGCTTTTCACGATAGGTGTATTCAAGTTGCTTGAACTCATTTGCAAAAATCACTTCAAAAAAATTTCAGTGGGAACGTATTTACTTTTGTCGCTAACATTCGTAAATTGTTGCGGTGCAATGTTCCTCGTAAAACGTCCCGACTTTTACTCCATCCCGATTATAACCGCTCTTACTTTTGTTATATGGGGTATTTTCTGTTGGATGAAAGGCAAAGACACGCAAAAGAAACAAAACCTTTATCTGTTCCTCGGCTCTCTTTTCTGTGCCCTTGCGGTAGGTTGCAGGCCACAATCCGTTCTTATTTGCGCCGTTGCTATTCCCTTGTTCTTTAAATATTTCTTTACTGAAAAGATGATTACTGATAAAAAAGGCATCAAAAACCTTATTGTTTTGGCAATTCCTTTCGTAGTTGTCGCCTCCGGAATAATGTACTACAACTACATTCGTTTCGGTTCGCCCTTTGATTTCGGTTCCGGTTACAACCTTACAACAAACGATGTTACAAAACGCGGTTTTGACATCGGCAGAACAGGTTTGGGAATATTCACCTATCTTTTCCAGACACCGCAATTCACTGCTGTATTCCCCTACATTGAAGCGGTGGAAATAGAGACGAATTATATGGGCAGAACTATTTATGAATTCTGTTTCGGCGGTCTTATAACCTCACTCCCCGTTTTATGGTTTATTTTCGCTTTGCCTAAAGTAAAAGATGTACTCAGACAAAAGAATATGCTTTCATTGGTTCTTACACTTTTGGGAGTAGGTTTTGCGTTGGTTATTGCAGACACTCAAGCAGGCGGACTTCTTCAAAGATATTACAGCGATTTCGGTTTTATATTCTTTTTGGCGGCTGTTTTGGTAATATTTGCACTTATGGAAAAAGAGAATTTAAGAGAAAGTAACATAAATTTAAATTCACTTTTATTCATTTCGACAGTTTTAAGTATTGTTTACACAATAACCCTTGTTTTTTCTGTTGCAGATGCTACAATAGATACACAGAATCCAACACTTTACGCTAAGATTTTACATCTTTTTGAATTTTGGATTTAAGTTTAATTTATTTCAAAGGAATGACACACTTGGCAAATTTCAGAAAATCACACTTAGTAAAAATCATCTCACTTGTACTTGCGCTTGTTTTTATTGTAGGTACATTCGCAGGCTGTGGCGGTAAAAAGGAAGAAGAAACCACCACTACGGTTCCTACAACTCAACCCACCACAGTACCTACAACCGCAGCTTATTTATCAGGCAATATTAATCCCCTTACAGGTGAATTGAATTACAACGAAACACTTCTTAAAAACAGACCTGTTATGGTTTCAGTTGAAAACCATAAAGACGCAAGACCTCAATGGGGCATCACAAGCGCTGACATCGTTTGGGAAATGGAAGCTGAAGGCGGCATCACAAGAATGCTTCTTATGTATGCCGATGCTTCAAGACTTCCTGATAAAGTTGGTCCTACACGAAGCGCAAGACATTACTTCGTTGAACTCGTAGAAGGCTTCGATGCCATATTCGTTCATTTCGGTGGTAGTCCTCAGGCATACAACGCAATAAGAAATCACGGTACAGATAATATTGACGGTATGTCCGACGGCAACACCTTCTCTCGTGATAATTCAAGAAGCGTTTCTTCAGAGCATCGCGCATATACGACTAAAGATAAAGTTGTTGCAGCAATCGAAAGAAAAGATTTCAGAACTACATTGGAAGAAGAATATCTTAACCCCTTCAAATTTAATTCCACTGCGAAAAAGCTTCCCGACGGTAATTGCTCTGAAATTGTAGTTGATTTTTCAAACTATGCAAGCTACACTTACACATATAGCGCTGAAGACAATCTTTATTACAGTGCTCTTAACGGCTCCGCATTTAAAGACAGCGACGGAAATCAGCAGAATTTCACAAACATCATACTTTGTTATGTAGATAAATCAAGTCTGGGTGATTCAAAGGGCAGAATTACTCTCGACTTATCCGAAGGTCACGGCGTATATGTTTCAAACGGTACATATCAGAATATCAAATGGGAAAAAGGCGATTATTCCGATATGATGAAATTCTATGATGCTGACGGCAACGAACTCTCACTTAACTCCGGCAGAAGTTATATCGCTTTAGTTTCAAGTTCGAAAGAAAGCTCCTGCACAATTTCTTAATTGAAATAATAGAAAAACAGTCTGTTCCATTTGAAACAGACTGTTTTTTATTGCAAATTGGAAATGGCAATTATCAGTGTATGGTACCACCCACCACCCCGACCAACTATATACTAATAACAACTAATCGGCACGAAATAAACTAATTATAAACAAAAAGTTGTTTCAAGGGTGGTCCCCCCTCCTACAAATAAATTTGCAGGAGGGATAGGCTTCGCAAACAACATCTTTTTATCCTACGCGAAGCAATTTCCAAGGCGCAGCCCCTTTAATTACGCATTACGCATTACGAATTACGAATTATAATCGGCTTCGCCCCGAAATTTTGCATTCTGCATTTTGCATTTTGCAATTCTTTCCTACCACTCAAACTCCGGTCTTTTATTATCCACATAGTTTGCGGCTTTTAAAAGAAATTGTCGCATAGGCTCCATTCGTTTTACATAACTAATAAGAAGTTGGCTGAAATCTTCAAAGAGCCCTATATCTTCATCAGGAATAAAATATATCATTTCCCAACTTTTATGTTTAATATACTCTGCCGCAGGGTCATCCGCAGAAAAACCTCGTGGCATTGTTTTCAGTTTTTCGCCACCTAAAGTCAAGTCTCCTTTTTTCAGTGCATCCAGAAACTCATCATAATGCAGAGAAATATATTTGCGGATATTGTTCATTTTTGCGGTGGTATCGCACCATAGCCCTGTACCAAAGCAGGATGACCCGGGGCAAACACGCAAAAAATAGCCGATAGGCATCCAGGATTTACGGTCAGCGGCAATGTACGCTCTGAACGCCGGGTTGTAAGGTGGTCCGTTTTTATGGAAACGCATATCCTTTGCCACACGGTACATCCATTCACGGGATTCCATATACATAATCGATTTAGCGATATCCGGAGCCTCCTTGCTTAATTCAAAACGGAACATATCAAGAAAGCCTAAAAACTCTTTTCTCGCCACATCGTATTCATCATGGTTGTTATGAAACCAAGTGCGGTCATTATTAGCCTGAAGTTTTCCGCAATAGGTTAAAATATTTTTAAAATCCATTATTTACTCACCTTCAAAAATGATGCCTTTAATTTATCACAGCGACCTTCAAAATGCAATATGATATTGACAACAAACATACAAATAAAGTAAAATTATATTATATTTTTTGTAAGATTCCGGAGGTTATTTATATGGCAATTTTTAAGCCTTTCAAGGCATTAAGACCCACACCCGAATACGCTTCTAAAGTGGCTGCTCTCCCCTACGATGTTATGAACAGCGACGAGGCAAGAGAAATGGTAAAAGGCAATCCCTACTCTTTCTTACACATAGATAAAGCAGAAATCGACCTTCCTCCCGACACTTACCTTTATAGTGACGAGGTTTACTTGAAGGCCGCTGAAAATCTTAGAAAAAGCGAGGCTGACGGCATCTGCAAAACTGACGAAACACCTTGTTTTTATGTTTATCGTCAGATTATGAACGGCAGAGAACAAACAGGTCTTGTAGGCTGCGCAAGTGTTGACGATTATATTAACAATCATATAAAAAAGCATGAGCTTACACGAGCTGATAAAGAGGCTGACAGAATTCGCCACGTTGACACCTGCGATGCAAACACAGGTCCTATTTTCCTTTGTTACAAAGGTAAGGATGAAATTATTAACATCATTGACGAATATAAAAAAGGTGAACCTGTTTATGATTTTGTAACCGATGACGGTATCTCAAACACTGTCTGGGTTATTGATGATACTTCTGTTTGCGAAAAACTTTCTGTACTTTTGGCTGATGCCGGTGATTTTTATATTGCAGATGGTCACCATCGTTGTGCTTCTGCGGTTAATGTTGCAAAAATGCGTCGTGAACAGAATCCTGATTTCAACGGCACTGAAGAATTCAACTTCTTTTTAGCGGTCCTCTTCCCGGCAGAAAGCCTTGAAATTATGGATTACAACCGTGTTGTAAAAGACCTTAACGGTAACACCAAAGAGGAGTTTATAGAGAAAATCTCCTCCGCTTTCAAAGTAGAAAAAGCACCCTGTGACGGTGCATATCACCCGGAAGAAAAACACACTTTCGGTATGTATGTTGACAACGAATGGTATAAACTCACAGCAAAAGGCGGCACATTCTCAGAAAGCGACCCTGTTGACCGCCTTGATGTTTCTATTTTACAAAAAAATCTTCTCACACCTATTCTTAGCATCGGTGATCCAAGAACAGATAAACGAATTGATTTTATAGGCGGTATCAGGGGTCTTTGTGAACTTGAACGCCTTGTAAACGGCGGTATGGCAGTTGCTTTTTCCATGTACCCCACCACACTTGATGATCTTATGGCAATTGCAGATGCGGATATGATAATGCCCCCAAAATCCACCTGGTTTGAACCGAAACTTTTAAGCGGTTTGTTTATACATAAATTAAAATAATTTTCGGTGATTAATATGTTTAAAATCGGTTGTCATTTATCAAGTTCCGGCGGTTACCTTGCTATGGGCAAAGAGGCTGTCCGCATAGGTGCTAATGATTTCCAGTTCTTTACCCGAAACCCTCGTGGCGGGGCTGCCAAGCCTTTAGATTTAGACGATATCAGAGCTTTTGAAGAATTCAGAAAAGAAAATGGTATAATCTCTGTTCTTGCCCATGCACCTTACACGATGAACGCTTGTTCTAAGGATGAGGGCTTGCGAGAATTTGCGAGAAACACTATGGCAGATGATATCTCCCGACTTGAAAACATCGATGGTGCACTATACAATTTTCATCCCGGAAGTCACGTAGGCCAAGGCGAGGATGTCGGAATACAGTATATTGCAGATATGCTCAATTCTGTTTTGTTTCCTCAACAAAAAACCACCATACTTCTCGAAACAATGGCAGGAAAAGGGAGCGAAATTGGCAGAAGCTTTCAGGAAATACGCGCTATAATAGATAAAGTTCAGTTAAATGAAAAATTAGGTGTATGCCTTGATACCTGTCACGTTTTTGATGGTGGTTATGACATAGTAAACGACCTTGACGGAGTACTAAAAGAATTTGATGAAATCATCGGTCTTGACAGACTAAAAGCGATTCACCTTAACGATAGTATGAATTATCTTGGCTGTCACAAGGACCGACATGCAAAAATCGGTGAAGGCGGAATAGGCCTTGATGCTATTGCTGAAATTATCAACCATCCTGCTTTGAAGGAGCTTCCCTTTTTCCTTGAAACGCCTAACGATATTGATGGATATAAAAAAGAAATTGAATTATTAAAATCTTTATATAAAGGTTGTGTTTAATTGAAACGTTTTAAAGCTTTGTGCGCTTTAGTAATTTGTTTGCTGTTATTTATAGTATGCTCGATAACAGCCTCCGCCGGTAATATCGGCGATATTAATAACGACGGTATTCATTCAACTGAAGATGCTCGCATAATATTACTATTTGATGCCGGTATAAAAAAGCCTACATCTGCTGAAGAAGGCATTGCGGACGTTAATCATGACGGATACATCACAACAAAAGATGCCGCTGAAGCACTGCGTATTGCTTCAGGCATAACTAAAGCGCCAAATCATATATACACAGAGTGGAAGGTTATCCAGCAACCAACCTGTACCCAAAACGGAAAAGCCTCATCCTTCTGTCTTTTCTGCGACCAATATTTTTATAAAGTTCTGTATGCAACCGGGCACAAGGTTGTTGGTCAGACCTGTACACAAGACGGTTCGTGTCAAAACTGCGGTCAGGTGTTTAAGGCAACAGGACACAAAGTTGTTGGTCAAACCTGTACTACGGACGGCTCGTGCCAAAACTGCGGTCAGGTATTTAAAGCAACGGGACACAATTTTGTTAATGGCGTTTGTTCCGTCTGTAAATACTCAACCCTCAAGCCATACATAAGATACAATAGTAAAACAATAAACTTCAACGTTACACCGACAACTGTTAAATCACTTCTGGGTAATCCTCAGGATACACTTACGGACAAAATAGCCCTTGGCAATGTTACTGTATATGTTTATTGTTCAAATTACAGTAATCTTGGTATATTTACATTTATTAATAACAAATTAACTCAATTCTATTCGAACAACAAGTATACTTCTGTAAGTGACAAAGGTTCCACATTTTCACTTTCTAAAGCTACTGTTTCAGAATTCTATTATACTATAGGTAATATTAATATTGAAACATATATCGACAACCATGCAAGTAAAGGTGCTTATACATATAGTTATCTTGCCTCTGTCGGAGAAAAATATACTTTTGAAAAAACAAGCGTATATACCACACACCAAAAACTAGTATTCCACCTGACTAACGGATGCAGGGCTTTAAATGGTGTATCCCCTCTCACTTACTGTACAACGGCACAAAAGGCCGCATACAAGCATAGTCTGGATATGGCGACCAATAACTACTTCTCTCACACAAGCTTGAATGGAAACGACGTTGTTGACAGATTAGATGCTGTGGGCATCAATAACTGGTATGCTTGTGGTGAAAATATCGCAGCCGGTCTTAGAGACCCCTATGTTCTTACAGAAGCCTGGTATAACTCCACCGGTCATCGTTCAAATATGTTAAATAAAAACTTTGAAAACCTTGGAGTCGGAATTGCTTACGGACCAAATTCAGGCTATAAATATTACTCTACACAAAATTTCTACGCATAAGTTGACAAAAAGGCAAAGATATTCCTTTATGGTATCTTTGCCTTTTTTATTTTTTAGAAAAATTAATGCCAATATTTACCTGTTTTTATTGCAAAAAAGAAATATATGTGTTAAAATAAATGAACAAGTGATGTTTATTTTAAGGATGTGGTAAATTTGACACCTGAAAAGAATCGCCGACTCAACCATACAGACAGGCGTGTCAAAAGAACAAAAAAAGCTTTACGTGATGCCCTTTTTGAGCTTTTGGAAACTAAAACAATCAACCAAATAACGGTTACGGAACTTACAACGCTTGCAGATGTTAACAGAGCCACATTTTATTTTTACTATACAGATTTAATTGATATGCTTCAGCAGATTCAGAATGAAGCCTACCAACTTTTCAGCGACATTATAAGCGAATCCAATTCTTCAATAAACACTATTGAAGGTTTTACAGAATATGCTGACTCGTTACTTAAATTCTGTAAAGATCATGAACGTCTTTGCAGATTTATAATTAACAACGATGTTAACAACCAGCTATTTCAGCAGATTCAGTTCCTTATGTTAAATAATATCCCTAATACAAAGGATAATTTTTCTGAAAACAACCCGGCGAGGTATTCTACAAACTTCATACTTACTGCAATAACAGGCGTATTAATTGACTGGATGAACGAAGGTATGAAAATACCAACAAGGGAACTTGCGAGATTCTTCGCAAACATCTACATAAACGGTTCATACAAAACTAAACAACTTTATTCCAACTACGAACCACCTGAAACTCAATCAAATGATTAAAACCATAAAAAAAGACTTTGCTTCAACAGAAGCAAAGTCTTTAATTTTTTATTCAACCGATTTAAGCGACTCAACCATGCTGATTTTCTTAAGTTTGAAGTGCATCAGCAAGTTTACTATTACTGCGAATACCGCTGTTACTGCTGCAGCAATAAGGAAACTTTCGGGTTCAAGTCTTGTTTTAAATGTAAGCGTATCGATATCAACAACGCCTACAACTGCTATATTCAAGGGTATACCCAGGAACAAGCCTAACACTATACCGATAATCGTCAGGAAAACATTCTCACGATAAATATACGCGGAAACTTCACCATCGTAGAAACCAAGAACTTTAAGTGTAGCAAGTTCTCTGATTCTTTCGTTAACATTGATATTGTTAAGGTTATAAAGAACAACTATAGCAAGCGCCATCGCCGCAACTATAAACAATACAATAACCATATTAAGTGTGTTAACGATATTATTAAAGTTTTCAATAACAACTGTTGTAAATACAGAGCCATTGACACCGTTGATATCGTTTATTGTGTTTTCCATCTGTACTTTCTGAGCATTTGTCAAACCATCCGCTATCTTACAGAACAAATAGTTAAATGTAAGGGTTGTTCCGGTTACTGCTTGATAATATGCCGGTGTCATATACACATAGTGGAATGTATAGTTATCAACAATTCCCGTTACTTTAACCTGATATTCAACTGTTCTTGAACCTTCCGTCCAGGAAATCGTTAACATATCTCCGATTCCTGTATCCGTCTTAGTGGCAAGTTTTTTAGATATTACCGCACCCTCGTCGGAAATAGGAATACTATCATTGTTCAGTTTAAGATTAATAAACTGCTCAAGAACTGCAGGATTTTCGGGAACAAGAACATCGACTTCAAGTTCTTTATCGGTTCTGTCTGAATAACCGCGACAAACTTTAAGGTAGCCGAGCATTGATGCTTCAATATTCTCAACACCGTTAATTTCAGAAACAAGTTGGTTGTCATTGTAAGATGCCTGACCGTCTTTAAGAACTACCTGCAGGTCATACTGTGCAATACCCGTATCTTTACCATACTGGTTATCAATAACACCGCTGATAGCATCGCGCAAACCGCAAGCAGAAAGCAACAACGCTGTACAACCGGCAATACCGACAACCGTTACGATGAAACGTTTTTTGTTTCTGAAAAGGTTTCTTACGGTAACCTTTGAAGTAAAACTTAATCTGCTCCAGATAAAGTCGATATTTTCAAGAAGTACTCGTTTACCATCCTTAGGCGGTTTCGGACGCATAAGCACCGACGGAACTTCTTTAAGTTCTTTACGGCACGCAAGGAATGCTGCAAGCATTGTAGAACCGATTGAAATTATAACGCCTGTGACAAGATATAACGGCATAAAACTAATTATAGTTTGAGGCATTTCATACATAATACCCCAAGCCGCACACAATATTATTGGAACGCAAGTGAAACCGAAAATAATACCTATTATGACACCTATAAGGCTTGCCATTGCGGAATACAAAAGGTATTTGCTTGAAATCATTCTGTTGGAATAACCAAGTGCTTTAAGTGTACCTAACTGTGTTCTTTCTTCTTCAACCATTCGGGTTAAGGTCGTAAGACAAACCATTGTTGAAACAATAAAGAAGAATGTAGGGAAAATATAAGCGAGTCGTCGCATATTGGCTGCCGCCTGACCATAGCCG
>JAZNLH010000002.1:0-16097 GCA_045578985.1 Acutalibacteraceae bacterium | reverse complement strand
AAATTTATTATAATGTACGAGATGATGTATTATTTGTGGTAATAGTGCACTATCCGTATTGTATGATAATAGTTTTGTTATTTATATATTTTTACAATTTTTAATTTAAATTATTTATATAATTTTTTCAAAATAGCTTATATTTATATATAGATACATACTGCACACGTGTGAACGTCTGCAACAAAACTCTTATTATGTATGCAGAAAACTGCGTTTTTAGCTGATTTTCTGCCTTTTGTGACGGAAAGTGTTGTTTTCCGTCATTTTTTATTTTAAAAAAATAATTTTATAATCCGAAAAAGAAAGGGGCATTAGTTATGGTACCTGTTATTATCGCTGCCGTTGTAGCACTTGTTGTGGGCGGCGTAGTAGGCTTTATTTTAGGTGGCGCTCACCGTAAAAAAGTTGCTGAGGCAGCAATAGGTTCTGCAACTCAAGAGGCTGCTCGCATTGTGAACAATGCCATGACAGAAGCTGAGCAGAAGAAAAAAGAAGCTATACTTGAAGCTAAAGATGAAATCCATAAACTCAGATCCGAAACAGAGCACGAACTTCGTGAAAGACGTGCGGAGCTTCAGCGTCAGGAAAGACGTATTATCCAAAAAGAAGAAAGTCTTGATAAAAAAGTTGAAGCAATAGAAAAGAAAGAAGAAATTATTTCTCAAAAACTTAAGGATATCGAGAAAAGAGAAGAAGAAGTTGAGGCCCTTAAAAGAAGTCAGCTTGAAATTCTCGAAAGAATTTCCGGTTATTCAAAAGAACAGGCTAAAGAAATTCTTCTCAGAACTCTTGAAGAACAACTTATGCACGAAAAAGCTGCTAAGATATTTGATTATGAGCAACAGCTCAAAGATGATATGGATAAATTAGCAGGTGAAATTATTTCCGGTGCTATTCAGCGTTGTGCTGCCGACCACGCGGCAGAAGCAACTGTATCAGTTGTTACAATTCCTAACGATGAAATGAAGGGCCGTATTATAGGCCGTGAGGGTAGAAATATCCGTACTATTGAAACAATTACAGGTGTCGACCTTATTATTGACGATACACCTGAGGCAATTACGGTTTCTTGTTTTGAACCCGTACGTCGCGAAATTGCAAGACTTACTCTTGAAAAACTCGTTGCAGATGGCAGAATACATCCTGCACGTATTGAGGAAATGTACGAAAAATCAAAACGTGAAGTTGAGAATACAATAAGACAGACCGGTGAAAAAGCAATTATTGATGCCGGTGTAAATGGTCTTCACGGTGAAATTGTTAAACTTCTCGGTAAACTTAAATATCGTACAAGTTACGGTCAGAACGTTCTTAACCACTCCCTTGAAGTATCTTATCTTGCAGGTCTTATGGCGGCTGAACTCGGTGTGGATGTTAAACTTGCAAAACGTGCAGGTCTTCTTCACGATATAGGTAAAGCTCTTGACCACGAAAAAGAAGGTACACATATCGAACTGGGTGTTGAGGTAGCAAGAAAGAATAAAGAAAGCGAACAGGTTATCCACGCGATTCAGGCTCACCACGGTGACGTTGAAGCAAAAACAATTATCGCTTGCCTTGTTCAGGCTGCTGATGCGATTTCTGCTGCAAGACCCGGCGCAAGACGTGAAAACATTGAATCTTATATTCAGCGTTTACAGAAACTTGAAGAAATTACAACATCTTTCGAAGGTGTTGATAATGCCTTTGCTATTCAGGCAGGCCGTGAGGTTCGTATTATGGTTAAACCTGAAGCAATATCTGATGACCAGATGGTATTACTCGCACGAGAAATTGTTCAGAAAATTGAAGGCGAACTCGAGTATCCCGGTCAGATTAAGGTTAATGTAATCAGGGAGAGTCGTGCAATCGATTTTGCAAAATAATCATGTGTATACAGCGAAACCCTCCCGCCACGGTGGGTTTCGCTAAATTTTATATATAGAAACGACGGTAAATAAAATGCGTTTGCTTTTTTTAGGTGACGTTATAGGCGAGGGCGGTTGCAATTTTCTGATGAAAAAACTGCCCGAATTCAAGCGGAAAAATAATATTGATGTATGTATAGCTAACGGCGAAAACTCCGCTAAGGGTAATGGTGTTACTCCGAAATCCTGCGAAATGATGCTGGACAGCGGTGTTGATATGATTACCCTTGGCAATCATACATTTAAGCGAATCGAGATAATGGACTATCTTGACAGGAATGTTCCTGTAATAAGACCGTATAATTACCCTTCCGGTGCTCCCGGCAGAGGAGTGGGTATAATTGATAAAGGCAGATATCGTATCGCTGTGATAAATATGCTTGGTACAGTGTATTTAGATCCTTTGGGTAATCCTTTTTCAGAAATAGACAAAGCCTTGGCTGAAACAGATGGTTGCAAAACAGTTATTGTTGATTTTCATGCTGAAGCTACCGCAGAAAAACGTGCTATGGGCTTTTATCTTGATTCGAAAGTATCGGCAGTTTTTGGCACACATACCCACATACAAACCGCTGATGAACAAATTCTTCCTAAAGGTACTGCATATATTACAGATGTTGGTATGGCAGGTCCTGTTCAATCAGTTTTGGGAATTGAACCGGAATTGACTATTAAAAAGTTTAAAACAAATTTGCCTGTTCGCTTTGAAAATGCGACCGGTGAATATTGTATGGATGGTTGCATAGTTGAAATAGATGAAAAAAGTGGTAAAGCACTTTCTATAGAGAGGGTGAACGTAAAATGATAAAAAAAACAGTCGCTGTTTTACTTGTTCTCTCCTTGGCTTTTTTGCTGTTTTCCTGCGGCGATAATAACGAAGATATCACTACCGAACCGGAAGAGTATATTTTACCGACCGAAATAATTGACGCGGATATTTCTTTGCCGTATATGAGTTCGGATTCTTTTGAACCCTATGTTTCGAAAAGCAGTATAAACAGAGATTTGATTTCTGTTGTTTATGAGAGCCTTTATACGTCTACCGATGACGGAAAGGGAAAACCACTGCTTGCATCCGGCGGTGAAATTAACGGCAAAAAGGTTACGGTTAAGCTTTTATCAGATGTTAAATTCAGTGATGGAACAATTTTAACCTCTGCGTATGTTAAAGCATCCTTCGAAAAAGCAAAAAACAATATTTACTATAAATCCGAACTTTCAAATATTGCGTCAATTACAACTGTTGATAAAAACACCGTGGTGTTTACCCTTTATAATCCGGATTCCATGGCACTGAATGTTCTTAATTTTCCGATAGTAAGACTTTCGGGAAAGACATATATAGGTAGCGGTAAATATACCATAGAATATCTTGATGATATACCTTACCTTAGTGTCAATTCGAACCACCGGGATTTCAATAAAAGCTGGAACAAACAAATTGCACTTTACGATATGGCAGGTATTTCAAGTCCTGTTTACCCGTTTAAAGCCAACGAAATAAGTGTTTATAAGCAAGATTTAGCTGATGGAAAATATGTTAATCTTTCTTCACAAACTGTGTCAGAAAGTATGAATAACCTGGTTTATGTGGGTGTAAACTCTCAGTGGGCAGGTTCTGTTACATCTATCGACTGGGTGAGACAAGCTATAAATATAGGTATAAGCAGGTCACGGATTGTTGCATCATCTTTTTTAGGGCAGGGAACTCCCGTTGTTACGCCCTTTAAAAGCAGTTATTATCAGTTGAATTATGAAAATCTTCCGGGTATAGATGGCGAAACCGAAAGGGCAGTTGCAATACTTGAACGTAACGGCTACACAAAATTAAATTCAGAAGGTGTACGAACTAACGGTAGCAGTTCATTAAAACTCAGTATTCTTGTGTGTGCTGAAAATCAGTATAAAGTAACGGTTGCCGAGAGTTTAAAAACTTCGTTGGAAGAATTAGGTTTCGGAGTTACTATTACGGAAAAGAAAACTACGGAAGAATATCTGAATGCGCTTAAAGAAGGTCATTATGGTCTTTATATCGGAGAAACAGTGCTGACATCTAACTGTGATTTGTCTGAGTTCTTTACAAAAGACGGTAAACTTAATTATGGTATAGACGAAGAGTTTTTTAACGAGTTTTCACTGTATAGAAGCGGTACTGATTCAACAATGACTTTTGTTGAAAGTTTTTTAACGGAAGTTCCCTTTATTCCGTTGTATTACAGAAAAACAGTGGTTTCGGTTAATCCTAATTTATCGGGAGTAACCCCCGGTAATGACTGCTATTCTGATATATGTAATTGGAAGACAGCAGAAAACGAATAATATGTTGATAAATAATACTTGTTTTTAATTTGAGCATGGTTTATAATATTCATTATATAAATTAAAGGAGTTGACGTAATGGATCCTATTAAAGTGGATTTTTCCGGAAAGGGTAGACCAAAAGAGGTTGTTATCCCACCTGAGAAAATGGTACTTAAGATCATTATTTGTATTCTTACTACAATTGTTGGCGGTGCAATAGCATACTACTTTATGCTCCCCGCTATTAATTTGAAAGCTTTTGAGTTTTATTGCTTTATAGGTGTTGTTATCGCCATCTATATCGTTATGACTTTCCTTACTTCAAAGGCTTTTGCAAAGCCTGAGTATATACCCTATGTAAAAAGACAGGCAACAGTTCCGATTATTATTGCGCTTGTATTCGCTCTTATTCTCGGCATAGGTTACCTTGTTTCTGCACCTCTTTTCCGCGCTAAAGATTATAGCGAAATTATCGAAGTAACCGAAGAAGATTTCGGTACAAACGAAAAGAGCATTACTACTATTACAAGTCTTGAAGATTTCAGTAGTGTTCCCATGATAGATAAGCACGTTGCTCTTAACCTTGCTAACAAGACATTGGGTGACCTTTCTGATTGGGTTTCACAGTTCGTTATTGACGAAAAATATTCAACTCAGATTAACTACGAAGGCAACCCTTACAGAATTTTCCCGTTGAAATACGGCGATGTTTTCAAATGGATTCAGAATACCAAAGAAGGTTTCCCTGCATATTTAAGAGTTAATATGTATACTCAGGAAGCGGAAGCTTTTGTGCTCTCTGACCATGATCTCCCGAATATTCAGGTTTCAACCGGTGAATATCTTAACGAACGCCTTGACCGTGTTCTCAGATTTAAGTTCCCCACATATATGTTCGGTACTCCTTCACTCGAAATTGATGAAACAGGCCATCCTTATTGGGTATGCGAACGTGTTGATAAAACCATCGGTCTTGTAGGCGGTACTGATGTTATCGGCGTTGTGCTCGTTGATGCTTGTGATAAAAACAATATTGTAGAATATTCAATGGATGAAATCCGTAACAATAAAGAAATTCAGTGGATCGACCAGATTTACTCCGATGATCTTTTAGTTCAGCAATATAACTACTATGGTAAATATAACGGCGGTTTTATTAACGGTTATATCGGTCAGACAGGTGTTATGACTACAACAATAGGTTCAAGCTATATTGCAAGCGGCGATGACGTTTGGCTTTACACCGGTGTTACATCCGTTACAAATGACGACTCAATTATCGGTTTTGCTATTATAAACCAGCGTACAAAAGAGGCTGTGTTCCAGGAAATTTCAGGTACTACTGAAAGTGGTGCCCAGACTTCTGCTGAAGGTATCGTTTCCGATAAGGGCTGGGAGGCTACTTTCCCGCTTCTTCTTAACATCGATGGTGAAGCTACTTACTTTATGGCTCTTAAGGATAACAACGTTGTTAAGAGCTATGCAATGGTAAGCGTTGAACGTGTTCAGGATGCGGTTCGTAGCGAGGATGACGCTAACCCCGACCTTGAAGCATGTCTTAAAGCGTATGTTGCAAAAGTTAAGTCCAGCACAAAACGTGAGCTTAAGATTGAGTATGATGCAATACTTCCTGATGCAATAGCAGGTGGAGAAAACACAAATGATAATACAACAGGTGGTAATAAGCCTGCAGAACTTGCTAAAGTAAAGGGTGTTATTACAGATATCCGTACAGCGGTTGTAAACGGTAACAGTATTTATTACATCGCAATTGATAATAAACCTGTTTACTACGCAATCTCTACGGCAGAAGACGATTCCGTTGTAATCCTTAATGTTGGTGATACAGTAAATATTTCCTATGTAGCATCAAGCGAGTCTATTATAACTGCAAAGACAATTTCAAAATAATACAAAAAATTGGCTCGAATCCGAAATGGATTCGAGCCGTTTTTTATGCATTTATGGGTTTGGGTCTGTGCTTTGCTGTGAATTCAGAAACATCAATTTTTATAACACTGACTGCACTGACTAATCTTTCGTTGAATTCAAAATCCAGACCGGTTTGTGTTTTCATAAAAAGTGTTAAACCTTCCATTTTGCCTTCGGGTGTTTCAATTATTTCTGCCTTGCCCTTACCCATAATTGAAGAATAGGAAGTGCCATATTGACAGGCAACTGTGCCATTGAAGGGCTCTACATCACATTCTATGGAAAAGAAAACTTTAGGACTAACTCGCATTATATCAAGCTTTCTTCCTTCAGTAGCACCATGAAGATATAATGTGAGCTTTTCGTTTTCGTAGGTGTAACCATAATTCATTGGCACAACATAGGGTTCGTCGCCATCAATAAGACCGATGTGAACAATTTTAGCTTTATCCAATATTTTGAGGATTTCGTTTATATCCGTTACTTCTCTTTCACGGCGTGTAAGTCCTGGTTTCATAAAAACTCTCCTTTATGTAAATTTATACTATATATTTTTTTAATACGGGTATTTTATTTAAAACAAATGAAATTAAATAAGATGCAACAGCAGTGACAAGGGTTATTGTCGGAACTGATAAAACGGGATGGAATGAGGTTGAGTGTATTCCCAAAGCGGTCAGAACAAGAAGAATGAAAATATGTGCAAGGAATGCACCGAAACTGCATTTTGAAAGAGGAAGAATTATTTTGTTAAGCTTTTCTGTGCCTTTTGCGTTGTATTTAAACCAGGTGAATACCGCTGTCGACATAAGAAGTACGTTGATTTTTCGTTGACATATTACAGCGCCTCTTTTTTACATAATAATGCAACGGATTCTACGTGGCTTGTTCTTGGGAACATATCAACAGGCGTAACTTCTTTTACTTCATATCCCAATGTGAGAAGTCTTGCGCAATCTCTGGCGAGTGTTGCAGGGTCGCAGGAAACATAAACGATTTTTTCGGGAGAAATTTCTGCAACTGTTTTAAGTAATTCTTCCGCACAACCTTTTCGTGGTGGGTCGAGGATAACTGTTTTGGGCGCTATTCCTTCAGCTTTTAATTCTTCCGCAGCTTGTGATGCATCGCCACATATAAAACGTGCATTTTTTATGCCGTTGATTTCTGCATTTACTTTTGCATCTTCAATGGCTTCGGGGATAATTTCTACACCGATTAAAGATTTTACTTTGTCTGCCATTGACAGACCAATAGTTCCCGTTCCACAGTACAGGTCAAGGATATCTTCCTCACCTGTAGGTGCTGCGTATTCAGCGGCTTTTTGGTAAAGAAGCTCTGCTCCGTTTCTGTTTACCTGATAAAACGAGAGGGGAGAGATTTTGATTTTCACTCCGCAAAGAACATCGGTAATATATCCATCGCCGTAAATATTCTGACATTCATTTCCGAGGACAACGTTTGTTTCCTGACGATTGATATTGACTACTAATGTTTTGAAGCCACAAATCTTTTTCAGTTCGCTTAAAAGTTTTTCGCTTTCGGGTAATGTTTTTCCGTTAATGACGACACAAACCATTATTTCTCCTGTGGCGAAAGCTTTTCTTAAATAAATATGTCTTAAAAGACCTTTATTTATTTTTTCGTTATAAACAGTAATGTTATTGTTGTTTATCCATTTTCTGAATATTTCAATGATTTCAGTGAATTCTGCGGGTTGTAAAAGGCAGTCACCGCCATCAATAACACGGTGACTCTTTTTTGCATAGAATCCAATATTTAAAATACCGTTTTCGCGTTTTACAGGATACTGCGCTTTGTTGCGGTAGCGAGTTATTGAGGGAGATGGTATTATAGGTGCAAAATCGGGAGTAAGACCGCCTATATGGTTGAATGCATCTTTTACTTTTTGCTCTTTTGACTTAAGCTCGTCTTCATATTTTATATGGGCAAAGGAGCAACCTCCGCACATTTTGAAGCTACCGCATTCAGGTTCGATTCTGCATTTTGCAGGTTTTATGATTTTAACCGCTTTACCGATGGCGTAGGTCTTTTTAGCTTTTATGATATGGCAAAGTATTTCGTCGCCGACTGCTGTGTTTTCAACGAATATTGCTTGTCCGTCATATTTTCCTACACCACCGCCTTCCGAGGTGTAACCGGTTATTTTCAAATTAAATTCATCGTTTTTATTAACCATTTTTTATATCCTCAACAGCTTTTTTGTATTCTTCGTATGTAAGGAAGGTATTAAGTACTTGTAACAGTGCGTTAGAAGTAAGCCTTTCGGGTAAATCAAGGTGCAAAAGCAGTTTTTTTCTTAAAGCATCGCTATCAGGTTTTCCGGAAAGTCCATCTTCGTACAAGTCGAGTTTTGTTATTTCTTTTTTCGCTTGGTTTTCTGTTTCTTCGCAGAGTACACCTGCTTTTTCGAGAGCATCAATGATTATGTCAATCTTAACACCCTCAACTCCCAATTTGCCCTCTTTTGAAGGTTCGGTTTTTCGCTTTTCTTTACCGAAAATATCGGGGATATAGGCGTGCTTTATTTGCTCTGCAGGTACTATTCCGCGGATAAAAGAACGTATTTTAAAACCGGCAGAGTCACTATCTGTAAGAATTAAAAGACCCTTTGTTTCTGCCAGCTTTCTTATTAATTTTTGCTTTTCTTTGTTGTTAAAAATTCCAAAACCTTCGGTTTCTATGATAACCGCATCCAGGATTGAGGAAAGTTTGATTTTGTCGTAACGTCCTTCAACGATAACAACTCGGTCAATTTTTATCATCAGATTCTCAACAACCTTAAAATAAGTTCTTCAAGTATGGTTTTTCCGTCTTCACCGGTTGATTTAAGACGTTTGTCTGCATCTGAAAGTAAATTCAAAGCAGTTTTTAATTGAGTTACTGTATATTTTGAAGCATCATTTGCAGCGTTATCGAGCACAAAAGTTTTTCCTTTGTACGCGCTCGGAAAATCATCCGCAAGTTTCGGGTAAGTAAGCCCTTTTTCTTTTATGGCTTTAACTCTGTACATATCAACAAAAGCTTTTGAAAGAACACCTAAAATAACAACAGGCTCTTCACGCAGTTTGAATAGATTGGCAAGGTTTTCAAAAGCATTATCAGCTTCACCACGGGCTATCATACGAGAAAGCTGAAAGATTTTCGCTTCTACGGAAACTATAACGGTTTTATCAATATGTGCTTTCGATATTTCACCTGAACCAACGTAAGAACAAACTTTATGCAGTTCGTTCTGAAGGGTACTCATATCTTCACCAACAAGGGTTATCATATAGTTTGCACCATCCCTTGACAGTGTGCAACCTTTTTTTGCTGCAGATGATACAAGCAGTTTTTCAAGAGCAGAGCGAGTGCGTTTGTCTATTTTTGCACAAGCACCCATCTCGTCTATCATTTTTAAAACCTTTGACCATTTACTGTTCTTTTCATCTACATCAACGGTATCCATCCAAAATACCAGAATAGATGTTTCGGGAATATCTGATATTATGCTTTCGAATTCTTTGTCAACTTTGTTTCTTTCGCCAATATAGTCGATAAGGGGAAAATCTTTAACGAGTGTGCAGGTGTAGTCACCCATCATAGGAAAAGATGAAATGCAGTCATAAATTTCATTTAAAGATGTTTCTTTACCATCAAGTTTATTAAGATTGAAATCTTCGAAATCTTTGCCTACAGCTTTGTTGCAAATTGTAGCGGCATAGTGTTGTTTAAGATATCCTTCGTTGCCGTAAAGGATATATACGCGCATAAACTCGCCACTTTTTATATGCTTTTTGAGTGTTTCTTCAATAAACTGTGCCATATTTTCTCCTTTACTTTTAATGGGTTAAATGTAAACTTCAATATCTCCATCCCGGGATGTAACAAAAACATTTGAACAGGAATTTTTTAATACTTTTAAGTGCTCATCTGTTATGATATTGCTTCCGGCACTTATGATTACGGTGTCAGCATTCTGTGGAGTTTTTTTCGGTACAATGCCGGTGTAGATAAAAGTATCTCCTTGTTTTGCATCTGTAACTTTTGAAAAATCTGTGTCTCCGTCAAGATGGATGTAAACTGTTCTTTCGTTACCCTTTATTATAGCATATTTCATAGGGTATGTGTCAATGATTTCTATGCTTATTTTAGAGTTGAGAGTATATTCACCATTTACAGAAATTATTGTGTTTTCAGGAAGCTCAACATTATTCTTATGAGCTAAATATTTTACAGAGGGAGTAACGTGAGTCTGTAACGGAGAACAACTTCTTTTTATTTTTTGTAAGTCGCTCAAAGCGTTATACGACAAATGTGTTACCAAATAATAATCAAGTGATTCACATGTAGCTTTGGGCAAATAATCGTAAATATCGTAAGACACATTTTCATTGGAATTTGAGATGTACATATAGTGAGTTCCGCTACGTATTATTACGTGCAAATTATTACCAGATGAAAAAACTGTCAGTTTGTTGCTGTGCTTTGTTGGTAACAATGGTATTGAGATGTTGATAAATAACGCCACAACAGCTATAACAGCGGTTATTTTTACTGCATTTATATTGTCTTTTATTTTGTATATAATGTAACCGACAAAAAGAATTAATGTAACACATAGAACGCCGTAAATAAGCCAATCCGAATGAACGGGAATTGTGCAGTATTTAAAGGAGGAGAGCCATTTTGAAATGCTGACCAGTATATTTAATAAGTATTCCGTAATATCAAATATAAATATTGCAATACTTCTGATAACTGTGTTATTGATAAAGGTTAAACTTGTTGCTACGGTTCCGCTGATTAAACCGTAAAATGCCAGTTTTACACAAAAGATGTTTGAAATAGGTGTAATAAGACTGAACACATTGAAACAGTATGCGGATATAGGTAATATAAAAATACTTGCAACGCAACTTAAAAGTAGCGAACATAGAATATATTCGAATAAACTTCTTATAGGTTTAAACTTGATAGCGGAAAGTTTTTCACGTATTACCGGTTCATAGGATGAAGCGAGAACCACTCCCAGCGTTGCTGCTACAGAAAGCTGAAAACTCGCATTAACAACCATATAAGGATTGCTTAGCAGTAAGGCTGTTACCGCAAAACCCAATGAGTTCAGAGAATCTGATTGTCGTTTAAAAAAAGGTGTAATCAGCACAGAAAACATCATAACAGATGCTCTTAAAACCGATGGTGTGAATCCCGATACAGTACAAAAAAGAACCAGGAAAATAATACAAATTATTTTTTGTGCAGGCTCAGGGATTCTGAACAGATTCAGAAATATCATCAGTAATCCGCACCAAAGGGATGTATGAAGGCCTGATACAGCTAAAAGATGCGCGATACCACTACTTCTGAAGGCTTTTAGTGTGCCAGCTTCAATATTGTTGCTATCGCCGAAAAGCATTCCTTTTAAAAGTTCACCGGTATTATTGTGCATAAATGAATTGATTTTTTTACTTATTGTTTCTCTGAAATTCAAACAGTGATAATGTATAGTTCTTTCGGAATGCCATAAGAAATTCACTTCATCGCTGTACGCATTAAGCAAAATTCCATCTGAAAGACTTGTTAATTCAGGGTGATTGTTTTCGTTTTTGGTTATGCATAATTCTGCTTTTTCAAGTGAAATGAAATCGTATAGTTCTATATCCTCCGAAGTGTCTTCGGGAACGGTAACGTTGATTTTTACGGATTCATTTCTATTTGAAATGGTTTTGGTTTTTAAAGTAAATGTTGTTTTTCCGTTTTTTGTAACAGGCGTAGTAACAACATTACCTGAAATGTAGAGTGTTTGAGAATCATATTTTAAATATGGTTCAAATTTTAAATGTGTGTACGCGAAAAACGAAAGGGTAGCCAGAACAGCAAAAACACAAACGAATGGTATTATTATGTATTTTCGTAGTTTTAAGGGTTTAATAAGATACAAAACAAAAGCCGATACTGCCAGGACAATGGTAACAATAGCGGCTGTTTTTGAAAATAACATCAAAAAAGCACAGACAATTGTTATAGTTATGCCTGAAATCAGCATCGGTCGTTTCATTTTTTTATACCTTTCTAAGAATAGTGGTTTATCAGCCTGCCGGCCAAGTGAAATTTCTTCCGGACATAAGGTGGAAATGGATGTGTTTCACTGTCTGACCTGCACTGTCACCGCAGTTGTTTACAACGCGGAAACCACTTTCCATATTAAGGTCTTTTGAGATTTTCGCAATAATCTCAAAAATATGGGCGATTACTGCACTATTTTCTTCTGTAATATCTGCAGCAGAGGTTATATGCTTTTTAGGTATTACAAGAATATGTGTGGGCGCCTGAGGCTCTAAATCATTAAATGCAATTACGGTTTCGTCCTCATAAACCTTTGTTGTAGGGATTTCACCATTGGCGATTTTACAAAAAATACAGTCCATATAAACACTTCCTAAAACTATAATAATACTTAAATATAATACCCCTATTTTATCAGTATTTCAAGAGGGTAGACTATAAAATAAAAAAGTAACGCCTGAAATCATCGATTTCAGACGTTGCTTTTTAAACTTATATGACATTCAATTACTTTACAAATTCATGATAGATAGCGTTGAGGGCTTTAATGTAATCATCCTCAGATACGCCAACTATAATATTGAGTTCGCTTGAACCCTGGTCAATCATTTTTATGTTGATATCGTTTTCAGCAATTGCTTTGAAAAGACGGCTTGCAGTACCTTTTGAACCTGCCATACCTCTGCCAACAACTGCGATAAGTGCAATACCACCATTGACTGTTACTGAATCAGCTTTTGTTCTTCTTTTGATTTCGTTTACAATGTTTTCTTTGTGGGGAAGGAAGTCATTATCATTTACCACAACTGACATTGTATCGATACCGGAGGGAAGATGCTCAAAGCAGAGGTTGTAGTTTTCAAGTATTTCAAGCACATTTCTACCGAAACCAATTTCTGAATTCATCATATCTTTTTCGATAGCGATAACAGAAAAGCCTTTTTTACCGGCAACACCTGTAATAACTGTGTCGACCTTGTTGCTTTCAACAGATGAAACGATCATTGTACCTCTGTCAGCAGGTGCATTTGTGTTTCTGATGTTTATGGGAATACCCATCTCGCGAACAGGGAAGATAGCATCCTCATGCATAACTGTTGCACCCATATAAGAAAGCTCGCGGAGCTCGCTGTAAGTTATAGTGGGGATAACATTAGGATTCTCAACGCATCTGGGGTCAGCCATAAGCATACCTGAAACGTCAGTCCAGTTTTCATAAATATCTGCTTTAATTGCTCTTGCAACAATAGAACCGGTGATGTCGCTACCGCCACGAGAGAAGGTTTTGATTGTTCCGTTAGGCATAACACCATAGAAACCGGGGATAACCGCATGTTCATGCTTTTCGAGAATTGCGGTAAGCTCCTCGTTGGTTTTTTCTGTATCAAGCGTACCATTTTCTTTAAAGAAAATGCCGTCTTCGGCATCAATGAAGTCGTAACCGATATAGTTAGCAAGAACAATTGAGTTAAGGTACTCACCACGACTTGCAATATAGTCGCGACCTGCATGGTGTACAATAGCATTTTTTATACGATCAAATTCAGGCTGAAGCCAGAGTTTGATTCCCAGGTCTTTGATGATACCGTTGTAGCGGTCTTCAATGAGTGAAAAAGCATCGTCGATAGGCTGATTGTTTTTTACAAGTTTATAGCAGTCATAAAGCATATCGGTAACTTTAATGTCATCTGAAAATCTTTTGCCGGGTGCAGAAGCAACAACATATCTGCGCTCGGGTTCAGCCTTTATAATTGCGGCAACCTTTTTAAATTGCTCGGCATCTGCAAGCGAGCTACCGCCGAACTTAAGAACTTTTACCATAATTCATTCTCCTCATAATTAATTGGGGAAATACATTCATTTTAATACCAGTATATATTATCACTACCCAAAAAGGTTCGCAACAAAAAACTTCATAAATGAAAAAAATTCTGTTTATTAGCTAGTTTTTACAAAATAAAAAAGTTCTTATTGTGCAAAAACACAATAAGAATTGTTGACGATATTTTGTTACTAAGTGTCATATAATAGCATTGTTCGTTTTTTCTCTTACATTTTAATTTGCCTGTCCTCAAATAATACATAACACCAAACACAGCCTGGATGTGTTTATGGAAGTTTGTTAAAAAAACGATAAAATAAGTGCTGCGTTTTAGAAAAAACTTATTGATGCAGCACTTTTTGTTTGATTTTTAAATTATACGAAACGTAATATTTGTTTTCTGTTGTCATCTGTATTTCAACGAAATCATTTACAAGTTGAATACTATGTTATATAATACTCAATAAAGAAGAACTAAAGATAGATTTAAAAATGGAATTTAATTCAAAAAAAATAAGATATTAAAAAAATATTGCCGAGATGTGAGGAGGACCATCGAATTATGAACATAAACTCTTTAGATAGATTTATAGAAGCTCAGGAAAACACGTATGCAACTGCACTTAAAGAAATAAAGAACGGTAAGAAAGAATCGCATTGGATGTGGTATATCTTCCCTCAACTGCGCGGACTTGGTAAAACTCAAACGTCGTATGTTTACGGTATAAGCGGCATTGAGGAAGCAAAGGCGTATCTTGCTCACCCGGTACTATCCGAGAGAATAATAGAAATCAGTGAGGCTTTACTCGCTCACAAAGATGTAATGATCGTAAATATTCTCGGCGGTACCGATGCAAAGAAACTACGCTCATCTATGACACTGTTCGCTCTTATAAGTGAAGAAGATTCAGTGTTTCATCGAGTAATAGATTGCTTTTACGATGGCAAGATGGATAATCTTACAATAAAACGTGTTAAAAATTTTTAATGAAAAATGGTCTTCCTGAGGAAGACTATTTTTATTTGTACCAAAGGCAAGAAAAGGCCGAACGGTCCGGACGGAAAGTTTGCTGATTTTTATCATGAATTCGGAGCATACAATATCAATTAAATTTTTAAAATGAACTTTTAGAATTTTCTATATAAAAATCTCCATATATTGTTAGTTGTTTTTTATAATAATTTTCTTTCGCCTTCAAATAATAACTTTGCAAACGCAAGTTTTTTGTGAAGGAGTGTAATGAAAATGGCATCTAGAAATAGCGATATGCCCGCATCAACAAAGGCAAGTGCAAAGCAGATTCTTGATCAGGTAAAGATGGAAGCTGCTAAAGAAGTAGGCGTTGATCTTAAGCAGGGTTATAACGGTGACCTTACTTCTCGTCAGGCCGGTTCTATCGGTGGTCAGATGGTTAAGAAGCTGATTGAGAACGCTGAAAACCAGATGAAAAACAGATAACAAACGAAAAAAAGAAGTCGCGCAATGCGACTTCTTTTTTTACAGAATGAGCATTGTCAGAAAAGGAAATAATAGTACCGGAGGTGGTGAATTGCTGGGAAAAGTAGAGGTATCCGGAATCAATACTTCGTCTCTGAAGGTTTTGTCAGAAAAGGAGAAGCAAGATCTCATGTTGAAAACAAAATCGGGGGATTTGAGAGCGAGGGATGAATTAATTTCAGGTAATTTAAAGCTTGTTCTTAGTGTCATACAAAAATTTACCCGTCGGCACGATAGCCCGGATGATCTGTTCCAAGTAGGATGTATAGGATTGATCAAAGCGGTTGATAATTTTGATATCAGTCAAAACGTACGATTCAGTACCTATGCAGTTCCAATGATCATAGGGGAGTTGAGGCGATTTTTAAGAGACAATAATATGATACGCGTTAGTCGTTCGGTGCGAGACTTGGCTTATAAAGCTCTCAGCGAACGAGAGAATCTGACTGTTCAGTTGGGAAGAGAACCAAATATTGATGAAATTACAAAATCCGTCAACACCCTTTTGCACAATCAAGCGTTAGAGCGCGGAGAAGAAGAGCAAACCGTTTGTGAAAGAGAAGTG
>JAZNLH010000001.1:0-7716 GCA_045578985.1 Acutalibacteraceae bacterium | reverse complement strand
CTCCTAATTCTAATATTTCTTTTTCATACTGTTTGATATGTCTGTATTCTCTGGGCATAACAAAACCTCCTATAGTAGTTTCTTAATTCTACCATAGGAGGTCTCTTTTTTCTATTGTCCGTTTTTACTGGACTTGTTCATCTGCACCGCCTATACTCTTTTTCTGCATATTTTTATCGTTTGTAAGAACGCTGACACCCGTAACCTCACTGCCAGTACCGCTGGTAGTACCCACAAGCACCACAGGAAGCGCCTTTGACGGTACTTTTCTTCCGTAAAGCGCATCAATATCGTATTCGGGATTACAAGCACATATCGCCACAGCCTTTGAAGCATCCAAAGGCGAGCCGCCGCCGATACCTACAATAAAATCCGCATCAATATCCCTTGCTGTTTTTCCCCCTTCAATGACGGTAGAAACAAGAGGATTTTCCGTGATCTTATCGAAAATTGCATATTCGATACCGCATTTTTTCAACGCATCAATCACATCATCCAAAGCTCCGCTTTTTCTGGCACTGCTTTTTGAAGTAACTATCAAACATTTTTCACCAAATTGAGAAAGCAGGTTCGCGTTGTTTGAAACACAATTTTCACCGCTTATTATTTTTGAATTTACAAATAGGTTAGAATACATAAATTTCATCTCCCATTTTCTACATCTGAATACAATATTTATATATAATTATATATCAAATTGTAGTTGAAAAAGCAAGTATTGTGTTGTATAATATCGTTGGTTAAATTTACTCAAAATTCTATATATTTTGACAAATACTTAACAAAGATATACAAAATACAAGGAAGATACGTTATGAATAATAAAGGACGCCGTTTAATAAAAATTACGGACCTTATAATTATTGCCGTTGTAGCGGTAATTGCCATAACACTTTTCTTCGTTGGAAAGAACAGCAACGGAAAACCAATCGCAGTTATTACCGTAAACGGCGAGGAAACAAAGCGCATAGACCTCACCTCTGCGGAGGATGAAGTAATAATTTTCCGTACTTCACCTGAGGTTACATTAGAAATCAAAAATTCAAAAATACGTTTTATCAATTCACATTGTCCCGATAAAACTTGTGAAAAAAGTGGTTTTTTGAGTGATGTGGGTGATACTGCCGCCTGTGTTCCTGCCAAAACAGTTGTAACCATTGAGGGCGACGATAATACTGATATCGATGCCGTAGCAGGTTGAAAGGAGCACCACTTTGAAAAAAGCTAAAGCCGGTAAAGTTGCTCTTTTAGGTATGTTTTGCGCCTTGAGTATGGCAATATCATTTTTAGAGTCGCTTATACCTCCCTTAATACCCGTACCGGGTATTAAACCGGGCTTTTCAAATATAGTCACAATGTTCTGCCTTTCCTCTTTAGGATTCCCCTATGCTTTGGCTGTAACATTGTTCAAAGCCTTTTTTGCTTTACTAACACGCGGTTTTACAGCATTTTTAATGAGTCTCTGCGGAGGTGTTTTAAGCCTTGTTATAATGACACTGCTGTTCAAAACCAGCGAAAAACATTTAGGTTACGTAGGTATAGGCGTGTTATCAGCCGTTTCTCATAACTCAGGCCAATTATGCGTTGCTTGTGTTATTCTCGGCAAAACAATTCTAAGCATCTCCCCCATCCTGCTTTTTGGGGGTGTCATATGCGGTTTAATTACAGGAACAATATTCCGTTACACTTTGCCTGTATTAAACAAAATTACAAAAAACCTTCCCGAATATCCGGGAGACAAGGGGTCGATAAATAAATGTTAAAACACATTGCAGGTGTGCTTTTCCCTGCCGCAAGAGGCCGCGGCGGTGTAAAAGTTCCACACAACAAAAACACCGAAAACTGCAAAATCATAAGAATGCCCGCACCTGAAAAGGTCATTCTTCCTATGCAGCAACATATCGGTGCACCTTGTACGCCTACCGTTAAAGTCGGTGATACAGTAAAAGTAGGTCAGATTATAGGTGACAGTGATAAATTCATATCCGCACCTATACACGCATCAATTTCCGGTAAAGTTACTGCTATTGCAGATACTGTACTTGCTAACGGCAGGCAGGCTCCCGCGGTAACTATCGAATCTGATGGTGAAATGGCGCTTTTTGAAGGTATTGAAATACCGGTAGTCAATAATGCAGATGATTTCAGAAAAGCAGTTCGTGATTCAGGTCTTGTCGGTTTAGGTGGCGCAGGCTTCCCAAGCCACGTAAAATTTGCACTTTCTCCCGATAAACCAATCGATACTATCGTGGTCAATGCGGCAGAGTGTGAACCGCATATTACAGTTGACTACCGCGAATGTCTTGATAATACTCTTTATATCATAAGAAGCCTTATGATAATTAAAGAGTATCTTAATATCCCCCACGCAGTTATCGCCGTTGAGGATAACAAACCTGCAGCAATTGAAAAATTGCAGAAAGTTGCCGATGAAGTCGGCGACGGCAGTATTAAGGTTATGGCGCTTAAATCGCGCTATCCTCAGGGTGCCGAAAAAATGATTGTTTACTCTGCAACTGGCAGAAAAATCCCTTTAGGAAAACTTCCTGCAGATGTAGGTGTAATAGTTATGAACGTTACAAGTACCGCCTTTATTGGCAGATATCTTGAAACAGGTAAACCGCTTGTAAGCCGTTCACTCACTGTTGACGGCTCCGCTATTATCAAACCCCAGAACGTGCGAGTTCCTATCGGAACAAACTTAAACGAGCTTATTGACTTCTGCGGCGGTTTCAAACCCGACCTTGATAAAGTTATAGCCGGCGGTCCCATGATGGGTACAGCTTTGGTTAATACTAACGTTCCAATTATAAAAAGTTATAACGCTGTTCTTGCTTTCTCAAAGGGTACTATCATTGACAAACCCGATAATAACTGTATCCGTTGCGGAAGATGTAGCCAGGTTTGCCCAATGGGTCTTATGCCTACTAACATTATGCGTTCCGTAAAAGTACGAGATTTTGACGGATTAAAACAGAGTAACGTAATAGCTTGTATGCAGTGCGGTACTTGTGCCTATGCTTGTCCCGCAGGCAGACCCTTGGTACAGTACGTGGTATTAGCAAAAGATATGCTCAGAGAGGAAGGTGCAAAAAATGGCTGATAACGCATTAATTCAAAAAATTAAACCAACCGTAACCGCATCACCTCACTTTAAATCCTCCGAAACATCGCAAGGTATGATGAGAGATGTAATAATAGCCCTTGTTCCTGCCCTTGCAGCATCTGTGTGGTTATTTGGACCAAGAGCATTAGCCATAAATGTTATAAGCGTTGTTTCTTGCGTTCTTTTCGAATACATAACAAGAAAAATACTTAAACGAGACAACACAATCAGCGACTTGAGTGCAGTTGTAACAGGTCTTTTACTTGCTTTCAACCTACCCTCAACACTTCCCTTGTGGATGGTACCCATAGGCGCTTTTGTTGCAATAGTTGTGGTTAAACAGTTCTTTGGCGGTATTGGTCAGAACTTTGTTAACCCTGCCCTTATGGGACGAATTATTCTGATGGTTTCATTCCCGGGTCAGATGTCAAGTTGGGTAGAGCCTTATAAATGGGGCGAAACCGTTGATGCGGTTTCCACTGCAACTCCCCTCTTTGAAATTCAGAACGGAACAGCTCCCACACCTGACCTTCTGGAAATGCTCATCGGTCAACGTGCAGGATGTCTTGGTGAAACTTGTGCGGTTGCACTTATTCTCGGCGGTATTTACCTTCTTATAAGAAGAGTTATTTCACCCTCAATTCCCCTTTCATTCATCGGCACTATGGCAGTGTTTATGCTTATCGCCGGTAAGGGTGACCTTAACTACCTTGCATACAATCTTTTAGGCGGCGGACTTCTTATCGGTGCCATATTTATGGCAACAGACTATGCAACTTGTCCCCTTACTTCAAAGGGTAAAATCATCTATGGTATAGGTTGCGGTCTTGTAGCAGCGATTATCCGTGAATTTGGTAGTTACAACGAAGGTGTTTCGTTTGCTATTATTCTTATGAACCTTCTTGTTCCTCACATTGATAACCTTACAAAGCTTAAGCCCTTCGGCTACATTAAAGAAAAAAAGCAGAAGGAGGCTAAAGCGAAATGAAAAACAAAACTTTAAAAGAAATACTTGTTCCTGCGGTTATGTTATTCATTATCGCTGCTGTATGTACAGCACTCCTTGCAGGTACAAACCTTTTAACTAAAGACAGAATTGCTGAAATTGCAGTTGAAGCAGAAATGAAAGCAAAAACCGCTGTGTTTGCTGATGCAAAGGCTTTCTCTGATGCGAAAACCGTTGATGCGAATGGTACATCATATACTTACTTTGATGCGCAGGATGAAAACGGCAAGGTTATAGGTTACGTATTCAGCGTAACTACAAAAAGCTATGGCGGTGACCTTTCTGTAATGGTCGGCGTATCCGCCGAAACTGATAAAATCACAGGGGTAGAAATCACAGCTATTAACGATACTCCCGGTTTGGGACTTAAAGTAAATAGTGAAGATTTCCTCGGTCAGTATATAGACAGAACAGGCACAATCGGCGTAAATAAAAATGAAAGCACAGATACAGAAATAAAAGCCGTTTCTGGTGCTACAATATCATCAAAAGCGGTTACTGATGCTGTAAATCAGGCATTTAGTGCATACGAAACAATAAAGGCAGGTGGAAACAATGGCTGATAAAAAATGCTCACTCAGAAAAGAGTTTACAAAAGGGCTTCTTCGGGAAAACCCGGTTTTAAGACTTGTTCTCGGCACCTGTCCCACCCTTGCAACCTCAACCTCAATGGTAAACGCACTAGGTATGGGTATTGCCGCAACACTAGTTCTCGTTTGTTCAAATATCGCTATTTCCGCTTTAAGAAAGGTGATTCCGGATAAAGTAAGAATTCCTGCTTACATTGTTATCATCGCTTCTTTCGTTACAATTGTTCAGATGTTGGTAAAAGCCTTTGTTCCTGCTCTCGACTCTGCGTTAGGTGTATTCCTACCGCTTATTGTTGTTAACTGCATCATCCTCGGCAGAGCAGAAGCCTTTGCTAATAAAAACCGAGTTATCGCTTCCGCAGTTGACGGCTTAGGTATGGGCATAGGCTTCACAGCAGCACTTTTCTGTATGGCTCTTGTGAGAGAATTCCTTGGCAACGGTACACTTTTCTCAGGTGCACAAAGTCTTTTAGGCGTGTTTGGCGACAATGTTTTAGGCGGCTTCGATGGTATAACTGTTTTGAATACACCTATGACAATATTCATTCTCCCTGCAGGCGGTTTCTTTGTATTTGGCATTCTTATTGCTCTTTCAAATAAAATCAGTGGTAAAAAGAAGCTTCCCAAGGCAGAGCTTCATGGTTGCGAAAGCTGTCCTCTCGCTGCCACTTGTTCAAAAGTTGTTTCAGAAAGGGAGGATAAAATGATATGACAGGTGCACAGATTTTCTCAGTACTTCTTACAGCCATACTTACAGAAAACTTTGTTCTCAGTAAGTTCTTAGGTATATGCCCCTTCCTGGGTGTTTCAAAGAAAGTTGATACAGCTTTAGGTATGAGCGTTGCAGTTATTTTTGTTATGCTTATTTCAACTGCTGTTACTTATCCCATTAACACCTTCCTTCAGAACAATGATTTAGGTTATTTACAAACTATTGTTTGTATCCTTGTTATTGCAGCCCTTGTTCAGTTAGTTGAAATCGTTTTAAAGAAGTATATTAAATCTCTTTATAATGCGTTAGGTATTTATCTCCCTCTTATTACAACAAACTGTGCAGTTCTTGGTGTAGTTCTACTCAACTTCGATAACAACTACTCCTTCGGTATTTCAATGGTAAATACTTTAGGCGCAGGTATAGGCTTTATGGTAGCAATGCTTATATTTGCAGGCGTTCGCTCCAGGCTTGAAACTGCTGATATTCCCGAAGGCTTAAAAGGTCTTCCTTCAACACTTATCGCAGCATCTTTAACATCTGTTTCCTTCCTTGGTTTTTCAGGTGTTATCGACGGCATTTTCGGTTAAGGAGGTAAAATAATGAACGAAATTTTATTACCTATTCTCCTTGTTGCCGGTATCGGTCTTGTTTTAGGTCTCGGTCTTGCTATTGCATCAAAGGTTATGGCAGTCCCCGTTGATGAAAAAGCTGAAAAAATCACCGAAGTTCTTCCCGGTGCAAACTGCGGTGCTTGTGGTTTTTCAGGTTGTGCAGGTTATGCCGCAGCTCTTTCATCAGGAAAAACTGATGCAACTAATCTTTGTGCACCCGGCGGAAATGCTGTTTCAGCAGAAATCGCAGCTATTATGGGCACAGAAGCCGGCGCAGTACTTCCCACAGTTGCAGTTGTGCAGTGTATGGGTAACTCTTCAAACTCTGAAGATAAAATGAACTATCAGGGTGTTAGCAGTTGCCGTATGGCTTCACAATTGTTTGGCGGTGCCAAGGAATGCACATACGGTTGTTTAGGACTTGGTGATTGTGTTGATGCTTGTGAATTTGATGCTATCCATATTTGCGATGGCGTTGCAAGAATATCTACAATCGCTTGCCATAGCTGTAAAGCATGCGTTAAAGCCTGTCCTAAAGGCCTTATTTCAATGTTACCCCTTAACGTGACACAAGCTACGGTTCTTTGTAAAAACCACGAGAAAGGCGCTGTTGCACGAAAACACTGCAAGGCTGCTTGTATCGGTTGTATGAAGTGCGTAAAAGCCTGCGAACACGACGCAGTTAAAGTTGAAAACTTCCTGGCAAGTGTTGACCCGGAAAAATGTATCGGTTGTGGCAAATGCCACGAGGTTTGCCCCGTCGGTTGCATTGAATTAATTACTCCAAAGGGAGAATAATAAAAAACCGCTTGACTTTCGTCAAGCGGTTTTACTATACCAAAAGGCTACGGTTTTTCACCGTAGCCTTTAAAATTATATGAGTTTCTTATTAAATTTATTTTCGATTCCGGGAATAACTTTTGGGAAAATAAGCTTATCGAAAATAAAGTATACAATTACGCCTGAAATCAAACCGATAACTGCACCTGCAATAACATCTGTGGGATAATGAACGTGAACATAAATTCTTGAGAAGCCTATGAGAAGAGAAAGAATGAATGTGGGGATACCCAAAATAAGATATTTTTTCTCTTTGAAGCAAGCAAGAAGCAATGCGAACGCCGCACCGATTGATGTTGAGGTGTGACCCGAGGGGAATGACCATGAGCTGCTCTTGTCAATAAGACCGGGCCAGATGTATTCATAGCCTGCCTTGGTCCACACAGCGGAATCGATGTTGTAGGGACGGGGTCTTTCAATAACGTTTTTAAGAGCAACGTTATTGATAAGTGATGCAACGGCAAGACCACCAATAAGAATAACACCAAGCTTTCTTGTTTTTCTGGGAATCAACAAAGATATGCCCAAAATCCACCAGATGATACCGGGTGTGTCACCAAGGTGTGTGATAAACGTCATAATTGTGTTTAAAGCGGGGTTCATAATACTGTCAACAAACTGGTAAATAGCAACATCAATGCCGACAATAAAGTCATTCAAAAAGAATTCTGCCATAACTGCCTCCTATATGTAAATAATACAGATATTTTACTATTTTATATGATAAAAGTCAAGATATAGAAGTGTTTTAGTAGCAAGGTCCAGCTTATCAGCGTTGATAATAAAAAAGAGAGTGGGAAAAGGCACTCTCGCGGTTGTTATAAAAATTATTGAATAATTTGTGTAAG